>JAJRPG010000087.1 GCA_024280855.1 Planctomycetota bacterium | reverse complement strand
CCCATAAACAACATAGCTGAGTTCTCCTGCGTAAAAGAATTCTGTTTTTGGCGGTCCCACGAGGATACGCCGTCCAATGAATTCTGCAGGAGAACTCTCTTTCATGGAATCATGTCCTTCTGTTTGGACATGGGGGAATCGATGATAATGTAAGTGTCATTCATGCGACACAATAATAACTTTTGTGATCATCAAGATGATGATGGTAAAAACTAAGCGACGGTTTGTTGATGCATTTCCCGTTCGATCATCGACTCCCCCACCTCGGAACGAGGTGGGCCACCCGACTACAGCCTCTAGATAATTAGTGTTACCTTAATGCTCTATCTCCTTACCACATTCAGAACACTTGCCCGATACGTTGCCGGCTAAGTTATACCCGCATTTTTGGCAGTGCCCCTCTGGAATGTGGCGGTCCTTTCGCCATAACAGATAGGTTGGAATGAACACGAACGGTGCGATGCACCACATGGGAATGAATGTCGCGAATAAACAGCTTGACGACATATTAGTTTCAAACCAAGGCAACCAGTATATTGGATAAGCCCAGTCCAATCGCAGTCGCTCGTCCCGAAGATTATCCTGCGTGTACAAGTAAACTCCGACCCCACCCCCAGCAACTAGAATCGCGCATCTGTAGTATTTTGCTTCAAAGGTCGTTGTCAAACTCGTTGCCCAAAGTGCCACGAATATAACCGAAAGAAACAATACAATCTTGGTGCGATTCAGTAGTGACCGAAATCGTATAGCCATGCCTAATCCGCCTCGACCAAACGGCCACACTCCGTTGCGTAGGTCAGGTTCCACCCACTTCACTTAAATGGCGACAATCCCGCACAAGCTTCTTGCCGAAATCTTGCGGTCACAATGCCGCGCCGTCGCAAATGTTTTTCGTGCCGACGATGCACATGCAAACTCATCAAAGCCGACGTGCCGTTGGGGTCTTCTTTTAACATCGCACTGCCCTTCCCTTCAGTCAACACAGACACCATCCGATCTATGCATTCACCGTGATAGCCCGTGATCAATTTCGGAGATAACTCCCAACGCGAGAAATCGCTGAGAACGTTCATGCCATAACGAAACATCGGACGAGATGAAAAGTTATTAATTCTCTTAAAAAGAATTCGATTCAACTTATAGCTCAAAAACGTATCGGTCAGATGAAGCGACATCGCCCCGTGATGCGCATGGTGGTCGTCGTCGATTACATCGTCGAGCTTCGCCCAAACTTCTTTCGAGACCGTAGCATCAGCCCTAAGCTCCCAATACAAATGCCCCGAATTGATTCGGTTGCCGCTGAGCAGAATTTGCCGAGGCACATACTTACCATGAGCCACGGTATCCGCGGCGAGGTGGGATAAATACCCATAGGCAAACGCCCGGTCATTATCACTCACCGCCCGATCAAGCAGGCCAAAGCCCGTGGACCAATGATGGCAGAACTGCTTCACCCGGCTCAGCCGCTTGGCAAACACAACATCCGCTGCGATGTTGCCAAAAAGATAGCTTCTCGTATGACGACTGAGCAAAACAGCCACGGCTGAGGGTAGCAGCGAAAGTTGGTCTAATAGCGACGTACCCAGGCTGATATGGGTAGCAGGCCCCCACGCCAACGCCGAATCCGCATCAAACAACACACCTACGACAGCTATGAATATTAATGTTCGCTTCACTTTTCTCTCTAATCGACCTTCCGCATCACGTCACGACATACATCCTGGCAAATCGCTGGCCAGGCGCTAATTCTTGACACCCCCATGCCTCAAAGTAAACTCTAGTGAAAATTAGGGGAAACTTCCAGAATTTGAAGGATTTCCACGGAGATCAACAGCTATGAGCGAGCCACAGGTACATCTTACCATCATCGAGGCAGACGGTGTCAGCACCGTCGAATTTGCCGACCGAAAAATCCTCGAAGAGCTATCAATCAGAGAGATTGAAGACGAGATTTTCTCCCACATCAATGAGCAGAGCAATATCAAGCTGCTGCTGTGTTTCAAAAATGTGGAGCATTTGTCCAGTGCAGCCTTGGGCATGTTGATTAACTTGAATAAGGTTGTTTCCGAGCAGTCGGGCCAGTTGAGGCTTTCCGATATATCTCCGCAGATTTATGAAGTGTTCAAAATCACGCGGCTAAACAAGCTTTTTGAAATTCATGAAACGACCGGCAAGGCGCTCGATAGTTTCAAATAATTTCGTGATTGTCGCCTCGTCAAAGCGATGTCCCCTAAGGTGTGTTATTGGTGAGTAGGGTACTGGCATGACAGATTCAAATCGTCAGAGCCGATCAGACTGCGAAGTAAGCACAGTCCCCAGCGATTCGCTCGCAATTCAGCCCCCCAAGAAGGCTATCGTTGATAAGCTCACGCAGTGCGGATATCCCGAAGACGACATTTTCGGTATCAAACTCGCCCTCGAAGAAGCCCTGACCAATGCGGTCAAACACGGCAATAAGAACGACCCTTCGAAAACAATCGTCATTAGCTACTCCATCGATGAGACCCGCGCGGAAATTACCATCACCGACCAAGGCGAGGGTTTCGAGCCACACACCATCCCCGACTGCACCGAGCCAGACCGCCTCCCCTTGCCCTTCGGTCGAGGCCTCATGCTCATGCGGGCTTACATGGACGAAGTCTGCTACCGAGATAATGGCCGAGAAGTCTACATGGTCAAAAATCGAGTAAAAAAGCCATAGCTAGGCATCGCGTGCTGTACGATGAGTGATCCAATACCAGGCAAACGACGTTTCACCACCTATTTCACAGGCATCGTTCAGGGCGTGGGGTTTCGCTATACCACCGAGTCTATCGCCAGGAGTTTTGCCGTAACAGGATTCGTCCGGAATTTGCCAGATGGCCGGGTCGAGCTAGTCGCTGAGGGGCTGCCCGATGAGCATGAAAGGTTCCTGGCGCAAATCAAAGCTACCATGAAATCCAACATTGAACACATTCAGACCGATTCCAGAGACGCCGCAAGCGAGTTTAACTCGTTTTCCATCACTCATTAACCCTCTGGCACGCAATCTGCCCACATTTATTTTAGCTAAGTGCAGGCACGCAAGGCTGCACAAATGGTAAAAATTCGTTACCATACCCGACCCGAATCGCAGCGCGGCGATTTCGGATAAAATCTCACTGCATAAGGAGAAGACACCTTGAGAATACTATCAGTCGTGAAACAAGTTCCCGACTCCAACGCAGCCGTCAAAGTTCAAGCTGACGGCAGCGGAATTGACGCCAGCGGGCTAAAGCTCATACTCGATCCGTTTGACGAGTTTGGGGTCGAATTAGCCCTGCAACTTCGAGAAAAACGCAGCGACGTCACCGAAGTCGTAGCCATGATTCTAGGCCCGGACAAAGCCGCAGAAGCTCTCCGAGTCGCCCTAGCTATGGGTGCGGACTCCGGCATTCACATTAACGACGAGTCGTTTCAATCTCAAAACGAACTTTTCGCCGCCCACGTCATGGCTGAGGCGATCAAAAAACAGGAGCAGCCATTCGACCTCATCGTCTGCGGAAAATACAATATCGACCTAGATAGCGGAGCCGTCGGACCTGCCCTGGCTGAGTTCCTCGATTGGCCCCACGTCGGCGCTGTCCAGGGTTTAGAAATTGCTGACGACGGCAAGCACTTCACCGCCCGCCGACGTATCGAAGGTGCGGAAGAAGTCATCGAAGGCGATTTGCCCGTCCTACTAACTATCGAAAAGGGACTCGTCGAGCCTCGTTATCCTTCACTGCCAAATATCATGAAGGCTAAGAAAAAGCAGGTGACAGTCATCACGGGAAGTGACCTTTCCATTTCACAAGATTTGAAAAACGCGACCGAAATGTTATCCATCTCTCCGCCGCCGCCCAAGCCTGATTGCAAGTTTATCGAGGGTGAGCCAGAGGAGATGGCTAAGGAATTAGTTCGCTTGCTACGAGAGGAGGCGAAAGTCGTTTAATTATGAGTAATTTACTAGTCTTTATCGAACAGCGTGACGGGAAAATTCTTCCCGCTTCATTCCAACTACTAGCTCTGGCTGACAAGCTGGCGTCATCAATGGGCGGCCAGGCTGAGGCGTGCGTGGTTGGTGATAACGTATCAGGTCTAACCGATACCATCGCATCTTACGGTGCGAAAAAAGTTTACACCGTCGAGGACGCTTCACTGGCTCGTTATGTAGCCAGTCAATACACCACGGCTTTGTCCGCTGTGATTGAAGCGGCTTCGCCTAAGGTCGTTTTAATTCCTACGACATTCATGGGCCGCGACCTCGCATCACGCACCGCTGCGCGTAAGCACGCGGCCCTAGCTATCGACTGCACAGATATAAGCGTCGAAGGGGCTGACCTAATCGTGGAGAAATCCACTTACGCCGGGAAGCTTGCCGCTAAGTTCAAACTATCCAGCGCCGTGCTCCAAATAGCTACGGTACGCTCTAATGTCTACGCCGCTTCAGAGCCACAAGCTGGCGCTTCTGCAGAAGTACAAGCCGTGGCTGTAAGCTTTTCAGACCACGACAAACGGCTCACCTGCAAGGAAGTTGTTTCGACTAGCTCAGGTGTCAAGGACGTGACAGAAGGCGACGTCGTCGTATCTGGCGGCCGAGCGCTTAAGTCTGAAGAGGGCTTCAAGATTATTTACGATCTGGCTGAGATGCTGGACGGCGCTGTTGGCGCATCTCGCGCCGCTTGTGACGCTGGTTATCAGCCACATTCCCGACAAGTTGGCCTGACCGGAAAAGTCGTCACGCCGAAGTTGTATATCGCCTGTGGTATCGACGGCGCGATTCAACACCTCGCGGGCATGCGTGGCAGCAAGGTGATTGTAGCCATCAATACGAAGGCCGACGCGCCGATTTACAAAGTAGCGACCTATGGCTGCGTGATCGATTTGTTTACGCTCGTGCCGCTACTAACCGCAGAGCTTGAAAGACTAAAAGGTTAGCGTCAACTGAACGTTCGGCGTTGCCCATACGAAAGGTTCTTGCATGAGTCCGCTTTTCATGACCATACTTCTGCTCGTCGGGTGGGGCGTATTTGCACATTCCGCTTGGCGGCGCTGGAACCTGATGATGGTCGGCACCGCAGAAAAACGCTTTGACCAAATCGGCATCCGTCTCTGGCGCACCTTATTCTACGGGTTTGGCCAATGGCGCATGAAACGATATCCGCTAGCGGGCACGGCTCACATCATGATCTTCGCTGGTTTTGCGATACTCTTACAGCGAACGCTCATCCTCTGGGGGCGCGGGTTCGACGAATCTTTCAACCTATGGATACTTGGCCCAGAAACCATGATGGGCAAAATGTATTCCATCCAAAAGGATTTCTTCGTTGTTCTAGTCCTCATCGGCACCATCGTTTTCGCTTATCTCCGGGTAGTGAAACGCCTCAGCCGAATGACGCTCGGCACCGAAGGCCTCGTGATTCTCGGCATTATTTTCGCGATGATGGTTGGTGATATTTTATATGACGGGGCGCTCGTAGCGCTTGATGCAAGAACCACAGAGGTAGTTGAGCAAGGCTATAGCACGGAAAGTAGAATTCCTTTCCAGAAAATCCTTGCGGACAAAAATCAATCAAAGAATAAAGCGATTTCAGCTGATTCTTTTGATACGAAAAAGACCAGTGTTGTCCTAGAACCAAACTCGCCAATCAGTGGCATTGGTCAAGGATTGGGGACACCTCTTGCAGCTAGCCTGACTTCTAATCCCAATTTTTTTCCTGGAAGTGGCCAACTGGAAACCACATTCTCGGATGTCTCCATAATCAAAGAAGTTAATCTTGGCACCTACGAACAAGCAGTCATCAAACCTGTCGAGTTTCTTATCTGGGAACCAGCCGGTTCATTAGCGGCTATGACCATTCAAAGTTTATCTGACGACACATTGAATGTCATCAAGCACCTCGGCTTCTGGATTCATTCCTTGCTCGTCCTAGTCTTTTTGAACTTGCTCCCCCATTCTAAACACTTTCACGTCATCACCGCGATTCCAAACATTTTCGTTCAAGACTTACATTCTCCGGGTCGTCTGCCTCCTATCTTAGATATAGACGGCAAGCTCGAACGCGAAGAAACGCTAGGCATTAAACGCATCAATCAGTTTAGTTGGAAGTCCATCATGGATTTCTACACCTGCACAGAATGTGGCCGATGCTCCGATCATTGCCCCGCGACCAAGACTGGCAAAAAATTATCACCTAAACACTTTACGCTTGACCTGAGAAATTTCCTCTATAAGCACGACGACGCGCTAGTCGCGGCCAATGGGAATGGTGCGCAAGCCGAGGAAGGTGACACGCCAGAATACAATAAGGATTTGATCGACGGCGTGATTGACCCCGAAGTACTCTGGGCCTGTACCTCCTGCCGTGCCTGCGAGACGGAGTGCCCTGTATTCATTACTTATATAGATAAAATCGTCGATATGCGGCGATATCTCGTACAAGAACGTGGCGAATTCCCCACCGAATTACAAACGGCTTTTAGAGGATTGGAATCCAGCGCGAACCCCTGGGGCTTCCCAGCTGAGGATCGTGAAAATTGGGCAAGCGACTTAAACATCAAAAAGCTAGCGGATCATCCAGAAGTGCCCGTCCTGTTGTGGGTAGGCTGCGCCCCCGCCTTCGACGAACGTGCCAAGAAGGTGACACGCGCTACAGCGAAGCTTATGAAACAAGCCGGGGTAGATTTTGCCATTCTCGGAAACGAAGAGCAGTGCACCGGCGACCCAGCCAGGCGTGCGGGTAATGAATATCTTTTCCAAATGTTCGCCAACGCCAACGTCGAATTGCTCAACGGCTATGAAGCTGGCAAGAAAAAAATCATAGCTACCTGCCCACACTGCTTCAACACATTATTGAACGAATACCCCGATTTTGGCGGGAAATTTGACGTTATTCACCACACAACCTTCCTGGCTGAGTTGGTCAAAGAGGGTAAGCTCAAGCCAACTAAACGCATTGATAAAAAGGTCGCCTATCACGATTCTTGTTATCTAGGCCGACACAACGAAATATACGACCCGCCGCGTGAAGTGCTAAACAGCATCCCAGGCTTAACCGTGCTGGAACCAACAGAAACGCGCGACCGAGGCATGTGCTGTGGGGCAGGTGGGGCACAGATGTTTAAGGAAGAAGAGCCAGGCGAGGAACGAATCAACGAAGTAAGAACGCAGCAGCTACTAGACACCAAGCCCGATTGCGTGAGCAGCGCCTGCCCGTTCTGCATGCGCATGCTAACAGACGGATTAGCTACGAAAGAACGTGAAGACGTAGAACAACTGGACATAGCAGAGATGCTGCTAGAATCGGTTGGGGAAGAATTAGACAAAGTATAATTGATAAGAAACAGCTAAGGAGCAACATGACAATCGCACGAAAGATGGCCAACTGGGCCACTAATTTGAAGTTTGAAGATTTACCGGAAAAGACCGTACACGAAGTGAAGCGACGCGTGATCGATTCGATCGCTACATGCTTGGGTGCGTATCGTTCGCAACCTGCTAACATCGCCCGCGCCAAAGCGATGGCTATTAACGATCCACCCCCAGCCGCCACGGTTTGGGGTACTAAGCACAACACCTCCGTAGAATTAGCCGCGTTTGCTAATGGTGCGATGGTTCGTTACCTGGATTACAACGACACCTACCTAAGTCTGGAACCGGCACACCCCTCGGACAACATCCCCGCAGCTGTCGCCGTTACGCAAAACGCGCGAAAATCTGGTAAGGACATGATCCTAGCTACGGTCATAGGATACGAAATTCAGTGCCGTCTATGTGACGCCGCTAGTCTTCGTGCTGGCGGATGGGATCACGTCACCTACGGCGCGCTATCCACCGCCCTACTTGCAGCTAAGCTTTGGAATCTTTCCGAAGATCAAATGGAACACGCACTAGGCCTAGCTGGCGTCTGCAACATCACCACACGTCAAACCCGCACCGGCCAGATTTCCGACTGGAAAGCTTGTGCTTTTTCCAATGCAGGACGAAACGGTATCTTCGCCGCAGACCTCGCCCGTCGCGGCATGACAGGCCCCAACGAAATTTTCGAGGGACCAAAAGGACTGATGAATCAGCTTAACATTCACGGCGTCAAAAATCTCGTACTCGGCGCTGAAGGCGACTACATGATCGACAAAACCTACATCAAATTCTGGCCTGCGGAATATCATTCCCAGTCTGCCATCGATGCTGTTTTACAGATGCGATCACAAGTCGAAGGCAAAGAGATTGATAACATCCACATCGCTAGCTTCGAAGCAGCCGTGAGCATTATTGGCAGCGAACCGGAAAAACTTCGACCCACCTCACGCGAGACAGCGGACCATTCCATGTTCTACTGCTGCGCCGCTGCCCTCGTTGATGGCGATGTAACGCTTGAGACCTTCAACCAGGACAGATTGACCGATCCAGTCCTGCTAGATTTAATCGACAAAACTAAAATCGTTGAAAACCCTGAGCTAAACAAAGACTACCCTAAGGGCATCCCCAACGACATTACCATCACCTGTACCGATGGAACCAAAGTCAATAAGCGCGTAGATTTCCCACGAGGCCATGCGGAAAATCCCATGACCGACGAAGAAGTAATCGCCAAGTTCAAGCGGATGGCTAACGGCGTTATTTCAGATGAGTCAGCCGAGAAAATTCTCAAGCAGGCGTGGTCACTAGACACTTTAGACGACCTGACTCCGCTCTTTTCATTCGATGTATTAAGCTAGAGCATAGCAACTAATTATAGATGAGCGACCAGCGCGGGTTCCGAGTTACTTCGGAACCCGTGTCTTGCTTGTCTGTTGGGCACGGTCGTTCTTTCGCCTACTGGCGAAAGGTTAACCTGCCTAAACTATTTAGATGTCAATATCTTGGCACTACAACAAATGAACATTAAGGGTTATTTAATTTGGTTGCTGATCTTTACGGTATTACTCGTCTATACCTGGATACGAAATAAACGATGCGACAATCGTTTGTTTCTTAACCGCCCCTTTGGTGGGAATCTAGGAATGGAGGTTCTCTGGGCATGTATGTTATTCTTGGGAATTAGCATATCACTACTGGGAATGCGTATAGGAGAAATTTTTATAACCATTGTAGCCATAGCCATACTATTTGACCATTTTGTATTACGGAAGCGGAGACTCCGGAAGTTTAAGAACAAACTCATTAATGCCAAATTCCGCATCTGTACCACTTGCCTCTATTCTCTCGAAGGACACCAAAATATTGATAGATGTCCTGAATGTGGCGAGCGATTCGAGTTGGAAAAGGCCGAGATTTATTGGGCATCAGTTGTTGCCGAGGTAGAGGATTAACCGGATAAGGCACGCAACATTTTTTGTGTGGCACGGGCTAGCCCCAGCTTGCCCGTGCCCTTCAAATGTCACTCCCTCAGCAATGAAAAAAGCCCCCGATCATTACTGACCGAGGACCTCTTCTTTCCCAGTCGTCAGCAGCGCCGTAGCTGGGGGGACTACATAATGGCGCCGCTATCTTCGCTATCGTCCCGCTTCCGAGACATTCTTGACGATAAAAAATAACGTCAGCCACGCGATCACCACCCCAGAGCCGCACGGCGCAAGCCTGTGGGCAAAACGCGATCCATCTCAGAGTCGCATTCCCCCTTAAAACTGGCTCCACAAAAGTTGATTCGTCACTTCGTGGTGGAACATAATTTCCTCTCGTTTGACACGCGTGCCCAGCTCTTTCGGGCAGCGATCCGCCTGCATTTGTTTCAGCTCGATATACTTACTATGGCTATTCTCACCCAGCACTTCCGCTAGAAATCGACTCGACTTCGCGATGCGAATAGCGTCATATATATTGTCCGGCAAAAACCGCGTTCTCGACCGCTTGCTTTCCGACTCAGCCGCGTCCGCCAAAGGCCCTTCCATGCCCGTGCGCAATAGCGTGTACAACATCAAGTACGGATTCGCATCTGGCGCCACCGAACGAAACTCAATTCTCGCCGACTTTTCATTGGCTAATGGAATGCGAATCATCGACGCACGATTCGTCGCAGACGATTTTATTTGATTAGGAGCTTCAAAATTCGGGTCCAATCGGCGATAGGCATTCACACTCGAATTGAGTGTCAGGCATATGTCAGAAGCGCTATTCAATATGCGATCTACGAAATCCAAAGCACTCTTAGATAGCCTGTCCTTCCCGTCGGCATCAAAAAACAGATTCTTACCATTCTTACTCATTGAGATATTGCAGTGCATCCCGTTACCATTCACCCCAGCTACAGGCTTAGGCAAAAATGAAGCGGTTAGCCCCATAGATCGCGCGATCTGACGACATGTCAGTTTATAAAGTTGAATCTGATCGGCTGCGATCACGGCATCGGTATATCCATAATTAAGCTCAAATTGCGAAGGTGCGACTTCTGGATGATCCTTTTCGTTAGAAAGTCCCAACGCTCGCTGCACCTCGGCAGCTTGGTCGATAAACTTTCGCAGCGGGTCTTGCGGAAGAGAATGATAATACCCCCCCGTAGACATAAACGAAAAAGCCCCGGCCTCGTGGTACTTACGCTCCGCATCCACGCCTTCAAATAAAAGCCCTTCAATTTCCGTCGCAGCGTGCATCACCATGCCGTCATTGCGATACATCTGGTCGACATGCGTGCGCAGCCGAGATCGAAAATCCGCGCCATAAGGAGAGCCATCCTGGTCATGGGCTTCGCCAAAAACGACGACTTTCCCCGGACCAAAAACATCCGCAGGTAGCCAATAAAACGCTGGCCAATCTATGGTCAGCTTCAAATCAGACGCGCCAATCTCCGAAAAACCCCGTATAGATGATCCATCAAACGTCAGATTGTCCGCGTTCTTGAGCAAGAATTTTTTGTCATAATCCAGCATCTGAAACCGACCTTCAAGATCAGTAAAACATACCGTGATCGCCTTAATCCGCTTCTCATCTGTTAGATATTTCCGACGCTGCTCGGCTATTTTCCCCGAATCAACATGATCGATTCGCTGCTGCTTAGCCTCAAGGTTCATCTCCTCAAGCTGATCGTATGGAATTTCCAGAAAGTTCCTCAGCGTAGCTATATTCATCAATCAAGTTCCCTTCTTTCAATGATAACTAGAACGAGGCCTACGAAGCATCAATACAATATATAATGCAACAATTAACATAAATGTCAATAAAATTACCACTAATGGCTTGATTTTTAGATTAACGATCGTAAAATTTAACCAATTCACAGGTTTTCGGGGCGATTTCTAGTGCTTGACATCCCAAAATCGCTTCGTTAGGGTACAAAAAAGGGCATGTGAAGTTGCGATCAGCCCCCATGCGGGGCCTTTTTTATGCCCGGTTATTTGTCCTAAGTGGTTTATTGATGGTGGTTTATGAGCAATAAAGCCGTTCAACATACATGCGTATTCGGCATGGGATGGGGCGACGAGGGTAAAGGCAAGCTTGTCGACCTACTATACCCCGCCTTCCATGCCGTAGTGCGATTCAACGGCGGAGCCAATGCTGGCCATACGGTCTGCGTGGGGAAAGAAAAATTCGCCCTTCACCTTCTACCAACTGGCGTACTCCACGAATCCGCCGTCGGCGTCATAGGACCGGGCGTCGTCGTTGACCCGATAGGCCTACTCGAAGAAATCGACGGACTCGCCGCTCGCGGCATCAACGTGTCCCCCAAATTAAAAATCAGCCAACGCGCTCATCTGGTCATGCCCTATCACAAAGCCGAGGATAATCTCAGCGAACAGAATGCCACCGGCGCGACACGCATCGGAACTACCGCACGAGGCATAGGCCCATGCTACGCCGACAAAATGCGGCGGACTACAGCTATCCGCTTCATCGACTTACTCAACGACGAAAACCTTGAAGCCCGCGTGCGCGAATTATCTCAAAAACGTGCCGCAGCGCTCAAGGCTATTTATGGTGATGATGGCGGATTGGATATCGAGTCCATTGTCCGCGACGTGCTTCTCGCAAAAAAAAGACTTTCGTCCAACATCTGCGATACGACAAGCTTTTTGCACGAGACAATTAACGCAGGCCAAGCTATCTTGTTTGAAGGGGCCAATGGCATTTTGCTGGACATCGACCACGGCACTTACCCCTTCGTCACATCAAGCAGCACCGGACCTCACGGTATAGGCCCAGGCGCGGGCGTCCCTCCAGCTTGCGTCACTAGATACATTGCTGTAACCAAAGCTTACTCCACCCGCGTAGGCTCAGGCCCATTCGTAACCGAACTCAAGGACGACATCGGCGACCGCATTCGCAAAGCAGGCAACGAATTCGGTACTACCACAGGCCGGCCTAGACGTTGCGGTTGGTTTGACGCCGTGTCCAGCCGATACGCCAGACAAATAACCGGTGCAACCGACATTGCACTCATGCACCTGGACACGCTCAGCGGGTTCGACGAAGTCGGCGTATGCGTCGCTTATCGCCATGAAGGAAAAACATTAACGACCATGCCCACCGACGCAGCTACGCTTGAGCAGTGCGAGCCGGTCATTGAATATCGCCCCGGCTGGCATGAGAATTTACGCACGGTTCGACGCTATGAAGACCTGCCACAGACTACGCGGGATTATGTCGAACACATTGAATCCCTCGTCGGCGCCCCCGTTTCGATATTAGGCGTAGGCCCGGACCGTTCACAGACTTTAATTCGAGGCCCATTAAAAGACAGCATTGACGTACCTGAACCCGCTTCTCTATAACAACAACTATGACTGAACCACCACTCGACCCACAAGAAACACTAGGCCTTAGTCGTGAGCAGTTGCCACGACACATCGCCATCATTATGGATGGCAATGGTCGATGGGCCAAAAAGCGAGATTGGCCTCGCATCCGAGGCCACGAACAAGGCGCGAAAATTGTACGAACCATCGTCACTCACTGCGCCCGACTGCATCTTGAAACATTAACGCTCTACAGCTTTAGCACCGAAAACTGGAAACGCCCACCAGAGGAAATCGAATTCCTCATGGGTTTATACGCCCAATATCTAATAGCCGAACGCGACACGGTCATGGACAACAACGTGCGCCTCATCCACATAGGACGGCGTGAAGGACTCCCTGATAATGTGCTGAACGAAATGGATATCACGGTCGAACTCAGCCGAAAGAACACCGGGTTAAAACTTTGCCTGGCCCTCAATTACGGCTCAAGAGATGAAATCGTCGATACCGTCCGCGACCTAGCCCGGGACGTGCAGGATGGCAAACTCGACCCCAACGACATCAACGAACAACTCATCACGAACTCGCTGTATACGGCTGGCTTGCCCGACCCGGATTTACTCATCCGCACCGCGAGCGAGTTTCGCGTGAGCAATTTTCTGTTATGGCAAATCAGCTATGCCGAGCTTCACATTTGCGACAAACTTTGGCCAGAATTCTCACCCGAAGACCTCAATATAGCCATCAAAGAATTCGCTAGCAGAGACCGCCGCTACGGCGCAGTGCAAACGCCAACGACGTAACGATAGATCAAATTATTCACCTGGCCGGGTGGCCCATACCTGAAAGAGTTTTTCTTTCAAGTGTTTTCCTGACAGAATTTTCCTGCACATTTTCTGATCCGCTCACGTCGTCGCGAGAGGTTTGTCTAATACCTTGATTCGTAGCTCTCTGCTATCATGTCT
>JAJRPG010000086.1 GCA_024280855.1 Planctomycetota bacterium | reverse complement strand
GGCAAACAATGGGGCACCAGAACTAACACCATTGTATCAAAAACTATTTTTGTCGCTCCAAGGCTACCAGGTCTTCGTAAGTTTCTCTTTTTCGAATTAATTTCGCCTCGTGGCCATGCACCAATACCTCGGCGGCTCTTGGTCTTGAGTTGTATTGGCTGCTCATCGAAAAACCGTAGGCGCCTGCGGAGAAAATGCAGAGCAAATCACCCCGTGACATGGGTGGTAGCCAACGGTCCTTGGCTAGGAAGTCACCGGTTTCACAGACCGGGCCTACTATGTCTACTAGTTCTGTACCTTCTAGTTTTAATTCCTGACTACGTCGAGGCGGAATCATCCCCCCCGCCGGAGCGACTGGCCAGGCGAAGTGGAAAGCGTCGTAGAGCGCGGGACGAATTAAATCTGTCATAGCTGCATCTACTATGACGAATTTTTTATCACCGGAAGATTTCTTAAAAATTGTTTCGGCAATCAGCACACCGGCATTAGCCATGATGCTTCGACCGGGTTCTAGCATGACCGTTAAGTTCTTGTCCTGCAACAATGGCACGATGTGAGTCGCGTAGTCGGCGGCTGTCGGCGCTTCTTCTCCCGAATAATGAGCGCCATACCCCCCACCGATATTTATAGATGTGATTGCATGACCACTCTTACTAAGTTGAACGATCAAACCCAGCGTTTTCTTGATCGATTCAACGAACGGTTCGATGCGATTAACAGGCGATCCAATGTGAACATGCAAGCCGGCTAATTTAATGGCTGGGTTTTTAGCGAATTCTTCAAAGACATTCGCAGCCCGCTGCAAATCCACGCCGAACTTTGTCTCTCGCTTACCCGTCGTGGTATGACGATGCGTTTGCGGATCTACATCAGGATTCACGCGCAACGCTACTTGGGCGACGGTATTATGTTTAGCGGCGAGATTGGCTAGCGTTTCCAGCTCTTGCTCTGATTCGACATTGAACCATCCTATCCCGGCGTCTAGCGCGGCGTTGATTTCACGATCGGTCTTACTTACGCCTGCATAGACGATACGCTTGGGATCAACACCGACTTCCAGCACGCGGGCTAACTCTCCGCCACTGACCACATCAAAGCTCGCACCCATTTCCTTTAGCACGGCTAAGATGTTCAAGTTGGAACAGCTTTTTACAGAGTAGCATATTCTCGGATCGAGTGGCCCAAACGCTTCGGCGATTTTACGATAATGGTCAATGATGGTTTGTCGGGAGTATACAAATAACGGGGTGCCGAATTTTCGAGCGATGGTCTGCACATTAACCGATTCGCAGTGCAACGAGCCGTTTATATAAGAAAAGTCATCCATGTATTTTTCCTAAGCGTTGATACGATAACAGAAACGTCTCGTGCGCCTTGCGTTCTAAGTATTGTGCAGGCTGAAACTACTTTAGCCAACTATTCATTAGCATCCTTCCCCCACCCTTCGGGAGTACCCGAAGAATGGGGCCCCCAAATTTTATTAAGCTAAGATGCCTGGCTGTCTTGACCAGTGGTATCGCTTTCGGTTATGTCGTGTGTTTTTGGGCGGATGTATTTTATGACCAATAGCATTGAAACAGCGGAAATCTTACTCTTCACCGACGGCGCGTGCAGCGGGAACCCTGGCCCGGGTGGCTGGGCGGCGATATTGCGGCATGTCGAATCTGATACGGAAAAGAAGCTCTGCGGAAGCGAAAAGAACACGACGAACAACCGTATGGAGATGATGGCTGCGATTGAAGGATTGCAGGCGATTAAATCGGATAGGCCCCGCCGCGTGTGCCTGGTGAGCGATAGTCAATATGTCATTCACGGATTGACGCAATGGGTCAAGGGGTGGATTGCTAATAATTGGCGGCGCGGCAAGAAACCCAATGGCCCGCCGGTGCTAAACGTGGACCTTTGGAAAACGCTGTATGAATTGTCGCAGCAACATGAGATGAGTTACGAACACGTTCGCGGCCACACGGGACATATTGAAAACGAAGAATGTGATAGAATGGCTGTCCAGGCGATTAAGGATTTGCGGAGTGAGGGTGGTTAGCCTGTTGGGGTTGGCTAAGCAGTTCTAACAATATAGGGGTAGGATCAGAATGAAATTTTCTATGAATCTAAATGTCAACATGCAGCGTGCGTTACCTATATATTGTCTACTCATTTTGTCCTGGTCGCCTTCGCTGGCACGCGCGGATGAAAGCCCGGAGTCCTGGTATGCGCAGGGTCGTGCAGCGGTAGTAAAAGCAAAGTCGCTTTCGCCCATCAACCACAAGGCTAAGAACGTCATTCTTTTTCTGGGCGATGGCATGGGCATTTCAACGGTGACAGCCGCTCGTATACTGGAAGGTCAACTGCGCGGTCAATCAGGCGAAGAAAACACGCTGAGCTTTGAGAATTTTCCATATACCGCGTTAATCAAAACCTATAACACCAATCAACAGGTGTCCGACTCTGCAGGCACAATGAGCGCGATCGTCACTGGTATCAAAACCAAAGCGGGCGTGCTATCGGTTAATCAACGTGTGGTACGAGGAAAACATGAAACAGCCAAGGGTAACCATGCCAAGACTTTGATCGAATTAGCCGAGCAGAAGGGACTTGCGACTGGCATTGTTTCGACCGCAGCCATCACGCACGCCACACCGGCGGCCTGCTACGCCCATTCGCCTGAACGCGATTGGGAGGATGACATGAAGCTAACACCTGAAGCGCGTCAGGCAGGGTTCCCAGACATCGCTCGGCAGTTGATCGAGTTTTCATATGGTAACGGACTCGAAGTTGTGTTCGGCGGTGGGCGGCGTCATTTTTTCCCACAATTCGTAAAAGACCCGGAGCATGCGTCGATGTTTGGCTCACGGTTAGACAAGAAAAATCTTGTTAACGAATGGTTGGCGAAACCAAATGCTACTTATGTTTGGAATACACAACAGTTCACCAGCATGGACGTCACAAGGACGGACCACGCCCTGGCTTTGTTTGAACCTGACCATATGCACTTTGAACATGACCGTGCAAGTGATCCTGCGGGCGAACCATCTCTTACGGAGATGACTGGCAAAGCGATTGATTTATTAAAACGATTTCAAAAGGGCTATGTATTGATCATCGAGGCGGGACGGATCGATCATGCTCATCACGGCACGAACGCATATCGGGCGTTGACCGACACGATCGAATTTTCCAATGCCGTTTCATTGGCACAAAAAAAGACCAGCCGTAATGATACGTTAATCATAGTTACCGCCGATCATAGTCATGTTTTTACGATGGGCGGATACCCCATTCGAGGTAACGCAATCCTGGGGAAAGTCGTGGAACACCTGCCGCTAAGCGCGGACCAAAATCACCTGGCAGTAGATGTAAACAACAAACCTTATACGACGCTTGGTTATCAGAACGGACCTGTGTCACGCCAGTCCGCTGCGTATGGCGATTTATCCAGTGTAGATACAACTGATTCGTCGTACCGACAGGAAAGCGCCGTCCAGATAAATTCTGAATCGCACGGAGGCGAGGATGTCCCGCTATATGCAGATGGCCCGATGTCACACTTGTTTCACGGCGTAATTGAGCAACATGTTATCTTTCATGTCATGGTCGAAGCGCTCGGTTGGAACGAGTAGCTACTAACTTTCTCAATCGCACAGGCACGCATTTTATTGGCCGTACCTGTAGTGCCCACGTAATCGGCGACACTGATAAACAGACCATGTTGAGTGGTTGAAAATATTACTGAATGCATAGACCTATATTGGGGGCCGTAGCCCGTCATCAAAACCGTATCTTATCAGCCACCGCCTGTTATGTAGAAATTTCATAATATAGCTTTTGCCTCTCTACCTATTAAATATTAATCTCTAACTGGACAAGCACTATCCTCAAGCACTTCTCTTGGAAGAAAGAAAACCGGGCCGGGGATATTGCACATCACTACATTGACGGAAATTTTGAAAAGGGGATATCGATGTTACGAAAATCGTGTCATGATAGTAGGCGGCGCGGAATCACGGCCATCCAAGTAATGATTTTACTGCCGGTTTTGATGGGGTTTGCCACGCTCACGATTGACGTGGGAACCATTTACAACGCCAAGTCTGATATGCAAGATAATGTTGATGCAGCCGCACTTGCTGCTATAGGCGTAATCGCATATGCGGCCCCTGACATTGACAACCTACTCTCTATGGCGTCTGACTCTGCCATGGATTATACCAGTCGAAACAATGTATTGTCGAACTCAGTTACACTGAATGCAGCTAGCGATATCATTTTCGGGCGGGCTTATTACGACGAAGTAGCCAATAGCTACGACTTCGTTGCGGACGATACACCAACCAATGCGGTTCGAATTCATCTGCGATATGCTGAGGAATCGCCCAACGGCAAGCTGCCCCTTTTCCTCGCTGGCGCCTTCGGCAGTAACGTCACAAGTATTTCTGCTGATGCCACAGCTATCTACATTGGTATGCAGTACACAAAGTCTGGTTGCGATGACATTATACCGGCTGGCAGCGTGATGATGTGCCTTCATGGTGACAGTGACGATAGCGACGATAGTGAAGACGGTAGTAGCGACGACAGCGATGATAGCGATTCCGGTTACGAAGGCAGTGATAGTTCTGACAGTTACGGCGATAGCGATAGCGGAACCACCATCATCCTCGATCAAGCGGCAATGCCTATATACCTGAAGAAAGGTGCTACAGCAGGACCATGCGACTGCGACTCAAGTGACAGCGGCGATAGCGATAGTGACAGTGGTGATAGTGACAGTGATAGCAGTGACAGCGACAGTGGTGATAGCGATAGTGGCAGTGATAGTGGTGATAGCGATAGTAGCAGTGACAGCACTGACAGCACTGACAGCACTGACAGCACGGACAGCACGGACAGCGATTCCGGAGATAGTGATAGCGGCAATGCAGGAGCCAATGTGACAATCTGTCACCTCCCGCCGGGGAATCCCGATAATGTCCAAACAATTACCATAAGCGAGAATGCTCTGGCGGCCCACATGGCTCATGGTGATTCAATGGGCTTGTGTATCGATAGCAATAAGTTGCGTGTCTTCCTGATCGAGTAATAGGAAGTGATCGAAAATCTCTTTTGACGAGGGCCACGGTAATTCGTGGCCCTCGTTTTTAATTAAGACTGTCTTCGCCATGATATAAATCGTAGATTATAGCGTGGGAATATCGAATTTTGTCAATGCAATCTTACAAGCGGCATTTAGAACCTAACGCCGAACTAGATGATCTAATATCTACCATGCCAACAAATTCACCAACCTCTAAAGACCAAGTTGGCACGCTTGTAGAGAGCCGGATCAACCAGGTAGACTACCACACAGCCAACGTGGGTGCAGTGGATACGCACACAACAACTCTAAGGACTCGCGACACCAAGACGTCTCATTGCGAAGATCAGGAATTAGGTCGAGGGCGTTCCGGCGTTGTTTTCAAAAGCCTCGACGAGCAAGGTCGTTATACCGCGCGTAAAGTTTTCGGAGCTTCCGGGCTGACTAAAATTGTTCAGTATGCTTTCTTAGGCGCACCGAACCCCTACATGTGGTGCGAACCAGCGGCTAAGTGCGCTTTTCTACGCCGTAGAATTTTATCTGAACTGGTACACTTCTGGTTTGGCGGCAAACTGCGCGTGGCCCATGCTTATGACTATGGCTGGAATGAAAGTTATCGCGCCTTCGAAATGCGTTGCGAACTCATCACCGGCAGGCACGTCGCGTTGCAACATGGCCAACATCATTCAAACAGTGAAGAGTTGTGTGAAATTACAAAGCAAATCATGGAACCATTGCAAGGTCGCCTCATCGAATCCGGGTTCGATGGCCTAGTCTGGCAAGCGGGCAAAGGGAATCCGGTCGCGCTGAATAACTTCATGTGCATCAAGTCACGAGACGAAAGCGTTCGCCAGTGGGCATGGATTGATCTTGAATCCGGCGTGCCTGCGTTGATTCCGATGAATCCGCTATCGCTGCTGTCCTTTTATCTTCCAAAATGTTTTCATCATAAACGGCCGCTCTTTGACGACGTGGACCTTGATAAGCTAAAAAGCTACGTCAAACATCAGACCCATGCGTTGGGTGAGCATCTTGGCGAATCGACGCTACGGCAATTAAACACTGATATAGACCGGCTGGCGAGTGCCCAGGAAAAATGGAAGTCTCTTTCTCGATTAGAAGGTAGCATTAATTATCAGGTGGCTCGCGGCTCTATCAATCGGTCGCAGGCTAAATGGTTCAAGGAACATCCCTTGTCTTGGTACAAGCGGGAACTAGGCCGAGCCGTGAAATCAATGCCTTCGCGCGTCACCAATGGCGTGACTAAGCTAGTCAACAAAATGGCCAACATCAACATCGCCCGCGTGCTAAAGACATCTTGGAATGCTTTACGGTCTCAGACGTATCGTGAATTACTCACGCGAGAATATGTCTCAACCAGAATCGACGCATGGAATGACCGGGGGCAACTTCCAGACGAACGCGCGGCACACCTTCGAACCCGACTCGACACAGAAGAAACCAATGCCTACCTTACAGACTTCGGCGCACAATTAGCCACCAAGCCTTTCGTGAAATTGTTGCAGTTTTGGATTATGCCGCTTTTATGGATGGCTGGACTAATTAGCCCCGCAGTTCTAGCTATGTTCATCGTCGGAGGCGGGTCTATCGTGCGCACGCTTTATACGGTAATTCGTATCGTTCAAAACACCTTGGCGAATCGAGAGAAGCCTTGGATCGCGCTGTTTGTGGGTATCGTCCCAGTTGTCGGAAACCTTGCTTTCCCAGCGCAAATTGTCGCAGGTAGTAGCCGAGAGCATAGCCTGTTAGCGCGATTCCTCTTGCATGATACATGCAGCAGACTGGGACGATGTCTGCCGATATGGGGAGGCCAAGACACGCGGACCGAGCATGTGATGAACCGTGTCCCCAATCTATTCTTAGGCGCCTAAGTATCAGCGACAATCGAGCATGGCAACTTCAGGCCATCCGAGAAGTCGGTTCGAGAGATATGATGCGTAATAATTACCAAATGATGAGATAACGTGTCGTGATTCCCGCCTGCGCGGGAATGACGGAACAGTAACCTAGACCGTAAAATCATTATCAGATGGCCTCATACGCAGCTTACCCGTGCCGTACGAAGTTAACACTCACTAACAGAACTAACCCATCGACCGATAGCAGTATTAGCCCTGACGCAAATTCTTTATCGGCCATAACGAGACGCCCATGTATTGTACCATTCTATTAGATAATACTGACGAAATGCAGGATTTGTAAGTCCTGTTTTGTCATCCCCAACAGTTTATAGAGAGAGTTTTTAAGTGATGTCCGACCATCCCCCCCCCATGCGTCAATTCCTGTTGCCGTGTTTACTCTTCGCGGCAATCGCAAGCTTTTATACCATTGCAGCCTGCTTTTTTCCTATCCTGTTCATATGGGCAACTTACGAAGACCTATTCGGGGAGTGGGTGCAGTTTTGGTCCATCATGATAGCCATGGCTGTCTCCGTGCGCCTGATTTTTATGCGATCACGATTTCGCTGGTTCTTCGCCATACTCGCCTTGAGCTGTCTGTACGTTGGTATGGAAGAAATTTCATGGGGGCAGCGGGTTTTCGCTTTCGACTCCCCTACCTACTTCAAGGCCAATAACCTTCAGGGCGAAACGAACCTTCACAACTTCCTGACTGGCCCGTATGGCACGACGCTAAAGAAAATGATTAGTTATGCCTTGGCCTTGGCACTGGCATGTTATGGCCTAGCCTACCCCCTTGCCCTGCGACTAAAATTCAGGCTAGCGTCGTGGGCAATGCGTCTCGGCGTAGCGACACCGCCGTTGTATCTTTGGCCTTACTTCGTCACAGCGGCCTTTCTCGAACTAAGCTTTTTCCGTTTCAATGAGGCTGAGGTGGCAGAAGTTCTGGTTGGCTTAGGCTTAGCGATGACTACTGTGCATTATCTTTGTAAACTTCGCAACGCTAAGGATACTTATACAGCATCAGAAGTAGCTCCAGCGACACCATCGAATCCCATGACAGGCCTACTACGGCTACAGTGCGCGGTCATAGCTATGACCTTATCGCTAAGCGCAGGCACGACTTTACTGCTTTATAATTCTTCCAGAGGGCAAGCGATTGATCGCCGCATCGAAAACGGCGTTAACAAGTTCGCCGGTCGTTACGCACGTTACGAAGCATGGGACACAGCTATCGCGTTGTACGAGCGTGTCCGAATAAACAATCCGCAAAGCGTGAAAGTATTACGTCAATTAGCCGAGTGCTATCAAGGGCGTGGCGACAACGAAAATTTCATGAAATATGTACAACAAGCCATAGACCACGACATGGCTGCCTACAAAGAAAAACGTTACAGCGCATCGGTCAATCGCTCACTCACACGCAGCTACCGCATGATTGGCGACGAGAAATCAGCCCAAAAACACCTACGGTTAGCCATGCGTATTGGCATTAAGCGTGTCAAAAAGAAACCCTCCAGCGCACCAGCTGCGTACTCACTCGGAAAAACATACTCGCTAGCCGCGAGACATGGCGAAGCCCTAGAACATCTCTCGCGGGCCTGCAAAATTAATCCAACATCGAAGAAATACCGCAAAGCCTATTACTCCGCGAAGAAAAAAGTGTCTTAACTGACGCCGAGTTGTTTAGACGCCGGGTGGCATGGGTAATCCCCGCCCCCGAAGTCAATCGGGGACGGGGATTACCCGTGTCTTGCAGGCGCGTAGATGGGGATGAAAGCCCGTTACTCCTAGGTTAGTCTATCGAGCGTTGTCTTGAGACTAGCCCAGCTAACGCAAAGGAGCAACGAACATGAATGATTCTAAGGTATTTGTCGGATTAGACTACCACAAAGATT
>JAJRPG010000085.1 GCA_024280855.1 Planctomycetota bacterium | reverse complement strand
GCACAGAATCTTTGTGGTAGTCTAATCCGACAAATACCTTAGAATCATTCATGTTCGTTGCTCCTTTGCGTTAGCTGGGCTAGTCTCAAGACAACGCTCGATAGACTAACCTAGGAGTAACGGGCTTTCATCCCCATCTACCTCAGTGGCGACTATTGTACCGTCCTTTGCTTTGCTCACCGAATTCTCGATTAGCCCCGTCGTTTCACCGGCAGCTGTGGCTGCACGCTGTGCCAAGTTTCGTACCTCGTCAGCAACAACAGCAAATCCCTTACCGTGTTCACCCGCGCGAGCGGCTTCTACTGCGGCGTTAAGGGCCAGCAAGTTCGTCTGGAACGCAATCTCCTCAATGACTTTGATGATCTTGCTGATCTGTCCGGATGACTCGTTAATGGCTGTCATTGCTTCATTCAACTTGTGCATCGTTTCATTACCAGACTTCGCCGCGTCTCTCGCTTTGGCGCTCAAGCTGTTTGCTTCTTTGGCGTTCTCGGCATTCGTTCGAGTCATGGCGGTCATTTGCTCAAGCGCGGAGCTGGTTTCCTCAAGTGAGGAAGCCTGTTCGCTTGCTCCCTCCGCGGATTGTTGACTAGACGAGGAAACCTGCGATGCCGCGTCATTGACCTGATCAGAACCTTCGTTAAGGCCGGCGATTATTTGGTTGATCGGCTTAGTGATTGAACGCGTGATGAGTATGCCTAGAATCGTACAAAGGGCGATGCCTGCGCCGAGTAGGATCCACTGTGTTGTCATAAGAGCAGTTGTAAGCCTTTTTCCCTCGGTCATGTCGGTGGCCATAAGTTTCTGCTGGCTAGCGATCATGGCATCAAGGTTTTTCTTAATCGTAAACGCAGCAGGCGCAGCTTTAGTACCAAGCCATCTATTGGCTAAGTTCCAGTCATCACCGCCACGAATGGTAAACATCTTCTGTGGTAGCGGATCAAACTTCTTTCGCGCGGCAGCGAAAATGTTAAAGGCTTCATGTTGTTCGGGTGTTAGAATATTTACATGTGCGGTTAGATCACCGAAACGCTTTGTATTCTTGGTCCAAAGTTTTACAAACTCCTGTTTGAATCTTGTCTCGCCTGAAAGCAGGAATGCGCGTATGGCACCGAGTCCTAAGCCGAGGGTTCCCCTAGTGTCCGCCATCATCCCAAACACAGCCTTACGTGAGGACATATCCTTCGACAGCCTACGAGATGCTTCGATAACGCCGCCTACTGTATGGCTGTCGTCGTCAAGGTTTAGCAGGACTTCCCCGACTTCCTGATCCTGGGTTACGAGCGAAGAGACGACGAGAATGCCCATCAAGTCACCAATTTTGAAGTCCTTTTTGAGACTGTCCGTGTGGCTGTTGTGACAGGAAACACAGCTCTGGGAAGAAGCAATATCTGCAGTCGCGTAACGATATTCGACTCCCGACCCTGTGGAGATGAACTCGACATAAGGTGTATTTGGATTACGAGACAGGCTTTTCCAGGCTTCTGTTTCAAAGCTATTATGGAGTCCTTTCTCCTTGTTGATATTCCACTCGCTTAGTAGTTCATATCGATATCCGGCGCTGTCGCCCAGGGCCTCGGAGGTTTCACGTACAAAGGTGGCTGGTGGTGGTATCGCGCCGCTTATATCATGATATCCCACACCTGCTTGGAAGTCTGGATTCTCCGACTTGAGTTTGGCAACAACGTTTTTGGCATAATACGCGCGGTCGGTAGCGACTTGTTCGGTAATGACCTCAGCTAGCTTCATGGCGCGGGTGATGCCCTGTGTCGCCTCCAAGGCGGAAGTGCTGTCGTATTGAGCCTCCAGATCGATCATCCTTGTAATCTGCTTACTCAAAATCTGCGCTTGAGGCGCTGCTTGTTCAAATAAAATCTTCTTGGCCGGCGTGTTTTCAACAGTCTGGGCAATGTCCTCGATTTCCTTCTGAAAATTTTTGAAGTCAATGAGCTTCGCCTCGATCGCATTCAGTCGTTCAATGTTTTGCGGATCTGTCCAGTTGGTTGCGAACTCTTTCATGGTGGCCAGCGCTGGTTCAATTTCTTTTGACCAAGCGATGGCACGCTCTTGTTTGAACTTGTCTTTGCCTAGGATGATCCATCCACGTAGAGCTGCTAGTGAATGGTTCATTCCGTTCATCATTCCCAGGCTTGCCTGTGCGGTAGGGGCACGAAGATCGATTACCCGGTTGGTGACCTCCGCAGTACGACTAACCTGCCAAATCGTGGTGGATACGGCACCCACAAGAATGAGTGCAACTGTTGCATACCCGAGCCCGATCTTTATGCCTACTCCTCGATTGCTAAACAGCGACATGTTGCAGTTCCTTTCTGGTTTTGTTCGTGTGTGCCTTGGTTTGGCACGTTCTTCCACATTAATCCACCTGAAGATTCGAGCAGAACTTCTGGCGGGAATGACACAGCGGCGGCATTTCGAAAGACTGATGATTGGCGTCTTCCACGTTACGTCGCCCTCGATAAACAGCGTCCGATTAACGTTCCCTGTTATCAACCCTGAAACCGGAGTTCTTAATTCCGGATTAACTAATACAAGTGTCGGCAAGAGACGATGCCAGTATTAGCAAAGGAATAATTGGCGTGATTTGGTATCAAGGAGGAGTTAAAATGTTGTTCTCTCGGACCGCCGTACATGGAATATACGCACTATGCTTTTTGAAGCGTCAAGAGAATGGCACGCCACTCTCAGCGCCGGTCGTGGCTGCTTCTCTGGGTATACCTCGGGACCAAGCGTCCAAGGTGCTGCAGAGTCTCAATAACGCCGGGCTTGTTGATTCGATTCGTGGGCGTTTCGGCGGTTATGTCGTGACTAAGTCGCTCAATGAGATACCTGTGGTTGAGGTATTGGACGCACTTAATCCACCGGAAGAGGACGAACATCTGCGTCCCAGGACGTGTAATCGCAATCCCAAACGCATGTGTAACGCACATCGTGGTTTGCAACGACTGAATGAACGCGTGCGTGATGCCTTGCTTGGCGAAACATTGGCTGAATTGGATGGGACTGTTTGCCATAATGTGGACGCTTCGGATAGCGCGTCCAATTCAAAGCTTGTCTATGTCACGCAAGGAGGATCCTAATTTATGAACGAAGAAATTCCAAAAAGCTTCTCGACGACAGCATGCATCGAAAGCCTTCACGGGCTGTTGGATGGCATCGACGAAAACGATCTTCCTGGCTTGGCTAAAATGCATGAGCTGTGCGAGGAACTAGTAGTGGCCGGTATCGATGCGCTGTCGTGCCAAGAAGCGAAGGACTTGGTCAGCTCGTTGGAGGCCTTGATTCTCGGAAAGGCTGATGACCCTAGTACAGTCATGCGTAAGATCGTTGCGTCGATATCCAGTTTACCAAATACCATGACGAGCCTTCCCGTAGAGCCGGATTGCCCCACCGCCCCAGGTATTCCGAGCGACGAAACTGTTGCCGCCAGTATGGACCGAGTGTTTGAAGATGATGAGCCTGACCGACACCAGGAGACTAGTCCGGAGGAGCTTGTACCGGAATCCGAAGTTGACACTGTGGCGGCGAAAGACGAACCCGCATCAGGAAAAGACGAATCTCAGCCAGGGTATGTTGCAGAACCATTGATAATCGGAGACGACGAAACGGAAATGGTAGCCGGTTTCGCTGAAGAGGCTGGTGAGCATCTCGACTCCATCGAGGCTGCACTGCTTGATGTTGAACGTGCACCTGATGACACCGAAGCCATCGATTCTCTTTTTCGACCGTTCCATACAATTAAGGGGGCGGCTGGTTTCCTGAATCTGCGTGACATCGTGAGCTTGACTCACGAAGCGGAAACCTTGCTAGATCAAGCTCGCAAGGGAACACGCAAGGTGACGGCGGGGCTAATCGATCTGATTTTTGAAGTCGTGGATATTATAAAGGTGCAGTTTGCAAGCATTCGTGAGTACCTCAGTGATCCGACGAGTGAATCAGTTCCACAACCTCCGATTGAAAACATGATTGCCAAACTCCGTGACATCGTCGCAGGTAGGATCGAACCTGTTGGTATCGTGCCTAATACCGGAGGCTCGCAACAGACGGTTGGAGAAAACCTGGTGGAGCAGGGCGCGGTGCCTCAAGAAGTGGTGGACTATGCAGTGGCCAAGCAGGATCGTGAATCCGATCCGAAAAAAGTTGGTGAGACGCTAATCGAAATTGGGGCGGCCAGCGCCAAACAAATTAGCCAGGCCCTACGACCTCAAAGCAAGACCAAGCCTGAGACGACAACCAAAATAGGAAATGGAGGCGGTGAACAATCTGTACGCATTGACACGAGAAAGCTTGATTCGTTGATTGACATGGTCGGCGAGCTTGTGATTGCTCAGACACAAGTTAGTGCGAGTTCGCAACTCAGCATGGCTCCGAAGCTCTCAAAAGATGTTGCGCAGGCAACGAAAATCGTCCGAGACGTTCAGGATGCTGCCATGGCGATGCGCATGATTCCCATTGGACCTACGTTTCAAAAGATGGCTCGCCTTGTTCGTGATGTCTCACGAAAAGTTGGAAAAACGTAGAGCTTACGATTACTGGTGAAGATACCGAGCTCGACAAGAACGTGATTCAGCAGATCGGCGATCCGCTTGTGCATATGGTTCGGAACGCTGTGGATCATGGCATCGAGCCACTCGATGCGCGGCGTGCAGCAGGAAAGTCGGATTCGGGAAATGTGACGCTCTCCGCATTTCATAGTGGCGGTAACATAGTTGTTGAAATTACCGATGACGGGAAAGGACTCGACCCTAACGCACTCATCAAGAAGGCGATTGAGAAGGGCATCGTGCAACCGGGTGAGCGTCTCTCCGACGAGCAAGCATACAACCTCATATTCGCGCCCGGGTTCTCGACTGCTGAGGTCGTGACTGGCGTATCCGGGCGCGGGGTAGGCATGGATGTAGTTCGGCGAAATATAGAGAACCTGAGAGGGAAATGTGACATCGTATCGACCCTCGGCAAAGGGAGTACGTTTTCGATTCGCCTTCCGCTGACGCTGGCTATCATTGATGGCATGCTCCTGCGAGTTGGTTCGGAACGCTTCATCATCCAAACCATCGCGGTTGAGCAGGCGCTGCGTCCCAAGCCGGGACAGATCACGACTGTGCAGCACTCTGGTGCCGTACTCAATGTTCGGGGTCGTCTGATTCCGCTCGTTCCATTAGGGCCGTTGTTCCAGCTCGGCGAGTACGTTGATCCATGTAATGCGATGGTAGTGATTGCCCAATACGCAAGTGGAGAGATCGGGCTTGTCGTAGATGAGTTGCTCGGACAGCAGCAAGTTGTCATTAAGTCGCTCGGTGAACGGTTCGAAGGTCTTCGCGGAATTTCCGGGGCGGCCATCCTTGGCGATGGGCGAGTCGGACTAATTTTGGACGTTCTCGGAATCTCCCTTGCTTATCGAGATAGCCAGATTTCAGCATGCGGATCAAGATCTAATCCATTAGCCATGTCATCGGATGGTAGTCCGATTGATCCTGTCTTGTGTGGCGAAAGCCCGATGGCTGCCCATGATACAAATGCGATGCAACTTACTTAGGAGTTCGAAACGATGGAAGCTACTACGACAATTTCGAACAAGCAAAATGCGGTAAGCGATCACTGTTCAGATTCAACAACGGGATTGGATACCAAGTACCTGACCTTTCTATTGGCCGGGGAAGAATACGGTTTCGATATTCTCAAAGTCCGCGAAATCATCGGAATCCTGGACATTACAATAGTGCCACAGACACCGAGCTTTGTACGAGGCGTAGTTAATCTTCGCGGCAAAGTGATCCCCGTCATTGACCTTCGATCTAAATTCAATTTGCCTTTAATGGAATACAACGACAAGACATGCATCATCGTCATCAATGTCGGAGTTCTGATGGGTGTGATCGTTGATACTGTTCAAGAGGTATACAGCATTCATGATAATCAGATAGAAGACCCTCCCGATCTCGGAGCCTCCGTTGATTCCAGCTATTTTCTTGGCATGGGGAAGGTAGAAGGAAGCGTTAAAATTCTTCTAGACATTGATAGAATTATTTCATCGGAACAGCTGGTTGAGATTGGCGCAGATGTTGATCAATAATACATGCAGTAGAACCGACCGAGATAGGGCAACGTGGCCAAATAAAAAGGCAGTAGATATATAACAAGGTGAATCCATGCATGATAATAATACACAAATCTGGCGGTCACTGTTGCAGCTTGCCCAGGCAACTTATGCCGTGCTGGAGCGAGAAATCCCGGAAAGTGAAGGATTGCCCACCAACGGTCTGGCAGTGATGCGGCTCCTCCGCTGGCACGGAACTAAGACTCTTGGAGCCATCGCTGCCTTCGTTGGTGTTAACACGGTGATGATGGACGAAGTCTTACGTGAGATGGTTCGTTTGAGGTTCATCAGACACGAATCCGAGTCGAGTAGCGGAGACACGGAAGCTTTCGAACT
This sequence comes from Planctomycetota bacterium, assembly GCA_024280855.1. Lineage (GTDB taxonomy): Bacteria > Planctomycetota > Phycisphaerae > UBA1845 > UBA1845 > JAJRPG01. The sequence goes on along the minus strand of JAJRPG010000085.1, from coordinate 105,309 downwards.
GGCACCCTTGGGAATAGAAGTGACGCGGCGCATTATCTTAGCTCAACGAGACCGTATCGAGCGGTCGGTCGCGCAGCTCGATAAAGATCAGCAAGAAATCGCTGCGACAATGCTCGAAAAACTGGCGTATGAGTTGGTGGCGGACTCGGCGGGGTTCGGGATCACTTGTGCGGAGTGTTGGGCACTTGATGTGCGTGAATGTACCAGCGCCAATTCCAGCGAGCACTGCGCGTTTCGAAAAGCGCAACGGGCTAATCTCGACTTCGATCTCAGCGAAGGGCCAGGCGACTGCCCTTGTTCGTTTTCAGCATCTACGCCCCATTTTATTGAATTGGGTGTTGATTCCGCAGACCCGCGCTGCGGTCCGCAATAAACATAGAAACGAGTACCGATGATGGCTGTTACAACAACTGGTCATAGAGTGGCGATTGAGGTGTCAAGTGATTGTCTTCAAGCGTGGATTTGTCTATTGAACCCCGATGATCCGTCGCCGTTCACCTTAAAGGAAATTGTTTGCGTTCTCAAAGAAGGCAAGATCGACATTAGCGAGTCTGTTACACAAAGGATTCCGGAAATTTTGGCTCAAGCGAACAAGGTCGAGGAGAGGTCGGAGCGGTTTCTTATTGCCGAGGGACGACCAGCCGTGGAATGCGTGGGCGAAGCATTTCAGCGGCAGGAGTCGTTCCTTAAGAAAGAGAAGGACTGGCAAGGCGATGCGTCTGTCAGCTACTACAATTATAACTCGATTCACTTTGTCCATGCTGGAGAGCTAATCGGATTCCTTGTGGCATCGATTCCGGGCGTGGATGGTATTGACGTCTTCGGTAAGACGCTCACGCCCTTACGCAAGCCTACGAACATTGTACTCGACAAGAGCATTCTGAGGAGCAAGAAGAACGCTGCGGCTCTGCTCGCCAATGAACCTGGACAAGTCGAATTTTCCGGCAACCTGATTTCCATTAGTGAAGTCCTTACCGTTTCCAACGACGTAGATTTCAAGACTGGGTGCATCGATTCCCCTGTGGATATTCAGATTCACGGGACGGTTCACGATGGTTTTGAAGTCAAATCGAAGCGATCAATCACGATAGGTGGTGCGATAGAGATGGCCACGGTCGAAAGTCATGGAGATGTTTTGGTGCGAGGTGGAATCCTTCAAAAGGGTAGAAATGTAGTGAAGTCCGGCCGGGATATTGTGGCAAGGTTTTGTGACGCTGCGGACCTTCTTGCTGATGGCGATGTGAAGATATGTAGCGAATTGATGAACAGTCATGTGCATTGCGACGGAAAACTCTTGGTGGAACACGGCATAGTTATTGGCGGTCGGATTTATGCGCGAGACGGAGTCATGGCGGGTACACTTGGAAGTGACGCCAATGTTAAGACCGAAATTGCCGTCGGTATTCATCCCGATGTGATCGAAAAAGCCGAGCGAATTCGTGAAAACCTAAAGGTCCAAAAGGAGGACGCAGAACGAATTCGACGATCTGTACAGCCTATGATCGCAGACTTAAAACGCCTTTCCGCGGACCAAAAGGAACAAGTGACGGAGCTTACATATCAGGCGGATACAATAGAAACCGAAGCCGACGAAGCCGAACGCGAATGCATGACTATGCTTCAGGAGGCTCGCGCTCGAGGAATTCCATATGTTCTGGTGTCGAAATTAATACATGAAGGAGTCTCAATCAGAATCGGACGCCGTAGCACGTCGTTCCAACAGAAGATGCATGGGCCGGTAAGAATTGAGAAACGCAAAGTCAAAAACGTGACCGAATTTGTTGCTGTTAACCAGCTGTCTGGGGCCATCAGTGTTTTGTCGAGCAACTATGCGCCCGTAACAAAGCTTGGGGAAAGTGCCGAACCCATTAAAACAGGGGATAGGAAGAGCGATGGATCAAGTAGTTGACATCGCAGATTTTCAGGTTGCCAATGACCCGCGAGCCACTCTGGTGACGTACTCGTTAGGGAGTTGTATCGGTGTAGCCATATGGGATCCGAACGTCCGCGTTGGCGGATTGCTTCACTATATGTTGCCTGAATCAGCTCTTTCTCCGGATAAGGCGAAATCAAGACCTGCGATGTTCGCCGACACGGGTATCCCGGCCCTATTTCGCGCCACATATGAATTGGGTGCTGGAAAGAAAAACCTTATCGTGAAAATTGCTGGTGGATCACAACTCTTGGATGACAGTGGAACATTCAATATCGGCAAGCGAAATTACATCATGCTTCGGAAGATATTTTGGAAAAATGGTGTGTTGATAGATGCGGAGGACGTTGGCGGATCGACTGCCCGTACTGTGCGATTGGATGTGGCCACCGGGCGCTTCACTATCAAGAGCCATGGACGCGAGACTGAGCTATGAACAGTGTGAAAGATATTGTAGATCGTGTTGGGGCTCTTGAACCCCTCCCGGATACAGCGCTAAAACTCATGGCTGTTATGGGTGATCCGCGCAGTACGCTAGACCACATCGTCGATGCGATAAAGTACGATCAAGTTGTCACGGGGCAGGTACTCAGGCTTTGTAACTCGTCCTTTTTTGGTTTGTCTGGAAAAGTTACATCACTAAATGATGCCATGCTATTCCTTGGCACCACCAAGGTACTGCAGTTGGTGATGTCTGTTCACACAAACAATATGCTAAATTCTGAACAACCAGGTTACGGTTTGGAACCGGGCATGCTGTGGAAACATTCGGTTGCGGTGGCACTGGCTTCATCCCTTTTCGCGCAGCGGCTCCGACTTCCGGATGCTGGTCTCGCGTTCACCGCCGGGTTGCTCCATGACATCGGGAAAGTGATACTCAACGAATATGTAGCGACGGATTTCGCGGAGATTGTCCGGCGTGTCAGTGATGAACGTATGTCATTCGTTGAGGCTGAACACCAAGTCCTCGGGTTCTCTCATGAAGAAGTGGGGGGCATGATCGCCGAAAAATGGAAGTTACCTCCGGCGATCATTCGGTGTATTCGTTTTCACCACGATCCAACTTCGATAGATCCATCTGATCCACTTGTAGATGCTGTTTATCTTGCCAATTGCGTGTGTCTGCTACTGGGAATCGGGATTGGTGAGGATGGTTTATACGCCCGCGCCGACACGAAAGTATTAGAGCGTCGCAAGCTGGGCATAAATGACCTGGAAAGCATCGGAGCGCAAACGATAATCGACCTTCAACATGTGGAGTCGCTATTCAATAGCACGGACGCGAAGAGCCACGAGCACAAGTAGGAACAAGACGATGACAAGAGACATTTTGATCGTGGACGACTCGGCAACGATCCGGTCTATGGTAAAAAGAACCATTCGAATGATTGGTCTGGATGTGGGTAAAATCTACGAAGCCGCCGACGGAATTGAAGCACTCGCCAAGCTCAGCGAGCATGACGTGGCAGTCATGCTTGTTGATATCAATATGCCCCGGATGAATGGCATTCAATTACTCACGAGAATGAAGCAAAACGCCAAACTTCAAGATATTCCAATCGTGATTGCTTCGACGGAGGGAAGTCAGAAGCGAATTGACCAGCTACGCGAGTTAGGCGTATCTGGATATGTCCGCAAGCCGTTCCAACCCGAGCAGCTTCGTGAAGTGCTCATTCCATTACTAGGAGTTACACAATATGCAGAACCAGACGACAACAACGTTGACGCGGGTGCTTTCTGACATCCTCGCCGAACTCGCATTCATGTTCACCGATGAAGGCGATATCAATGCCCCCACAGGCGAGTGCTGGCTAAAAACGACAATTGGCTACGAAGGATCTACAGATGGCTTATTGCGGCTCACATGCCCTTGGAGCTTCGCAGATCAACTGGCGGCTAACATGCTGGGATTAGAGTCAACCGATCGGGCTAATGAGCAGGAATCAATCGATGCCATTAAGGAGTTTATGAACGTGGTGTGTGGTCAATACATCACGGCTGCGTATGGTGTGGAGGATGTGTTCCATCTTACGATTCCCGAAGTCGTGGAAACATCGACGACACCTAATCTTGCTGATTCAACGGATTCGTCAGAAAACAAAACGCGCGTGTCGGTGAATGGCCAATGGCTGGAACTGTCGCATCACACGCGTGTAGTATCGAAGTAGCCATAGTCAACTCAGACTGAATAGGAATATATGCATGCTAGTACAAACACGCGTAGAGGACTTAACTCGGGGCGATTACGAACTCTTTAGGAAACTTATTTATGCAGAGAGTGGTATAGATCTCGGTGACGATAAGATGCCGCTTCTAAGAACGCGACTTGGGAAACGTCTACGCCAAGGCGGATTCTCTTCCTATCGAGCGTACTTCGACCACGTCGTGAAAGATCAAACGGGAGGCGAATTGAGTACATTGCTCGATGCTGTCTCGACCAACACGACACACCTCTTCAGAGAAGAAGGGCATTTCGATTTCCTTAAGACCGTTATCGAGCAATGGGCTAATGACCCTGCTTGGTGTGCCGAAAACACGACGCTCCGAATTTGGAGCGCTGGTTGTTCAAGTGGTGAGGAGCCTTACTCGATCGCCATGGTCGTCCGAGATGCGTTAAGGGCACATCCTCGGATTCAGCCGAAAATTCTCGCGACCGATCTGTCCATGCAAATGCTTCGGCGCGCAAAGCTTGGTCTTTTTGAGCCACAGCGAGTCAGCACAGTACCGCCAGCTCTTGGCCAGCGATATCTCCGTCAGACGAATTCGAAAGAAGGGCCGAGGTTGCAGGTCGTTCCCGATGTGCGAGAGATTATTACCTTCGCGCGCTTTAACCTGATGACACCTGTTTTTCCGTTTCGCTTCGGATTCCATTTAGTTTTTTGCCGCAATGTCATGATATATTTTGACAATTCCACGCAAGAAACCCTAATCGCACAATACGCCAAGAACCTGATTAGAGGGGGGTACCTATTGATCGGACACTCTGAGAGCCTCAACAGAATCAAGCACTCACTAACATACGTTGCACCGACGATCTACAGAAAGGATTGAGATGGGTGTCCTATTGAAATCGAATACCATCGACCTGGCAGGCGTTACACATGCAAAAGGGATCGTGGCGTGAACGGTATTAAACGGATCAAGGTGCTCATCGTAGATGACTCTCCGACCGTACGTGCGGTACTCTCGCGCGTGCTCTCCGATGATCCAGATGTCATCGTCATCGGCATGGCCAAGGATCCTTACGAGGCTCGCGAATTAATCATCGAATACCAGCCAGATGTCATCATTCTCGACATAGAGATGCCCAGGATGGACGGGTTGACGTTTCTTCGAAAACTCCAAAAACACTATCCTGTTCCCGTAATCATGTGTAGTGGTGTCGCGACAACCAATAGCCAGGCTGCCCTAGCAGCTATTGAACTCGGGGCCATCGACTTTGTAGCCAAGCCGGTCTCGGGAGGCAGCCAGGCCTTGAGGCGGCTAGGACAAGACCTGGCAGACAAGATTCGCGCTGCGGTAATCGCCGTGCCGGTTAGACCTGCCGTACCGGTTTCGACAGTTATGAGTCGACGATCACCTCGCTCCTTGGGGCTTGATCCTAGTAATTATCTTGTTGCGATCGGTGCGTCTACCGGCGGTACGGAAGCCATCAAAGCCGTGTTGTCCTGTGTCCCAGCAGATTTTCCTCCAGTTGTGATCGTACAACATATGCCTGCAGGGTTCACGAAGTCTTTTGCGGAACGTTTGAATCAATTCAGTGCCATGACGGTTACCGAGGCGGTCGATGGGGATTTACTCAAGCCCGGGCATGCTGTTGTAGCACGCGGTGAAATTCAAATGAGCGTAACACGTATAGGACACCAGTTATGTATCACCTACGGTACAGACGAATTGGTGAATCGGCATTGCCCTAGCGTTGACGTGTTATTCGATTCGGTGGCTAAGACCGTGGGGTCTTGTGCTGCGGGTGTACTATTGACAGGCATGGGTGCAGACGGAGCCAAAGGGTTGCTGAATATGAATGAGCAAGGCGCAGTGACGATCGCTCAAAGTCGCGAGTCTTGCGTCGTCTACGGCATGCCCAAGGTCGCGGCCGAGCTCGGAGCGGTCCAGCACGTTGTGGCGCCGGATAATGTGCCCAACACCGTGATGGGAGCCTTCCATAGTCGCAAGAGTCATCGCTGCTCCTGACGGCAGCTTGTTCCTGACAATAATTCCATCGAAGGATGTGGAAGAAATTGTGTTCAAGTATTCAGATACCGAGACAAGATACCCAATTCTAATCGCTCAATCGTCGGACAGACGCGCCGACGAATATCCTTCGTGACGCGAATTCCTTGCCCTCCAACAATATCCGATCCGCGTCCCGAAGCTTGCGAATAATCTGCCCAGGACTGTGTAGCTTACGTTTCATATCCAAGTCCTCCCTGCCCGATCAACAGGCGGCTAAGACTCTATAACAACTGGACCAGGTTTTGAGTAGCAGGCCAGGTCAAGATTTGCATGAAATCAACGCCATTCTTAGCCCTGCCCCGCATGTTAGCCCATATGGTTGAGAATTCACCGTCGTAAGTGTCTGTAATATCAGGAGTTACAAAACCGTACCGAGGGTTCGAATCCCTCCCGCTCCGTTTTATTTTGTATGTATGCTGTAACTGTGGTTTATTTCTAACCTGTGTTACGTTTCCATCCTGCACCGGAAATCACTAATCCACCATTATCAGATAAGGGGACGAGTGTTACTTCTATTTTATGGGTTGATTGACCACAAATGCCGGTGCCAATGAGTAAGACGGGGTCGTTGTTGGTGTTACCGTCACCGTTTTTCACGATGGACACATCAAGGCTATAACTACCTTGCCCTATTGGCATAGCTGAGAACCATGTACCAGTACTTAATGTTGTACGCCAGTCTGAGTCCAGGTTGATTTGTGCAAAGCCAAGTTCCAGTGCAGATTGAGCGTAGAAACGAGCCACTATGGATTGATTGCTACCTTGAGTCGATCGCCTTTGGATCCGTGAGAACATCAAAGCTGACAAGCCAATAACAGAGACGAGTAACGTGGAACTCAAAAAGTAGATATAGGCTACAGCGCGGCGGCGAAACTTGTTCGCATTCAGGCTGGTGGCAGACCGAACCGCGCGGTGTCTAGTAGTTTCCATCGCAAATGCTCCCATCGCCCTCAGCTGATTCAGCAATTCCATTCCCACAACAATATCGTTTAGGTTTCTTCCCCTTAGTTTTTCCAGGACAATCTGCGGCGCAACTACTACAATCCTCACCATTGTCACAAACATTATTACCGCATACCACCGCGCATGCAGGATCAAGAAAACATGATAACTCTTGACAGTCGGTTAAGTTATCGCAGTCGTTGTCTTTGCCATCATTGCATGTGGAGTTAATGATCTCGGAAACGGTTGGCGGTCCGCAGTCGGCCACACAACTGCATTCCTCACCCACCGCGCATGTGCCGTCACCACACACCGCAATCGCTGCAATATTTTCCGCAGCAGCCCATTCTATGGCGTTTTTCATAATTGTCTGTGCATCCGCCGTGAGTGTACTGAAGTCGAAGTCTGTAAACCCCCAAGGCAATTCAACTCGACGACCTGGTGACGGTGTGCCTCCCACCAATGAGGCTCCTGCCTCGAAGACAAACAGCGAAGCCCTAGTCGAATCAGTGAGTACTGCTAGAACCTGAGCACCACTAGCTAAGCCGTTCTGATTTTCCACAAACCATTGATTAGTCGTCGAAAAGGTCAGGGGACCATTGGTGAAAGTGGATGTGATGGGATGAGTGTTGTCTATAACTACGCCAGCGCTCAAATCATAATAGTAAGCGGCCCCGGATGAAAACTTGAGGTCGTAAAGTAATTCGGGATGCGTATTCACAACGCCGATTGCGGCGGCGGTTAACTTGGTGCCCAGATCGCTTGATGTAATCCCCACAGTAATGAATGCCACGTCTGCGTCAGCCACCGCCGCATCAAATTCGAAGAGCATGGCCGACGCCGAGATAAGCACAACACTATTGTCCCATGATTCAATGAGTACCTTCTGAGCTAATTCTTGTGCAGTTAAAGCGGTGTCATCAACCACGACTAACAAAACTTTAGGTCCTGCAGGACATGCGCTAAGAGCGCAATTCGTACTCGTCCCAAGCGCGGTCCCGCCTTGTAATGTACAAGCTTCGCTGCGCAAATTCTCACATAAACTGCCAGCAAAACAGCAAGCTTCCAGCGGTGGTAGACCTATTGTCTTGAAGGCTTCGATTTCGGCAACAGCCATACCTTTGTATAAAACATTCACTCGAATATGTTTAATAGTTGTAGCTGTAGCTGAGATTTGTTGTAAATCTGCTGGCATTCGCCATGCGACGTCAACTGTGCGTTGCCAATCTGGCAAATCGCTCATCTCCGTTCCATCTTTGTACTGTGGTGGAGAGGCTTGCCATAAGTTGTAATCATCCGTGTCGTCGAATAGGCTACGATTCAACGTGATTGGTACAATACCCTCTTGTCCAAAACTTAAAAATCCATCTATTGAGTCATAGAAGTCCTGCTGCAGAATTTCTGACATTAAATCCTGGGCTAGTAAATGGCCCTGTCGCATATTGTTGACTTTATACTGGGAGGCTTTGGACGCGCCGGCAGTGTTTAATGCCGCCACCAGAGCGATGCCTACGAGCGGAATGGAGATGAGTATATCGAGCAGCGTTAGCCCTCGGCGACGCATAGCACTAAGATTGCTCCTGGCATTAATAAGCATCATGGCGCAATCGCTTTGGGTTTGTTAAGAATCGACACTTGCGATCTGGCAGCCACTGAAACACCGTTCAATTGCAAGTCGATGCGGGCGCCAGTGTACACAACACGTGCAGCTGCCCAGGCAATCGCTCGACGCATGATGGTTAGACCGTCCGTGTTCAGGCTATTCGTGTCAAAATTTGTTGAGTCACCCCAGGGTAGCTGCACACGACGACCCTTAGCGGTGCCGCCGCCGTACTGCTCGGCTTCAAGGTCAAGGACGGACAACTCGGGCCAGCCAGCCCAATCGGCCAGGATTTGAAGCCCAGGGGCGTGTTTGGTCTTCGTGATGTAGTTGAGTTGCTGGGTCGAGTCGCAAATGATCACTTCTCCGATGGCAAAGGGGGATGTAATTTCGTGTGTGTTGTCGATTAAGTGGACTCTGTCCAAATCATCCCAGCTTGGTTTCGCTGCGATTCCCAAGTCGTCGTATAGCTTACGCTTCTCGGTGATTATGCCGATCGCAAGATCCAGGGACTTGTTGAGAATATCGGCCTTGGTAATCTGGTTTGAGATGTACATGACGTCGTGGCTGGCGATGAGAGGGCTGAATTCCGCCACACTTCTGGACGCTGCGACTATCTGGACCGAGAATCCAAAGGATTCGATCAGTGCCTGCTTGGCCAGGTCCTGGGCGTTCAGAGATACGTCGTCGCCAACCACGAGCAGCACCTTCGGTGCCCCTTGCAGCGGCTTAGTGCTCGCCGTGAAGACCAGTGTGAAAAGCTGAACATCATCAATTATTGTTGTAACTGTTCCGCCGTTGTACTGCCGTGTGAGTGGATCGCCCGGCGTCCCTGACCATTCATAACGAATAGTTTCCGGCCCAGCGGCGCCGTGTCCGCGATCTGCGACAGTGAAGGTGACAGAATTTACTGATGCCTCCGTAATGGCATTTGCATAGAAAATCTCACTAGCCATCAGATCTACTATTTCCATGGCTTTTATTTTTTTTGTGATGGGATCTTGGCTGTCGGGAATGGCATGGCTAGCGACGACTATGACAGATGTCATAGTGCCCATGAGAATGGTCATGATAGCCATGCTCATGGTTAACTCAACGAGCGTGAAACCTAATCGGCGCACAGGATGACGACGTGGCTTCTTATGCTTACGCAGGGTTGTCATAGCACACTGGCCTTCCCCGTGTCTGCGTCAACCGAAATTGTTCGAACTCTATTTCCCACACGGATGACAATCGATCCACCATTATCTGGAACACCAAACACATCGAATTTAATGTCGTTGCCTCCCCCAAAATCTACGGATTCAATGGTGGCGACGTAAGGTTCCTCTTGTAGAAATGTTTCGTATTCGCGACTTGGATGGTCAGGGTGTGGTATTTTACTCAAAATGTACGAATTTGAAGCAACATCAAACTTAACTTTGATACTTTTGTTTGTAGTTTTGGCCAGTGATTGTGCAAGCGCAAGGTCCACCACGATACGCCTGCCGGCCGATTCAATTCGATGCAACGCAATGGAATTGCCAAACCTTGGGACTGCGATAGTGGCCATCATGCCAATAATGACAACCACGCATACCAATTCTACAAGAGTAAATCCACGCATGAGGGCGCTTCGCAAAGGTATTTGCACTTTCTGTTTCACAGTTAGGATCTACTTGACCAAACACGATAGAAGAACAATGCTTTGCACTAATGAAATATCGGCGAATAATCACATGGATGATAATCTACAAACGTTTACAATCTGGTCTTATCGCTCGTACGGATCGTGAGTAATTATGAGCAGTTAATTATCGGTCATTAAGGTATGGCCTGTATACTGAGGTCCAGTTCCAGACTTAGCATTCCGGCCTTATTCCACACGTCACATTTCACTCTGTTAGATTACGAAGTTCTAACTGAGTTGGTCAGCTTCCTGACATCTAACAGCCTGAAGTATGAAGTGTTCAGAAAAGAGATGTGGCTAGGGATCAAGCGTTGGACTCATCTCGTAGCCAAGTCACGAAATGTTGCAAGCCCGTCTCGAAATCGGTGGATGGATTATAACCTAGCTCCTCTCGCGCTCGATCAATGTCGGCATAGGTCCGCTCAACATCCCCAGGCTGCAATGGCTGACGGTCGATGATCGCTTTTTTCCCTAACGCTTTTTCCAATCCCGAAATCAAATCTCTCAGAGCCACCGGCTGAGACTCGCCAAGATTGTAAACGCGATAACCCTCACTCCGATCAATCGCGCACATTACACCCTGAATGATGTCGTCGATATAAGTGAAATCACGCATCATACTGCCGTCACCAAAAACGGGAATCGGCTCACCCGCTTCGATCAATTTGGCAAACTTATGAATGGCAAGGTCAGGCCGTTGTCTTGGCCCGTACACTGTAAAAAATCGTAGACACGCAATAGGAAAATCGTATAAATGATGATAGGTATGACACAGCAATTCACAACATTTTTTCGTTGCAGCATACGGAGAAATTGGATCGTCAACCGCGTCAGTCTCACGAAAAGGAACTTCCTTGCGGTTGCCATAAACACTGGAGCTACTAGCTACGATAAGTTTACAATTCGAAACTTTGCGACAAGCCTCCAGTATATTCAGCGTGCCACGAACATTCACATCCTGGTACAACAAGGGCTGCTCAATGGAAGGCCGCACGCCCGCACGAGCGGCTAGATGCACAACGACATCGGTTTGATTGTCGATCGTATCAAACACACAAGACTGATCGAGAATATCCCCTTCAACCAGCATGAAATGAGAGTAGGCCTGGGCATGAACAAGGTTGCGGCGCTTTACCGCCGGGTCGTAAAAGTCATCGAAACAGTCCAGCGCAATAACATTATGCCCATCACGAAGCAGCGCCTCGCAAAGATGCGAACCGATAAAACCCGCTCCACCAGTAACAACAATATTACTCATGTTTTTGGAAACCAATTGGCACCAACCCAACGCTACGCCGGCGTCACCGAAGGACGACCAACGCAATGATAATGAAACCCGCGCTTAGCCATCACCTGAGGCTCATACATATTTCGGCCATCGAAAATCAATCTACTCGGCATCTTTTCCGCAATCATATCAAAATCCGGCGTGCGAAACTCTGACCAATCCGTAAAGACCACCAGCACATCAGCACCGTCAAGCGCTTCATAAGCATCATCACACATCTTAACCCCGTCGCCCAATTCACGCGCAGCATTAGCCATCGCCTCAGGATCATGCGCCTGCACTTTCATGCCTTTTTCCAAAAATATTTTTACACAATCAATAGCTGGTGACTCGCGGATGTCATCCGTTTTAGACTTAAAAGCCAAACCCCACACAGCCACGGTCTTGGAAGAGCATGATTCTCCGAAATGGTCAACAATTCTTTTCGCAAAGCGCTGTCGCTGAATTTGATTCACATCATTGACGGCTTCGACCACATGCATTCGGTGTCCAGCACGCGCGCCCATAGAAACTAGCGAACTAACATCTTTGGGAAAACAAGAACCGCCATACCCCACGCCCGCATACAAAAACTCATCACCAATACGCGAATCAGAGCCAATGCCATGACGCACCATCTCAATGTCCGCATCAAAATGATCGCATAGCCCCGAAATTTCGTTCATGAAAGATATTTTTGTCGCCAACATCGCATTCGCTGCGTACTTCGTCATCTCTGCACTAGCCGGGTCCATGACTAAAATACGATCCGTGCGGCGCATAAAAGGCTGATACAACTCACGCATGATTTCCACCACAGCGGGGTTGTTCGCACCAATCACCACGCGGTCGGGCTTCATGAAATCATCAATCGCAGCCCCTTCCTTCATGAACTCAGGATTGCTCACATAATCAACGGCGTGATCGCTTAATTGTGATATCGTATCTGATACTAACTTATGCGTGCCAACAGGAACCGTGCTTTTCATCACAACGATGCGATAACCATTCATGGTCTTACCGATCGTCGTAGCTACATTCAATATCGCGGAAAGATCGGAAGAGCCATCCGCCTTAGGCGGCGTACCCACAGCGATGACAATAACCAGCGAATCTTTTATCGCCTCTTCCAAATCTGTCGAAAAAGTCAATCGGCCAGATCGCGCATTAGACGTCACCAACTCAGTCAGGCCCGGCTCGTATATAGGAATCTCACCCTGCTTGAGTCGCTCGATTTTTTGCGCGTCGCAATCAACACAAATCACCCGGTTCCCGCTTTCCGCAAAGCAAGTGCCTGCTACCAAGCCAACATAACCGGTCCCCACAACCGCCATCTTCATCGCTATCTAACTCCTTCCACTGCTGTGCCTCGAAGCAGTGAACCTATGAATTCTAATTTACCGCACCACGGTATCCGCTCAACATGATTCCACAAGTATTTTAACGATACGCTCCGCAGCGTGACCGTCCCACAGCGCCGGAGCGGTGCCACAGGGTGGCGACTCCCGAATCTCACCATACGCCTGCAAAATCGCCTCAGTATCACAATCGGTCAAGCGATTCGTCCCTTCGGTAATCGTAATAGGCCGCTCCGTATTTTCACGCAGCGTCAGGCAAGGCACACCAAGAATCGTCGTCTCTTCCTGAATACCGCCAGAGTCCGTCAGCACCATAGCCGCATCCATTGTCAACTTTAGAAAATCAAGATAACCAAGCGGATCAACAATTTTCACGTTAGCGGCCTTCGCCGCATCATCCAATCCTAACTTCGTCAAATTCGCACGAGATCGCGGATGCATCGGAAATACGATCGCCAACTCTTCAGCAATAACTTTCAATGCTTTAAGGATAGACGCAAACGTTTCAGCATCATCCACGTTACTAGGCCGATGCAACGTGACCACGGCATACGCGCCCTTCTTCACGCCCAACTCACCAAGAATTTTCGATTCACTCGCACGCTCCTTGCTATGGAGAAGCGTATCGATCATCACATTGCCAACTAAGTGAACCTTTTCTTGGGCAACCCCTTCCCGACGCAAATTCTCAACACCGCTAGGCTCACTCACCAATAACAAATCACTGATCGAATCCGTGAGTAAACGGTTAATCTCTTCCGGCATCGCTCGGTCAAAACTTCTAAGCCCCGCCTCCACATGCGCAACTTTAATACCAAGTTTCACTGCCACCATCGCGCACGCAATCGTACTATTAACATCGCCAACAACAATCAACCAGTCGGGCTTATGCTCAAGACAAACCGGCTCAAACAGCTGCATGATAAGACCAGTTTGCACGGCGTGTGAACCACTACCGACCTCAAGGTTTACATCAGGCTCCGGGATACCAAGTTCTTCAAAAAATAACTGGCTCATCGCCCGGTCATAATGCTGCCCCGTGTGAACCAAAATAGTTTCCACGTTCTTGCAAGTGCGTAACGCATCCACAATCGGCGCGATCTTCATAAAGTTAGGCCGAGCACCACACACGCATACGATTTTGAGATTGCGATCCGTCACTGATTAACACCTCTTGTTTCAATCACCATAACCAAGCGCATTCTAACGCATGACGACCGATAAGTAATTCCGCAAACATCGGACGACTAGTGATAGCCTAGACCCTCTTATCGGTCGATAGTGATCCCGGCTATATGCTCGTGTGATTAGAATAGTCTAAGATGATGTCGCCAAGTCTTGTTTCTGCACTGAAACAACTGAAACCAGCGCATGGCAGTGAGCTTTGACGCACAGGGGAAGCGTAGCGGTGTTGTACCCCCCTTCCAGGATGCTCACGATTCGGCCGCCACAATGCGGAAATGTGACTTCATGGACAATCTCAGTCATGCGAGCGAAGTCGGATTCTCGCAAGGCCTGCTTGGATGCTCGCTCAGTATGATGGGCATCAAAACCAGCCGAGATAATGACCAAGCCCGGCGAGAAAACCCTCATCACCTGAGACAAGATATTCTCAAAAGTCGAAAGATAAACCTTAACCGTTGTCCCCGGCGCCATAGACACGTTTCGATTAAAGCCCCGCCCAGGTCCATCTCCAATGAGCGTATGAGCGCCAGCCTGGGGAAACAAATCTGATTGATGATAGGACAATAGAAAAACAGTTTCGTCCTGCCAAAATATTTCCTGCGTTCCGTTCCCAGGGTCATTATCCCAATCGACAATGAGTACCCGATCAACTTGGTGCGTTTGTTGCGCGTACCTGGCTGCGATAGCTACATTATTAAATACACAATAAGCCATCGAACGTATCGCATTGGCATGATGACCAGGCGGGCGCACCGCACAAAACGCGCTACTCAATTCCCCCTTCATCACGGCATCCACCGCATCGCAACCAGCGCTCGCAGACAGCAACGCCTGCTCAAATGTATCTTTCGTAGCCGCAGTATCGCCACGGTCCAAATTTTTCTTAGACCCCGCGCAGGTGCTGCGCACAAACTCTATATGCTCAGCCGTATGGACTAACCCTAAAATTGATTCACCACGAGAACTAAAGGATCGCCGAACCATCGCTTTAGAAAGTCCGTCGATACTCTCTGGGTTGAGTACATCATTTCGCACCGGCTTTTCAGGACACAAAACGCCAGATTCACGCTGCGATAAAGATGAATTCCAGTAATAGCCAACTTGTTTAGACATGAGAAATACCTTGCAGTAACTACGGTAGCCTATGCATGTGAAGCATGCATTTCATTTTGGTGTTGTCTAAGACGATAGTTCGTCGTTTGCAAAGCCGTTGACATGGCATCAGTCAAATCAGCTAACATATGACGATGATCGTCGCCAGCTAACTTACGTTCTTCGTGAACAAAATCCTTCCCCGAACGAACCTCGCCATGAAACCCTAACTTATTCAGGATGCTGGAAATCGCGTCGTGGGCGGCTAACGAACTAATCGAATACAAGCGAGGCCCCCACACATCCAACAGATGAACCAACCCGCCCAACACCAAAACACTACCCAGCCCATAACCGCGCCAGGCAGGATCAACGATCACCAAATCAATACGACCAAAGCGATTATTCTGCGTCTTTTTCACCAAATTCGATTGCACAACAAGAGAAATCGCGCCAACATTCTCGCCCGCATAGGTCAACGACAACACCTGAAGACACGCCTGTTGGCTCTTTGAAATGTCATCCACGCAACTCACGAGCGCAGGCTCTTTAGATCGAAATTGGCGATAAGCACTGCCGTCATCCAGCGAAAGATCAAGCTTCTCAAAAGGCTGCAACAAATCGCTCAGGCAACGACTCAATGTGGGTTCTGATGATGTATCCATACCACGAATATCGGTCGCTAAGCCGCCCCTCTCTCTTCTGGCGTGAAACGACCACCCCAATCCTCAAAGATATAAACATTATCAGACCTAAATCTTACTCCCGAATCGCTAGTTTTTTGGCATCAGCACGCCAAGCAGCTCGTCCGGCGATTCCACCACAAACGCAGGATTCGTCTCGTCGAGGACGCATCGGTCACGATAACCCCATGTCACGCCAACGCTGGCCATATCAGCATTTTGACCGGTAAGAATATCCACATCAGAATCGCCGACGAAAAAAACATTAGCAGGATCAATCTGCATCATCGAAGCCAATTCCAGCGCGACGCCGGGGTCTGGTTTACGCGCTCGATCCGCCGTACTCCCCCGACATTGCACGAAAGGCCAACGAGATAACAACGCCTCACAAATCGGCGCAGTAAACTCATGCGGCTTATTAGACAGCACGCAAATCGGCATACCCGCCTCAACAATCGTATCCAGCACTTCGGAAATGCCCGCGTATAATTGAGTCTTACACAACATCCTGCTGAGATATTCCGCTCGATAACATTCAACAAGGTGAGAGATTTTTTCGTCTCCTGTTTCACCAGAAGCGAGTCTTAACAAATTTGCCAGCCCTTCACCGATCAAACTACGAAGATGCTCCACGGTGGTCATCTCATACCCCAGCCTGTCAAACATGGCATTGACCGCGTCAGTAATATCTTCGAGCGTATCGAGCAGCGTGCCATCAAGATCAAATATCACGCCTTTATTTACGTCATTCGCCATAACAAAAATCCAACAAGTGCCTGAAACACATCCCTTGCTTCACGGGGCTACCCTAACCAAATTTCACTTCTTATAGTCTAATCGTTACGATATGCACAGAGAATGACGACACACAAGGCGAGGGTCCATGACGCGCATGACGCAATTGATTTGTTCAATCATGATAGAAGACGAAGCTGCGATGCTTAAGCAGGTGCATCGCGCATGGGCGATAGGCGCAGACGCGATTGAACTTCGTTTAGACAAGTATCAAGGATCAATCGCTCCGATCCACCAACTACTCAAAGACCAAAAAGAAAAAACATGGATCGTCACATGTCGAAGCGTATACGAAGGCGGACACAGTGCCGCGTTGCCGTCAGAAAGACTCGAACAACTAACCTCAGCCGCACAAGCAACAGGTGCGTACATTGATTTTGAACTTAACGATTGGAACAATTTACCAGCCTCCCTGACCGGCCAACTTCGCAACGATCGCATCATACTTTCAAGCCACCATTTCGATGACTGCCCAGACGACGTGGCAAACTTTCCTACTCACTTGCCAACCACCCACAAAACAGCCATCGCTAAAATCGCCTACACCTCGAAGCACATCAACGTTTCATTTGCAGCCCTAGACCTCATGCACCGCGACGGGCACAAAGTCATCGCCATCGCCATGAAAGAATGCGGCTTATGGACCCGCGTTCTCGCCCGCAAGCTCGGGGCATTCGGCACTTACTGCTCGTTAGATTCATCGGACGAGACTGCCCCCGGACAAATCAGCGTTGACAAAATGATTAGCCATTACCGATGGAATTCGATTGATTCGTCAACGAAAGTATTCGGTGTCTTAGGCCATCCCGTCGCCCACTCGATGAGTCCCCTGCTATTCAACACCTGGTTCGCAGATGCGGGCATCAACGCAGTCTATCTCCCGCTTCACGTCAACAACACCCCGAACGCTTTACCGACATTCCTAAACGAGTGCGCCAAAAGACCTTGGCTAGGCATCTCCGGATTCAGCGTAACCGTACCGCACAAACAAGCAGCCCTCGACTGCGTTGGCCAAAAAGCAGACCGACTCGCTCAATCCATTGGCGCAGTCAACACACTCGTTTTCGGCGACCAACAAAACGCACTAGGCTACAACACCGATTGTCACGCAGCCATAGACGCCATCGTCGCAGCCCTTAAATGCCAGCACAAAGACTTAGCCAACTTAACGGTAGACGTCCTCGGCGCAGGAGGCTCTGCCCGCGCGATCGTCGCAGGCCTAACAAGCCATGCCTGTGACATAACCATCTACAGTCGCAGAGACGAACCCGCAAAACACCTAGCTGAGCAGTTCCAAGTAACTTCTCAACCCTGGTCGCAGCGTGGCCAACGTAAATCTAACTTACTTATCAACTGCACCCCCGTCGGCATGTGGCCAATGACAAACGACTCACCCATGTCACCGGCTGCACTAAAATCCTACGACCTAGTTTTCGATTTGATCTATCGCCCGATGCCAACCAAACTTCTCTTGGATGCACAGGCACAAGGCAAGTCAACATTAAACGGCTTGGACATGTTCATCAGGCGAGCAGCCGCTCAGTTTCAACTATGGACCAGGCAAACCGCAGACACAACCAAAGCTTATCAACTTATAGAAAATGAGTTGACCAAGGAAAGCCGGCCTTCAACATGAAAGCACCGCACGAATACCTCTCATCGAATATCGTATTGATTGGTTATCGAGGCTGCGGCAAGACCACCGTCGCCAAAGAGTTATCCGCTCTAACAGGAAAACCATATGTCGATACTGACGATCTTATAAAACAAAACACCGGAAAAACCATCGCCGAAATTTTCTGCGACGAAGGAGAATCTCAATTTCGTCAATACGAAAAAAACGTCATAACCGAACTAGCTCAACAACCACCGGAGATCCTCAGTGTAGGCGGAGGGGCTATTCTCGACCCGAAAAACGTAACCAACCTTCGCACCATCGGCACCATCATTTGGTTACAAGCCACGGCAGACGAACTTAGAAAAAGAATTGAGCAGCACGAAGCCACAACCTCAGATAGACCTGCCCTGCGAGGCGATAATCCATTCGACGAAATAGCAAACCTCTTAGCTGAAAGATCACCCTTCTACGAAAAGGCAGCTGCGCACATCATCGAATCAACGAACTTATTACCAGCCACCATAGCCAAGCGAATTGTTGAACTTACGAATTCGTGATCCCGATCATGCTGACAAAATCAGACCGACGAGGCTCGGCGGGAAAAACGCACTGCTTGTCGAACAAAATCCTCCCGGCTACGCGGCATCACCCCATAGTTACCGATCACAGCTGACGGCACACCCGAAGAACTCGCCTGCTTCAACAAGCTAACCAAATCCGTACCCGCCACCTCAGGCCCGACTCTCATACACAACTTACCGCGTTGCCCAGCATCCAGCGCGTCTAGATCTTCGATCGAACCAATGTTTGCCACAACGCTACACTCGTCAGGCCACGCAGAAATCCCCGACACGCATTCCGCATCAAGTCCCCCACGATCAAGCCAGACCGACACCTCAGATGCTTCCAACAACCCCGACAACACACTAACCAAACCTACCGATCGCCATTGAAGCATCGCCATCAACCCATCATGATCCGCAACCTGCGCCTGCCAATCGACAGTCGCATGCTCAGAAGATTGAATAGCCGTATCGATCAAACCACAAACCATCTCTCGCGCTTTCCCTAAATCATACCCCGTCCCATGCGCTCGCTGATAACACGATTCACAAAAGCAAAGTGATAAGCAAAATTGCGTAAATGGCCCAAGCGATTGCCATGGGGATTTTTCCCAGCCATCTACTCGATGCGTGCACGTGTCTGGATCAACAAGATGAATGCCCGAAACACCCTCACGAGCAGAAACGTCCGCCATCACCGCCGCACCAAACGATTCCACATCCGCATTAAACGGACACAATAAAGTTGTAGAACAGTCGCCTAGCGCATTTCTCACCGCAAACTCCGGATGGCGACGCGCAATTCGCGGATGGTGCATAAGAGAGACACCCGCCCGCACACCAATGTCACGTTCACAGCAAGCGCGAAGCGTATTCTCAATAGGACTCTTTTGCTTTAGCCAGGATGACATAGCCACCTTGCACCGCGTTGCCTGATATCTATCCTCATCGGGATGAAAAAAAGCCCCGCCTCGCGTCCGAAACATATGCGGGCTAATCTTTTGGGTGCGTAGCTGAGAAATCGGCGACACCATAACAGGGATCACCAGCGACTCAATGCCCAGCTCACCTTGCAGATGATCCAACACCCGCTCAACGTCGCCGTCGTGTAAATCCCACGGGAACACTTCAATCATACTTTCAAACACGTTAAAGCAACTCCGTTTTGATCGACAAGGTACTAACTTAGAACGACGACTCTACAGACCAATGTGTATCAGAAATTTACGACTGAATCTACTTCACAGACGTCGGCGTTACCGCTGACTCACCAGCCGGGGGCAGACTAGCCTCTTTCCCATAGTCATATTCAGGGACAAGAGTAGACAATACGCAGCGAATCTCCTCAAAATCTCCAGCGTCCGCCAGCTTCTTTAATTTCTCAATGCCGGAGCAAACCGCTTCAAAATTCTCTGGCCTATGCTTCCACACGCCTATTTTCTTATGACCGGTATCACCAATATGCTCACCTTCGCTGGACAATTCCTCAAACAACTTTTCACCAGGCCGTGTACCTGAAAAAACGATATCGATATCAACGCCAGGGCGCAACCCGCTCAATGTAATCATATCCCGCGCAAGGTCCACGATGCGCACCGGGTCGCCCATATGCAGCACATATATCTCGCCACCCTTCCCCATCGCACCAGCCTGCAATACCAACTGCGCAGCCTCTGGAATAGTCATAAAATATCGAACCATCTCAGGATGCGTCACCGTAATTGGCCCGCCCCGCAAAATCTGCTCACGAAATATCGGCACCACACTACCACTACTGCCCAGCACATTGCCGAACCGAACCGTGATAAATTCCGTTTGGCCGCGATGCGTCAAGCCCTGAACATACATCTCAGCCACGCGCTTCGTGCAACCCATAACACTCGTCGGGTTGACCGCTTTATCCGTAGAAATCATCACCATACGGCTAACCTCATTAGCAATCGCTACATCAGCTACCGTACTCGTCCCTACGATATTATTCTTAATCGCCTCGCCAGCATTTCGCTCCATCATCGGCACATGTTTATGCGCCGCCGCATGGAACACGACCGCAGGTTTATGGTAGCGAAACAAACTATCCAACCGCTCACGATCAGAAATGTCAGCCACAAAAGGCTCAATATCTAATTGTGGATAACGAGCGCGAAGTTCTCGATCAATTTCAAAAAGCGCATTCTCCGATCGCTCCACCAACACCAATCGACGAGGCTGAAACTCGGATATCTGACGACACATTTCAGAGCCAATACTACCGCCCGCCCCCGTGACCAACGCTACCTGCCCGCGAATCTGCTGACCAATGATTTCGGTGTCCAACACCACCGCTTCTCGGCCCAAAAGGTCAGCAATATCAACCTCACGAAATTGCGTAACTTTTACGCGCCCTTCAGCTACATCCGTCAACGCGGGAATCGTCCGAAAGATAACACCAGTACCTTCGCATTTCTCCACCATTTCGCGCATGTCTCGCGGCGATAAATTCGGACGGGCAATGAGTACTTCGTGAACATTTCGCTCCTCGCAAAGCTTGCGAATATCGCCAGAGCGACCAATCACCGGAACGCCATGAATGCGGCCATGCAGTTGAGCCACGTCGTCATCAATAAAACCGGCAAACTCGTAACGATCCTGACGACTGCGCAATAGCTCTCTCAGCAAGCCCTCTCCCGCATCACCCGCGCCAACAATCAACACCCGCGTCTTAACGCCTACTGGAGACGAAGATTGAACATCTTCATAATAAAAGCGAACCAACACTTTCGCCGCGCAAACAAAAACAATCGTCGCAGCCCAGTCCACAGAGAAAACAGCCGACTGACGAAGTAAAGGGCCAGGAGGCCGATCGATCAACGGGATATTAAAAATATTATTCCAAACATTTTCAGCCACGAAATATGATGATAGAAAAACGAAAGAAGCGACCAGTGACGCATAGATGACACCAAAAACATCGGCTAACCCAACATAACGCCATGACCCCCGAAACTGCCCCGTAAAATGAAACACGAGCAACTTGATAGGAATAGACATCACCAATAGCGGCAGAAACAAATTCGTTAGCCACAAATACGACACCGCTGGCTTGGGATATAAAACAAACTTGAAGTTATAAGATAGCAAAAACGACGAAAACAACGCAGCCGCGAATAGCGCCGCAAATACGCAAACCACTAACCACATGCGGTTTCGACTAAGAAAGCCCCCGCGCACGCCCTGTGATCCAGAATTGTTCTCGTCTTTTATCATAACCTAATTTAGAAAACGAGTGCTTCTCTCAATCACCAACTACCTTATGAGGCAAAGCCAACGACGCCTGCATCAGCGCAGGCCAATTAGCATATGGCGAACTTGGATTTCGTTTGGACAGCAACACCGCCAGCCGAGACGCTTCTTTCTTATCACCTAAATACCATTGAACGTAGACATAAAGAGCCTGCGGCACGACAACCGACATATTCTGCTCTGCAAATAATCGTGTTTGAAAAAGTATCTGTGACGCCTCGTCGCGCGAATGATATTTTTCTGCCAGTACAAATGGTTGTGCAAACGGGTTACCAGAATGACGAGGCAGAAAAGCAATTTCCGTCATAGCCGACCGCATCGCCCCAGCAGACAGTCGGCTAAATACCCGACCAACTCGCGCCTGAACATTTTCAGGATTGACAATCAAAGTCGATTCAAAAGATCGATACGCCTGGCCATATCGCTTCTCTGCAAACCACGACCACCCTTGCAGCACCAATCGCTGCGTCTGAGCATCTGCTGATTCAAGCAACAAATCCGCAATCGGAACCGCATCATCCCCACCGATGGGAACATCTGAAGGAACAAAAGGAGTCGTACCAATGCTCATCAGCCCAGGATCAAAAGCACCACGCTGCCCCAAGGCTCGATGCACCGGCGCATTCACTGTCGTCGCAGCGATCAATTCCTGACGACGTGCCAACAGATCGCCAACCTTTTCAGGATCAATAGCCGACCTGCGAGAAAAACCGCCATACCTGTTAAACGCAAACCGTGAGGCCGTTATCCCAGACGGTGCCAGTGAAAATCGCCCCATAGGCCCAGACGAAAATTGGCCCGTCTGAAACAATCCCCGTCCGCCAGCTACACCGCCCGATTGCACTATATTGGCAAACCCGCCTCGGCGATCCAAACGTCGGCCTATGTTCTGATATCCACCCAGCGCCTTACGTTGGATATCATTAGCATAACCGCCTACAGCTCGCCGATTCGTCCGAGCGGGCCTGGCATTACCATAGGAATCCATCACCGAAACAGGTGATTCAGATCGAGCAAGCTGCGCAGAAGCTAAGCCTGGCATTAGCCACAACAAAACCACAGCAGATGATAAAACGATCGAACGCATACCTCTATATTATTCTCATCACGTTATTAGCTGAAAAATCCCAATCACAACTACGCTTCTCCAATGATCCAATCGGCAATTCGCTTACCGCGACTAACCCCAAATCAGGATTTAGTAGATTATGTACCCTTAAATAGCGATCAATCCATTGATTTTAGCCCCTCACAAGCCCTAATACCACTGAATTTGGATTCTAGTGTGGTTAATTTAGCCAGGAAATTTCTGATCCGAAACCTAAAAACGACGTCGCATGATAAATTCAGCCATGCCCATCAGGCAATCCCGAGCAGCACCAGTTGGCAGGACTTCCAAATGTTGTTGAGAGCGCTTCACATGAGACCTAGCCACCGCCAATGCGGCATCAATACAACCCTTTTCCCGCAACATATCCGCCAACGACTGCCGATTCACGGACCGCCCCGACGACAAAGACTCAGCCAAGCTCTTGGAATCATCCCCCTCAAACTGCATAAATAAGATGGTCGGCAACGTCAATTTGCCCAGTAAGATATCCTGTCCCAAAGTTTTCCCGACACGCGATGGGTCACCCACAATGTCCAAGACATCATCAACAATCTGAAACGCGATACCACAAGCCAGCCCAAATTCATAAGCAGCAGACATCGCCTCACCGCTCGCCCCCCCCGCATACGCACCAAGCTCAGACGCCACAGCCGTCAATACGCCCGTTTTCCGCCTGACGATATCGAAATACACATCCTCGCTCAACGCCATGTCACCGCAATGAAGATTCTGCAACAACTCACCTTCGCAAACGATATTCGTAGTTGCCCCGACTCGTCTTGATGCGAATTGGCTATCTAGCGAACTACAAAGATGGAAGGCATGGCTGATTAGATAGTCGCCAAGCAAAACCGCTGCGACATTCCCCTCCACCGAAGCCACTGTCGGCTGCTTCCGTCGCTCGCTCGCCTCGTCCAGCACGTCGTCATGAACGAGCGTAGCCATGTGTACCATTTCGACCACCGCGGCTAGCGTATGGGCACGTTCATCACAAGGACCAAAAGTCTTAGCCGTGAGCAGCAGCAGCGCAGGCCGCAACATTTTCCCGCGATACGAACGAACTCTTTCACAGAGCTTATCAATAAAAGGCAAATCACCCGCTAATTCCGCATCGAAAATGCGCTCGACCTCAATAAGATCATCGCTCACCGGGCGATATAAATCAGCAAGTACGGGTTGGGTTGGTGAGGTCGGTATCATGAATTTCGTAAAATCTCTTAGTTACTTATCTTCGTTTTCGCAGGCGCCCGTTCGAGAATACGCACCGCTGCGACCACCAGTTTTCGTCTCCAGTTGCACCGGCCCAATACGAATCCCTTTATCGCCAGCCTTAGCCATATCATAAATAGTCAGCGCCGCAGCCGTGACTCCGGTGAGCGCTTCCATCTCAACGCCCGTTCTCGCGGTCGTCCTAGCCGTGCATTCAATCCGTAATTGCCCCTGACCCGGCGTACTAAACACCACGCCAACCCAGTCCAGCGGCAAAGGGTGACACAGCGGAATCCACTCGCTCGTCCGCTTAGCCGCAGCGATTCCCGCTACCCGAGCCGTCGCCAGGGCATCTTTCTTCTTCAGCCCATCAGCCAGAAGCGCGGTCAGCACCTCAGGAGAAATTTCCAGCATGGCTGATGCCATCGCCTCCCGAACAGTGGATTCCTTGCCTGAAACATCCACCATGCAAGCCTGCCCATTGGCATCGATATGCGATAAGACCGGATTATTCGATTCATCAGACATGAGACCCATATTCGGTGATTAGGGCCAATTTCGCAATCGGTCCGGGCCAATTATCTCGCCAAAATGGCATCCGCCACAACAATCTGCAAGATGAAATCAAATCACCCACCGGGAAATCCGATACCCCAGCGTAATGAATATTCCAAACTACACCCCTGAAACCGCTCGGCCCTGTCATGTGCCAGGGCTTGCATGCTCTAACATTTCAATACTACATTCAAAATTCTCCTCGTTCGTGCTATCAAGCTGCCCATCTCGAAGTCTTCGAGTTTTCATCATTGCGATAATCTTAGCCATACTCAACGCAGTAGATTTAGAGTTGACGCTCCTCGCGCTAAGCCATGGACTACTATTTGAAGCCAACCCAATCGCTGCATTCCTGTTGTCAACACCAGCCCATTTCATCATCTATAAAATAACCTTAGCCACGATGGGCCTCTATCTAATACTCCTGTCACGCAGAACCGCTTTGGGAGAACTAGCCGCGATCCTCGTCTGCTCAGTAAATGTGATTATCATCTACCAATGGATGGCCTGTTTTTCCTGGTATCAGGCGGCACACTTTGGCGGACTTTTACCATAACTATACCCGCTAGTGAGTGACTGTATCACAGAGATTTTCAATTCGAACGATCAAACCATATACTATAACTTATGGCATCGATTTAATAATTGGGTGGCATGAGTACATGCCTGTAGAACGCTAAAACACAAGGACCACGACATGATCTACGACATCACACCGCCCATCACCGAGTCCCTCAGCGTTTGGCCAGGAGACACACCTCCCACGCGGGAAGTACTTTGTCGTATCGAAGATGGTGACACAATAACTCTGTCAACCCTCCGAGCTACTGTTCACCTTGGCGCACATGCAGACGGGCCGAATCATTATGCCGCCGGCGCAGAGGCGATACACGAAAGGTCGCTGGATTTTTACTTGGGAAAGTGTCAGGTCATCGACGTCAGCGCGACACGCAGCCGACGTTTTTCATGCGATGATTTCACCACAGACGTTAAAGCCGAACGGGTTCTATTTCGTACAAACACGTTCCCGAATTTTTTGTCATTCAACCAGGACTTCGCGGCATTCTCCCCCGACCTTATTGATTGGTTATCCACGCAAGGCGTCAAATTAATTGGTATCGACACACCAAGCGTCGATCTTTTTGATTCAAAAAAGTTACCGTCCCATCAAGCCGTGCATAGAAACAACATGGCTATACTGGAAGGTCTAAGACTCAACGACGTTCCCACAGGTTGCTATGAACTTATAGCTTTACCACTACCGCTGGTGGGTTTTGATGCCAGCCCGGTACGAGCGATTTTGCGCGACCTTCCTTAATCGAGAAGCTTACATAAAAAAAGGGCCAACCCTTTCGGATTGGCCCTTCTTAATGTTGCAATAATTTCACCCTCGAAAGGGCAAAAAGCAATTACATGCAGTGCTTAGTAACGGTCACGACGACCGCCGCCGCCGCCACCACCACCGCCGCCACCGTAACCGCCTGATCTTGGCTCACGTGGCTTGGCTTCGTTTACGGTCAATGCACGACCTTCATTGTCTTGACCGTTCAGCCCTTAAATAGCAGCTTGTGCTTCTGACTCACTTGCCATTTCAACAAAACCAAAGCCTTTACTTTGACCAGTTGAACGGTCACTGATGACCTGAGCACTCTCTACACTTCCGTACTGTCCTAGCATTGTTTCCAGATCGCTACTGCTGACTGAATACGCAAGGTTCCCGATATACAATTTCTTGCCCACCGTCTCATCTCCTACTTAGATGGGTATCTGCGTCCCAAAATTTTTGTTGGGGCCGCATATGAAAATGGTCCACGCTTTGGACCAAAAAGGAAGGCAAACGAACCGGGCTTTGCGATAGGATGTGCTTCGTCGAAACAGAACATAAACGCTATGACCTTGTGGCATGCCAGCCAACCGGACGGCATACTACGACAATCCGTCAACCGCGTAAAGAGACATTTAATATGTTTTTTACTCACAGGAAACGGCCCATTATACCGCCAGGAACATCACACGATGCCGTAAATCCCCTAAATGCCTCCGCGAACGACTATTCCCTAGCCGTCTCAATTCAAGTGACAATTCACACTGTTCCGAACGCACACTCACATTCTGTACGCACTCATTCTTGAGACTGGCACTTCCGGGCATTTCAGCAGACCGATTCCCCCTCGCGTCATGCCCGCGCAAGCGGGCATCCAGTGTTGCTACTTTTCTGGATACCCGCCTCCGCGAGTATGACGGATTACGAGATCACGGTTGACGCATGATTGGACAATTAAAAGCCCCCGCTTTCTTAATTCAGAAAGCGAGGGCATAGCTATCATCAAAATTAGAAGTTGCAACGCACGATGTCTATCGTGACGAAGCAGCCTCTGTCTTACCAGCGACGAGCGCGACGCTGCATGAAGCCCATAGCGAGCAGGCCAAACAGCATGGTCGGAATCGTGGCTACGCTCATAGTTCCGCATAGCGGATTCGTGCTTGTACCACCTTCTGGCACAGTTTGACCTGGTGCTGGAGCGCTCGCTGGTCCATCTTGGCCATTAGCACCGTCTTGACCGGCTTCGCCCTGTGGACCGGCTGGACCTACTGGGCCGGCTTCTCCTTGCTCACCTTGTTCTCCGGTTGGCCCGGCTGGTCCGACTGGCCCTGGAAAACCATCACCATCGGCACCGTCTGCACCGTCTGCACCATCGACACCGTCTTCACCCTGTGGACCCTGTGGACCTTGAACGCCAGTGCCTGACGACGGTGGTGGTGGTGGGGTGAACATCATATCGAGGGCGTTAATGTCGCCGCCGCATTGGAAGCCCAAATCTTCACCGGAAATGAGCAATTCATTGGTTCCATCACAAGGTGAGAAGTAGACGTTTGTACCCTCATAGCAACCACCTTCTTCATCATCTACTGCGGTACCAGAAAGGCCAAAAGCACCATCAACCTCCAGAGAAAAAGCTACACCTAAGACACCATCTTTGATGATCATGACAAGCCCATCAATCTGGGTATCATCAACATCATCATCAAGGCCAAGCTCAGCGGCATACTTAAACACATGTGGTGCATCGGTTGGAGAATTTACGACTAGAATGTCAGATTCAGAGTTAGCAAATTCATCGTCATCAGTCGTGAAATATACTGGAAAAGTGTGGTCATAGACAAAATCAACAACCGAATTGCCCTGGAAAACTGGGTATGCGTTTTCGGAGGCGGTCCCCATAACGAGAGCGTCCATATTGGGACTAGCATCAGGCTCATATCCCATACGCCAGGCTTCAATGGCCAACTCATTGGACTCGTTGCGTGATGAGCTATACACATTAGCCGCACGCTGCCCGTTACCTGAGGCTAAGTCAACACCTGTATCATCAAGATCGCCGCGGCCGGTCCCCGAATCCACCGAAAAGTAAACCAGACTGTCATCATCAAACACACGTGCTGGCCCAAAAGTAGCCGATTCTAATTCAAAATCGCCATCGACCGCGTTAAACGTTAAGCCATCAACGCCGATTGATGCACGAGGTGCGCCGTTATAAAGTTGACTGCGACGCTTGCCTGGATCAAACGGTAGACCTTCTTGCCCGCCGCCATATGCCGAGTGAGCAACTGGCACGAGCACGTCAGCGTCAACAATGGTAAGCGTATAGTCGCCTGAGTCGGCTCCATTACCGTTCTGAATTGTGTCGAGCATAGCGCCAACGATTAACTCACCGCCCAAATGAAGATCTACAAATGCTACATCGCCACCGGACAAACTGTTTGGTTCGTTGTCATTATGAGTCACGGCCACATAATACGTTCCCGTCATGGGTAATCTAACACTAGCGATCAATGGATCGTTTCCCATCGTGTCATTATCACGAGCGATCAACCGTTGATCTGGCGCAAACAAGGCCAGCCCCGTGTCTACGTCGTCAAGTCCGCCTCTACCGTCTCCGTGATTAATACCAAGGGCCACCCATTGGTTCATGGTTCCCGTGAAAGAGTAGAAGTCAATGTCGTCGGGATCATTCGTAGAAATCCAACCATCTACTTCCAATGGCGTTGCACCTAATGCGCCTAGACCTTGAGCCATCCCCGTCGTGTCATTAACACCTGACGCATCCGACGCTTCCCCTTCAGGAACAGCCTGAACCATCACCGGGCTGAGCATCAGCCCTAAAACCAACATACCTAAACTAAGATACTTTCTCATAATCTTCTCCTGATATTTCCCAAAAAACAAAATGTAATTTCCGATCTATTTCGGCCGTTTTCGATTACACACAATCAACGCGCAAAAACTATCCCTATATCCATCGAAACCATTTCGATCAGAGCGAATCACTCGCTAAATCGAAAGGTGCAACTGTTCTTATTACCGTCCCTGGACGCGCGATGTATCAAGCTCTACCGGAAGGTGGCCCCACCTTCCACACGGAGAGCCTGTCGCGTGGATACGCAAAATCGCTTCCTCATGCTAGCAAAATGAAACACTAATAGCAATAATGTTCTTTAAGCGCAGAATATGCTTAAAGCTGTTCGATAAAACTACTCAGTAATTGGCACTTTATACCGAGCCGTTTGAATCTGTGTTATGGGACTATGCTCTACCAGATTGGGTAACTCTAGTGGTTTAGGTATTTTCTATGCTGTAAATTTCTTTGAAAAAATCACGGTGCCGAAAGTCAACGTGAGCAAGAGCATGGCGAGTATCCCCCAGGTCGAAACGGAGGGCACTGGAGGTACGGTAATATCAATCATCAACTGTGGACGATCCGCTAATGCGCAATCAGTGCCGCCAGTATCGTCACACTCTCTCGTATCGAATCGTTTGTCAGTGCCGCCAGCGTTTTCATCACCGATGAGAATCCACCCGAAATCACTGGCCGGATTATCAAGCCATGCCTGCACGTCGGCCACTAATTCAGGTGTTGAATTCCAGGTATAAACGCCTTCCGCATCGACGGTCTGCATCGCACTAATGGTTGGGTCAAAATCACCGCCGGGTGTAGTCCAGAAAGAGCCGGAAAAAAACGTGTGTATCCACGTCGCGTCGCCAGCAGCAGAAGGTCCGCCTGCACCCTGACCACCACCCGCTACCGAAGCACCCTCGCCCCAATCGGCTAACAATCGGTGCATCGTAATAACCTGGGCATCGGAGTTTTCACGGGACAGGGTCAGGGTCAAACTCACGCTATTTACGACCGCGCCGGGGGGAATGTTGCCAGCAATGTCAAAAGCCATGACGGCTCGGTCTATGATGCCGTTATTCTTTTTGCCTGTAAAACAATGTTCACCTGAACCGTTACTAAGCGAACCTGCGGCGTCTTCATACAGCGTGTTGTCTTTTGAAGAAGTCAGAGTCACGACATCCGCACGAACAGCTATGGGATACGCAGTCAGTATCATCATCAACGCAGCCACGCAGGATAATCGCCGTGACGATACAGCCGTGGACCGTTCATTGGTGTTATTAGTTATATGTGCCATCAAATCATTCCCCTCAATTATCGCAACATTTTTTCGCCTATACATGTTATCAACAACGACTATCGAAGTCACTGCCAACGGCGTTATTTAGAGTTGGGAATTCTCGGACGTTTCGGGACAGATTGGCTAACAAGCTTCGAGAGCACGCTGAAAATCGTGTATGGCATCAATTAGGTCCGACAACCGCCCATCCTGCATATTCGTAAGGCGCAGACCAGCACCTGCTGACCAATCTAACACGTCTCGAAGGATGTTTTGTAGCTCCTTGATGTACGGAGTCATTTTATTGACAGCTACACTATTTTCGGGTGTTTGCTGGCCTTGGTGCTGTTGAATAAATCGCAAAAAACTCATGCAGCCTTTCGACCAGGATGAAGCGACTTTAATAGACGCATCCCATGATTCCTGGTTCACCGTAGCTAGCTCCATCCAGCGCTGGGCAGCAGAGGCTCCAACCAGTATGCCGAACTGTTTTCCGATGGCGGGCGACCATGCTCGCTTCATATTGGACAAAGACACATCTATTAGAGACTGCGCACCAGGCATAGAAGGTTCATTCGTCTCAATCACATAGACTTGTAGCGGAGGGCGTGAAAGAGCCACGACCTCTGGTGAATAAGCAACCTCGCTGTTAGACAAACCCGCAAAAGCAACGCCGGCGATGCCAACGCCCTCATCGCAACTTTGCGTCACGATCCCCCACTCGCCTTGCCGCCCTGACCAACCCTGCCAGGCGAGAACTGCTTGCCCGTTTTCAAGTGCCCGTTCTATGTGAGGAAGATACGACGCGGTGAAATGCTGTTCAAAAGCCTCGGCTTGTTGCAGCCCTCTCGCGGCTTCGGGAGGGTGCAGATCGCGTACCGTAATTCCAAAAAGTTTACACGTCTCAGGTAAAAAAGCATCTCTCGCAAGGCTTGGCCAACAGTCTGTCGGGGTATCCGCAGACGCACAAATCATGAGCGATAAACCCAATGCGGCGTGAAGATCGTCCGGAGATACGGCATGACCAGTGGCACTCATTACATGATGCAGCGCCCCGGTTAGAGAAAACGAAACGTCTTGAATGTCACATGCAGCTATCGTCATAAGTAATCACTCCATTGTAACGTCATGAAGTACAGCTACGCAAGATTCCCCAGCTCGCTTGTAGGGCACGGTCGTAGACCTGCTTTGACTATTTACGCATCAAATTTTGCAGAGATACCGAAACCCGAATGCCATGAAATCCGCCATGTTTTCGTGGAAATGGCGGCGTTACGCGCCCTAATAGTTCAGGCATGTCAACCTTTCGCCAGTAAGCGAAAGAACGACATGCCCTACCGGAATGCTCGCTTGTAGGGCACGGTCGTAGACCTGCCTTGGCTATGGCGTGCCAAAAATCAAGATCAGAATACCAGGGTGAATCCTTTATCCGAATAAAAAATGAATGTAGGCCTGCCAGCATAATGCAATTATCGGAACAACACCCGCACCCGCCACCACATTGGTACGCCAAGCGTATGACACAACTTTGCCCGGATAATAGTCGATATTACTGGCGTGCCCGAAGGCATCTGAGAATCTAGTTAGCTGTCGCTCCTTTAGACCAAACGGAAATAGACATGACTGAACAAGCAATATCTAACGACCCTATCGTTTCGGAACTCGTGCGTGAAGATGCTTCATTCGCTGAAATCGTAGTGCAATTCGTAGAAGGTTTGGGCGAACGTGTTACGGTAATGGAAACGGCTATCACAGCATCAGATTTTGAGGGCTTAAGGGTCGCGGCTCATCAACTAAAAGGTAGTGGCGCAGGTTATGGCTATCCCATTTTAACGGAAAAAGCCGCCCTCCTTGAGGTCGCTGCCAAAGAAAGTAATGGCGACGACTGCCAACCTCTCGTCAGCGAAATTCGTCAGATAAGTGAACGTGTTATTGTCGGGCCATAGTGGCTGGAACGAAACCGCACACCGAAGGATAATCTCATCCTCGCCAATCGAGATGGCGTCTAAATTTGTGGGCCTGCCGCAGCGATGGCTTCGGACAAATCTTTGATCGTTTTCACATTTTCAGCGAACAAAGAAGCAAGCTCTTTAGCTTTGGCATCGTAAGCCTGAGGGTCGGCCCAGGTAAGTCTTGGCGTAAGCACATCTGCTGGAACACTGGGACAAGATGTCGGCGTCGAAACTCCGAAAATAGGATCAGCCACGAATTCTACATCGTCTAGTTTGCCTGAAATAGCAGCTTTGACCATGGCTCGCGTATGAGACAAGTTCATGCGTCTGCCCACGCCATACCCCCCGCCTGTCCACCCGGTATTTACGAGCCAACATTTTACATCGTACTTCTCAACCCGCTCGCCAAGCATAGCTGCGTAGCGCTGAGGTGGAAGCGGTAAAAAAGGCTCGCCAAAGCAAGAACTAAACGTCGCTTGTGGCTCTGTGACACCTTCTTCCGTGCCGGCAACCTTAGCCGTGTAACCAGCAAGAAAATGATACATCGTCTGCTCAGGCGTAAGCTTGGAAATTGGCGGCAACACACCAAACGCATCGCACGTTAGAAACACAACATTTTTAGGATGCCCACCGATACTAGGTATTACCGCGTTATTGATATAATCAATGGGATAAGCGACGCGTGTATTTTCGGTTAGCGTGGTCGCGTCGTAATCTATTTCACGAGTCGCATCGTCCATGACGACATTTTCCAGCACGGATCCAAACTTGATAGCCTGATAAATCTGAGGTTCGGTTTCCAGCGAAAGCTTGATGCACTTGGCATAACAACCGCCCTCGATATTAAACACGCCTCGATCACTCCAGCCATGCTCGTCGTCGCCAATCAGTCTTCTTTCTGGATCGGCAGAGAGCGTCGTCTTACCCGTTCCGCTTAATCCGAAAAACAGGGCCGTATCACCATCCGCGCCGATGTTAGCCGAGCAGTGCATGCTCAAAACACCAGCAGTTGGCAACAGGTAATTCATAATCGAGAAAATACTTTTCTTAATTTCACCCGCATAAGCAGTGCCGCCAATAAGTACAAGCCCTTTGGCAAAGTTAATGACGACAAATGTTTCGGAATGAGTACCATCCACAGCCGGATCTGCCATGCAGGTCGGTGCGTTGAGTATGGTAAATTTTGGCTGGTGATTTTTTGTTGAGCCAAACTTCGGACGTATAAAAAGCTGAGAGGCAAAAAGATTGTGCCAAGCCGTTTCGGTTACGACGCGAATGGGAATCTGCGTTTCCTCTTCAGCGCCAGCAGCCATGTCTCGAACATACAGCTTTCGACCGCGATAATGTTCGATGATCCGACGATGCAGACCGTCAAACTGCGCCTCGGAAATTTCTTTATTTACTTTTCCCCAACCGATATCAGATTCAGTTGAGCTTTCCCTTACAATAAATTTATCTTTAGGAGATCGGCCGGTGTGTATGCCCGTCTCACAAACGATAGCGCCATTAGCCGCGAGACGCCCTTCGTTAGCGCATATCGCGATTTCATATAGCTCTGCAGACGATAGATTCCAATATACCTCGCCCGGCTGATCTATGCCATGCGCTTCGAGGCCGAATTGGCTAGGATTGTAACCGTGTGTCGTCACGAAAGATTCTCCATTCAACGTAAGCTACCCTTGTACCCGCTATGCCGTCACTTCCAGAGCGGCGTAGTCTAGCACTCCCGCGCATGGGTACAATGGGAAACAAAGGACATTTCGGCGTCTTTTGCCACTGGCCTTGAGGACGACCCAAAAATGACTGGCTCCCAAATGATACGCCAAGCCACAACTGGACCATACCTGATGGAAATTTCGGGCTATATATTCGCCATCACCACGCAGGGTGTGTGACATTTTTGACGGGTGGTTCGATGCTACCATAACGGTGGTATGCGAGATCAGAGCCGTAGGCGCAAGCCTGCGGGCATGTCTTTTGCTTATTAACGTTTAGTTAGTAGTTTCGGACAAGAGTGCCACCAGGCTCGCGCCAGGTGCTCTGAAAAATGCCCGCCAAAACTGTCATACACCCCATCACGCATATTACTCTTGCAAATACTGGACCAAACCGACGAACCTGACTATTTTTAACGAAACAGGCCGATACAACGGCGAGCAAGTAGATTGCTGAACTCTACCAAAAACAAAGGAATTCAAATGACATCATTGTCAAACTACTCTCGACTCTCGATCCTGGCATTATGCCTATGTGCGATTGCCTCGTGCGTGCCTGTGACAACCGATATAATTGACATGATGACCGATACTGATGGGACTACCGATACGACCAATTTGGCCATTTTCACCGACCCGGACTCCGAGTTTTCGACGATGGATGTACTCGATATTGATAACCAAATCGTTCGGTTTGACGCCCAGGCTAAGACGCTCATCTGGGCTGAGGATGGTAGCAGATTTGAAGACTGGGAAGTGGAAGGTAATCTGTTGGGTAGAGGCGTCGCCGGGGCATTCCAAGTGAGATTCGGGATGGTAGACGGCGTCCAGCAGGCCTATTTTACCGAGGCCGGGCCAGCAACTATTTGCGATATCGAAGTGGTTGATGGGAATTTTTCCATAGCCGCAACCGATACGTTGGTTCCTCAATAGCCCTTACTTGGCTAGTGATTCGCGCTTGTGCAGGACCATAACTCGTCTGACATCAGGGTGGGCTTGCCGTCTCGCCCCACACAGGCGAGGGTGGAGGTGGCTTCGGTGGTCAACTGGCTTCCGACCTTCATCTCGTAGGTATGATCCACGCGCGTCCTCGTGGTACGAATGACTGTCGCCGTGACGCGGACTACGTCGTCATAACGAATGGGCAGCAAATATCGACAACTGCATTTATATACCACGAAAAATGTGCCCGCAGCTTCGAGGTCTCGATAACGGAAGCCATTCTGCTTGAGCAGCTCGGTACGGACCATCTCAAAATATTCCCAGTATCTGCCGTGGTGCAGATAGCCCATCGCATCGCATTCTGCATAGCGCACCTGGATATCGATCGTGCATTCACCAACCGCAGGATTTCGACTCTCATTAGCCATGTATTGCCCCCCCCACTGTGACATCGATTCATATTATCGATTACTGGCTAGGCGTCGAATCGCCATGTGAGATATTTCGACGCCTATCTTTCTCCATCATACACCTATAAATAAAATCTCAACACCGAGAAACTTGTAGAATTTCCCCGGTTGCCGAATCGTAGTAAATCCGTAGAATTTTAAGCGAGTTATAGTGTTGTTGAGTCTTAGTTTCAACCACGGAGACCTATCATGTTTCGCAATCGAGTTCACTCGTCCCATCTGATTGGCATTTACGCCATGCTATGCGTTTGCCCAAGCATTTCATTAGGACAAAATACAGACGCACCCCCTGCTGACAAGACGTTGTCAATTAAGAAGGTTAACCATCCGAAATTATTAAACCTTCGGTACGACGAGAATTTTAGCTACCCCGACGACGCAACATATGATTATGAACCAGACCTTTTTGACCCGCTCAAAAACATCGACCTGGGCAACGATTGGAATTTGACACTCGGCGGCGAATTTCGCTTTCGACTGGAATCGGAAACCAATAAGGGTTTTGGTGCCACCGAGCCAGCGAACGATACGTTTGAGTTATACCGCTATATGCTTCACGCTGATTTCAAATACCAGAAACTATTTCGAGTTTTCGTACAAGGGATGAGCGCTTTCGATGAGCATCGTGATTTACCTTTGCGCGGTATCGATGAAAACAAATGGGATTTGCAACAATTATTTTTCGACATTCGCGTGCTGGGTGAGGATTTGCCGTTGACGCTTCGCGTAGGTCGGCAGGACTTGCAATACGGAAACCAAAGGTTTATCTCTCCTTTTGAATGGGGAAATATTCGACGCCGCTTCGATGGTGTAAAATTATTTGCCAAGGGTAAAACGTGGGACGTGGATTTGTTTTTCGTAAAACCCGTCATCGTTCAACGTAAGCAACGCGACCGATACAATGAGGACTTTGATTTTTATGGCGCCTATGCAACTTATAAGGGCATTCCGAATCACGGCTTGGACTTATACGCTTTAGCCATTAACAATACGAATAAGACGGTAAATCCTAATGGCAACATCGGCGATACCACGCGATACATGCTCGGCAGCAGGTTCTGGGGCAAGCATGGGCCTATGGACTACGAAGCTGAAATAGCTGGGCAATGGGGCACTTGGGCAGGTGATACGATTCAAGCCTGGAGTTGGACTATCGATGGTGGTTACACATTCGCCGACGCTTCAGGAAAACCTCGAATCGGCGCAGGTTTCGACTGGGCCAGCGGCGACGAAGACCCCTTTGATGGCAAGGTCGGCACGTTTAACCAATTATTCCCACTCGGCCACAAATACTTCGGATACATGGACCTAATCGGAAGGCAAAACATTACCGCTGTAAACGTAAACCTAACCGCTTGGCCAGTAGCGAAAAAAGTCAAGGCGAGAGCGGCCTATCACACATTTTGGCTTAACGCTAAACGTGATGCTATTTATAATGCCGGGGCTGGTGCTGGTCGCCGTGATATTTTTGGTAACAGTGGCCGGGAAATCGGACATGAACTAGACCTCACTGTCGCGGTCAAGATGGATAAACACCAGTCGATGCTGTTTGGCTATTCCCACTTCTGGGATAGTACGGTCATCGAGCAAACCGGACCGAGCGAAGACGCCGATTTATTCTATGTTCAATACCAAATGAAATTCTAGCGACTATTCTGAATCTGTAGGGCAGGTCGTTCTTTCGTCTACTGGCGAAAGGTTGACCTGCCTAAACTATCGCTACGCATTTTTTAGCCATACGTTGCACCGATGCGTCAGTATCCAATGCGTGCAACTGATCTGGTGTAACCCAGGCTAATTCGTGCGATTCTTCAGAAACGATAAAAGTATCATCGCCCTCAACACGAAACAGAAACCGCACATCGTAATGCCAATGAGCTGGCTCTTGTCCGTGCGGCGGAATTTCGTGAATGTCCAAATCGAATACATCTTCTGTCACGGCCAAAATGTTTTCAATGCCAGACTCCTCCTTCGCCTCGCGCAGGGCAACGGCTAAGATATTCGAATCTCCATCCGCATGACCTCCCAATTGCAGCCATTTGTTAAGCTTCCGGTGATGCGTAAGCAATACGCGACGACCATCGCGGCTCATTAGCCAAGCCGAACCGGTGATGTGACCGATCTTGAGGTGACGCTGAAAGCAATCTGGATTTTCTTTTACAAATGAGATCATGCGCAATCGCGCCTCAACCTCAGAGGCATCCGAAGGGTGATAGTTATCTAATTTTTCCAGTAAATTTTCTCGATGCACGAAAAAGTTCCCTTAGAAATATTCGTTGTGCGCCTAATGTCAAAGCGGCGCCATCAAAAATCCAAAAACAAAAGCCCCGATCCAAGCACCGCGACCACCGCCCCGCCCACGGCTCTCATACTGAGCTTTTCCTTATGAATGAGAACCGCAAACGGCAGAATAAATAGTGGCGTGAGCGAACAAAGCGTTTGGGCGATACCCAGCGGCGCACGGTCTGATGCGACAAGCGACATCCACACACCGAGAAATGGGCCAACGACCGCGCCGCAAAGTGCGAACGTCACGCCCACTGATTTCGATCCCACGCGCGGAAAGGCTGCGGCATTTCCAGCTCGACGCCTCATTCGCCTTTGATAGATGATGATGATTGGGATCATGCCAAGCGCGGCGAAACACATCCGAATAAGCGTGGCGGTCTGCGGAGGCATGTGTTGATCGGAATCAAGCCAGCCATGCCCCATGCCTATTTTACTCAACATTAACCCGCCAGCTTGGCACGCTGCGCCGATCATGGCGAACGCATAGCCTCGGAGTCTTCGCGGCGAACTGCCGGACTTAACTTTGGGCCTTTCCAGCACAACCCACCCGACACCGCCAACGGTAAGGCCAATGCCGAGCAAGGCTGACGTCGGCAAGGTTTCGCCGAGTGCTAACCAGCCAAAAAGCATGGCCAATATCGGCGACGTTGTCATCATCAACATTGAAAGTCTGGGGCCAATTTCTACGAACGCGGTGAACAAGGCCTGGTCGCCGATGCTAAGCCCGATCAATCCAGAAATCGCAAGATAAAATACCTGCTCACTCTGAGCGTGGGGAATCCAATAGCCGTTTAGAATGCGGTGCGTTGTAGCTAACAAAATAACGGCACAGCATAACCGAATCGTGTTGAGAACAGTTGTCCCCAAACGACGACCGCTAGCCGTGAATAGCAGCGAAGTCGCTGTCCACAACAACGCCGTCGTAATGCCAGCAGCGTGGCCAGTATAAGCTCCGAAGTCAATCATCATCGCAAGCATCATAGCGACGCAACAGTAGCTTGATAGAGTCGAGAAAACTTCCGCAGTTTAACGTATAAATCATTGCAAATGCTTCATAAAATACCCGACAATGCGGCGGTTAATTTGTTTCGTCACGTTGGGGTCAGCTACCATGTGTGTAAAATCGGATAACGGTAGGAAGTCGTGCGTTTTACCCGCGCGAAATAACTCGTTAGACATCTTCAAACTATGCATAAAATACACGTTATCATCAGCTGTGCCGTGAATGATTAGCAGTGGGCGGCTCAATTTACTCGTATGCGAAAGTACGGACGAGGCCTCGTAGCCGAATTCATTTTCGTCCGGCAGGCCCATATATCGCTCGGTGTAATGCGTGTCGTAATCAAGCCAATCGCAAACCGGCGCACCTGACACGCCTGCTTTATAGATGTCCGGCCTTTGCATGACAGCCATCGCGGAGAAATATCCGCCGAACGACCAGCCGTAAATACCTACGCGCGACATATCAAGCTCTGCGTACTTCTTTCCCAGCGATTGCAAACCTTCGACCTGATCGTTAAGCGGAATGTCAATCACATTATTCTTAATCACACGCTCCCAGGCTCGGCCACGTGATGGTGTACCGCGTGCGTCCATCGTAACAATAATAAACCCGTGGTCTGCTAACCATTGTTGCAACAGATAATTATTGGGATTCGCCTGCACCGTTTGAGCGTGAGGCCCGCCGTAAACATACACGATGACAGGGTATTTTCTGCCCTTATGAAAATTACGTGGGCGTATGATCGCGGCTCGAAATTTTTGCTTATGATCGACGGTGACAAACTCAACATGAGGCGTAAACGGCGGGGCCTCCGCGACACTTTTCAGTTCACCCAGCTTGCGGCCATCCAACGTTCGCACTGTCTGACGGTGACTTCCATCCGTTAAACTTTCTGAATGAACATACACCTCGCAGTGATTATCTTTAGCAAACGAAGCGCCATGCAAACCATCGGCCTTCGACAATCGAGTAGGCAATGATTCTGTATCGTTCAAACTCATCCGATACACATGCGACTGTATGGGATCATCCGTCCCCGACAAATATAGCTGTTCCTGGGTTTGGTTGTAATGCAGAAAACGCTTAAAATTAAACTCCAGCGAAGTAAGAATCTTAATCAATTGGCCACTGCGCCCACGCAATTCCAGTTGCCACGCGCCACCGCGCTCAGTCGTCCACAAAAAACGCTGACCATCGGGCATCCAATACGGCATGGATTGATCGAGATTGATCCACGCATCATCTTTCTCAACTAAAAGCGTGTTTGATTCCCCGGAATTTGAATCAATCGCCAGAAGCAGCTCTTCCGTTTGTTTTCGATTTTGAACAAGAATAGTAAGAGGCGCCTTGGGCGACCAACGAACACTAGCCAAATACGGATACGCCTCAGCGTCCCACCGCACCCAAACGGAATCACCGCCATCTATAGGCATCACCGCAAGCTTTACTTGGGCATTATTTTTCCCCGGACGCGGATAAGGCCAAGTGTGCGGCGAACGGCTGGGATGTGCGGCGTCTGCAATATAAAATGTTTCAACTTGGGCGACATCAGTCTGCTGATAAGCAATAAAACGACTATCAGGCGACCACCAATACCCGCTGAAACGCCCCATCTCCTCCTGCGCAACAAACTCCGATAGCCCATTGGTAATCGTACCGCCAGCGCCTGTGGTAAGCTTTCGCTCAACCCCAGATGCCAAGTCAATGACATAAACCTCGCCATCGCGCACGCAGGATATATGCTTGCCATCGGGAGAAAATTTCGGATCAATCGGGAACCCCGCTTCACTCTCAAGCTCTTTAACTTTCTGAGTCTGACGATCAACCACAAATAATCGACCGGAAAGTGGAACGAGAATTTGCTTGCCATCCTGGCTCAATCGATAGGTCGCAATGCCTCGGGCTGTCATGCGCATACGCTCCCGTCGCGCACGCTCCTGAATGGATAGCTCTTCGACAGCACCTTCAAGAATTTTCTCTGATGTCAGAATTTTATTTTCTTCACCAGTTGCTACGTCAAACGAATACAAATCACGCACAAAGCTTCTCGGCCCCGAACGAAGAAACAACACTTCTCGCCCATCCGGCGTCACCGTAATCGCCGTCGGATGCCCTAACGAAAAACGCCTCGTCGCAGCGAATGATTCCAAAAAAGTATCGTCCGCGACCGACGCAACCATGCTATGACTCATACTCATCCCACCGTTTTGATTCGCACAACCAATCGTTCCCATGCCCCAAAAGAGCATCGTCAATATCACCAAACATCTACGTTTACCGTTCGTCATGCTTATCCTTTTCCTCTCGAACGAGTCCAATCAACACACTATCAGGCTGCGGGACCACCGGCTCATCGGCTGTCACAGGCTCTAACTTTTTGCCCTCATGAATCACAAACAGCGGAATCGCATCTGCACCATATTGCTTCTGGTAAGCGTCGTAATCAAACTGCTCCGAAATTTTCGTCGCTTTCACCTCGTGCGAAGACGCCAATCGGCTAGCCATCCCCGCATGAGAAACATCCTGCGACCACAGCCTTCGCCCTCTCAAATAGCGATGCCTATCGTCATGATTATCGCTTTGCCGAGCCATCACCTGAAAGCAATTGACTTTACCAAATATCCGAGCGAATCGCCTTACCGTTAAAATGTTTACCCAATCATTCGGCGTTGAGGCGATTAATTTTCCCAGGCCACCCAATTCAATTTTATCGAGTACCTGCTCGGCTAATATGCTGCCATGAAATGTGGGAAGACCAGCCATGCGTGCTTCGCGGATGTTGTCTCGATTCGCGTCAACCAGCAAGACACGAAATCCCTCACGCTGCAAAACGATAGCCATGTCGCGCACCCAAGACTGCGCGCCTACGAATAACACGCCCTGCGGACTAGACTCTGCAACGCCTAAGCGATGAGCCAATATCGGGGCGGTTAATCCGTAAACTGCAACAGTAGCAATAATGGTTAAAAACGTGATAGGCACTAACACCTCTGCCCCAGCCATCCCCTGCGCTTCTAGTCGAATCGCAAACACCGAAGCAACCGCAGCCGCTACAATTCCTCGCGGCGCCATCCAGGACAAGAATACCCGCTGACCAAATTCCAGCGACTTTCCCATCGTAGAAACAAACACAGCCGCAGGTCGAGCCACTAAAATAAGGGCTAAAACAAAGCCAACTTCGCGCCAGCCAAAACTGGACAATACTTCTGGATCCAAACGAGCAGCTAACACGATAAACAAAATCGATAACAACAACACCTGCAAATTTTCTTTGAACTCGACGATTTGCTCAACTTCAACCTGCTTTTGATTGGCTAAAACAAATCCCATAACGGTCACAGCTAACAAGCCCGACTCATGCTGCACGGAATCCGAAAGCGCAAATGAAGCCATCACCAACATCACCGCAAACGCGCTTTGTAAATGGTCCGCCACCCAATATCGCTTGAGCAACAAAATCATTAAGCCCGCAGCTAAGAGTCCTAATCCGCCGCCAACGAAAACCGTTTTCAACAAAGCAATAGCTATATGTACAGAGGCTTCCTTCGCTTCACCGATGACCAGCACTTCAAAAATGAGAACCGTTAGCAGCGCCCCGATGGGATCAATGACGATACCCTCCCATCGAAGTGCCGGACCCACGACACCCGTTGGCCTGATATGTCGCAA
Source organism: Planctomycetota bacterium (assembly GCA_024280855.1). GTDB lineage: Bacteria > Planctomycetota > Phycisphaerae > UBA1845 > UBA1845 > JAJRPG01. The sequence goes on along the minus strand of JAJRPG010000085.1, from coordinate 62,714 downwards.
CATGGGGCCAATGACAGTTGGGCCTGTAACCACTAAAATCGCGGCGAGTAATGCGGATAAAGAATTGGGCAAGCCAAGAATATAGTGCGCCGCAGCCGCTGTGATTATCCAGGTAATCGCGGCTCCGATAGTAACAAGATTGCGCACCAATCCGCCGATTTTCGGCAACTCGCTAAGTTTTAGCGTCAGCCCGCCTTCAAAAAGAATCAGCGCGACGGACAAGGATACGAACGGCGCCAGCAACTCCCCGAATAGCGCATCGGGCTTAAGCCAACCAGTCACAGGACCAGCCAATAAACCACCTGTAAGCAGTAACAGAATTGACGGCAACCCCACGCGCCAGGCAATCCACTGAGCCGCGACGCCAAGCACGACGATACCTGCTAACTGTAATAGACCGGACTCAGGCAAAGCTTAACCTCTCGAATGCTTGGCCATTTTGACCACTAAGATGAAGCATCATTTGCTTGGCCGTTGAGAACGAGGCGATGTTTCAATTACTACAGGCGAAGGCTTTTTCGTAGGCTGTCCATACGCCTGCTCAAACAATTCAGCCGCGTGAGAAACGCCCGCAGCGTGAGCGTCCGCAGCGTGAGCGTCCGCAGGGAATTTATCGACATCGCCTAAACCCTTCCCTTCACCGCGCTTCGCACGCTCCATCCAAATAGTCGTCGTGGGATAGGCGAACTCAACGCCAAGCCGCTTAGCTAAACGCATAATGTCTAAGAATAAATTATGACGCTCGCGCAGCTCCGTGCTCCAATCCGGCACTTCAAAAAAAGCATACAATAGCACATCAAGCGAGGAAGCTGCGAACTGATTGAAATACACCTGGTAATAGTCTTTTCTTGTGTAAGGATGAAGCCGCAACAGTTCACGAACACCTTCGCAAAACGCATCTATCTTCGCAGGCGGCGTACTATAAGTAAGCGATAACATAATGCGCACCCGACGAAACGAGCGAGCGCCGTAGTTATCGACGTTCATATTAATCATTTTTGCATTAGGCACGGTTATCACGGAATTATAAAAAGTCCGCACCCGGGTAGAACGAAAACCAACCCGCTCCACCGTGCCCTCAACATCGCCCATGACAATCCAGTCGCCAATGCCAAAAGGGCGGTCAAACAAAACGGTAATCGAACCGAAAAAGTTACCAATCGTATCCTGCGCGGCAAAAGCTAACGCCACACCACCGACGCCCAAGGCCCCCAGCAGCGTCGTCCAATCTTGCCCCATCCATTGCACCACAAAAATCAGCGTGACCACAACGACAAGAACGCGAAGGATTTTTCGCAACATCGGAATCAGCACGTCATCGAAACGTGTTAGCTGAACTTCCTTCGTGGACGCAATCTTGCCCCCGATGATGTCAACCACACGATAGCCAACCCACACCGTCGTCAAACCAAGTGCGAGTTTTAGCCCGCGTGCCAGTGTCCCCAGTAACTGCTCAGGTAAAGCTAAAAACTGAATCGCGTAATACCAGACCAAAACGGTCAACACCGCCCCAATAGAGCGAGCCGTCTGCCGCCGGGCTTTGATTTCTAAATCCAGCCGTTGTCGTTGCAACCAATTACGAAGCAAAATCGAAGCGATAAAAGCAGTGACCAACTGAATCAGCCAACCAGCAGGAATAAACAAAAGCAGCGCACACCACTTCCACAACGTCAGGCCAAGAAAATCCTCTCGCAGTCGAGGCGGCATTATGCGTTCAAGTTGCATCGTCAGCGACAACGATTCCTCAACGCCCGCTTCGCGCAATGCTTGCACGATTTGTTTATCCTCAAATTCGCCATACAGCACATCAACCGCATCCAACGTCTGCGACGAGATACGCCATTCACCTTTTTGCGGCGTGTATTTCCAATCCTTGGGAAATTTGGGCACTTCTGCAATTCTCGCCATCGCGATGCGCGAAGCCCCATCACTCGACTGATACCAAACATACGTCTCACCAGCCGGGTCGTCTGGAATATCGAGAAGCACGACCTCCTTGATTTTGTCCAACACGTTTTTCAGCTTTATAGCTATCTCTTTACCGCGCACATCCCAAACTTCCGCATCTCGGCCTGTAGGGTCCAGGAAATGCAAAGCTTGCTCTGTATCTTGCGGCGTGGCATTCATCGCCTTCAGAAATCCGCCCATCGCTGCTCGCGCAGACCGACGAGCCGCTGGCACGTCAGAATCCTTCGCCTCATCAGGCTTTACCGTCTCCGCTACCGACTGCTCAAACGAAACCATCGACGACAAAGTCTGCGGCGTAAACAGCCACGCGCTCGCAACAGGATCGCTCGCAATAACAATCTGCGAAGCATCATGCCCATCTTCGTCAGCACCGAAAGCGTAAACTATAAACGATAGTGATTCAGGATTTTCCGGAATATCATCAAGGCGCACTGCGATCTTATCCACAACAACATGCAAGCGCGTAGCTAATCGCTGCGCTCGCTCAGACTTCGCAGCTTCATCACCTTCCAGCTCTGAAAGATTCAAACATTGAACCGCATCGTTTATGCGCTCTGGATGCTCACCGACGGCATCCTGCATCGCTAGCAGAAATGTCTGCATCGTCGCACGCGGATTACTAAGATCGAGCGTGCGTCGAGGCTTGATTTGTTTAGCAGATTTCTTATCCGAAGCCGCGGAATCAGCCGCAGCCTTAGTCGCAGCCTTAGTCGCAGCGTCGCCCTGTTTTGATGTACCACTATCCTGCGCGATTGCGATTTGTCCTGCGCAAACAAACAGCAAGACCATTAGACCGCAGCACCGCCAAGCATCATTTCTAATTATCCGTCTCATGGACGGCACTTTACAGCAACACAGCCACGCTAGCTAGCCATCGTTTACTGGTGCAAGACAGAATTGCGGCGATTCATGTCAGAGCACCTAGCGCGAGCCTGGTGGCATGTCTTCGCTACCCATAGATTCACAAGACTTGCCCGCAGGCTTGCGCCGTGCGGCTCTGACCCCGACTCGGTGTGCCCATCCCGCCTAATCTGTCTTGCACCCATTGTTTACTGGCATCGATGCGAATCCGCTGCTATAGCCACAATTCTAGTACGCGAATTTAGCAATCCCCCCATCCAAACTTCCGCCTAGCGTAGTCTGCGCGGCGTTGAGTCTGGGCCAATTCGTCGATTTAGTATGACCAACAACGTACACAAAGCCATTGTCATCCGTCGCTGCACTTCGACCGTAATCGTCGCGACTACCACCTAAATAACTCACATATTTTACGGATGACAAATCACTGGCAAGCAACGCGCCGAAGAAGTCGCCCTTGGTCCCGCCATTGCTCTGGTAAGCATCCGCCGTGGTAGGAAAATTATCAGAAAATGTCGTACCCGCTACAAACACATCACCATTTGACATCACTGAAATGCCTTCAACACCATCGCCATATCGACCACCAAGGAACGTGCTAGATAACAAGGTAGAACCATTTGCCGAGATTTTAGCAACAAAACCATCGCCGGAATAATTCGTCCCGCTACCTGTTCCAGACCCGCCATTTCCGCCATACGCCCTTTGAAACGCACCGCTCGTCGTCGGAAAATTCGTAGACCTGGTCGTCGCAGCTACATACGCATTGCCCGCACTATCCAGCGCCAGCCCATGCGTCTCAGTGAACTCAACATCGGACCCACCCAGATAGGTTCCATAAAGCAACTGCGAACCATCTGCCGAAAACTTCGCTAAATGCAAATCCCCCTTGCCGCCATTAAACGTGCGGTCATAAGCCCCTGCTGTCGTAGGGATATTAGTTGAACTCGTAAACCCAAGCACATGAACTTGCCCAAAGGAGTCCACCCGAATGGACGGCGTGCCGACATCACGACCACTGCCCCCGAAGTAACTAGCCCACATCACCTGCGTCGCATCTGTAGATAACTTCGCAATGACGCCATCCGTAGAGCCGCCATGACTTGTTTGATACGCCCCGCTTGTCACATGAGGATTCGTGCGCGAAAGCTCAGCCAAAGCCAAATAAACAAAACCCTGGCTGTCGATATCAATATCTCGAATAAACGCACGGTCGTCGTCGCCAAAATATGTTGACCAAACAAGGCTTGAGCCATCAGGCGAAAGTTTAGCGACAAATCCGTCCTGAGTGCCATATTTATTATTCGGATCAACATCACCTGCAAAATTGGGCTGCAAAACGCCGCTAGTCGTTGGGAAACCAGCCCCAGCCCTACCGCCAACATATACAAAACCCGCTTGATCCACTTCAATCGCATATGCGCGATCGTAGCCAGGCCCGCCTAGCAGAGTAGACCAAACGATGCTACCTGCTGGCGAATACTTCACTACGAAAACATCATGCACCAACGAACTGCCAGTATTCAATGTCCGGTCATAAGCCCCAGCCGTCGTGGGGAAATCCGAAGACCTCGTGCCGCCAGTAACATATATAAACCCAGCTGCATCAACAACGACATCACGAATCGTATCTTCACTGCTACCGCCTAAATAGGTCGAAAAACTTAGCGTCAGATTTTGCGACACGGCGCTGACAGTAATCGTTACGGTCCCGACATTAGAATCTATCGCGCCATCATTCGCCTTGAAGTCAAAAGTGTCTGTGCCAGAAAAACCAACCGTGGGGGTATAAACCACTGTCGCACTACTCGTCCCACTATTATTCACCGAACCCAACGAGCCGTTACCTGGCCCGGACGTAATGCTAAACGTCAGATCATCGCCGTCTAAATCAATACCAGCCAGTGTAATGGTTTTCGCTGAGTCTTGATTGGTCGTAGCACTTTGGTCGCTAACCGTAGGCGCCTGCGAGTCACAAATGCCATCTCCATTAACATCCTTGTCGACATTCCCACATCCGCACACACCCGCTAGCGTTTTGTTGGCATCCTTGGGACATTGATCGTTACAATCAAGAGCGCCATCACCGTCGCCATCGACATCCGCTCTTCCGCAGCCACATATCCCCGGCAGAGTTTTGTTCGCGTCAGCTGGGCACTGGTCGTTACAATCCAACGCCCCGTCCCCGTCGGTATCAACATCCAGCTCGCCACAGCCGCATATCCCAACCACGATTTTATTCGCATCGCCAGGACATCCATCATTGCAATCGGGCGTACCATCGTTGTCGGAATCAGTATCACTCACGCCACAGCCACATTGGCCTGGTGAGCTTTTATTAGGATCATCGGGACATTGATCGGTACAATCCGCGACACCATCACCATTCGCATCAACATCCGAAACACCACACCCACAAGTGCCCGGATCACTTTTACCAGGATCATTTGGACACCCGTCATTACAATCAAGCACACCGTCGCCATCAGAATCCGTATCCGCAATGCCGCATCCGCACTGCCCGGGATCAGTTTTATTCGCATCACTCGGACAGTCATCAGTCACGCTCGCTTCAACCGTCACGTTAACCAAATCCTGAGAAATTTGGCTACCTTCAGAAGCTATTAACTCGAATGTCAACAGGTCCGCAGAGGAAACATTCGGCGCTACAAAAGTAGCCATGTTGCTTGTAACGCCATTGATAGTCACCGACGTACCGGAAACCTGAGTCCACAAAAACGATAACGGCCCATCCGTGCTGCTACTTCGGCTACCGTCCAGCGTAACCGTTTCTCCGATAGCCACCGTCTGATCTTCACCGGCATAAACGACTAGGGTATTGGTGGAATTATCGATTCGATTCAAAATATCAACAAAAACTATATCCTCGACAACACTAACACCGTTACTCACCGCAAGCTTGAATTGAATAGTTTCGTCTTCATCAACGAGCGGCGCAGCGAAACTTGCCACCGTGCCATCAGCATTAGCCAAAGAGACTGGCGTTCCGCCTATTTGTGTCCACGTGAAAAGCAGCGGCGCATCTGCGGGATCGTTGCTATTTGCACCATCAAGCAACACAAAGTCGCCCTCAAGCGTCACCTGATTAGGACCAGCGTCAGCCACCGGCGGTTCACCAGGGGCCGTAATATCAATTTCCAAAGTAAGTGTAGCTACAACAACGTCATTTCGATTAAACACCTTTACTGTTATCGTATACAAACCCGCGCTAGAAAATACGCGGCGCTGCATCATGCCGGTGAAAATCTCGCCGGTTCCGAAATCCCATTCATACCGGAATTCATTCAATGAAACGCGCCGCTTCGATTCGACGCCAATCTGCCAAAGCCCGTCCGTCGAATCATCCGCCTTGGCGATGAGTGACAAGTCGTCGTCATCCGCTCCGGTATCAGCCGCTCCAATAACAACAACAGTGTCACCTGGCATAGAATCAGAACTTGGATCTCCAGTGTCAGACGCTTGGTTGGTCCCGCCAGAAGATATATCTGGCGCACTATTACACGCCCCCAACATCAACAAGCAGCCAGTCAATAGACAAAAAAAGGCATGGTACAAAGACTTGGTAACAACTTTCGATTCACAAACGATCACGGCAGCCCCCCCGGGTATTAAAAGCCGAATCGAAATCCTGCAGGCCACAAGACTTTTTCGCGCAAATAGCATGATGACCTCAAAGGGCATGAATGCTCATGGCCAAACGTTTCCTGAGTATGGAACCCGTAGGTAACATCCCCAATGGAAAGGTTAAAATAGGTTGATTTCATGGTCATATCTGCTTCTAACATCTATACGGCTTATACCACTTTTCCCGGTCCCATATCATTCCAGTCCCGTGACAACCAGACAACAGCTTCGATACTCTATCCATTATAGGCGATTGCCACATAACAAAAACAAAATTAAGCAAATTTATTTTCAGCCAGCATCCAAACAATCACGTCATATCGAAAAGTGTACACTCACACTGACAAATCGTGATGATTTCCCCGCAGAACTTTTGGCCAGACACGGGCTTGTAAAGGCAGAGAACTATATAACGAACACCAGCCAATCATGGAATTGGCGCTAACAATCACACCTAGTTACTTGCTGCCCCTGGGCCTATCCAACTTAAACTTTTTATCATTCTCCATGAAAGCACAACCGGAATCGCCACCTTGCAAAACACATCTACCATCAGCATGTGCCCCACATTGTAAACAGTAATCATCGAATGTCTTATCTGCTCTGGAAATAGCCGAGCTAATTGAATGCATAGAAGCTGCCCAGGTTTTCGCTTCGCCGTTGCCCACATGCTTCAACGCAGTTCGAACCAAATGACGCTGCTCTTTAACGACTTCATGGAACGCCGTCTTCCCGTGCTTAGTCAAACAAATGTATACTTCACGGCCATCAACAGACTTAGCTTTTTTTGCGATCAGCTTTGAACGTAGCATCGCGGAAATGATTTGACTTACCGCAGGCTTACTCACGCCCAAAAAACGCGCAACCTGACTGGGCATCTGCTCACCTTGAGTATTCAATAGCCTCAACACTTGAACTTTGGATACACCAACCGTCTCCCCGGAAAATTTGGAGACGCTGCTCGACTCAAGCACGCGCTCCGTCGCCCGCGAGAGGGTCAGCATCGCCTTGAGAATACCATCAATTTCCGCAACACCCACCGCTACTTTTGCACCCATAGCTAGCTCCACAATATGCGTAACTGTACAATTTTCCCGACAAAACCGGCTGGGCGTAAGAAAATTTGCTTTTACCCGACCCCTAACATGCTAGCAACTGCCGTAATTGAAAGGGCGGAAACACCCGCAATTCGACAGACTAATAATCCTTAGTAGCTCAAGTGTAAGGAGTTCTTACTTCTCATGCAAGGCGTTTTTTTTACACATACTTGTCCATTTCCAAATTCTTGCTTATAAACTTCGTCTAACGCTCACGCGGGCAAGTGGCGGAATGGCAGACGCCGGGGACTTAAAATCCCCTGTCCTGAAAGGGACGTGCGGGTTCGACTCCCGCCTTGCCCAGTTGAAAGTGCGGTTTTTGGGGCAAGCGAAAATCACAAAAACAAAGTCTCGTAAGAATCTCGTAAAAACCTAACCCGCTGAAAGTTTATTCACAGCTTCGCGTTTCATCGGCGTGCGGATACTGTTCTGTTGTGCAACAAATATATTCTGCGAGTCTTTGAATAATCAACCGGTCCACACCAATCCGTGACTACTCAAAGCAACATGCGCTCCCCCAACCATTGAAATTGCAGCCTGTATCGCTCCTGCTCCTCATCGTTGGATCTAACACAAAAGCTTAACACGCTTCGCTGGTTGAAGAAATCGAAAGGAAGCCAGACAGATGAGTGCGAAAAAAACTCGACAGACTCAAGATCACGCTAGCCCACTCCCCCATGAGTGGACTAGAGTATGTCACCAGATAGCCTCTACCCAAACAAAAGCGCGAGCAGAAAAAACGGTAAAGAAAAAACAATAAACATAAATCCCGACATAATTCCTAGTGCTTCCATTTTTGTCTCCTTTTAGTACGAGAATGACGCAGTGTCGCCTAAAATTATCCGCAGTGTGCATTCTCAGGTATTACCATGTTGTGCAGGCTCTCGACCAACGAGATATACTTCTGCCCAACAAGATGTCATACGAAATCAAGAATTTTGGTGAACAGCATTTGTCTCCCTCGCGATAGCCATCGGGAAAAGTATATTGTTCTCCTTATGGATATGCTGATGAAGATCCGCTTCGAGATTGGCTAAGCTGTCGAGCATGACTCGGTAGGTATTGCATGCGTCTTCGGGTGGGACGAACCCTCCGGTCAAATCTCGCAACTGACCCAAAGCATCACCAGCATTATCGTGCTCGTGTTCCATCATGCTGATTGGATTCGCGATAGACCCACAGTGGCCCACTGTCTCGCCTGCCGGGTCAGAATCCAGCTGTTTAATCATAGGGAACAAAATCTGCTCTTCCTTTTGCATGTGCATTTCCAATTCATTGCGCAGCGCCATAAATACATCGCGTACTTGAAGCAATTCAGAGCGACGCTCGCCATGCACTTGGGCCACCCTTTCGGTCAATTGGGTCAGACGTGGAAATTCCTCGCGAAGGTATGCGTGATGCGTCAACAGAATATGATCCACTAATGATGTCATCGGTTCCTTAGACCAATCCTTCTGAGACTCCGGTGATGCGCCGGTTTCGCACTGTTGCAACGCTTCCAGAACAATCTCAATATCTGCACCACGCTTACCACAGGCTTGAGCGAGCGGTATCTTACCGCCACAGCAATAGTCAATACCGAACTTCTCAAACACACGTGCCCGGCTCGGATTTTCAACGACTAATTCTCCGACGGTAAGTTCTCTTGATTCATTCGTGAACATAGCTATCTCCATTTTTCCCCGGCCATTCTTGCCGGTGTTACCAATTCTTCGTGGTTTCATTTTGTAATCGACTTAGCTTCTTTTTCGATTGACCAACCCGTAACTAGCCCCAGCACAAACCACGCCAGTGCAACAATCCCAGCCGCGAAAATCGTATCGCCGATGACACGCAGCCATCGCAGAGTGCTTACCAGGTCTGTCTGCAAAAACTCCGCAGATCTTGCGTACCACATTCCGTACTCTACGCTTGCCCAGGTTTGCATAAGCCCTACTGGCAACACGCTAATTAAAACCATCAGCGCTAACCCAATGTTTATTGACCAAAAAGCGAAGGACAATACTCGTGTGCGCCACACCTGACGAACGGCTATTCCTTTCAGGCAAAAGAGCATGAGACCGATACCGAGCATGCCGTAGACGCCGAACAGCGCAGTGTGCGCATGGACAGCCGTAGTATTCAGGCCTTGCATGTAGTACAACGCGATCGGCGGATTAATGAGGAAGCCGAATAAGCCGGCACCAACTAAGTTCCAGAATGAAACAGCCACGAAAAAATACATGGGCCACTTGTAGGCTGAAACCCATGGACGAACGCGACTGAGACGTAAGCCCTCGTAGGCTTCCATTCCAATGAGAACCAGTGGAACAACCTCCAACGCGCTGAACGTAGCACCAAGGGCTAAGACTGCCGTTGGTGTTCCTGTAAAGTATAGATGGTGAAACGTGCCAATAATGCCGCCACCAAGAAATATCGTCGTCGAAAACAAGGCCGCCGCCGTAGCCGTTGATACGCGTAACAATCCCATACGCGTGAACAAAAAGGCGATCACGACCGTAGCGAAAACCTCGAAGAATCCCTCGACCCACAAATGGACAACCCACCAACGCCAATACTCGGCGATAGCCAAGTTGGTTTGTCGCCCCCACATGAGTCCTGCACCATAAAACATGGCTATTGCAGCAGACGCGACGAGAAATAGCCCCAGCAGACTTCGGTTCTCATTAGGCCTTCTGATCGCCGGCCACATCGCACGAAGCATGAGGGCAAGCCAAAGAAACAACCCTATGAGCAGAAAAATTTGCCAAAATCGGCCCAGGTCGACGTATTCATAACCCTGGTGACCAAACCAAAAATTAGAGACGAATCCTAGCCGTTGCTGTACACCGAGCCATTCACCAGCCATCGACCCTACCACGATCACCACCAAGCAAACCCACAGCACATTAACGCCCAGACGCTGAAACTTGGGTTCATGCCCAGAAACCGCTGGGGCCATGAATAATCCCGTGCCAAGCCATGCGGTTGCGATCCAGAAAATGCCAAGCTGAGAATGCCATGTACGAGTCACTGCATAGGGTAACCATTCAGCTAGTGGAATCCCATAAAAACCTGAGCCTTCAACACCGTAGTGGGCAGTGATGGCCCCGAGTCCAATCTGTACAAGCATCAGCGCCGTCACAATCCAAAAATATTTTAACGTCGCTCTCATAGAAGGTGTTGGTGAAAGATCTAGCATGGGGTTCGCGTGCGGAACATCGTGTGGCGCTTCATCCCTACCACGAATCACTGCGAAGTACCACGAAAGTGCGCCAATGCCCGCAAGCAAAACCACCACGCTCACCACCGACCAAACTAAGATGGCGCTTGTGGGACGGTTGTCGATCAAATTTTCAGCTGGCCAGTTGTTGGTGTATGTAATGTCTTTACCCGGCCGATTCGTCGAACAAACCCAAGACGTCCAAAAAAAGAAAGCGTTGAGCTTTTCTTTACGATCTGATGTCTTAATGGAGTTCGGTGGGATGGCGTATGCATCACGAAGTTCATCAAGTGACGCATCGTCTCCAAACAGCTTGGTGTAGTGTGTTCCTACCACGCGGATCGCTTCCGCTCTTTGAGTCGAGACTAGCAGGTCGCCCGTCTGAGAATCGTAAGTATTGGTGCGTAGTTCGGTCTTGAGTCGCTGGCGAAGTGAAGCTTGAACTTCTTTGTGTAACGACGCATATGCCTTGCCGTGGTCGTTTGTCGCCCAATATTCCAGCAACCATGTAGATTCCCGGTGCAACCAATCAGCCGACCAATCAGGTGCGACATACGCCCCATGCCCCCATACCGAACCGACCTCCTGCCCCCCCATCGATTGCCAAACATTTTGTCCATCAGAAATATCCTGACCAGTGAATAACACGGTTTGGTCTGATAACACAACTCGAGTTGGAATAGGAGGCGCTTGTCGATACAGCTCTCTCCCATAATAACCTAATACAGCGAACGAAATCACCATTACGCCTGTAAACGTGATCCAATATTTTCTATAGTTCACCAAAACACCTCCGAACCTTTGTGGCCAATTGACTCCAAATACCCTCTTTACGTCTCCCAGCATATAGCGTACCATTTGGACGTCAAGGTCCAAATAGTTAGTTTCGGAGACTACAATGATTTCACCTACTGCGGAGTACGCTTTACGAGCCATCGTAGCTATCGCTCAAGGGAGCGGAGAGCCAGTGATAACACCGACATTAGTAGAAATGACCAAAGTACCGGCTGGTTATCTTCCCAAAGTTCTACAAACATTGCGTAAGGCTGGTTTGGTTAACTCTAAGCGAGGTTTGGGAGGTGGGTTTACTCTTGCTAGGTCTGCAGAATCGATAACAGTTCTTGATGTTGTGAACGTCGTTGCCCCAATCAAGAGGATTGACTCCTGCCCCTTGGGAATTGAAACGCACGGGACAAATCTTTGCCCCCTGCACAAGCGACTGGACGAAGCCACCGAACTAGTTGAACAGTCGTTCGCCTCAACGACAATAGAAGAATTACTCACGGCTCCGGGAAGAAGCACACCACTCTGCCAACCCTCTAGCCCAATCAAACTTAACCCGCAGCTAGAATAGGCATATAATCGCGAAGGCTTCTCACTTTGAGTTCCTGCCGGTATCAACAACTGTGAATCGTTTGAAAATCTTGTAAAAATCTAATTACCCATGCGCTGCTCTGTGGGTGAATAGGTGTAACACGAGGCCATGCGATGCGCCGCACTCATTCACTCTCGATGGAATGACAATAGTACAAAACAATCTTTACGATCCTGCGTCTTGGACTTAAAATCCTCCAACCTGAAAGGAATGCTCGAGGGCGACGCCCACCTTGTCCAGTTGATTGAGATTGTTAATCCCACTTTGTAATCATGCGCGAGTTGGACGCGAATTAGTTAGCATGGCACATCCAGATGCACCTAAGGTGTCACTCAACCACCATTTTTTAGAGATGAAAAATAATAACCCACTCATCATTGGCATCGGCGAACTACTTTGGGATTGCTTCGGAAACGAAAAAAGGCCAGGCGGCGCACCGTCCAACGTAGCCTATCATGCCAACCAGCTTGGCCTTGAAAGTTTAATCGTATCGGGTGTTGGCGTAGACTCATTAGGTGATGATCTATTAGATGCGATTCAATCTCACGGGTTAAATACGGCTGGCATTCACCGAGACCCTAACCACCCAACCGGGACCGTCACCGTTGATACCGCAGACCCTGACCATCCCAGCTACACGATTCACGAAAACGTCGCATGGGACCACATTCGATTGACTAGCCAATTGACCGACCAGATTGCACACGCAGGCTCGCTCTGTTTCGGAACACTGGCACAACGCTGCGAGACTTCAAGAGCCTCAATTACACAAGCCATTCAAGCCGCGTCGCAGGCGATGGTCGTATACGACATCAATCTTCGGCCACCCTGGCTACATGTTGATTGGATTGAACAATCCATGGCACGAGCGCACGTCATCAAGCTCAACGCTGACGAAGTCGTGACACTATCTCATCTACTAAACATAACCATGACTGACCACGCATCCTTCGCCACGCATTTAATCAAGAAATATAAAGCCAAGCATGTGTTCATTACCAAAGCTGAAGATGGATGTTTCGCAGCCGACGAAAACGATCATATTGAAATACCGGGAAAGACCATCGAAGTCGCTGACGCAGTTGGTGCTGGAGATGCTTTCACCGCTGCGTTAATCTATGGCTTATTGAAGCGAGAGAGTTTGGATAAGATAGCTACGTTCGCCAATGACGTTGGTTCACTTGTAGCCTCCCATGCGGGGGCGATGCCGAACATATCCTCAGATTTCGAGTCGCTAAAAAAAAAGCATCTAATGGCTTAAGACTTCTACAGGTCGCTTAAGTTTCGTCAATCGTTTCCCGATCTAGATCGATGCTGCTATCCGCCACGGCATCTGGCAGGCCACACTCTTCCTGTATCTTAATTTCTTCAGGACCGCTGGATGCAATTTCTATGGTTTTATCACCATGCATTCTCATATAAGCAGCTACATACGAAGCGGCGCTCCAGGTTTGAAACGCTTTCCCCATTGGTTCGCCGCTGGTTCCGTGCGCCCATTCAGTAAACTCCCAATCCTGATCGATACCAGACCGACAGAGCTTGGCTAAGCTTTCCAGCGCTTCCTGGGCATGTTGTTTTTTACCGATTCGACTTAGAAAACGAACCCACAACCCGCCAACAAATGGCCAAATGCCGCCATTATGATAATGACCTGGCAGATTTTGAAGATTAACCAAAAAGTAATCGCGCCAATCAGGATCACCAGGCCTAATCGCGGGGTACAACACGCGAACCGGATAGGGCTTATCAATGCCAATCTGTCGTAAAAACCGCCAGACTCTTTCGGATCGCTCTTCATCCAAAATACCATAAAGCGAAGCGATGATATTGGCGTATACATCGCAGCGCCAACTAAAACCAAACGGCGTAATCTGTGCAATCAAATATCGTGTACGGCCCAGCGCAAACTGCGTACTGGCAAAAGATACAGGCGAATCTCTGCTGGCATCAGGACTGGGCCAAAACTGGTCATTTAGGATTTTCCGAATCCGGGCCGCACGATTGATGTATCGATCAACAGGCCTGTTGTTCAGCTTACGCAATTCAATAAAATCTACATTCGCGCGATACCAAAGTACCTCGTCATAAAGCACGTTGTACGAGCGCGGAAAAAGATCAGTCCAATCAGAGGCTTCGGGAATCTCCAGCAGCCCACAGTTATTCGAATCGTGGGCACGAAGCCATTTCATCGTTCGATGCAATTTGTCGAAGTGCGTCGTGGCAAATTCAACATCGCCGGTGGCTTTCACATAATTCCAAGCCGCGATCAATATCCAAAGCGAGCCATCGATCCCTGCGATATTCCCAACGCCACCATACTCAGGATGCCCGGTTTTTATATCTACATAATTAGGCAGATGGCCATCGCGCGTCTGCGCACCAAGAATGGTTTCCAAAGATCGCTTCGCGCATTGCGTCAGCTCTTTATCTTCAAGCGGCAAAACCCAAATCGAAGTCATCGCAGAGTCCCGCGCCCAGACACTACGATAATTACTATTAGGATCCGTATCGTGTTGCAGGCTACACGCCGTGAACCCTAGGTCCGTGATATTAAGATGAAGAACCTCTTTGGCCTTCTCGAATGCTTCATCAATGATGTGCATTTAATTCACTGCTTCCGTAAGCCAATAATTCAAGCCTTCTAACACACCGTCCGCACACGGCTTCGTCGCACGAAACAAACCAGGCCGATGATAGTCAGCTAGCTCTGCCTGAGCATTCGCCACGATGACACCATGCACGCCTAACTGAAACATCGGAAGATCGTTGCCCGAATCCCCACAAACAACGATATTATTGTGCGATATTTCCCAGCGCTTAGCCAAATGAATCGCCGCAGAACCTTTGTTGACGCCTTGGGGCATGACATCCAAATCGCGACCAGAGCTATACACGATATCCGAGTGAATCCCCTTAAATTTTAGTGTGTCACGCAATGCGTCAAGCTGAGTCGCGCCAGCATTATGAAGAAAATAGCTTACTTTTCCGGGCGACTGGCACTCCTGAGGTTGATCGACCAAGCCAGGGAATGACCGCAGAGCCTTTCGCACATCGTCTGCACAAAAAACCTGCAAAACGTGCTGCTGCCATTGACCATCAATTTCGCCGGACGGGTAATCTCGAATCTCGCTACCCACACCGCAAATCATCGCGTCGGGCGCGGGGAGCTGATGTTCGTGAATTGATTTAATAAGCGAATCAAAAAAACGGCCCGAGGCGTAGACAAGCTTTAGCGAAGCCCGGTGCAACGCAATAAATTCGCCGAACCGCCGCGTGCCACCTTCGTCGCCAAGCAGCGTACCGTCTACGTCGCTGACAACAAGGCTTCGTTCCATTTCAATCCGGCCTCCATACCGCTCATCGCTGAAGTTTCGTTCGTAGCTACGCCCATGCCTTCGAGCATGATAATAAACTGTTGCGCAATGCCCATCCATGTAAAGCGAGCGCGAGATTTTTGAGAGCCAAACTTGCTCAACTGCTGGGAAACTCGATCATGCGTCAACACAGCCGCCATGGCATGACCATAAGCCTCCGTGTCAAACGGATTTTCATACACAGCCTCTAACCCCCAGACGATTTCTTCCCAAAGCCCACCCTCCGTCGTCACAATCGTAGGTGTACCACAAGCCATCGCCTCGATAGCTGTCATGCCGAACGGTTCGTATCGACTGCTCAACGCAAAAATATCAGCTGCGCGATAATAGTCTGGCAGCTCGGCATCCGAAATATGGTCAGCAAATATAAC
The DNA here is from genome assembly GCA_024280855.1 of Planctomycetota bacterium. Taxonomy (GTDB): domain Bacteria; phylum Planctomycetota; class Phycisphaerae; order UBA1845; family UBA1845; genus JAJRPG01. The sequence continues at coordinate 46,824 of JAJRPG010000085.1, read as the reverse complement.
CTGTTCACCAATACCAAGCGCCACGGCTAATGCCTTCAACTCCGCAATCTGCTCCTTCTCACGAGCAGTCGGCTGCGTAGAACCAATCGCTAATAGCAGCGTAGCATCGCTCACACGCTTTAACACATGAGGCATAGCCTGAATGAGCAAATCGTAGCCTTTGTTATGAGCCATGCGTCCCAGCGCGAGTACCACTCGCCCCTTCAAACCAAATTCCATCTTGAGCGCCTCACGCGACGCCTGCGAAATCGGGAAAAAACGCGCGTCATCATACCCCGGTGGCACAACGGCTATTTTCTCATTGGGCACATCATATTCCGCACCGCGAAGAATATCTCTCTGTTGGGGCGTCGTAGCTAGTAGGGTATTGCAGGCTTCGTAGATATTTTTTTCTTCCCGAATCCGTTGCTTAAAATTGTATTTACGTTCCAGGTCAGCAGCTTGGCCATCCATGTTGTCACGTTTCCATGTGCCAATCGAATGCGGCGTATGGACGTGCGGGATATCCAATTGCTCCGACAGCGACTGACCAGCTAAGCCCGCATCCCAATAGTGACTATTGATATAGCTATACCCAACATCACCATCACGGACAAAGCTCATCACATGACTCACCCATTCCGGGATATGCTCGCACAATGTTTCCTTGGGAATAAACTTGTCCCCGCCGCATGGAAATCGGAGTACACGCACACGATTAGACAATCGCTCTTCAGCAGGCTGACCTTCAAACTGTCGCGTAAGAATATCAACATGATAACCGAGCCGGCCAAGACATCGACTCAGTTCGAGTACATAAACAACCTGCCCGCCCGTATCAGGCAATCCAAGCTGTGGCGTCGCACCGACATACCCATGTGTTGAAATCATCATAATGCGCTGTTTGCCAGCCATACTTGTCCTCCCGCAGGGCATGTTCCCCTACGCCAATGAACCAAGGTTCAGCCATGCGCGATAAGTGTTCTACCTAACTATATGCGCCGACTCACCAAAATCTACCTACCTATCTATCGGCCAGGAAAATGAGTAGCTGATTTATCGGAACAAAGACGAGTGACATCGTTTGACTGACGGGTGACGGGTGGCATGCCCAAGCCCCTAGGCGCGAGCATGTGGGCGTGTCGGATCATAAATAACACTAGCTTCGGACGTGTGGCATGGACAAGCTACAGCTTGCCCGTGTCTTATGCCGTAAAGCCCACGAATCTAGCATTACTCGCCTCACCACGACTATACGAACGTCCCACGGGTAAGCTGTAGCTTACCCATGCCACCCCATTGTATTCTCACATTAAAATATTATCGGACGATAAAGCAATGAATTGCCTTCGCCGCCTCAAACTTGACAAACATAGTCCGTACTGGCGTAATGCAGGCGGTTAGGTTGATTCGTGGCTTGGTAGGGCTGTCCACCCGTATCCGCCGATAATGTGCTTAGGTTGAACAGAATTACGTCGCGGCGTAACGGACTACGCCTAGGAATACAAATGACAACACGGATTGCCAATTCAAGCCTGCAGTCGCTAATCGATTACTTAGACAATCTTACGCAGCGCGCAACTGTCAACGACTTACAAGATAAACTTCTCGCGCTCGACATTTCCTCCGACGATGTCCGGGAATATGCCCGTTTTAGCGAAGACCGCTATTTGCGAAACCTGATGTGCGCGGGCGAATTTTACCACGCACTGGTTCTCTGTTGGCGAAGTGGTCAGCGTAGCCCTATCCACAACCATGCACATTCGACCTGTGGACTGCGCGTACTGCAGGGCATCGCTACGGAAACAGTATTTGGACACACCCCTTGCGGGCAGATTAAAGCCGTCTCATCCTTTGATCGCAACGCAAGCGAGGTAAGCGTATCGCAAGATACCGACATTCATCAAGTGTCCAACCTTCAACCAACCGGACAAGATTTAATCACCCTGCACATTTATTCCCCCCCACTTCTTAGAATGGATACTTATTCACTAACCGGCGTGGGCATTGGCGAATATCGACCAGAAGTTCTTCAGCACGCTTATGGGAGTGGTATTTAGCCATGACCTCCCAAGCCCCTCGAGCTTCCGCCACGCAGGCGAGTACGCGCGATGTGCCAAGCACGGCCTTCGCCGAATCACTTAGTGCTGACGCCTTCTTGTCACTCGGCTCTATGGAAGGCGTCTATGAACCCGTCGTAGCCGCCTCCGCTCCAGCGATTCCCATACCCGCAGCCCCGGCTATCCCTCGGTTAGCACCGGGCTATATATTAGCTGCGGGGGTTACGCTACTTAGTTATCTAATCCACAAACTTCCCCTAGCCCCTTTTTCAGTAGAAAGCGACGGCGGGTTGCGCCATCCCATCAGTGCGACAATCATCGCCATCCTGGTGGGCCTGCTTTTTCGCAATGTTCTAGCACTACCAGAATCCGTGAAAGTTGGCTGCAAACACATAATCAAAAAAATCATTCCTATAGCCATTGTGTTCACGGGGGCCAAGCTAAATCTATACAACATCGCAGCTATCGGATTTCCCGTACTCATTGTGACGGTACTGTGCATTTTATTCGCTATTGGCGCCGCGTTTTATATTGGCAAACTACTAAAACTTAATTGGAAAACCTCACTCCTATTAGGCGCGGGCACAGGCATTTGTGGAAACAGCGCCATCGTCGCCGTCGCCCCACTCATCGAAGCCGAGGAGGACGACCTGGTTCTCTCGATTGGCGCGATAAATTTGTTTGGCTTATTAGCTATGCTAGCTTGGCCACTGATTGGCACAGCCCTTGGCATCAGCGACCAGGCTTTCGGCGTCTGGTCTGGCACGTCAATCCACGCCGTACCACAAGTAGTAGCCGCTGGCTTTGCATTCAGCTCCGAAGCTGGGACGTTAGCCACGCTGGTCAAGCTCGTGCGCGTGACCATGCTCGCACCACTCGTCTGCATCCTAGCTATCGTCTACGCCAAGCATCATCAATCATCAGACACGTCTGGCAAAGCGTTCACAGTTCGATACACGCGACTTGTCCCTTGGTTCGTCTGGGGTTTTATGGCATTAGCCATACTCAACACGATGGGCCTATTACCCACGCTGCATTTCGAGCCGGGCAGTTCTTTAGTCTCAGCCCCTGGCGGGTTAGATGTTTCCTTGCAAAACACCTTCTCTGACATTGGCAAAGCCCTACTCACCCTAGCCATGGCTGCGATTGGGTTAGAAGTTTGCCTTCGTCACTTAGTCAGCGTAGGCAGCCGAACCATTCAAGCGGGCTTCCTAGCTACGGTCGCGCTTGGTGCGGTTAGCCTAGGCCTGATAACTATTTTCTTATAAAACGAGCCGCATGCTTCAGCTTGCGCGAAGTTGAGATTGAATAGCGTGCAAAATAAAACATACACGCTGCGGAACAAGACCGTCACGAAGCCAAGGCTTGCTTAAACAAATCGCAGACATCGTTCATTTGACCATCTTCATAAGCGCCAGCGTTCCAGCGATACCCCAAGCCGTCGTCTTTGAAGCGGGGGATGAGATGAAAATGAACATGACCGACAACTTGGCCAGCCACTTCCCCGTTATTTTGCAGTACGTTAAAGCCATCCGCGCCAGAAACCATCAGCAAAGCTCGTCCCAATTGGGGCAAAACACGACCGATGTCTGAGGCCACCGTTTCCGGTAAATCGATAAGTTGGTTTGCGTGAACTTTCGGTATGACAAGCAAATGCCCTGATGCTAACGGACTAACGTCGAGAAAGGCAATGACGCTGTCGTCATCAAAAATAGTAGAGGCCGGAATTTGTCTTTGAACAATTTTGCAGAAAATGCAATCAGACGGCGATGATGCCATGTTCAATCACCCTCATAATGTTGTAGCATCATGAGGCAAGCCTTACGCAAGAACTCGCGCTGCACGAGATTGCATAGCCTGACTCAAAGCTTACGAGCCTTCGTTTGCGCTATCATCAGCCGGGGCTTCCTTCGCTGGTGCGGACTTAGCAGGAGCAGATTTACCCCAACTCTTCGCAGCTTTAATCGCTGCCGCGTATCGAGAATTTATGCGGCGACGACGCGCAGTCGGAGCCTGCTTTGTCAAGGAAGTCGGAGCCTCTTCGTTGCCGACAAGCTGAACGATTGCGAGCTGAGTCGCATCACCAATCCGATGCTTGGCCAAACGAATGATACGGGTATAGCCACCCGTGCGAGATTCGTATTTAGGTGCGATAGTTTCAATTAAACGATGCGTAACAGACTCACCCGTAAATAGCAATCGGCCCTTGGGTTCGCCAGTACGGTATCGACGGCCACTCGCCATGCGCAATGTACGCGAGCGCTGTGCGTCTGACATCGCATCGTAGTCAAGCTGATGCTCCGCAGGGATAATGCTCCGGTCGCTTAGCTCCTGATGCAACTTACGCCTCATCCTAAGTGAACCAGCTTTATCCGAAGCCGCAGCTAACTTACGCACTTTGATAGCTACCGTGACCAACTGCTCAAAGATTGGCTGCAAGGTCTTAGCTTTGGCAATCGTCGTCGTAATTTGGCCATGCTCTATGAGACTCTGAGCCATGTTACGAAGCATAGCTTTGCGATGCTCTGAGGTTCGATTAAGTTTTCTAAAGTGAATACGATGTCGCATAGTGCCAAACCTCTTACAAATCTCAAATAAACAAAACGCTTCTGTCAAAAACTATCGAACTAATCATTCATCGTGAAAGCAGCCATCGGCCCGGACGCCGCATCATTTGGCGGAATGGGTGTATCGCCCGCGACCCCTGGTGGACTAACTGGCGTCATATCTGTAAATCCAACACTCGGCGCTGCCATGACACCACCAATCGGTGGGTCTTTAGGAAGCATTCCCAAATGTAAGCCCAATTGAGTAAGTTCTCGCTGAACTTCATGCAACGAGGTCTTACCAAAGCTACGCAACCGATTCAAATCGCCTTCGGTATACTGAACCAACTGTCGAAGCGTCGCAATACGACCAGCCTCAAGACAATTGCCAGAACGTACTGACAAACTCAGCGTAGACACTGGACGGTCTAACAATTCATCTAGCGATTTATCGCCAGTCGCATCAGCTGCATCTTCGCCAAGGTCCGGCATGTCAACCATGTCGTCGCCCATGTCCTGATACATGACGATTGGGTTGAGATGCTTACGCAAAATCATCGCAGCTTCAACCAACGCATCTTCCGGAAGAATCGAACCATCAGTCCAAATCTCAAGAATCAAGCGATCGTAATTGGTCCGCTGGCCAACACGAATATCCTCAGTGCTATATCGCACACGCAAAATCGGTGAAAAGACGGCGTCAATAGAAATGACCCCAACCTCTTGCTCCGGCGTGCGATTTTCCTTGGCCGTGGCATACCCGCGACCAGTCTCAACTGTGAACTCCGCCCGGAATGGAACGTCCGTGGAAAGCGTAGCAATCACATGTTCTGGGTTCGTAATCGTTACGGACGCATCTGTAACAATATCCCCAGCTTTGACGACGCCAGCGGTCGTTCGTTCGACCGTGATCGTCTTTGGCTCCTCGCCATCATAATTGACGACAACGCCTTTAATGTTAAGTATCACGTCTACGACATCTTCAATAATGCCGTCAACCAAGGCGAACTCATGAGCTACGCCTTCAATTTTCACGGCCGTAATCGCAGAACCTTCGAGACTCGAAAGAAGAACCCGCCGAAGCGAATTGCCAATCGTAGTTCCGTACCCTTGCTCAAACGGCTCAATGGTAAAGCGCGCGTACGATTCATTGCTCACCGACTCGTCACGACGAATACGGCCCGGCAACTCCAATCCTCGCCAGCGAATACGCATTGGGATGACCTCCACCCGACATATGCGGGGACATAATCGACGAACAATCAAGCCCGCCAATTGAATATTAACCAATCGGTTTCTACCGACTACACATTTCGATAATCAGCTGTTCTTCTACCGGAATTTGAACATCCTCCCGGGTAGGTAACGCTGTGATATTTCCTTCTAAAGTCTTGGTATCAATCGACAACCAAGACTGCAACGTCGGTGCGCCGTCGCCAACATTCGCCTTCACCATATTCTGGCTGCGCTCCGACGGCTTAACAGCAATCGTATCGCCTTGACGAACCTGGTAACTCGGACGATTAAGACGACGTCCATTGACATAAAAATGTCCGTGAGCGATCGAAGCACGCGCAGCTCGGTGCGATGGAGAGAAGCCAAGCTTCCACACCACATTATCAAGCCGGCGTTCCAACAGCGCCAACAACGCCTCGCCAGTATTGACCTTACTACGCTCAGCCGCACGGAAATAGATCATGAACTGGCGTTCCATCACGCCATAATAACGTTTGACCTTTTGCTTTTCACGCAAACGAACAACGTAATCTTTTCCCTTACGCCTTCGCCAACCGTGCATGCCAGGCGGCTTAGCCCGCCACTGCTTTTCCATTGCGCATTTAGCGGTTTCGCAGCGTGCGCCTTTGAGCATCAGCTTGATGCCTTCTCGACGGCAAAGCCTACAGACCGGTCCAATGTATCTACCCATGTCAAACGCCTAAACAAATCCCAGCTATGATCTTAATTCAACACTTCAAACCAGCCTTAGCCAACCGACACTGCCAGCCAGCCATCACTGGTATTCAAAACTATACGCGCCGTCTCTTGGACGGACGGCAACCGTTATGAGGCAACGGCGTCACATCTTCTATCGAATGAATGCGAAGACCCGCACCTTGCAGTGCAGTGATCGCAGAATCGCGACCGCCCCCAGGGCCTTTCACGCGAACTTCAACTTCTTGCATGCCAAATTTTCTAGCGGCATGAGCGGCTTGCTCACATGCACGTTGAGCCGCAAAAGGCGTACTCTTTCGAGTCCCTTTGAAGCCAACCGTACCCGCTGAAGCACGAGTTACAACTTCGCCATTAACATCCGTAATGGTAACCAGCGTGTTGTTGAACGAGGCCTTGATATGAACAATGCCCCGAGCCACATTACGCCGCACTTTTCGTTTTCCGCCTGATCGCTTCGCCACAGAGTCTATCCTTCAAAAAATTAGCGTAGTTCTTTAACGCTCTTCTTACCTGCAACAGTCTTCTTTGGTCCCTTGCGTGTTCGAGCATTGGTACGCGTCCGTTGCCCTCGAACAGGCAAATGCGCACGATGTCTCGCACCGCGATAACATTTAATATCACGCAGTCTCGCAATATTTTGCTGAACGGCCCGCCGTAACTGACCTTCAACCTGAATACTTCGATCTATAACACCCGCAAGAAGCGTGACCTGTTCGTCAGTCAGATCCTTCGCTGGCGTACCAACTTCGATCTGAGCTTCCTTGAGAATGTCTAATGCAATTTTTGGCCCCACGCCATGAATATAACGCAATGAATACTCAATACGCTTATTCGGGGGAATATCGACACCGGCAATACGTGGCATAATTCGCTCCCTTTAGCCTTGTCGCTGCTTATGACGAGGGTTCGTACATACCACACGCACCACACCCTTACGCTTAATTATTTTGCAGTTTTCGCAAATCCGCTTTACGCTGGCACGAACTTTCATGATTTCTTTCCTTCAATCAAACCTACGACAAAGTCAAATATCAACGACCATCCGTAAGGAGGTCAGCCCCTGACTTCGTCACTGCTAACGTATGTTCAAAATGAGCACAAAACTTACGATCGCGTGTCACCACGACCCACCCATCCTTATCACCAAATTCTACCGCAGCCGACCCCATGTTGACCATAGGCTCCACGGCAATGACCATATTTTCTTGCAATTCAAAATCTGGCTGTTTTTGTCGTTTATCCCAATAATTGGGCACTTTAGGCTCCTCGTGAAGGTCTCGGCCAATGCCATGACCGACAAATTCACGAACCACGGAGAACCCTTCGCCCTCTACATACGACTGAATCTCACCAGCAACCTCGCTCCACATGCGGCCAGGCTTAATACCTTCAATAGCCACTAGAAGCGATTGCTTAGTCACCTTAAGCAGATTATCAACTTCAGGCGTTATATGGCCAACTGCAAAAGTCGAAGCCGAATCACCACAGTAACCAGCTATCTTCACACCGCAATCAATACCGACAATATCGCCATCTTTCAGCGGTTTATCATTAGGTACGCCATGTACCAATTCTTCATTCACACTGGTACACAAAGCCGCAGGAAACGGAAAACGCGCTTGAGGGTTTTCAACACCCTTAAATAACGCCTCACCACCCGATTCAGCAATGTACGCTTCAGCTAACTCATTCAACTGAGCCGTCGTAACGCCAGGCTTCACATGCTCTCGCATCATAGCCAACACGTCGCAGACCACCTTGCCAGCAGTTCGCATCAACTCGATCTCTCGAGCGCTTTTTAATATGATGCCGCTTTGTTGCATCTGCCTTTCGGGTCGTCTCTGTTTCATGGCTTCACTTGTCATTAGCAACCAGAGGCCATATTCAAAACCATATTCACCCTACAACTCGTAAGTCGTAGTTCTTCGATCACTATGAGCGAGCGCCTTTGATCGGTCCTTCTGAACCGAGGAAGCCATCGTAATTTCTCATAGTCAAATTAGCTTCGATACGCTGCACCAAGTCCAACGTCACGCTAACTACAATGAGTAAACCAGTACCGCCAAGAAGCGAAGAAACCATAAATGGCACGCTCAAAGATTTAGCTACCAGTGTCGGAATAATCGCAATCAATGCGAGAAAGCCAGCACCGACATATGTGATTCTTCCCATCACACGCTCAAGATAATCAGCCGTTCGCTTACCAGGCCTAAGACCGGGAATAAAGCTGCCGTAGTCTCGTAGATTATTAGCCATTTCCTTGGGACGAAACTGAACGGTCGTCCAAAAATAAGCAAAGAAGTAAATTACCACGATATAGCACATCGTGTAGATAAAGCCGTTTAGCTGAAATTCCTGCTGCAAAGTAAACCAGAAGCTATTGGGCCAACGTCCCGCGAACATGCCGAATATGATGCCTGGAAAAATCATCATCGAGCTGGCGAAAATGATAGGCATAACTCCACCGTGATTCACGCGTAGCGGAAGATAATGACGCTGTCCCCCATATACACGGCGACCACGAGTTTGCTTGGCTTGCTGAATCGGAATTCGACGTTGAGCTTGCGTAATTAGAATAGCACCAGCCACAACACCGACGAACATAAGAATCAAAAGCATCACCTTAGGCACGTCCATCTGACCAGGACCAGCCGCCCCCTGAAACGTGATATTCTGTTGTACATACATCACAGCCGTAGGGATATTAGAAACGATACCAGCCATGATAATCAGCGAAATACCATTACCAATGCCATACTCGTCAATCTGCTCACCGAGCCACATCAAGAAGACGGTACCACAGGTTAGCATGAGTAAAGACATAACCATGTATCCAAAAGTCATCCCCAGGAACGCGCCTTGGAAATTTGGAAAAATCAAATTGGAGTTTGATAGGTACTTCATCCAGAACATCGCCTGAATCAAACAAAGCCCAACCGTAGCATACCGCGTATATTCCTGAATTTTCTTTCGACCGCTATCACCTTCTTGTGAAAGCTTCTCAAACGCTGGCACCACAGTCACCAACAATTGGAAAATAATAGAGGCAGAAATATATGGCATTATGCCCAGGCCGAAGATGGTGCTTTGCGTGAGATTACCGCCGGTGAAAATCTGGAAATAATCAAGTAAGCCCCCCGCATTACCACTGGAATTTGCTGTCATCGCAGCCTGGTCTACACCAGGAACGGCAACGCAAAACCCAATGCGATACGCGGCTAACATCCCAAGTGTAAACAGGATTTTATTCCGCAGTTCAGGAATCTTGAAAATGTTGATAAATGTTGAAAACATATCTTATTCTAAGTTCCTAGTAGCCTTAGTTTCGTAGTTTACTCACGGTAGCTTTACCACCTGCGGCTTCAATTTTTTGTTTAGCAGTGTCGCTAAACTTAGCCACATCAACGTTTAACTTTTTCTTCAGTTCACCAGTCCCGAGAACCTTGATAGGAAAACGCAAATTACGAACCAAGCCAACTTCTACAAGAGATTGGGCCGTCACATGCGCGTTTGCTTCAAATCGTTCTTCTAAAGCCTCTACGTTTACAACGCTATATCGAATCGTAAAGTTGGCGTTATTAAAACCACGCTTTGGTAAACGACGGAACATGGGCATCTGCCCACCTTCAGATTGGCCCCGAGTCTTGGAGCCACTTCGCTGACCGAAACCCTTATGGCCTCGCCCGCAAGTCTTACCTGACCCGGAACCATTTCCGCGACCAACCCGCTTGCGACGCTTATGGCCACCCGCAATTTTTGTAATTTCTGTAATATTCATTATTTAGGAGTCCGCTTTAGAAGCCTGACTAGCTATAGTAACATTTCGTAGTCGCTCTACCTGTTCACGACTAATTAACTGCTCTAACCCATTAATAGTAGCACGCACTAAATTCTTAGGCGTATTGGAGCCATAGCTTTTCGTTAGAATGTCATGCACGCCAACCAATTCAAGAACCGCACGGACAGAACCGCCAGCGATTACGCCAGTACCAGCACTAGCCGGGACCATCACGACCTTACTAGCCCCATACCTGCCTACCACACGGTGAGGAATAGTACCGCCATCTAGCGAGTACTTTTTCATTTTCGCATTGGCAATCTTACGGCCCTTATCCACTGAGCTTGGCACTTCGCGTGCTTTGCCGTATCCCACGCCAACACGACCCTGCCTGTCGCCGACCACAACGAGAGAACCGAAACTAAAGCGACGTCCACCACGAACCACGCATGAACATCGATAGATGCGCACGACATTATCGTCGTGTTCGCTACTCTCTGACCGACTTTGTCTTTTATCTTGCATACTATTTGTCTCGTCGTCTCGTCAGTTCGTCGGCAACATAGGCCTTTACGTCTGATTACGATTTAGAATTTCAATCCAGCTTCACGAGCAGCATCAGCTAACGCCTTAATGCGGCCATGATACTGATAACCATTTCTATCAAAAGTGACACGCGCGATATTCTTATCCAGCGCACTCTTCGCTAGCGAAGCCCCGACAATTTTAGCCGCGACTTTCCCGCCACCATTAGCCATGTCACCGCTAAGGTCTTTGGCTTTTGTGCTGGATGAACACAACGTGACACCACGTTCGTCATCTATAATCTGCGCATAAATATGACTATGCGAACGAAACACCGTAAGACGCGGACACTCAGCCGACCCACGTATACGCTTAGTCAAGCCACGCTTGCGGCGAATCCTGCGACGAACTCTTACTACTACACCTTCCATAACACACTGCCCGATTCAAAAGACCAATCGCTGATTATCAACCTTAGCTAGTTAAAGCTTTACCTTGCTTACGACGTACTTGCTCGCCCTTATAACGAATACCTTTACCCTTATAAGGTTCGGTTTTTCGCAAAGCACGAATTTCAGCCGCAAACTGTCCAACCTTCTGCTTATCAATACCACTAATACGCAACTCTGCAGGTTCAGTATCGCCGCGAGCTGCTTCTTTTTCTACTTTAACCTCAACGCCAACAGGAACAGGCAATTCAAACTGTGAACCCTTGCCACGGTTCCTACCAGTGAAGCCTACGTTCAAATGCAGCGTCTTACCCTGCAACTTGCAGTTATAACCAGTACCGTAAATTTCAAGCCGCTTTTCAAAGCCGGCTGTCACGCCCTCAACCATGTTCGCAATTAAGGCACGAACCAAGCCGTGATTGCACCGACTCTGTTTGGTATCATTAACCCTGCTCACGCTGACAATCTTACCGGCATCGTCATAGTCTACTTTAGCAGAATGTGGCACAGTAAGATTGTTCGTACCCTTAGGCCCGGTGACAGAGACTTCACGTCTATTCACCTTGACCGAGACGCCAGCAGGTAATGCGATGGGTTTAGCTCCAACACGCGACATAACAGAATTCCTGGTTCGCAGAACCTTTTTAATCACACACTAAATAAAAGTGCGTGACACAAACAATTCGTTTAATAAATTGTGCACAATAATTCGCCGCCGACTTTCTTTTCACGACAGCCTCGATCACTCAGCACACCGCTACTCGTCGATAAAATCGCCACGCCCAAGCCATCTAGCACACGAGGAATATCATTGACACCCCGATAAACCCGGCAACCCGGCGTAGAACAACGTTGTATTTTATGAATGACATCTTCGCCCCGCGCGCCATATTTCAGGTTGATGCGAAGCTGACCTTGCTTGTTGTCCTCAATGACATCAAAATCATTAATATAACCCTCATCCTTGAGAACAACGGCTATACCCACCTTAAGCTTGGAGGAAGGTATTGAAACAGCGCTTCGCCTCACACGAGCGGCGTTACGAATACGCGTCAACATATCTGCGATCGGATCGGACCACATGTAATGATTCCTTAAAGCACACCCACTACTGGAAAGTAGCTGTACCAAACAACAAACAATTCACTAACTTAACTACCAACTCGCCTTACGCACGCCGGGGATCATGCCTTCCAGGGCAAGACCACGAAAACATATGCGGCAAAGACGAAACTTCCTATATACACCACGCGCCCGTCCACATAGCTCACAACGGCGAATGATGCGACTTTGAAACTTCGGAGCCTTATGAGCTTTTATAACCCAGGTTTTTGTTGCCATAACTAAGACTGCTCTTCCGTAATACGAAACGGCATGCCTAGCTTCGTTAGCAGGGCTTTACCATGTAAATCGTTTTGGGCTGTAGTCACAAAAGTAATGTTCATCCCTTGACTGGATGTAATACTTGCGACATCAATTTCTGGAAATACCGACTGATCCGCCACACCCATCGAATAATTGCCCCTGCCGTCAAAACTACGCGGGTTCAAACCACGAAAGTCGCGAAAACGAGGAATCGTCGTTTGAATCAACCGATCAATAAATTCATACATCCGCGCACCGCGAAGCGTGACCTGACAGCCAACTTCCATACCTGCACGAAGCTTAAAATTCGATACACTCTTACGAGCGCGACGCATAGCTGGCTTTTGACCCGTAATTTTAGTCATGTCAGCTACCGCAACGCCAATACGGTTTTTATCTATTTGTGGCGATCCTGTCCCCATGGACACCACTACCTTAGTCATACGAGGTATAGCCATGCAATTCGTAAGGCCTAACTCCGCCTGAAGTTCAGGGAGAATTTCTTTTTTATATCTTTCTAACAACCTAACCATGAGCACCGCACTCCACTGTCATCTGAGTCTAAAGTATCAAGACTACTTCGATCTATCAGGCCTGGTAATTTCGTTGATAACAGTTCCACCAACAGTCAATCTTTTTTTCGAGATTACCTTACCGGCATCATTCAAAGTCACTTCGTATCGCGTTCGCCTGCCTCCGCCACTTGCACTGTCATACAGCAGTACATTGGACATATGGATCGCAGCCTCTTTTTGCACGCGACCCCCTTGAGGGTTCTTGCGTGTAGGACGAACATGGCGATAAACCATATTAACGCCTTCAATCACGACCGTGCCACGATCGCTATCAAGACGCATCACCTTACCGCGCGCACCACGATGGTCTCCCGAAATAACCTGGACCAAATCGTTTTTACGAATATGAGTTTTCATAATCCACACCAACAATACACTCTTGTGAGTGATATAATTAAACCACCTCTTCAGCTAAAGAGACAATCTTCATAAAATTCTTTTCTCTAAGCTCACGAGCAACAGCGCCAAAAATTCTGGTACCCCTTGGCTCATCCTTCTCGTCAATCAGCACGACAGCATTACTATCGAACTTCACATAGCTGCCATCAGATCGCCGGGTAGCCATCTTCGTGCGAACCACAACCGCCCGAGCCTTACGACGCTTCGACCGATCTTTACGATCAGCACCACCGGCGAAATCGCTGTTCGGCAATGATTTCTTCACAGCCACGAGCACAATATCACCAATCTTGGCGTGCTTTAGACGTTTCTTACCACTTCTAGATGTACTACCTTTGTAGACATTAAACACCATAGCCGTCTTAGCGCCGCTATTGTCTGTCACATCTACAACTGTTTGTAACTGAATCATAATTCAACACTCACGGCGATTAACGCCGAAAAAGGCAATCAGCTCATTAAACTACGCAGCGCGAATAATACGCCTAAGCACCCAACACTTCGTTTTTGACATTCTTCGGCACGACATCACTTCCACCAAGTCACCTACTGACGCCTGATTGTCTCCGTCGTGCGTACTCAGTGTCGTTCGACGCTTCAAATATTTTCCATATTTGGGATGACGAACCATATAATCAAAACGTACGCGTAGCGACTTGTCGCCGCTCTTGGACACGACAGTTCCCGTTCGCATCTCTCGCTTGTTACGAGTCGTTTTACTATCAGTTTTTGCCTGTTCAGCCATCTGCTTTTGCATCCTTACGCGACACCCAAAGTGCCTTCATGTCTGCGATTATCCAACGTCTCGTATGCCGCGATTATGTAGCACTGTCATCATGCGCGCTATATCTCGCCTGGCGTGCTTAATTTGGTGCGGATTCTCCAGCTTTTCAGTGACAGCCTGGGACCGCAGCTCAAACACATGCTGCTGCACACGCTGAACTTCGTGCTTCAGCTCATCAGTTTTCATGTCACGAATCTCGGAAATCTTCATCAGCTACAAACCTCTGTCATCCACTGCTGCCATCAATCAGGCACATTCACGCAAATTAAATCAGCGGCAACAAGCCGCTATAGCCCATGACGTCTTTTAACAAATCGACATCGATACGGCATTTTATGGGCCACCCGGGCCAAAGCCTCACGGGCTAATTCTTCTTTAACACCGGCAATTTCAAACATGATCGTCCCCTCGCGGACACATGCTACCCAAAAGTCCGGGTCACCCTTTCCCTTACCCATACGAGTTTCCAACGGCTTGGAAGACACAGGCTTATGAGGAAAAATTCGGACATAAATTTTACCTTCTCGACGGAGAAAGTGAGTCGCAGCAATTCTACCAGCTTCAATCTGGCGGGCAGTAATCCAGCCGGGGTGCAACGACTGCAACCCATACTCACCGTAAGCAGGCGAATTCGCACAAGTCGCCTTACCGCGAATCTTACCGCGGTGACTTTTACGCCACTTAACTCTTTTTGGCATCATCGCCATGACCGTCTACTCCGTACAACGCTTCCGCGTCTAAACTATTCTATTAGCCACGTTTACCGCGACGTCTGCCTCTATTGGTGGGTGAATTTTCATCCACTTCAAGCACAGCCTCTTCGCCATACCGACCAAGATTTACCCACACCTTGATGCCAATCGCACCATAGGTCGTGCGACAAGTCGCTGTGCCATAATCAATATGCGCTTGCAAGGTATGCAAAGGCACCGAACCAAATATCTGCTTTTCTCGGCGAGCCATCTCAGCACCGCCTAGTCGACCAGAGCAGGTAATCTTCACGCCCTTAGCACCCGTAGCCATCGCCGCCTCAGCCCGCATCTTCATCACACGACGGAAAGCACCACGCTTTTTCAACTGCTCGGAAACCGCTTCAGCTATTAGCGTAGCATTCCCATCAGGAACTTTTATTTCAATTATGTTAACCGAGATTTTTCGATCAATAAGGTCTTCCAAAGATTCCCGAAGCTTATCAACTTCCGCCCCCTTAGGTCCAATGACCAAGCCGGGACGCGCCGTATGCAAAAGAACGCGAACGTCGTCTCTGGTTCGCTCAATCTCAATCTTGGCAACAGCCGCGTATGGCGGTTTACGATTCATGCGATCGTCAACAAAACGACGAATACGTTGATCCTCAATCAGGAAGTCGGCATAGGCTGCCTTTGGCGCAAACCAACGCGATCGCCACCCTTCGGTGATACCTACGCGAAATCCAATTGGATGGACTTTTTGACCCACAATTAACTCCCGTTGAACTCGTTACGAGCTACTTAAACCTATTAACCTTCAGCGACCGTCACAACAATATGGCTAGTACGCTTAGCAATCGGATGCGCACGCCCACGATCTTTCGGATGCCAACGTCGATAATATGGACCACTATCGACACGAGCTTCCACAATTTTCAAACGACGCATATCCGCCTCTTTCTCATCCGCATTCACCATCGCAGATTTGAGAACATTACGAACCATATAAGCCGCACGTCGTGTATTAAACTCTAACTGGTGGATCGCATCCTCGCACGGCATACCACGAATGAGATCGATAACCAATCTCACCTTTCGCGGACCTATCCGAGCGAATTTATGTTGTGCGGACCACTTATTTTCTGTTGCCATGGGTAAATACCACCCGAATCAAAACGAAAACTATTTACAACCAACACCGACCATCAGCATACCTAAGGCCATAGGCCTTATCATTGCCAGGCCAATTAATTACTTCTTACCTTGGCCGTGCCCACGAAACGTCCGCGTCGGACTAAATTCGCCCAGCTTATGGCCAACCATATCCTCAGAAACGTACACCTGGTAAAACTGTCTACCATTATGTACGTCAAACTTATGACCTACAAACTCCGGCACAATCGTACATCGCCGTGACCATGTCTTGATAGGCATGGTAGAGCCACTGCTTTTCAGGTTCATCACCTTCTTGAAGAGTTTCTCTTCAACGAAAGGCCCTTTTTTGTGCGAACGAGCCATAGCCCAATCCTTAAATCATACCGCCACAGTATAAAACCAGTGACGTGTGTTGCCGTTCGACGTATCACGTCGCGTACAACCACTACCCAAACTAACTATTTATTTACTGCAGGCAACTGTCCGTAACGCTTACTCTTTCTACGGCGCAGAATACGTTTATTCGACACCTTCGAAGGAGAACGAGTTCTTCCACCCTTTGCAAGTACGCCCGTAGGGCTGCAAGGATGTCGGCCACCACCGCTTCTACCCTCACCACCACCCAACGGGTGAGCGACAGGGTTTTTCGCTGTTCCACGTACATGAGGACGACGACCACGATGCCTCGTTCTGCCGGCTTTCCCCCATCGGAGGTTCTGATGGTCGATGTTGCCAATCTGACCAATCGTCGCACGACATTCAACACGAATTTCACGAGTCTCACCGGATGGCAAAACAATTGTAGCCCAATTGTCATTCCTGGCCATCAAACGGGCCACGCCACCAGCAGTCCTCACAAGCTTACCACCCTGGCCAGCGTTCATCTCAATGTTATGTACATCAAGACCAGGAGGAATGTCCTTCAGGGGCATAGCGTTGCCAACTTTTGGCTCAACACCAGCACCACTCTCAACAACATCGCCAGCTTTCAAGCCTACGGGAGACAGAATATATCGTCTCTCACCATCGGCATATTCAATTAATGCAATGTGGCAACTGCGATTCGGATCATACTCTACCGACTTCACATTCCCCACAATACCGTCCTTAGACCGCTTAAAATCTATACGACGATATATACGACGGGCTCCGCCACCACGACCGCGGCAAGTTATTTTACCATGATGATTACGACCGCCCGTTTTACGGATTCGTTCGCACAGCGACTTCTCAGGCTTATTGCCCTTCGTCGTCAGCTCTGCAAAGTCATTCACCGAAGAGGCGCGACGCCCAGGCGAAGTCGGTTTATATTTTCTAATTCCCATCGCTTATTCTCAGTTCAACTACAAAATACTAGAACAAGTCTATATGATGCTCAGATCGAAGCACCACGACTGCTTTTTTCCAGTCAGGCGTCTTACCTGTTTTATACTTCACGCGTCGCTCTTTACCTTTGCGATTGCATGTGCGAACAGATAACACCTTAACGCCGTATATTTTTTCTACCGCCAACTTAATTTGCGGCTTGGTCGCAGCAGGATCAACTTGAAACGCATAAGCACCGCCACGCGCAGGCATAGACTTCGTAGCCGCATGCGACTGCTGCGATTGATGCGTCCCCTTTTCCGTAACAAGAGGTCGCCGAATTACGCGATACATATTCATTCTGATACCTACCGAACCTAAAATCTAAACTAATTCTTTTCCGACCCGTCCACCGACTCACCGCTACCGGGATTCGACAATAGATCGAACGCCTGCTTCGTCATGATAATACACTCTCGACGAAGCACGTCATAAGCATTCAAATCCGCAACCAACCGAATATCAGCATTCGCAATGTTACGTCCAGATAGCATAATATTCTGATCCGCTTCGTGCATAGCTAAAATACAACTCTTGCCTATGCCCATAGCTGAAAACATCGCCGACAGCGCCTTGGTCTTTGGTTGACTGCAAATTAGCCCGTCAACCACCATCACACGCTCCGACTGAATCTTCGCCAACAACGCACTATCGCGAGCCAATCGCTTCATTTTCTTAGGCAGCACCAAAGTACGTCGAGGGCAAGTAGTCGCAAAAGCCCGGCCACCACCACGACGAATCGGCGTACTAGCCATACCTGCTCGTGCATTACCAGTACCCTTTTGCCTGTACAGCTTCTTCGTCGAAGCCTTAACGTCTGAGCGCCGCTTTTGACGGGCACTATACTGACGCTTGTGTGCGAGATAGGCGACAACAGCCTGCTTAAGCAGTTGCGGACGAACCTTACCGCCCAGGACAGCCGGATCAATCTCCGTCTCTCCGACTTTGTCGCCCTTCATATTATAAACTGGTACAGCCAGCATCAAATCTTATCCCTTTTTCTTCAATTCTTTTTCCTGGCACGGCGAATCTCAACCAGACTGCCAGCAGGACCAGGAACACTACCCATCACGATGAGCAGGTCATTTTCAGTATCAACCTTAAAAACCTTCATCGACTGGGCCGTACAACGAACGTGGCCCATATGACCCGCCATCCGTTTCCCCTTCTTAACCGCTCGGCCAGTACCCGCGTCAGCACTACCACCGATACCACCTGCCGAACGATGCTTTCGTTCAACACCGTGACTGGACTCTTTACCACCAAAGCCATGACGCTTCATGACGCCGGCAAAGCCTTTACCTTTGGTGATGCCAGACACATCTATATAATTAACTTCATCGCTATTAAAAGATTCGAGATTGATAACATCACCAGCAGCCAATTCAGCCGCATCCGAAACCCTAAACTCTTTTATGAATCGCTTAGGACCAGTCTTAGCTTTAGCAGCATGACCAATAAGAGGCATCGTCACACGATGCGGTTTCTGGTCGCCAAAGCCCAACTGTAAGGCATCATACCCATCAATCTTTTTGGTCTTGACCTGCAAAACAACGCAAGGCCCAGCCTTAAGAACTGTGACCGGCAACATCGCACCTTCTTCGGTGATGACGTTTGTCATGCCAACTTTTGTACCAAGCAGACCCGGTATCATGAACCCTTACCTTCTTACATCGCTCACCAAAAAAAGTGAGCCAGTTACACTTTTCATTCGTGCGATAAATTCACACGACAATAATATCTAAAGCGGTTGAGTCGTCAGGACAGTGACAACATCTTGGCCCTAACGAAAAAACCCGCCTACGTTTTAATTTTCACAAAAACGCCAGCGGGTACCTGAATTCTATTGATGGCTTCAACAGTCCGAGCCGTCGGTTCACTTATGTCAATGATACGCTTATGCGTTCTCATCTCAAACTGCTCACGCGACTTCTTGTCGATAAACGGACCACGCAAAACCGTGTACCGCTCAATCCGAGTCGGTAGCGGAATCGGGCCGTGAACCTTGGCACTCGTACGCTTGGCTTGCTCTACAATCTCCTTGGCCGCTGCGTCGAGCGCCCTTGTATCGTAGGCTTCCATCCGAATTCTAATTCTTGCCTTGCTGCTCACTTACTGTAACCCTTTACACACGTTGGCTTCGCCAATTTTCAAAATCCGCCCCGCATGGGCAGAAGGAATAGCATACGCCCACGCACAGTGTTGTCAACGGGGTTTATTCCAATTTTCTTACCATTTGATAATTCTACCAGACATTTTCATTTGAAGCTATATTTTAAGCACAAACGCAACATCTGCGCTAATACGGAATATGGTAAAACCTTATCCAACGAGCGATTTCATTTCGGCATCGCTCACTGGAGCGTAGTGTGAAGGCGTCATAGACGAGGTCGCCCTGCCCTGAGAAAGGCTCCTCAGGCGGGTCACATAGCCAAACATCTGCGATAAAGGCACATCCGCCGATATCACCCGGTCAGAGCCTCTCAACTCGGTTTTCTTCACTTCCGCCCCGCGAGAGTTCAAATCAGCCATGATTTGCCCGAAATACTCGTCCGATGTCACCACCTCCACAGCCATAATAGGCTGCAAAAGCTTAGGCGTAGCCAATTCCATCGCATGATAAAAGGCCATTCGAGCAGCGTTTTCAAAGGCTAATCCCGAATTTGTCTGGTCGTTTTTGACGTAATCCTGCACCTCCACATGCCAGTCAATGACCTGATATCCGCCTAAAATGCCGCTCCCGGAAGCATCTTCCACACCCTGCTCAATAGCCTTAACGAACTCCGGCGAAAGACCGGCCTGGTCAGCTTTCCAGAACACCCGCTCCTGCTCCTCATCAGTTCCCGCCGGAATATGCTCAATTTTTAATTTCAAATTGGCAAAATGGTCGCGTCCTCCAATATTACGCTCGAATTTCCCCTCACCAATCGCCGACCGGCTTACGGTTTCCCTAAATGACACCCTGGGCTTACCCACCCTCGCCTCAACATTAAGGTCCGCACGCAACCGTTGTACCATAACCTCCAGATGAAGCTCTCCCATGCCAGACAGCAACGTCTGGCCAGTCTCCTCGTTCGTAGACACGGCTAACGTGGGGTCTTGTCGAACTAATGATTGCAGCGACAGCATAAGCTTGTCTCGGTCTTTTGATGACACCGGCTCGATAGCTACGCTGATAACAGTCTCTGGAAATTCAATCGACTCCAATAACACCTGCCTGCGCGGATCAGAAAAAGTATGCCCCGTCAATGCGTGTTTCGGACCCACAATAGCCACGATGTCACCGGCGATAGCCTCGTCCAGTTGATCGCGCCGCTTCGCAAACATACGAAAGATGCGCGTGACGTTTTCCTTGTCCCCGGTCGTACTATTCATCACCCGCGAACTAGCCTTGAGCGTCCCGGAATAGATTCTGATATAATACAAATCAACTGGTTTTTCCGCTACAATCTTAAAAATCAAACCGGAAAAAGCATCGCTCGGATCACAATGGAGCGTATGCGTTAAGTCTGCTTTCTTAGGGTCGCACGCAATAATTGGCGGAATGTCTAAAGGGCTTGGCAGATAGTGAATGACGGCATCCAACATGCGCTGCACGCCAATGTATCTTAGCGAACTACCACATAGCACAGGCACGATATCGCGACGAATGGTAGCCTCTCGTATCGCTTCATGAATCTCATCCGTTGTAAAAGATTCGTCTTCTAAAAACTTCTCCATACGCGCGTCAGAAGTCTCAGCCACCGCTTCCAAAATCTCCTGATGAAACGTTTCGCAGAGTGCCATCATCTCGTCAGGTATTTCTGATTCGGTAATTTTAGCGCCCATCGCTTCAGGCTCAAACCGAAGGGCTTTCATTTCGACAAGATCAACCAGCCCCACAAAATCCGGGCCTGCGCCGATAGGAACCTGCAAGACCAACACATTGGCCCCCAGACGGTCTCGGAGTGATTGAACCGCATTCTCAAAGTCCGCGCCAATGCGGTCCATCTTATTCATAAAACATATGCGCGGCACGTTATAACGATCAGCCTGCCGCCACACCGTTTCGGACTGAGCTTCAACACCTTCTTTGGCATCAAACACCGCCACCACGCCGTCCAGCACGCGCAGCGACCGCTCAACCTCAGCCGTGAAATCAACATGACCAGGTGTATCAATGAGATTAATTGTGTGATCGCGCCAAGGGCAGCTCACCGCAGCCGA
Source organism: Planctomycetota bacterium (assembly GCA_024280855.1). Classification (GTDB taxonomy): domain Bacteria; phylum Planctomycetota; class Phycisphaerae; order UBA1845; family UBA1845; genus JAJRPG01. Next base: position 24,996 of record JAJRPG010000085.1, on the reverse strand, counting down.
GAAGATGGTAATACCGCGTTTTTGTTCCTGCTCGTCGAAGTCGGTCGTAGTGGTCCCGTGATCCACTTCACCCATGCGATGAACCTGGCCAGTATAAAAAAGTACGCGTTCGGTCGTGGTGGTCTTACCCGCGTCGATATGAGCCGCGATGCCAATGTTTCGGACTTTCGACAGGTCTGATTTCATGACCAATCATTCCCCAGAAAAAATTTCTCTCGACAAAACATCTTTATTGTACCATAACACCGAGCCGCATGCTTCAGCTTGCGCGGAGTCACGAACGCTATTCGCGCCGGATGACTCATCCTTCGCGTACTCCCGAAGGGTGGGGGATGGACGCTCTAAAGCACCTCGCTCGCTATCAAAAGAACAAGCCCACCCGCAAAAGCAGATGGGCTAAGTTCGACTAATTCGTGATGCGTATATTACCAGGCAAAGTGCGAGAACGCTTTGTTCGCCTCAGCCATACGGTGTACATTGTCTCGTTGAGTCACAGCAACCCCTTCATTCTTGAAGGCGTCCATAAGCTCCTGAGCCAATGTAATTTTAATCGAGCGACCAGACTTAGCCCGGACCGCCGTTCTAAGCCAACGAATCGCCAAGGTCTGCTGACGCTTACGATTTACAGGCATAGGAACTTGATAGTTGCTACCACCAACACGCTTGGAACGGACCTCAACATTGGGCTTGCAATTGTTTAGCGCAGTCTCGAAAACTTCGAGCGGCGGCACGTCCTTGATGCGTTTTTCTATAATATCCAGTGCGCTATAGACAACGTCTGTCGCAATAGATTTCTTACCGTCCCACATCATGCAGTTAATAAACTTGGACACCAGCAAGCTGTTGTACCGCGTATCTGGCTTCAACTGCTCGGCCGATTTCGTCCACTTTTTGTATGCCATCGCTTCGACTACTTCCCTTGGCTAAGCAAAATCACCATCACTTGATGATCCGCAGGCCTTCTAAAAATCTATTCCTATATCTAATTCAATTCAGCATTACGCATCGCTGCGAAAACACCGTCCATTTTGTAAACACTTCACCAGAGTTACCGCAAAAATAAGCTGCACGAATGACTTAGCCGCGAATGGCCAAAATCCCGTCTGCAATGCGAAAACCCACCCAGTACCAAATCCGTCCCAGAGCAGCGATACACCCAACGCCTGCCAGGCAATGCCGCACGCAAAAATAACACTCGTACCAAACGCCCCAGCGAGCAATAACCGTGAGGTTGATGCCGGACGACGCCGCATTGACAAACTAATGAGCCATGCCGCAGCGACAAAGCCAAGTAAATACCCGCCAGTCACACCGAAAAGCCCAGCAGAATAAGCAAAAACCGGCAACCCAGCCAAACCCGCAAGCAAATATAGGCCAGTCGCAGAGACCGCCTGTTTCGGCGTAAGCAGAAAACCAGCCATTAGCACAGCCAAGGACTGGAGCGTTAGCGGAACGACTGTACCAGGCACTGGAATTTTAACCTGAGCCGATAAACACAAAGCTACGAAAGCTAATCCAATTTTCGCCGACGAACTCAAGCTTCGCAGCCTGACCACGTCAAGGTTCACATCACTGGTAGTTGTCGTGTGCATATTAGCCATGTTCATTCCTGATTACGCTGCTGCCGTTTTATTTACGTCGCTTAACGCCGTACTTACTTCGGCTTCGATTTCGAGGATTGCCTTCCTTGTCATTCTCTACGCCGGAACTATCCAACGTACCACGAACGATATGATAGCGAACACCAGGTAAATCCCGAACCCTGCCACCACGAATAAGCACAATAGAGTGCTCCTGCAGGTTATGGTCGATACCCGGAATGTAGGCACTGACTTCCCTACCATTGGTCAAGCGAACTCTTGCTACTTTACGCAGTGCAGAGTTAGGCTTTTTCGGTGTCTGCGTTTTCACGAGCAGACAGACGCCCTGACGGTGTGGACATTTATCCATGTCGCGTACTTTGGATTTTTTCACCACTTTACGTCGACCGAAACGAACAAGCTGATTAATCGTTGGCATCTGTTTACCTCTTTACGAATCACTGACAAGCGCGTTTCACACCGCGCCATAAAATTCATTCAATTATTTACAATGGGTTCGTCTGGTCACCCATATTTACTTCACTACTCTCCGGCGCCGGCGTTAAGCCCACCGTCGGGGCGATTGCCGCCAACGCATCCAGTGTCGAGGCGGCAGTCACCTGCTCTTGAACCAGCGAAGCCGAAGACACCTCCATCAAGTCTGAAGGTAGGGGCAACGGCTCGCCAATATGCTTCACCCTTATCCGCTGGTATGGCGGGAAGCCCGAACCAGCAGGAATCAGATGGCCAAGTATGACGTTTTCTTTCAATCCTCGCAACTCATCAACATATCCGCCCAGGGCAGCCTCGGTGAGAACCTTGGTCGTTTCCTGGAAAGAAGCCGACGAAATGAAGGATTCGCTGCTAAGACTAGCTTTCGTGACTCCCAATAGCATGGTCGTACCTGTGGCTGATTTAGGCCTCTTACCCTTAGCCCGCTCCCCGCCGACTTCGTCCATCGTCTCATTAATCTCAGCCAGCTCTGATTTGGTCAGCACCTGGCCAACCAAAAGCTCAGAATCGCCTGGATTGCTGATGACCAGACTCTTTGATAGCTTGGTATTTTCTTCTCGGAAACGAATTTTTGGAACCATCTCGCCAGGAAGGAAGGGAGAATCGCCCGGCTCTTCAACCTTAACCTTACCAAGCATTTGGCTGATAATAACCTCAATATGCTTATCGTTGATGGTCACATTCTGGCTGCGATACACTGCCTGAATCTCACCCAACAGATATTCATGAAGTGCATGCTCACCCTTAATTCGTAGAATATCGTGTGGAATAAGTGGACCATCAATAAGCGGAGCACCGGCCTCGATCACGTCGCCAGTATGAACAAGCAGATGCTTATCCTGCGGGACGTGATGCTCTTTCTCCATTCCACCTTCGCTCTTGACCGCAATCGTCATCTTACCACGACGCTTGTCAGGACGAATTTCTACCACGCCGGAAATCTCAGCCATGACCGCAGGCTCTTTAGGGCGCCGTGCCTCAAACACTTCGGTAACTCGTGGCAAGCCACCCGTAATATCCTGCGTACCGCCGATACCACGAGGCTGACGAGCAAGCTCCATACCCGGCAAAATGTCCTGCCCCTCAACGACCTCAATACGCGCCTTCGCGGGGAGATAGTGATAATCAAGCACTGTGCCGTTTTTGTCTTCAATAATAATCTGCGGATGCTTTTCGCCCTTATGCTCAACAACAACAAACTTCTCGCTACCTGCTTCCTGCTCAGCCCGTACGGTCTCGCCCTCAGCAATATCCTGGAAACGAACAATACCGCCAACTTCAGCAAGAATCGGAGTCATGTGAGCATCCCACTCACACAACTTATCCCCGCGGGATACATCCTGGCCATCCTTGACTGCCAAGAAAGCACCATAAGGAATTTTATCGCGAGTCAGCTCGCGTCCTTTATCATCTACCACGAGAAGCTCACCATTTCGCTTCAACGCAACAATGCGCGTCTCGCCATCTGGCATAGGAACTTCCACGGAGTTAATCTCAACGTAACAAACCTTACCCTTTTGTGTAGCTTTAATTGTATTTTCTGACGCCGCTTTTTGAGCCACACCACCTGTATGGAAGGTACGCATCGTCAACTGCGTGCCCGGCTCACCAATGGATTGAGCGCCGATAATGCCCACAGCCATGCCTTTTTCAACTAGGCGACCACTCGACATATCCATGCCATAACAAAGCGCACACATACCATGGTGGGCATCGCAGGTGAGAGGACTGCGGACACGAATCATGTCCAAGCCAAGCTCCTCAATCCGTAGGGCAACCTCATGCGTAATGATTTCATTTTCACCAACGACAAGTTCATCAGTAACGGGATTACGAATACCATCCCTAGCTACGCGACCGACAATACTTTCGTGAAGCGCAATATCAACCTGGTCACCCTTATATTGGGCTTCCTTGGTTACACCATTGATCGTGCCACACTCTTTGATCGTAATAATCACGTTCTGAGCCACGTCGGCTAACTTTCGTGTCAAATATCCGGAGTCAGCGGTTTTCAAAGCCGTATCCGCCAAGCCTTTACGAGCACCGTGAGTCGAACTGAAATACTCCAGAACGGACAGCCCTTCGCGGAAATTCGCCTTAATAGGCGTTTCAATAATCTCACCAGAAGGCTTAGCCATCAGCGCACGCATACCGGATAGCTGACGAATCTGATCGACGCTACCACGAGCACCAGACTCCGTCATCAAAAAGATGGGATTCAAATAGGTCTTCGCGCCCTTGTCATCCTTTGTTTTGTAACGACCCTCCTCGTCACGGTAGTCTTGCTTGAGTTCTGTCATCATAGCCGCGGTCACTAACTCGCGGGCATGAATCCAAACGTCAATGATCTGGTTATATCGCTCAAGACGTGTCAAGCTGCCGTCAGCAAATGCTTTTTCAATTTTGTCGACGCTTGCTTGGGCCACATCAATAATCTTACCCTTAGCCTTGGGGATACGCATATCAGTGATGCCGATAGACAGACCAGCTAGCGTACTATACTTAAAGCCCAGACTCTTAATGTTATCTAATACATCAATCGTAAACGAACGCCCCAAGAGCTTATGACAATCGTCCACCACACGCACCAGGCCTTTTTGCGACAGCGCACAATTGTAATAAGGCATGCCGTCAGCCATGATGTCGTCGAAAATTAATCGACCAATCGTCGTGGTTATTCGGCCATTCGCCGGCGCAGCTTCTGGATCGCCCTTAACAGAATTAACAACTTCCTTATTGTCAACGCGTACAATGATACGATCATGAATACCTACACGCTTCAAATCGTAAGCCATGTACGCTTCTGTTCTCGTGGCATAGCGAGGCATGTCTTTCTCATCAGTATCAGGACTAACATGCGCCGTGGTCAGGTAAAAAGTACCCATCACGATGTCCTGCGTAGGAGACATGATCGGGCTACCATTCGCCGGACTGAAGATGTTACTCGTGGACATCATCAACACATGCGTTTCAACCTGCGCCTCAACAGAAAGCGGCAAGTGGACAGCCATCTGGTCACCGTCGAAGTCAGCATTAAAACCGCGGCAAACCAAAGGATGCAATTTGATCGCGTTACCTTCCACCAGCTTAGGCTCAAACGCCTGAATACCCATACGGTGCAACGTCGGCGCACGGTTCAACATAACCGGATGCTGATAAATAACCTCTTCGAGAATGTCCCAAATCGCCTGGTCGCGGCGCTCCAACATTTTCTTAGCAGACTTGATCGTATCAGCTAAGCCACGCTCTTTAAGTTTTCTAATAATAAATGGCTGATACAATTCGAGCGCGATCTTCTTGGGCAATCCGCATTGATTGAGTTTTAAGGTAGGCCCCACCACAATCACACTACGCGCGGAATAATCCACACGCTTCCCCAAAAGGTTTTCGCGGAATCGACCCTGCTTACCCTTTATCATATCCGTCAAGGATTTCAAAGGCCGATTACTCGAACCTAGCACAGGACGGCGACATCGGCCATTATCAAATAGCGCGTCCACAGCCTGCTGCAACATACGCTTTTCGTTTTGGATAATCACTTCAGGCGCATTAAGATCGACCAGCTTTTTCAAACGGCTATTACGATTGATAATACGACGATACAAGTCGTTGAGATCGCTGGTAGCAAAGTTACCACTATCAAGCAAAACCAAAGGCCGAAGGTCTGGCGGAATGACCGGAATCACTTCAAGGATCATCCACGAGATTTCGTTGGGCGAATTACGGGCAGACTCCACAATTTTCAGTCTTTTGGATAAATCCTTCTCCCGCTGCTTGCTACCAGTCTTAGCCAATTCATCGCGAAGCTGAATAGACGTCGATGGCAAGTCGAGCTGACTCAATAATTCCCTGACAGCTTCTGCCCCCATCATCGCCTTGAAAGAACTACCATAATCATGCAATGCAGCCCGGTACTCTTCCTCGGTCAACAACTGCTTAACTTTTAGAGGCGTATCGCCAGGATCAACCACAATATAATCTTGAAAATAAACCACCTTCTCAAGACTGGTCGTCTTCACATCCAGCAGCGCACCAAGACGCGACGGCATGGACTTGAAAAACCAAATATGCAGCACCGGCGCAGCTAAATTAATATGCCCCATGCGCTTACGGCGCACGCGCGAATGCGTCACCTTCACACCGCAGCGATCACAAATAATACCCTTGTGTTTCGTGCCCTTGAATTTGCCGCACGCACATTCCCAGTCACGTTCAGGACCAAAGATGCGTTCGCAAAACAAACCATCTTTCTCAGGCCTATACGTCCGGTAGTTGATTGTTTCCGGCTTTTTAACTTCACCAAAAGACCAACTCCTAATGTCATTAGGCGAAGCCAGGGTGATGTTCACACGACTAAAATCGTTCACACGATCGTATATACTATCTAGCATCTTATTCGGCGTCCTATGTTGGAACTATTCCTGGATGCCCGCTGAGTGGCCATCATTGGCAACAACTCATTAATAACGGCTACGATTTATGTTTTTCAAAAAACCAAACACGACGATTACTGATGACCTCTCCCCGAAGCCAATCATTAAACGCGATTCTTTTCTAATTGGATATTTAGGCACAGTCCACGTATTTCATTGCACAACACATCAAACGAAACCGGTGTACCAGCCTCAAGTGTATTCTTGCCCTTTACCATACTCTCATAGATTTTAGTACGGCCTTCAACGTCGTCACTCTTAACCGTGAGCAACTCTTGAAGCACATGGGCAGCCCCATAAGCCTCCAAGCCCCAAACCTCCATCTCGCCGAAACGCTGGCCACCAGTTCTCGCTTTACCACCCAAAGGCTGTTGCGTAATCAAACTATAAGGACCAGTCGCACGGGCATGAATCTTATCATCAACCAAGTGATGCAATTTGAGCATGTAGATATAACCAACAGTCACCTTCTGATCCAAAGGCTCACCAGAACGACCATCATAAACGGTCACCTTGCCACCGTAAGGAAGCTTGGCTAACAGCGCCTGCTTCTTGCCTGCCTCAGCTACAAATCCTGGTGATTCTGACTCCCTATCCACATAATTGTTAGCCTCAGAAATAGCCGAGTGAATTTCGCTTTCATGAGCGCCATCAAACACCGGCGTCACAGCCTGGAAGCCAAGCACCTTCGCAGCCCAACCAAGATGCGTCTCAAGAATTTGGCCCACATTCATACGCGAAGGCACACCAAGTGGATTAAGCATAATATCAAGCGGCGTACCATCCTCCAGGAATGGCATATCCTCTTCAGGCAATATGCGGGCAATCACACCCTTATTCCCATGACGACCAGCCATCTTGTCACCCACGGAAATAGCCCGCTTCGTCGCCACCCAAACCTTGACCATTTCCAAAACACCGGAGGGCAATTCATCACCACGCTTCATCTGGGCGGACTTGCGCTCAAGCTCTTCCTGAAACACGCCAAGACGATGCCAATATGGATCAACCAACTTTAGATAATCACCACGCTCAGATGCTGGCGAAATCCATTTCAAATCACGGGCAATCACATGCTGGTCAAACACATCAATCTGCTCAAGAACCACCTCGTCAAGATCACTATACCCAACCTTCTGTCGAGTATTCGGGTCAATCATCGGTGTGCCCATCTTCTGTTCAATTTCCAAACACATCTGTTTGAACAACGAAATAATCTTGGCGTTTTCACCCTGCTTATAGGCTTCAATATCAAGTTTAAGTTGCTGTTTCTGCTCATCGGTCATATGCACGCGACGGCTAAACTTCTTAGCCGCGATGACAATACCCTCTTCACTGGCAGAAATTTCCAACGAATCATTTTTTACATCTTCGCCCGCACGACCAAAAATAGCGTGAAGCAATTTCTCTTCAGGGCTTAACTCACTCTTGGATTTCGGGCTAACCTTACCAACAAGAATGTCGCCCTGCTGAACCCGCGTACCAATACGCACAACACCGTACTCGTCGAGGTTAGCCAACGCTCGCTCAGAAACATTAGGAATATCGTTGGTAAATTCTTCACGCCCCAACTTGGTATCACGAACTTCGATGTCATACACATCAATATGAATACTTGTCAGCGCATCATTGCGAACCAAATTGCTAGAAATGATGATGGCATCTTCAAAGTTATTGCCATCATAGGTCATGAAACCAACGAGAAGATTCTTACCCAATGCCAACTCGCCATTCATGGTAGCCGGACCGTCTGCGATAATATCTCCAGCCTTCACCTGATCCCCCATACGCACCAAAGGCTTTTGGTTCATACAGGTTCGTTCGTTCAACGCCTGGAACTTTCGCAGGGTATATTCGTCAGTACCATCGATGACAATTCGATAGGAGTCCGCATGAGTCACGATTCCACTCGTTCGGGAGCGAATAACCATGCCGCTACTTTTAGCCACCTCTTTTTCCATCCCCGTAGCTACCAATGGCACTTCGGGTTTGAGCAAGGGCACTGCTTGCCGCTGCATGTTAGAACCCATCAACGCACGGTTAGCGTCGTCATGCTCCAAAAATGGAATCAGCGAAGCCGAAACACCAATAGTTTGCTTGGGGGAAATATCAACATACGTCACCTTCTCATGGGGCACTTGGCTAAGCTCGCCATGAGCGCGTACAATCAGCAATCCCTCGCGAAGCGTATCCGATTTGGGATCAACCGCTTCGGGCGGGCCTAGTATTTCACGCATTTCCTCGTCAGCACGCAAATACTTTGAAACGCCCAGTTCCTTACTACCCTTAACCTTACGGTAAGGCGTAATCAAGAAACCATAATCATCAACTCGGCTATAAATGCCCAGCGAGGCGATCAAACCGATGTTGGTACCTTCCGGCGTTTCAATCGGACAAATGCGGCCATAATGACTAATGTGAACGTCACGCACTTCAAAACCAGCACGCTTACGATTCAAACCGCCAGGACCAAGAGCAGACAAACGACGCTCGTGCGTTAGTTGAGAAAGAGGATTCGTCTGGTCAACCACCTGAGACAATTCGCCACGACCAAAGAAAAGATCGATCGAAGAACTGACCGATTTACTATTGATAAGCTCAGCTACCCGACCAACCTGGTCAGGGTCTTTCATACTCATGCGCTCTTGAACTGTACGACGTAATTTCAAAAAGCCCTTACGCATTTCATCGGCACACAACTCATCCAGAGTACGAAGACGACGATTGCCCAAATGATCGATGTCATCCACCGCAAACGCAGATTCGCCGGTTCGGAGTTTGAGCAAATACTTCAAACAATTCACGAAGTCTTCGACCGTCAACACCATCGAGCCACTATCGCCAGCAATCTCAAACTTTCGATTCAATCTGAATCGGCCAACTTTGCCAAGACGATAGCGGTTTTCGTCGTAAAATTTTTCCGTAAAAAGCTTACGAGCCTTGTCTAATTGAGGTGGGTTACCCGGTCGCAATCTCGTGTAGATTTTGAGCATAGCCTCTTCGTGCGAACGACTGCTATCCTCAGCTAAGGTGTTGACCATCAAGGGGTCTTTAACATCTGAAATAACTTGAAGCGACTTAATTGAAGATTCCTGAATGCGTTCTAGCGCATCGCCAAATTGGCAACCCGCTTGAACGATCACCTCTTCGGTATCCTCATCGACAATCGTCGAAACGCTGTACATCTCAGGCGACAATTGCGAAGCCCGCACAGATTTCGTTTTATAAAACTCACCAACGATTGCTTCATCGGCCGTATACTTAGGGTCCATCGCGCGTAGAAAAGTCGTGGCAGGTAATTTACTGGATTGGTCAATCCTAACGACGAGAATGTCTCGTTTGGTCACTTCAATTTCCAGCCAACTACCGCGCTCGGGAATAATTCGACAAGAGTGTAATGCACGATCACCCTCGGTTTGATCTTTGATAAAATCGACACCGGGTGAACGATGCAACTGCGAGACGATCACACGCTCTGAACCGTTGATAATATACTCGCCGCCGCCAATCATAATCGGCAGATCGCCAAGATAGACGAGGTCTTCCTGAATCTCATCGCTATCACGACGAACCAAACGAAGACGCACGCGAAACGGCAGGCCATAGGTCAAACGCAACTCACGACATTCATCAGGCGTATAGCGAGGCTGACCCAGTTCATAGCTGATATAATGCAACGAAAGCTTGCCATCATAACTTTCGATGGGAAACATTTCACGCAGCAAGAATTCCAGACCAAATGGTTCACGCTTGTCTGGTGCGACGTCCTGCTGAAGGAATTTCGCATAGGCGGCTACCTGAACGCCAACCAAGTTGGGCACGGGCATCGAATCGCCCACTTTGGCAAAATTTCTAACTGGAAGCGCGACAGTCATAATTCACTCCCCGGACACATAGCGTCCGTTCCACGGATACACCTGTTGCGCCCACATAACTGCAATCTCGCAGCTACGGCGCAGGTCATGTTACTGGGGACTAAAAAATCCGCCGGTAGAGCATCCGTTAGGCCAGCGGTCCCATACGCGCTGGCCGATCTCGCTCTACGACTGGTATGTGTATAACTTTGGGCGGCTACGAACGGCAAGCAAGGCCTCCGAGCGGATCATCCCGCGACAAAGCTCAATGAAGCTTGATAATTCAAGCTTCAATTCTCTACGAAGAAAAAGTCTACTTGATACTGACAGCGCCACCGGCTGCTTCAATTTCACCCTTAAACTTCTCAGCATCTTCTTTCGAGACACCTTCTTTAAGCGCCTTGGGACAGCTCTCAACCAACTCTTTAGCCTCTTTAAGGCCAAGACCAGTCATCGAGCGAACGACTTTAATAACCTGAATTTTTTTATCGCCAAAGCCTTCAAGAATTAAGTCAAATGCGGTCTTCTCTTCGGCAGCTTCACCTCCACCACCACCAGCAGCCATGACAACTGCGCCGCCACCGGCTGGCTCGATGCCATGAGTATCTTTTAAGCAGTCAACTAGCGACTGTGCATCTTTTACGGTCAAGCCAACCAACTGGTCGGCGAGTGAGGTAATTGCTGCGGTGAATTCTTTTGCTGGTGCGTCTGCCATAATGTCCACTTCCTCTATCTTCATTCATCGCTACGCCAATAGGCGACTCACACGCTGCGAGTCATTTCATTTGCTTATGCAAACCAGTCAGCTAGCTGGTAAAAATCAAAAATACAAATCATCAAACATAAAGGCTACGCTCCGTAGCCCTTACGAATAAATACTTACTCTTTGTCTGCGATGGCTTTGATACATCCGGCAAGCTTACCTTGCGGAGAACTCAAACAACCAGCCAACGCACGTCCAGGCGATGCAACCAACATGGCGATTTCGCCAAGCAGCTCCATACGGCCCTTCATCTTGGCTAATTCCGCCACATTAATAAGCTCCGGGTCGCCGTCAAGAAGCGCGTGCTTCAAAGTGAGCGACTCAAACTCCTTAGCAGCCTCTGCCAAAGCTTTCGCCGCTTCAATAAGCGAAGACGAACTAACCACAATAGCACACGGGCCTGTTAAGGCATTGCCCAACGGCTCTAGCGGAGTATCTCGCATAGCTGCGCGAGCCAAACTGTTCTTAACAACTTGAACTTCGGCAGATGCTTCACGAAGTGCGCGACGCAATTTTTCCTGATCTTTGACGTCCATTCCAGTCAAATCGATCACGCATGCGCCATCGGCATTGGCATATTGACTGCGGTACGCGACCGTTATCATGGCTTTGATGCTTTTACTCATCGCACATTTCCCATCTATCTGTATAACTCAAAAACTGCGTTCAAAAAATTACGCAGCGGCATCAATCGTTACTGACGGCGTCCGAGTGGCCGACAAACTTATTCGCTTAACATAATGACCTTTAGAGGCGGCCGGTTTGACACTGTTTATGTGCGCTACGACCGCTTCTGCGTTTTCTTTTAGGTCTTCAACCGAAAAACTTACTTTTCCGATAGGCAAATGGATGTTACCGCCATCATCATTACGATATTCAAGACGACCAGCCGTAAACTCCTTGACCGCAGTCTCAACTTCAGGTGTCACCGTACCAGCCTTAGGTGTTGGCATTTTACCCTGTGGACCTAAAACCCGGCCAAGCTTACCAACTTTTCCCATCATAGATGGGTGAGCAATAGCTACGTCAAAATCCATCCAGCCGTCTGCGATTTTCTTGACCAACTCGTCTACGCCCACTTCGATAGCCCCGGCGGCCTTAGCGGCCTCAGCCATTTCGCCTTCGCAAAAAGCGATCACTTTTCGAGACTTGCCAATCCCTTTTGGCAACGATAAAGCGCCACGAACCATTTGGTCAGCGTGCTTGGGGTCAATGCCCAGGTGCATGACGATTTCAACGGTCTGATCTATTTTCTTACGCTTGCGACCATTTTTATAACTACGGTCAGCCCCAACGTCAGCCATCTCTTTGATCTTGGCAATGCCTACATCAAACGTCACAGCTGCGGACTCGTCTCCGCGCATTTTTTCTTGTTTTGTATAAAGAACACTTCGCTTGGCCATCGATCCACTCCACAATCTGCTTAGCTAAATAACTAGTCTGCGATTTCAATGCCCATTGAACGGGCGGTACCAGCCACGACCAGCTCAGCTGCTTCGATCGTATTAGAATTAAGGTCCGGCAATTTCTTCTTGGCAATTTCTCGAAGTTGCTCGCGAGTCACCGTACCAACTTTAACTTTGTGAGGAACACCACTGCCCTTCTCAACGCCAGCAGCAGCTTTTAGTAGCACAGCAGCCGGAGGGCTTTTCACTTCATAAGTAAACGAACGGTCAGCGTAAACACTGATAACTACAGTGACAGGCATGCCGTTCAATTCAGCCGTCGACGCATTAAACTGCTGCACGAATTGGCCAATGTTTACGCCATGCTGGCCCAACGCAGGGCCAATAGGAGGAGCAGGCGTAGCCTTACCTCCGGGAGCCTGCAATTTAATCGTTGCCGTTACTTCTTTATTTGCTGGAGCCACTGCTGTTACCGTCCCAACCGAAATTAAGCCGCCAGGTTAAAACTGGTCAGCCGAGTATTACTCTTACTATTGCTACTCTTCTACTTTTTCTATCTGCCAATAACCAACTTCAACAGGCGTCATACGCCCGAAGATAGCTACGTTAACAGCGACCATGCCGCGACGATCATCAATGGCGTCTACTTCACCTTCATAACCCTCAAAGGCACCATCCATAATTTTGATCTGATCGCCAGCCACGATATTAAGACCGGACAAGCCCGCGTCGTCTTCTGACTGCTGCGAAGCAAGCAACATCTGATCGACATCGCGCTGGGGCATGCTGGTAGGCTTACCATCCGAACCAATAAAATCACCTACGCCTGTCGTCTCTTTCACAAGAAACCAGACGTTGTCAGCTATAGAGCCATCATCCTCACAGGCCATCTCTACAAACACATAGCCTGGATATAGTTTACGCTCGGCGATCTCAAGAACGCCGCGTTTCATTCTTTTTTCTTTTAGCGTCGGCACAAGTATGCGGCCTATACGCTCATCAAGGCCTTCAATCTTAATTTTGCGTTCCAAAGTCGTGCGGACTTTGTCTTCCTTATTGGAAGCGACGCGAAGAACATACCACATCATCCCAGGTGCGGTAGCCAATGGGTCCGGCGTCGCGGCATCCGACTCAGCAACTACTGTTTCGTCGCCGCTTGGCTGAACACCTTCCTTAGCCGTGTCTACGTCTGTGACGCCGACATCGGCAGCAGGTTCACCATTGATATGATCGTCAGTCATCATACCCGCAATACGCCTATAAACTTAAAGAAAATCTGAAACACAAAGTCGATCAAAAACAATGTCCCAGCCATGAGTATTGTGAACATGATGACCACCTTGGTGGAACCAATCAATTCACGGCGACTGGACCAATTTACTTTTTTCATTTCGCCTTCGGTGGCGATCATAAAATCGCTGGTAGCCCGTTGGCAAAATATCAACCAAAAACAGGCCGTACCCGCAGCGGCTAAAAACAGAAGCGGAATGCCAGACGTAACCATGAGACGCCAAGACTCATCGCCATCATATATAGCCAATCGATCATACAGAAAGGCAGTGCCCCAGATCACCATAGCCGCTGCCGCGATGAAAGAGCCGACGCGAGTCCCCATGCCTTGCTCAGGCTTATACTGGGTCAAAAAGCCGCCACCAGCACTGGGTGGCAAATTCGAGCCACCTCGACCACCACCGCCGCCCTGGCCACCGCCGCCAGTGTTTCCACCACCGGCACCGCCGCCAGAGCTAGCAGCTTGGGATTCTTTTTCTTTAACGGGATCTGCTTGCAGATTCGTCATCGGTATATTCTTCTTAGCCTATAAGCCCAACAACCTCGCCACTTTAAGCGAACCCTGCCAGTATTCAAATATCCAACCGCCATGCCCAACCGCTACTACAGGAGCGGAGGGACTCGAACCCACAACCGCCGGTTTTGGAAACCGGAGCTCTGCCAATTGAGCTACGCTCCTACAAAAGCAGATACACAGCCAGCCTTAGCAGCCGGGGAATTACTTCCTCTTTATCTTATGAATCGTGTGCTTGCGCTCAGTTCGGCAGTACTTAGACAATTCTATCTTTGGCGTACCGCCCATCACATTGACACTGGTTCGATAGTTGAGGTTGTTACAATCTTTACACTGCAACCAAACATACTCACGTTTTTTCGATTTTGCCATCGCTCACTATCTTTCCGTATCCACACACGACCCAAATAAAACAATCAATACATCAGCGGCGATTAAATTACTCAATCACCTTAATAACAACACCGGAACCAACAGTACGGCCACCTTCACGAACCGCAAATCGCAAGCCCTCTTCCATCGCGATAGGCTTACCCAACGTCACGTTCATTTCGATATTGTCGCCAGGCATACACATTTCAGCACCCTGAAGCTCAAGACCGCCAGTCACATCAGTTGTACGGAAGTAGAACTGTGGACGATAGCCATTGAAAAACGGTGTGTGACGACCGCCCTCTTCCTGGGTCAACACATAAACCTGTGCCTCAAACTTGGTATGCGGCAAAATGGAACCGGGCTTAGCCAACACCTGACCACGCTCGATTTCATCTTTTTTCGTACCACGCAACAAACAACCAACGTTGTCACCAGCCTGGCCACTGTCCAACGTCTTGTTGAACATCTCGACGCCAGTACAAACCGTCTTAGTCGTGTCAACTAAGCCGACGATTTCTATTTCTTCACCCATGTTGACTACGCCACGCTCGATACGTCCCGTCGCAACGGTTCCACGACCCTTGATACTGAAGACGTCCTCAACAGACATGAGGAACGGCTGATCAACATCACGCTCTGGCTCTGGGATTGAGTTATCCAAGGCATCCATCAATTCACCGATGCATTTGATGGCTGCCTCATCCTTTGGGTTTTCAAGTGCGGGCAAAGACGACCCCTGGACGACAACTATATCATCACCGGGGAAGCCATACTTAGTCAGCAACTCACGGATTTCCATCTCAACTAATTCGAGAAGTTCCGGGTCATCGACCAAGTCAATTTTATTCATAAATACGACGAGGTGAGGCACGTTCACCTGACGAGCGAGCAGGATATGCTCGCGAGTTTGAGGCATCGGGCCGTCGGCTGATGATACCACAAGAATCGCACCGTCCATCTGGGCTGCACCGGTAATCATGTTCTTTACATAATCCGCGTGACCCGGGCAGTCGATGTGGGCGTAATGCCTTTTTTCCGTTTCATACTCAACGTGCGAAGTTGCAATGGTCATAATCTTTGACGCATCGCGACGACCTTGAGACTCCGAAGCCTTAGCTACGTCGTCATAAGAAATCGCCTTGCACAGCCCCTTGGCTGCCTGCACAGTGCAAATAGCCGCCGTCAATGTGGTCTTGCCGTGATCGACGTGTCCAATAGTTCCAACATTAACATGCGGTTTAGTCCGCTCGAACATTTCCTTAGCCATGCAAACCTACCTCCACTTCGCTCGTGGGTAAATTGTTAAACCAACCCTGTATCTATCAATAGCCCCGCGCCGGCGAGGAAGATACATCGAAACATTATTTTTAGTTCAAACATCACAGTGCCTCAATCATGGCACTGTATTGCAGATGCTCACGGCATCTGCCCAAAAAAAGCTACTGATGGGATTCGAACCCATGACCTCGTCCTTACCAAGGACGCACTCTACCAACTGAGCTACAGCAGCACTGCGTACTGCCATCAGGTAACCCGGCTAATAAGCCTGCGGACCAGCCTTGATCGCTCGCTTGTATGCTAACGCACCAGACGGCAAAAGGCTGCTCAAGTCTCTGCCAATTCGCCACTTACGACGAAAAGCCAAGCTCACATGCAACCAGAGTCGGGCGAGTATAAGGACAGTCGCTAGGTTGTCAAACTCAAAACCAAAGCTTTATGAATTTGTTCACCAGTTCCAGACCTTAACCGGCATTCGCAGCACTGTCATGCTAGCTTAGTGCTGGGATGGGTCATCAAAGCAACCGGGTAGACACCCGCCACTATAAGAACGTCGCCGGTGATCTCTCGGCCATGCCAAAACGATAGATCAGCGATTCAAAATGATGGCATAGGCTTGCTGAATATAGCATTATTTTACATTTTCGCTTTACGGACAGTCCGATAATGCTCCAATAATGGATATACATAAGACATCTATTATTTAATTAAGCGGCGTCTGTCGCATCATTGTCGTGATTTGCTTGTATCGAGGGTGTGAGGCTTGTAGTATAGGCTGGGGATTGCGTACTACATTGGGGACTGAGGTCTATGTCCATAGTCGGGCAGGCTAGGCCTGTTCGGTACTCCCGGAGAAAATCACAGGATGGATCGTCGCCGCCTTGGTCAAAGTGATCTTGAAATATCCGTCATCGGTCTGGGCACCTGGGCGATGGGGGCTACCGTTGAAACCTGGGGGCATGTTGACGATCGAGAGTCGATAGCCGCGATCCATCAGGCGCTGGACTTGGGCATCAACTTTATTGATACGGCTCCTATATATGGGCTGGGTCACAGCGAAACGATTGTCGGCAAGGCTATTACTGGTCGCCGTGATGAGGTTGTTCTTGCGACGAAGTGCGGCTTGCTGTTCCCGCAGCGAAAAGATCAACTTCCGCCTCGGTGCCTCAAGCGTGACAGCGTGGTACGAGAATGCGACCAAAGTTTAAGGCGGCTTCAGACTGATCATATCGATTTATATCAATGCCATTGGCCTGACCCTGAAACTGATATTCGGGAGACCATGGAGGCGCTAGTCGAGCTGCTGCGATTAGGAAAGATTCGGGCTATCGGGGTTTCAAATTTTAGTTGTCAGCAGATGTCAGTTGCGCGGGAATACGGCCCGGTTCATTGCTTGCAGCCTCCGTTTTCAATGATTCACTATCGAGCGGCGGAAGACTTGCTGCCGTATTGTGAGAGTAATGATATAGCTGTGGTTCCTTATAGCCCACTTGCGAAAGGCTTGCTGACTGGGAAATTTGGCGTAGATGATACATTTAATGATGTGCGCGGGCGTGATCCGGAATTCCTGGGAGATAAGTATCAGCGGAATTTGCATTTGGTGACCACACTTCAAGAGATAGCCTTGCGTTATGACAAGTCCGTGGCTCAACTAGCTATTAATTGGACGGCCTCTTTCCCTGGTGTGACGTCGCCTATTGTAGGGGCGAAGCGTCCTTCGCAGGTAGTTGAAAATGCAGGCGGCGTAACGTGGAGTTTAGCCGATGACGATCGCGCGATCATAGACCAATTACTGGAGGATCATCGTCGTGCCTGCTGATCCACCATTTGGAGAATCAGGCTTCCGCCCGATCAATGACCTACGGTCTTCTCTGCCATCTCCGAGTCACTTTGAGACTTCTCCTCCTGGTCATTCTACTGCCCCACCACCAACTAGCCCTACACCGCCACGGCCCCTTGCTCGTAGTATTTCCCGGCCTGGCGTTGGCATATTTTTGACTATAATCATAGGTTTTTGCGTCGGCGCGGGGATGTTATTGGCTACGCCTTTGCAGTATGTTAATGGATCGCGTTTTATCATCACAGGATTGAATCCGTCGAACGACTTAGCTTATTTTCGACAAGCATTGCAGACTTATAGCTGGCAATTTGAATCTTCGCTTTCCCCTGCTGAGCCGAAGCGGTCCAGGTGGTATGTTGAAAGTCCTGCGGCTACTCAGTTGTCGCTTTGTTGCGATGGAAGAAAAGGTTCTGCAGACGTCCTGCAAATCGAGGCTGCGTCGCGGGCCTTCGTGAAAGAGATCAACGAAAAAATTGACCTTGCCCGCGTTAAACCTTCCGAGCAGGAAGACTGGCTAAGTCAACAGACTGCGGCGATTCAATCGCAACTTGAACAGGCGAACGGAAAAGTTGAAAAGGCGCTGGCTGGTCTTAAGAGCGACGACCCTGTTGCTATGCGTGACGAGTTGATGGCACGGTGGAAAGATAATCGAGAATCATTTTCAAAAGACCGACAGGCGTATTTGCGTGCGGATGCGCAGTTAAAATCGCTACAACAGCAGCCTTTGGCTACTTTTGGGGTGGTTACGCCTACGCTTCAAGATGAGGCGTATCAGGGTAACAGCGCGTTGCAACAAGACCTTGACGAATTGCAGGTTCATCTGTCTGAGTTGAAACTTCATTTGCTCAACGTCTGGCAAAAGTCGATGCCTATGTTGGATGAGTTAGTATTGGCGGGGGGAATTTTTTCTACGACGCTATCTGCGGCGAACTCGTCTGGTTCGTCGCTGCCATTGCCGGCGCTTTCTGACATGGCGAATCAATATCGAAGTGCTTTGGATCGATTTTCCAGTGATTGGAGAGCGGATTTTGCTACGGTTCGGCAGCGCAAGACTGACTCGATGAGTCCGCAACTTCCACGGCTTCATGAGTCGTTGCGAAGTCGGCTTGGTGGCTTTTTATTTGAAGCTGGCAAGACGCTGGGAAGTGCGCGACGGCAGGTGCAGGCGATTGCGGACTCGTCGGCTGATGATGCTCGTTTTCATGTGATGTATTCTGATTTAGTTCGCACGTTTCAACAGTTGCAATCATTGCATCATCGTTTTGAATTTGCGGCTGGGAATATCGAAACGCGGCGTAATTATCGATTGGATATTTCACTTCGCGCTTCACGCGGTTTGCATCGACGGTCCAAGCAGCGGATGAAGAAAATTGATAATACGTTAGCCTCTCGTGCGCTACTTCATTCCAGGAAGCAGCAGGAAGAAGATATTGAAACAGCGAAGCTAGCAGTGGCGACGGCTCGGATGGGGATTGATGATAGCATTGAGGCGCTGCTGGTGCTGCAAGAACGATTGAATATCAACATCGGACTGTCGGATAATTTTCTTCGTGCTTCTGTCACGGCTGAGCTTGCTGGTGAGCGGGCGTCATCGGCAGAGGAGCAATTGTCTAACACCCTATCGCAACATGATATTCTTAAACAGCAGCGTATTGGGGTTCTGCCAGAGTCCAAAATTGAATTTATTGAATGCGGTGTTATTCGTGGCCCTACTAATTTGGGGGCGCGGTTACAAACTGCGGGACTGGCGGGGTTGTTGACGATGGTAGCACTGGGTTTGAGTCGATGGCGGGTGACACGGAAAGTTTGATTTTTAATATTTTGTGAAACTTTCTTGATTATTTCCGTCATTGTCTGTTATAATGCCAAATAGTTGGAAAACTAAATCAGGTAATGCCTGATGTTATTTTTTCTCATTTCGTAATTTGAAAAATATTTTGGGGCGGTGTTATGGTAATTAGACACGGATTGTCTCTGGTGTCGATTGTCTCGTTGGTAATTTGTTCATATTCTTTTGCGGGTGGTGGAAAGTATGTTGACCGATCGAATGTCGTGGTTGAGTTGCACAGTGATTCCTTTGTGCCACGCGCCGCTCGTATAGTGGAGGATATTTGCTTAGAGCATTCGTGTAATGGTATATCAACATACAACTACGATGTGATTCAATCCGATCGGAATGGAGGAATCGGTTTTCCAGGCCTTAACAATTTTGAACAACAGTGTGGTATTACGGACGGGCCGTTGTTTTCTAATCCTGAATTTAAGGTAGGTAACGCACCATTGTTTGTCACCACTGGCGACCTGAATAATGATGGTGTAATAGACATCGTCACAGTGAATAACAACGATGACTTCTATTACGATAGAGGGAAAAATGTTTCCGTCCAACTTGGCCTTGGTGGTGGCACTTATGCTCAAGAAATTCAATATGACATTGGCGAGTATCCCCGGGCGGCTACGCTAGGTGACTTTGATGGCGACGGTGATTTGGATTTAGCTGTTACGAATCGGCACAATCTACGAGGAAATCCTGGCACTAAAGGTATTTCGTTGTTGTTAAATCGAGGTGACGGAACCTTTGAGGGGCAGGTGTACATTGAAGGCGGCGACCACCCTTGGTGGATAGCCAATGGCGACCTGGACGGTGACGGCGATCTCGACCTTGCGGTGGCCAATGCGGCAGGTGACAACATATCGATATTGATAAACAATGGCGACGCCACTTTCGCAGATCATGTGCTATACGACACGGGCGATGGACCAGTTTCGATAGCGTTGGGTGATGTTGATGGCGATGGGAATCTAGATATAGGGACGTCAAACTTTTATAGTGACGACATCTCAATACTCATCAACAATGGTAACGGCACATTCGGAACGGCTACGGCCTATGGGGATGCCTTGAGAGATCCGAGGTCTATCGTTTTTGGCGATCTAGATGGAGATAATGATTTAGATGTTGGAGTGGCCAACAGATTCCGTGATGTGGCCATTTTAAAAAATCGGGGGGATGGGACTTTTGCCCCCGAAGTACTCTATGCTACGGGTAATGCACGGTATGGTAACGCACCTCGCTCCGTGGCTTTCGGTGATATGAACCGTGATGGCATGCCTGACTTAGTTGTGGCTAATTCGAATATATCAATTGATGGTTTTGTACAGCTCGATGATGACAATGTAACAGTGCTTCTGAATCTGGGTGACGGAACTTTCGATGACTTTATTTCTTTCGAGGCTGGAGCAGTGCCTTTTTCCGTGGCAGTAGACGATTTGGATGGAGATGGAAGCCTTGATATTGTAGCTGCCAACCTACTTAGTTACAGCGTATCAATACTTCGGAACCTAGACGATAAAATGTTCATTACCGATTCGGTGTATCCTACTGGAAAGCAACCGCGGTCCGTCGCATTGGGTGATTTGGACGGAGATGGTGATCTTGATTTCGCTGTGGCAATCGAGGATTGGCAAGATGGCAACGGCGGCGTCACCGTCTTTCTCAATAATGGCGACGGTTCTTACAATAATGGGATGCATTATAACAAAAGGACTGGTCTAGACGTGGCAATTGGCGATTTCGACGGCGACAACCATCTAGACATCGCTACAACTAACTACTTTGGCGTATCCATACTGCATAACCAAGGCGACGGCACTTTTATCGACAGCGAAAATTATAGGATTACTGGTGCGGCAAGGTCTGTAGTTACAGGCGACTTCGATAGCGATGAAGATCTTGACTTAGCCGTGTCTAGCTATGGTAGCAATACCATTTCTATACTGCTGAATCTTGGGAACGGCACATTCGCAAATGAAGTTCTCTACGAATATGGGGAAAGCAATCGTCACGCCAATCTTGCAGTAGGTGATTTAGATGGTGATGGCGATATCGATTTAGCTTCCACTACCGAAGGCGACTATGGCATAGTTTCAGTTCTATATAACCGTGGAGACGGGACTTTCGAGGACCATGTACTCTTTGGCAAAGGCTATTATTCAACCGAGGTAGCTATTGGCGATATAAACAACGATAGCATGCCAGACTTAGCTTTAGTCCACAGAGGTTTGAGGAATGATATAAACAATGTTTCCATCTTATACAACCTCGGTGGTAGAAATTTTTCAGATGAAGTTTCATTCACAGCAGGATTAAGCCCCACCGCTGTCGCGATAAGCGACCTTGATGGTGATGGTGATCCTGATTTAGCGGTCACTAACGACGGCGGGGCTAACATCTCGATTCTGCGCAACCTTGGCGGTCTAAACGCTGGCGACTTTGAACCGAGCGAATTATACGGAACTGGAGATCACCCTATTTCTATAGCTATTGGTGATCTTGATGGCGATGGCGATTATGATTTAGCGACTGCAAACTATGGCGCTAGGTTTGATTATGTTGATGGTTCTTCAAACGTCTCCGTACTTCTCCATATGAATGGGCCTGATGACGACGATGATGGCCTGTCAAATGTTTGCGATTCTTGTCCCGCTTCTGATTTGGCTGGCACTGTTATCATTGGGGCATGTGATAGTGGCGTGGATAATGAGCTTGACGCGCTTGGATGTACGATGGGGGACACCCTATCAACCTGCTCCTTGGCCACCTTGTTCATTCAGGATTATGTTGACTGCGTTAGCGCGATCACTAGCCAATGGTTTAGCGAAGGTAGGATTCAACATTCACAACGAAAACAAATCAATCGGTGCGCTTATCAGATTGCAGGTCGTGATGATGTGGCAGTTTCAAAGACACATGAGGCTAAGCTTCGTTCGCAGCGGTAACCGGCAATGTGATGATTACAAATCGTCAGGGCATCTCCATGTAGGTTTGATTACATCCAGCGTGTGATTATACTGCACGGCTTGGAGTTTATACTGGCCTTGTCTTTAAGGATCATCCGTTGAACATTTTTCGTGTAATCATTGTTGTCGCGGTGGTCTTGGTAGCTGAATCATATTGCCTAGCTGGGGACGAGCGAGGTGGGGTTCTTCGGCATGAGGTTGCTGTACGGGGTATTCCTGAGGGTGCGCGGGTGATTGATGTTTGGCTTCCAGTTCCACCTAGTAATGATGAGCAGGAAATTTTGAGGTATGAAGTTTCCGCAGATGTTGAGGGTGAGCTGCTTCGTGAGCCTTTGTACGATAATCAGGTTTGGCATGGGCGTTTCTCTCGGCCTAATGATGGTCAGATTAAAATTGTAGAGGTTGTAGAATTTTTGCGGCGCGAGCAAATTGGGCTGGGGGACCATAAAACTTCTGCGAATAAAGATTCCGGCATGCTGCCGCTTTATCTTATGCCCAATGATATGGTTCCACTGACCGATCGGTTTAAGCAAATCGCTAATCAAACGGTTAGGTCGAAGCCGACGTCCCTTGGACGGGCTAAGGCTTTGTATGAGCATGTATTGCAGCGGATGACGTATGATAAGTCTGGTCGGGGTTGGGGCCGGGGTGATGCAAATTTTGCTTGTGATATTGGCAAAGGAAATTGCAGCGACTTTCATAGTTTCTTTATCGCGCTTAGCCGGTCTGCGGAAATTCCTGCGCGTTTTTGGATTGGGTTTCCCCTGCCATCTAAACCTGGACGACAAACGATAAACGGATACCACTGCTGGGCGGAATTTTATGTCGAGGGACTTGGCTGGATTCCTGTTGATATTTCTGAAGCTGATAAACACCCGGAGCGAGCGTCGTATTTTTTCGGGCGACTGGACGAAAACCGTATTGCGTTTTCTCTTGGCCGAGATTTGGTACTGCCGTCTCAACAGGGGCCGCCGCTTAACTTTTTCGTTTATCCATATGTTGAAGTTGATGGCAAGCCGTGGTCGGATGTTACGCGGGTGATTACCGTGGATGAGAGACTCGTGCCCATTTCGCACGGTACGAAGTAAACATAGACATATCGCGACTTTAAGCTTCTAATGACTTGCCTCAGTTCGGTGGTCATCTATATGGAGGTCGGGGTACATGTCAGATAATCTTGAATCTTCGCAACTGCAAGTTGAACGGGATACATTGTGCATACACTGCGGGTATAATGTGCGCGGGCTGCATGTGGATGGTAAGTGCCCGGAGTGTGGCACGGATGTTGAGCAATCGCTTCGCGGTGATTTGTTGCAACATGCTGATGCGCATTGGCTTGAGCAGCTTCGTTTTGGGGTGAAGCTGAAGCTTTGGAATATCGTGCTTGGTTTTATTGGCGGCGTTATTGGGTCTATCATAGCGGCGATAACAATTTCTGCGGGGACATTTTCCGCTGCTACACTTTCCATTGTTACCACGCTAGTTTGGCTTGCTAGCGGTGGGCTGGGTTTGTGGGCGACGTTTCTTATTACTGAACAAGAGCCGCGGATTGGCCTTACGGAAGACCCGGTTACTCTACGCAAATCTGTCCGGAGTTGTGCGATGTTTTCACTGTTTGGTGGCATGATATCATTGTCTCGTGATGCGCAAACATTGGGGATTATTTTCACACTTGTGACGTGGATAGCTGCGCTGGCCGGTTATGCAACGTCCATTGGCGAATTAGTGTATCTGCGAAGATTTGCGATTCGTATTCCTGACGAGAACTTGGCACTGTCCACAAAGAGGTTTATGACGATAGGTATTTTTGTGGTTGTACTCATTTTTGCGGTGGGCATGTTTATCGCCGTAGCTTCAGGAATCACAAGCCTTGGTGTCACAGCTGCCGCGCCATCTGGTAGCACATTGCTCCTATATTTAGGATGCTTTTCGATGGTGGCCATGCTGGTGCTTTTTCTATGGTATATTCGACTTCTTACGAAATATAAAGATGCGTTTGAAGTTGCGGCTGGGGTGGCGCGAGGGGATGCTTCGGAATAGGTTGATGCCTGATGCGACAATTAAGATTAGGGGCGATGCGACCTGTTCGTGAATGTCCTTCCCCCACCCTTTGTCAGTAGACAAAGAATGGCCCCCCGCAGAACGATTGTGCCCTACCGGTGGAACATTGATAGACGCATTATCATCGACTCCCCCATGTCCACACAGAAGGACATGATTCCATGAAAGAGAGTTCTCCTGCAGAATTCATTGGACGGCGTATCCTCGTGGGACCGCCAAAAACAGAATTCTTTTACGCAGGAGAACTCAGCTATGTTGTTTATGGGAATCGATCAGCACAAGCGTC
>JAJRPG010000084.1 GCA_024280855.1 Planctomycetota bacterium | reverse complement strand
CAGCGTAGATAACAACACTCTGGATTGGAACACGACCGAATGTGCCGACACTTACCACGCCGTTACGAAAATGGAGTTGAAGGGAACGTATAAACGAAAGAAGTAAAGGGTAGGGCATTGCTATTGCCTGCCGTCTGCGCTTGTCGGTGTAGCTCATGTCCTTCTTTTGGGGCATGAGGGTGTCGATGATACGCAAGAATAAAGAGGCCGCCTCCTCTCGGACGCGGTTCAGATCATGACAGGTCGCGCTTTTTCCAGCAGGCGAAGCTGCGACCGTGCCCTAACTTGGAGATAGATGTCCGATGCAAATCCCATCTAATCGACTCCGAATCGTTCTGGCGTTTTTGTTGGCGAACAGCATCTGCTTAACTCACGCCGCTGCGGGCGAACCCGTTGTTACCGTCACACCGGAAAAACCAACCTGGGAGCAACCGCTTCATGTGACTTACAATACCACCGCAGACGGCGCGAGGTTCCAATCGGACAAAGAATTGCGCATGATCGTTTGGACGGTTTACGCGGACGGCTGGCATCAGTTTGAAGCTCATTCGATGCACCGAGTGGGTAACACTTTCGTTGGCGACATCCCACTAAAGAAACCACTATGCCAGATCCGCGTTCACTTTTCCAATCAGTTCGACATTCATGACAGCGAGAACAACGTCCCGCATCAGCTCATCTATAGACCAGATGGCCAACCTGTGCGGCACGCCACGGCTAGCGAAATCGATGATGCCGATGCGACGAAAGCACGTGAATTATTCGATAAGGAAATGTCACTCTATCCAGACAATTACTACGCCTATTACGAGTGGTGGGGAAGCGTTAAGCGTCACAATCGATCGCAACATGAAAGCGAACTTATTAGTGATCTGCAACGTATCGAACAGTCGGCCTCAGGCGAGCCGCCGGACTATCAATTCGTTCGGGTAGCGGCCTACCTTGATCTGCATAAAGAAGCGAAGGCCAGGAAAATTCTTCTTGCCATGCTCCAGAAATACCCGCAGGCCCGATTCACCTACTTCGCATCTCGGCTATACCGATACAAAACCTATGCCCAGAACATTACAGGTGTCGGACCTAAAACTGTGTTTGCCGCCATTGCAGAGACCGTACGCAAACATCCTGCCTCACCTTTGGCTAGGCTCGGGATACATGAACACCTTTTCGATGAAAATTTCCCGACGAACGCGATTCGCCTAATCGCCAACGCCTGGATTCGCGATGCCCCATTTCATTCATTACCGTATTACGCCCTGGCCTTTGCTGCTAAACGCGAAGGGCACATGGAAGAATCGTATCACGCTATAAGAAAAGCCATCGACCTGACGCTGACAGGCAACCAAAATTACCCAGAGGGCGTCGAAGCGTCTCACCAGATCCATCGTTTGCCGAAGATGTATCGCATGTGGGCTGAAACAGCACTTGCATTGAATAAATACGCGGAAGCCCTAGCCGCATCGACGACTGCCGCCAGTCTTTCGCGAAACGAAGGCTGGGGACGAGCGGAAGAACTGGAAGGAAAAGTCTGGTCTGCATTACACGAAACCTATTTCGCGGAACGGGCTTTTGTCGCGGCGAATCTGCGAAACACTAAACGAGGCATGGACGATCTTCGACAGCTATATATTCGATCACATGGCTCTCAAAAGGGTTTCGATGCACACCTGGGGGAACTATTATCTGAAGCGCTAAAGGGCAAACTGTTCCCCGCGCCGGACTTCGACATCACAACCATGCACGGAGATTCATTCTCATCCAGGAAATTACGCGGGAAAGTTGTCGTGCTGAATTTCTGGTACATTGGTTGTGGTCCTTGCAGGGCCGAGCTTCCAGACCTCAACCGTGTGGTGGAGGCATTCAAGGATCAGCAAGACGTTCTTTTCTTAGCTCTCGCGACGGATTCACAAGACGACCTCACCGTATTCCTGAAGAAACATCCGTTCTCTTATCATGTGGTCCCCGAAGCCAAGGCGCTTCACGATCTCTTTGATGCTTTCGCTCATCCCACGCATGTCATCATAGACCGTCAAGGCCGAGTGCTTTGGCGCACAAGCGGGAGTATGGCTTTCGACGAGCTCAAACCAATGATCGACCGAGCTTTGTCGCTCACGGTAGAATAGACTCGCTGCGAAATATAAAGGAGATATCGAGGTAGTTCAGGCAGGTCAACCTTCCGCCAGTAGGCGAAGCAGAGACCGTGCCCTACTTCGCTGAACCAGGATGAGTAAACGAACCAATGGCGAAGAACGCTGCTGCCCAACGTGTAACTATTCATTAGTTGGCCTACCTGAAGTACATACTTGTCCTGAGTGTGGCATGGATTACGACCCACATGCCATGACCATCACGTTGCAGGCGAGCAAGTGGGAACGCCGCCAGTTAGGGTATGGATTCCTATTACTTCTTATGTTCTTCGTTGGTACACGACGTAATGGGATACAGCAAGACGAATATACTCTTTTCCTTTTAGTTGGCGTGTGTATGCTGCCGTCTATCTATCGCCTGTCTAGAGATGTCGGCTCGCCGCACCTCCTGACTTTGAACCGGCACGGTGTTCGCTTTGATAACCCTCGATTCCGTTGCGACCTAATTCCCTGGCCACGCCTGGCGAAAGCAAAGTATGGCTGGCTATCAGGACGGTTCAGCATCATTGGCCAAGACGGTAGAAAACTACTGAAATGCCCAGGCTATTGGTTGGGGAACCAGCATCTAGCGCATAGAAGTTCAAACGAAATCAACCGATTAAAATCCGTGTACTCAGACAACGGCAGCTAGGCTTGCTATGATGCAAGGCGAAACGGGTATAAAACGAAGGTTATCTTAGTGCTAGCAATCGGCGCATACCGGACAATCCTGATCATTGACGCGCCAGCCTACGTCGTTAAACAGCTTTAGACATAGTTTGATCGTCATGGGCTTATCGTTAGTTGGGTCAGAATCAGCGGCCTGAAAAGCGCCGCATGAGCTGCATGTAATCTCAGCTACGATCTGCCACCACCCTGTCTCCTTTGTTGAATCCGTCCAGTCGACCCGATCAAGTTCTGATCGGGGAATTTGGATCCAGTCCAATGTAGTCAGTTCCTTTTCCGTGATATTGTGTTTAGCCATGATGCGATTGTAATCGATACAAGAGATGGTATCGAGCTTATGAATAAGTGGCACGAAGTATCTCAGGTCACTGTCCCAACGAACCGAATTGCTGGTACAAAAAAACTGTGGTGCGAAGTGTTTATCTGGTCTGTTTCAGGAACCCCCAACTAGCCGCGAGGGCGTCAGCTGCGGCTTCTGGATCGTTAATCTCACCCCAGCCACCATTGCGCAGGTAAGCATGGGCAAGTTCGTGAGCGATTATGTAAAGTGCGAAATCTTCTCGGCAATCGGCCAATCGCGGTTTCAAGACGACGCATCGGCTGCCATTACCGTGCGTACCTGGGCAGGCTAACCAAACATTTCTCCCTTCACCAGGCACGAAATCGTCGAGTGTTATCCGAAAACGCGAATCTTCAAGAAAATCACTTTGAACATCTTGGGGCAATGCGTCGAGCACAGCTAAAACGCGATCGCGCAATGACTTCAATTTGTTAAATGGTTCCAAGTAGGCTGTAAAAATCAGTTGTTACTCCATGTAAAAGCTACGCTAATGATATAGTCAGCGAGGTCATACCGACATACGGGATACGCACTAATCTAATTTGTTACTTCCACAGCCAAGAAGAAACCCGTCACCCGTTGAAACTGTTGAATGATTTGTTAGTTGGTTAGTAAATAGATGGTCATTTCAGAGCCGGTAGCGCCAGCGCCCGGTGTCTTCGGATAGTAATTGGCATGGCGGCGTTTTACACAGTCGAGAAGTGGATAGCATTTTGAAGACACGGGTCGCTAGCGCTCGCCGCTCGGTTTTATCGGGGCGCTGTGAATGAAAATCATCCGGCTTGTTAGCGAGGCAAGAATATTGCTGGGATTAGTTCGAGCGTTTATCATCGACTCCCCCAAGTCCAAAAAGAAGGACCAGGGCCACCCGGCCTTTTATTCTCCTCCGGAACCGCTTCAATTAGATGCACTAAAAAATGTTGACGGAAGTGTTGCGATCCAACCTTCAGTATATCCCTTTGGATTACGGCCTCTTCCAACGATCGTCAGTCCATCATCAGACAAGGCCGTCACAGCTCTCAACTTCCAGCCAGTCAAATCCAGGCCCAGGTCGTTGACCAACACATCTCGCAGGACTCGCATGCCATTGGCCTTGTCCCAGATAAACTGCCATGTATTGTTTCTCCCGACGACTACAGCACCGTCAGCAGAAACGGCATACGCCTCGCTGCCACGACTGTCAGTTTGGAAACCAAGCCCAACCATTCCATCCGCTTTAGTCCAGCGAAACGCCTCTGGTGTTTTCGGGCTGCTCCAGCTGACTCCCACAATTGTTGAACCATCAGCCGAAATAGCCTGTGGATAGGTTTTGTTTAATCCAGACAGGCCTCCCAAGCCGACCCTCCCTGTAGCTGCGGTCCACCTGAATCCTTCTGGGCCCAAGTGCGACACACCCGATCCAACTATCGTATTACCGTCAGCCGAAACTCCGTAACTGCCGCCTGAATAATTACCTCCTGGCATAGTTCCAAGGTATACAATTCCACCTGCTTTCGTCCAACGGAATGGTTGAGTATACTGGCCCACAACGACCGAACCGTCTGCTGATAAGTCCATCAAAAGACTAGTGGAATCGATGCCAAGTGGGATCATCCCATCCTTCAAAGTCCAGAGAAACACTTGGAACATTTCTATCTCATGACGGTATCGTCCCAACACCACAGAGCCATCAAATGACACTGCATTGGTAGTATAATACATTTGTGGGCCAGAAATCTCACCCAAGTTCACCATTCCATCCGACTCTGTCCACTTAAATGCAGCATAGCCAGGGCCCGGCGGCGGTCCGCCC
This sequence comes from Planctomycetota bacterium, assembly GCA_024280855.1. Lineage (GTDB taxonomy): Bacteria > Planctomycetota > Phycisphaerae > UBA1845 > UBA1845 > JAJRPG01. Next base: position 140,263 of record JAJRPG010000084.1, on the reverse strand, counting down.
TTCAACTGCCCCACTACGGTGGATCCATCACCAGATACGTCAATTGCCAAACTAGATGTGTATCCAGGCAGATAGCCTATACCACGAAAGCCAGCTTTCTGTTCTGCCAAAACCCTGGCACTCACTGAGCTTAGTAATAGTAAAAGCACGCATAGATATCTTGATCGACAAATTCTCATTTCAATTTGCTCCCAATATTGTGGGCTGGGTGGCCCGGATCCTTCTTTTTGGGCCTGGGGGAGTCGATGATCGAACATCTATCATATAACCGAAGAATTAACCCACCTTCGCCCATGTCTTGTTGAGAAGGATGAAATCCCAATCTTCGCCTTACCCTGGCTTAGTCATGGACATTGCATCGAGCGCGTTATCCAATTCCTCATCCGAAAGCACTTTGTGTTCTTTGGCCACTTGTCGCACAGTCTTCCCAGAGGCGAAGGCTTCTTTAGCGATAGCCGCTGCTTTGTCGTATCCAATCAGCGGGGCTAGGCTGGTACACATGGCTAGCGAACCCTCAATCAAATCCTTAGCCACTTGCTCATTAGCCTCAATACCAACAACGCATTTATCCGCGAACACCCGAGCGGCGCTGGCTAATAGTCTCGCAGACTCCAGTGCGTTATGAGCCATCATGGGCATCATGACGTTTAGCTCGAAGTAGCCATCGCGACATCCTATTGTCACTGCGGCGTCGTTGCCGATGACCTGAGCGCAGACCTGAATCACCATCTCGCTCATGACCGGATTCACCTTGCCCGGCATAATACTACTACCCGGCTGAACCGAAGGCAGGCTGATTTCACCGATGCCGCATCTTGGCCCGCAACCCAGCAAGCGAATATCGTTAGCAATTTTCGTAAGGCTCACAGCCATGGTCTTTAGATGACCGGACGCTTCACATACCGCATCTTTAGAGGCTTGAGCTTCAAAATGATCTTCAGCTTCGACAAATTCCACGCCGGTATACTCCGTTAAGAAAACGCACATGCGCTTACCGAATTCTGGATGTGTGTTGATGCCAGTCCCCACAGCTGTTCCGCCGATAGGTAGTTCGCGCAAAGCTTTAACAGCTTTTGTCGCACGCATAGCTGAGAGTTGTGCCTGCCTTGCGAAGCCGCCGAATTCCTGACCCAGCCTAACCGGTGTGGCGTCCTGAAGATGCGTCCTTCCGATTTTAACGACATGGTCAAAGGCCTTGGCTTTTTCACCAAGTTTAGCGGCGAGATGTTCGAGTGCGGGTAGCAGATCATATTTGATTGACTCAGCTAACGAAATATGAATAGCTGTGGGAATCACATCGTTAGAAGATTGGCCCATGTTGACGTGGTCGTTGGGATGAACTGGATCGCGCGAGCCAATTTCCCCACCAGCTAATTCGATGGCTCGGTTGGCGATGACCTCGTTGGTGTTCATATTGGTACTGGTCCCGGAGCCGGTTTGGAAAATGTCGAGAACGAAATGCTCGTCGAGCTTCCCATCGACAACCTCCTGCCCCGCCGTGGTAATCATGTCAGCGATTTTCCCGTCGAGTTTGTCCAGGTCGCGGTTGACTTTCGCAGCGGAAAGTTTGATAAGGCCAAGTGCCCGGATGAACCGTCGGCCGAATCGATAGCCGCTGATGGGGAAGTTTTCGACTGCTCGCTGAGTCTGAGCACCCCAATAAGCCGTGTCCGGTACGGTCATCTCGCCCATGCTGTCTTTTTCGATTCGGGTTTTCGTCGTCATAGCCAAATATCCTTTAGTTGGACTTATTCCAAATGTTGTGACAAATTTCCAATTAGCCTCATCGTAACGCGCCGCCCACGTTGGCGATACCAAAAGTAACCGCACCAATCGCCCGCAGGGTGCGTACCATTATCAACAGCTGCGGGGTGGCGTCGAGAATCGGGCGATTCGATAGCCATTTTCAGGTTATTTTGCCGACAATACATCAGTATGGACATGGTTTTTGCAGATAATTTGGTCAAATCTTTTTCCACACCAGACGGAAAAGAAAAGCGAGCGGTCGATAGACTGACTTTTCGCGTGGGTGAAGGGCAGATTTACGGGTTGCTAGGCCCCAACGGTGCGGGAAAGACGACGACGCTGCGCATGCTCAGCGGGTTGATGGCTCCGACGGGTGGCCGGGCAATTCTCGCTGGCTACGACGTGGCGGAGCAGCCTCAAGAAGTCAAGCGTGTACTCGGATTTCTGACAGCTAACACCGGACTATATCAACGGCTGACCGCCCGCGAGTTGCTCATCTACTTCGCGCAGCTCCACGGTAAGACCAAACAAGATGCTCACGACAAAGCCGATCATCTTATTGAATGGTTAGGGCTAAAAGATTTTGCGTTGCTAAGATGTGGTGCGCTGTCCACAGGTCAAAAGCAGCGGGTCAATATCGCACGAGCGCTAATCGCCGATCCACCAATCCTGATTATGGATGAGCCGACGCTCGGCTTGGACGTGTTAAGTAATCGAATCATTCTCGAATACATAAAACGCGAACGCGATCGCGGCAAGACAATTATTCTATCCACGCACTACCTCGACGAAGCCGAAGATATGTGTGACAACATCGGCCTAATTTACGACGGCAAGCTCGTAGCTGAGGGAACGTTGGACGTGTTACGGAAGCAATCCGGCGAAGAGCGACTTAGTAATATTTTCCTCAAGATCATTCACGCAAGCGAAAAGGTGGAGGCGGCTATCAAATGAGTTCGCTAGATCGCATTCGCACGATTTATATAAAAGAGCTAATCGACATTCTGCGGGACCGTCGCACGCTGATCGCCATGATCGTTGTGCCTATCGTGTTGTACCCGCTACTCATGGTTGGCTCGCTGCAAGCGGTAACGATTCAGGCCAAGTCGCTCGATGAGGAGAAGTATGTCATCGGCGTCGTGGGGCATGAGCAGAAGAACCTGCTGGAATACATGCTTCAATGGGACGCCAAGCTGGTGTCACAAGAACATCAAGCCAATGAAAATGAAGCTGCTGACTCAGAAGAAACAAAGGCCGCCGCACCGTTGGGTGAGCTAGTCAAAATTATCGCCATCAAAACTAAAGATGCGCTGCGCGTAAACATTCGTGAGCGCGCCATACATTTAGGCATCGTGTTTGAATCAAATGTATTTCTAAAAGCGATTGACCAGCAAAATGGCGTGACCATCCTGTCGGACGAGGCGGATGTTCGAGGCCAATATGTCACGAGTCGTCTTTCAGATATGTTTGATCGGATAAGCAATCGTCTGGTTGAGCAGCGTAAGAAAAGAGCTGCGTTGCCAGCGCTCTTCGATCAGCCATTCGCTATTGATTTCGTGAATTTGTCAGCGCCGCAATCCATTCTTGGCCAAATACTTCCGCTAATATTAATTTTGATGACCATCACCGGAGCGATTTACCCAGCTATTGATTTAACCGCCGGCGAAAGAGAACGAGGCACGCTGGAATCACTAATGGTCTGTCCCGTGCCGGTGATCGATTTGATCGTGGGCAAGTTTCTTGTCGTCACGACCGTTGCGATAATGGGGGCGACGCTTAACCTCGCGTCCGTCACAGCTACGGTTTATTTCGGCGGTTTCGATATGCTCATCGCCACCAGTGGCCAGGGTCTACCGCTGGGAACGATGTTACTTATTCTCGTCTGCCTAATTCCCTTCGCCGTACTCATGTCAGCTATGATGCTAGCCGTCTGTAGCTTTGCGAGAACTTTTAAGGAAGCGCAAAACTACGTCACCCCCGTCATATTAGCCGCGTTATTACCAGGCGGAATGGCTGCGTTGCCAGCGGCCAAATTGGAAGGCGTGATGTTGGTGATGCCGGTTGGGAACATGGTGCTGCTGACGAGAGAATTATTGTTGGGGGCGCCAGTACAGTTAGGCCATCTGCTGACGGTGTTATTGTCAACCACCCTCTACGCTGGAGCAGCCGTGGCTATCGCGGCCACGTTGTTCGGCAAGGAGTCGGTTGTATTCGCGGACAGCGGTTCGATGAAGACGCTTTTTTCCCGGAAACTATTCAAGCCCATGCGCCTACCCTCAGTAGCGATGAGCTTGTTGTATGTATCTCTGTTATTTCCCGCCTGGTTTTTTGTGCAATCAGCCTTGTCGCCAGGGCCTAACGAAAGCGCTGTCTCGCTGCTACAAACCTCAGCTTGGCTAATGCCGCTCATGTTTGTGCTGCTTCCCATGTTGATGATGACATTTTGGAAAGTGAGCGTGAAGCAGGCGCTTTCATTCAAAGTGCCGTCAGTAAGGCACTTATTTTCAGCCATCCTATTGGGGCTTTGCATGTGGGTTCCGGCCCATGAACTAAATCTCATCCAGTATCAATTATTGGGCATGCCCCAGGCGTTCGCTGAACAGGCTGAGTCGATGGCTGCCACGTTACAAGCCTTGCCATTAGGCGGCGTGATTTTGATAATCGCCATCATCCCAGCCGTGTCCGAAGAATTACTCTTTCGCGGATTTTTAATGGGCGGCCTTTCATCTTCAGCACGAAAGTGGACGGCGATCATAGCCAGTGCTGCGATATTCGGCGTGTTCCATTTTCTACTCTTTAAGTTTATCGTGACGGCTACGCTGGGTATTTTGTTGGGATATTTATGCTGGCAGTCCCGCTCGATTTGGCCAGCGATAATCGCCCACGCATTGCATAATTCAGTCGCAGTGATTTCGATAGTCAGCCCAACCACGTTCGAGCGAATGGGGATTAAGCTGGAAGATGGCGCTCATCTGCCATGGACAGTATTACTCATAGGCTGTGGCGCAGTTGTTACAGGATTGATACTAGCCAATCGACGTTCGCCTTCCCCTCAACAATCCGCTATAGTCACGGCCTAAGAAATTACGAGCTGCGGTTTTCAACCCGCGCGGATGTCGAAGAGTATAAAAGTTCGGAGAACGATATATGAATCATAGAGTAATGTTTTTCGCCACCACACTGGCGATGTCGGGTTTGCTGGGAGGTTGCGCGAGTTCTGGCCAACCACTACCTACCCATGCCCACAAAAATGTTAAAGCTGATGCATCGATACTCGTCCGAGGCATCACATGACCAGGCTGAGCCTTCAGCATTCGTCGCTCGGTCGAGCGCGTCAAAAATGTAGCTAATGTCCAAGTCGATTTGAACACCGGCGACGTGTCCATATTTTTCTCTCCAGACACTGTACCAATTGCCCAGTCGATTTGGCAGGCAATTATTGATGCAGGCTTTACGCCTGTAAAACTTACGATGCCTAAAGAAACGTATAATGCTGCACCGGGGAAATCTGGAACGTAATCTGTCCTGTATTGCAGCGATTGAAATAATTACTATGCGCCGAGCAACGTATATATTTGTCTTGTTGATGGCATGTGCGCTGACGTCAACAAGTTTGGCAGGTCCAATCAACAGCGACGTAGCCTTCACCCCGCGCAAAGGCGGCGGCGTGTTACGCATGCAATACACCTACTCCGACGCACATGGCCACGGTAGTGCGCGAAATGTGAGAGAGGTGCAAACCTCCGTCGCCCGGGTAGCTGTGGTGCTTGGATTGGAATCCAACCTCGCCATGATTGTCAACGTGCCGTATGTGTACCGAGAGCGCAAGGTCTATGATAGTAGGGAGGGCAGCGTCGAAGACCGACGCGATGGGCCTACCGACACAACTTTGCTTTTGAAATATCGCTTCTGGCAGGAAGACGCAGGGCCATTGCAGACAGAACGATTAGCTGCGCTGTTCGGCGTAAACCTCAGCAACGGAGACAGCAGTTTTTCCAGCGACAGCACCGATCCTATCGTAGGCTTGGTTTATTCCTGGCGACATGACCGAAAAGTCTTTGACGCTGATATGGTATACACCATCAAAACAGGCGACGGCAATTTTGATGTTGACTCCCTGCGTTACGACTTAACCTATTCCTACCGTGTTTCCCCCGAAATATTTAGCGAGAATTCGCTCTCGCAATGGAGCGTCGTAGCCGAAATGAATGGCCGATACAGCATCGACGGCACTCACGAAATTTTTCTTTCGCCCGGTATCCAATACACTTCAGAGCAGTGGACCTGGGAAGCCTCTTTTCAAATACCCACCGTGCAAGAACTAGCAAGCAACGGCGTCGAAACCGATTATCGCTTTTCAATAGGCTGGCGATTTCGCTGGTAATAATCATTCCCGCGCAGGCGGGAATCCAGTGCCGTGTGCTATTCTACTGAATAAAACGTAGCGGATTATCACTAATGTGTGTGGTGATGCGCCGACTCTATCGTGTCAGATATTTCATCGTGCCCACCAGGATGAACGGCTTCATGGTCATCCGGTTCCACATGTGACGTGACGATAACTATGTACTTCGGGAACAGTTCTTCCAGAGATGTTTCCACCTGCGTCACTCGCCCGTGCGCCTCTAAAGTAGAAAGTTCACCGGGAACTAAAACATGAACATCGATCCAGATTTGGTTATTAATTTTACGGCATCGAAGCTGGTGGAATTCGCTAATCAGATTTCGTTCGACGGCCTGTCTCAACCCACCCGTCAGAATTTCCAATGTTTGCGGGTCGAGTTCGTCCATTAGCCCCGCAAATGATTTTCGTATTAGCGATAAGCCGGTCATCATGATATATCCGCCAAGGAGTATCGCGATGGCTGGGTCAAGCCAAGTCTGCCCCGTAAGCATAACCAGAGACAGGCCTACGATAGCTGCGACCGTCGTCCACATATCAGAAAACACATGCTCCCCATTAGCCACGAGTATAAGCGAGTTGTATTTGTTGCCCACATGAACCAACGACCAGCCTAGTCCTAGATTGATAGCTGCGAGTCCGGCGGAGATTGCCAAACCGACATTGAGGTGCTTCAACTGTGGTTCGTGTAGAAGACCGTTGATGCCGCTAAAGATCACTGCGAACGAAGCCACGAGTACCAACGCCCCCTCAAAGCCCGCCGAAAAATATGCGATGCGACCATGGCCATATGGATGGTTGGCATCCGCAGGCTTGGATGAATACGACAAGCTAAACGTAGCCAGCCCAGTAGCGACACCATGCACGACGGACTCAGCAGCGTCAGAAAGCACAACGACGCTATGCGTGAGATAGTAGGCCCAGAGTTTGCCCACAAGCATCACGACAGAAGCGAATAAACTGACGCGCATCACAAAAACGCGCGGATCGCGGACTTTCATCAACCGAGCATCCTGTCACCCCGACGAGGCCAATACCACTAAAGACTATATAGATCGTCGTCCGAAAATGCCACGCAGTCCATCAGTGTCAATCGGCCTTTCCTAATATGCTAAGCAAGTTAATAACACCGCCTCAACGACTTGGTGTCATAATGCGTGAAATCCCCCACGATTGGGCGAATCTCCTCAACGTCATATGCTATCAGCAGAATCAATACCAAGTAATCTAGGTACACGGGGTTCCAAAAGTCTGCGGAAAAGTTTTTTCGGACGTAAAAAAGCGGTTTTGGCGAAAAGCCAGTTCCTGGCATGAGGCTTGCTAGTCTATTTAGAGCAAGGCTAGTACGCGGATGTCGCGTTACAAGCCCAAAGTAGCCCCAAATGCCGACCAGCAGGGGATTAGAAATCTGGATTTGTGTGTTTCCAGGCTTCGAAGCGTATGAGCCAGCGGCGTTTTTGATTTTCCAATCCTTCCTCATTCCGGCCCGAACTTGGAAGGACGTCGTTGGTATTCGCTTTGCGTACAGTGTTACTCTGCTGGCTCGGCTTCCTTTATATCTTCGCCCAATCTAACCTCCCATTGATCCATTGGCAGACGCCGCTATCTTGAGTTATTGAAACAATGAGAAGGCTATGTCCGATTGAGGTTCATTTATGCAGCAGTACGTCAAAGGTGATCGCGTGTTATATTTTGATTCGGTTGAAAAGGAATACGCTGCCATTCGCGATGGCGTCGGTTTAGTCGATCGATCTGATCGTCGATTGTTACGGGCCACCGGCGCAGATCGCGTCACTTGGCTACATAACCTCACAACGAATCATGTAAAATCACTCGGCGTGGGTGATGGCCACTATGCGTTTTCTCTCGACGTCAAAGGACGCATTCTTTTTGACTTGAATTACGTCGTGCGCAATCAGGAGATTTGGTTGGATTTACCGGCGTGCTTTTTGGAAACAGCCAAAGCTCACCTATCCAAATACATCATCATGGAGGACGTGACGCTCGACGACATCTCAGATCATTTTGTACGCATAGGCCTAACCGGCGGCGGCCTGAAATCTTGGTTAGCCAACAGGCAAGCAGGACAAGTCGCAAATTTGCCCATTCTTGGTTTGTCCGTGATGACCGTAGACGGCGTAGAAATGGATGTGATGCGCACCGACTTTTGCGGAGTCTTTGGCCTCGAATTATTTGCCCCGCAAGCGTCAGCCAAATCAGTTTGGAAACATTTAGTTGAAAGTGTGGGGGAGCGAGCGGTCACATTAGTCGGGGACGACGCCGTACAAGTGCATCGCATTGAATCCGGAATCGCTTGGCCGGAATGCGAAATCACTGAAGACTGCCTCTCGGCTGAGACTGGCCAATTTGGGCGAGCGGTGGGCGAAAACAAGGGTTGTTACCTCGGACAAGAAGTCGTCGAACGCATGAGAGCCAGGCGAGTTGTCGCACGACAGTTGATGTCTTTGACAGTCGCCGGAGATGTGTTGCCTAAAGTGGGCGATGATGTCTGTGACAAGGAAGGCAAAACCGTTGGAAAAGTGACGAGCATGTGTCGGTCGATAGCAAGTGGAAATCCTTTGGCCCTTGCGTATGTTCGCTCATCCGCAACATCGGACACCGAACTGACAATTACAAGCGAGCAAGCATCTTGGCCTGTAGAGTCTGCGAAGGTTGTTACATCTTCACATTAAATGAAAGCTATCAAACATACCAAGACGCAGCCTCGAAAACTGAAGAAAGAATCAGAGCTGCGCCTGCCGCAAACTCTGAAATATTTTAGTGTAGCAGCTAATAGCCTGCCCTACCGATTTCGTACTACATTCCTACGCAAAAAACATGCGATGCGCCGCGGAAGAAAATTTGCCCTTCTGAAATAGCTGGTGTTGACATTAATACTTCGCCCATCGGGTTTATAGCTAGCACGCCCTTCTCAGTTCCAACTGGCACGACGTAGACATCACCCTCTTCACTTGACCAGAATACCTTACCGTCAGCGGCTACTGGTGACGCTGTGAAGCCAGTGTTGCCTGTACCTAGACGCTGCTTGAAAATCTTCTTGCCGGTCCTGGCGTCGTAACACGCCTGAATACCATTGTCACGACAGGTGAATAGTTTGTCGCCATAGATCAGCGGCGTCTGCATGTAGTTTCCTGTTTTACTATGGCTCCACATCACAAACCTATTTGATGATTCCCCTTCTTCAAGCCGCACGACGCCTACGGCGTTACTGTTCACAGCATAAATTGGATTACCGCCACCGTGCCCGGATGTAAAATAGAACGTGTTATCCCTGACAATCGGCGTGGGCGTAGGAATGTCACCCGTTCCTTTCATCTTCCAGATGCGCTGCCCTGTAGCGGCGTTGTAGCCGCCCATGTCACGGTAGCCATTGACGAGAACCTGTGTGCGATTTGGTCCTTCATAAATCGTTGGCGTACTCCAGGTCGGCACTTCATCTCGGCCTGCCCGCCACAACTGCTTTCCATCTTTAATTTTAATGGCTGTGATGAACGAGTTCTTTTGAATGTCACACTGAACGATGACCGTATCTTTATAAATAATCGGGCTCGAGGCGAATTCCCATTGGGCATCAGGCACTACATAGTAGCCGCTATCGAGTACGCCGAGGTCTATCTTCCAGACTAACTCACCATCCATCGTATAGCAGTACAATCCTTCAGACGCGAAAAAAGCGATGACATGCTTTCCATCTGTCACCGGCGTACAGTTTGCATGTGTAGCTTTTGTGTGTCGCTTGATTTTCGGAACGCCGTTAAACGCTTCCTTGTACCACAAAACCTTACCGTTTTTTTTATTGAGGCAATACAACCGGTAACTATGTTTGGTATCGTCATCAACCGATTTGATGTTTCCATATAGGCCAACTTTTAGCTCGGGATTTTCCTGTCCACTTATCGCTGTTGTAATAAAAACTTTGTCGCCCCAGATGATTGGCGATGAATGCCCCAAGCCAGGTATGGCAGTTTTCCACTTGATATTTTCACCCGTAGTCGCGTCCCACTTAGTGGGCACGGCCCCCTCGGCTACACCGCTAGCATTTGGGCCGCGAAATTGAGGCCAATTTACTGTTACGTCGCCAGCGGAAACTGACGAACTAATCAAGGCAACAGATACCAAACCAAGAACTGTATAACGAAGCATACTCATGACCTCTCAAAGTAATCTAAACCTAAGCTATTACTATCCAATAATATATCATCCAGCGGTCTCGGCTGCATAATCCGCTCTACTAGGTTATGGACAACTGGGCACACATTGCCCCAACTCGCAATTAGTTACGCCAAAACCAAACGGCTGTAATTCGAAACCTTTTATGATTCGTAAAATGTCCGAACTATTTACGACGCCTTGTGGCAATACGCCATCTGTATCTACGCGCGTAAAATGCGGGGCCTGTAGGTCCAATTGGAATCTTTTGACCGCAGCGACGATATCCGTACTGTTAACGATGCCGTCCGGGTCTAACCAACTTTGGGCCAGGAATTCGCCCACAATGTCGCCGTACTGTCGTGGCAATGGCACGGGCGTCGTGAACACGGAAAGCGGGGATGAGAAAACGACGTTATCATCCGTAGCTTCAACGAGGTACTCATTGCCTGGAACGATGGCGCATCCCCGCACATGAATCACAGCGTCTGTCCACTTGCAATGCTCGGCAGAATTCACCAACGCCCCCAACATACCGTCTGCACCTAAGTCCTCTAACGCGCACGAGACATAATAGGATGTAGCTGACCCCATTCTGGTCACACGATACGCAGTGTTTGCATTAGCGTTCGTACTGGGATTAAAAGAGATGTAACGATCTTTTGTCACGACATGCGGAAACAATGGGTTGCTCGGCGGGACAATCGTACACTCGTCGGGAATTAAATCGCAATTTACATCGAAGCTTAACCCAAATGGAATGATATCTCGTCGATCGTAAATACCGTTTCCATTGCAATCGATCTCGCACTCGTCCGGGATGCCGCTGTTATCCAAATCCAGGCTATATCCAGATGCGATGTCGCAATCGTCGGTTAATAAATTAAAATTACAATCAACGGACGAACCGTCAAAAAAATCAAAGCCGGTTGCAAAATCCAATCCATGATCGTTTCCGCCGATTTGCGTTTTGCGGAACAGGCCCGTGCAGACATTATATTCAAACATGCGTGCGTCAGTCAGATGAGAAGCAGCTGTGTCTCCTGGTGTTTCCCCGTTGTTCTCACCGGATGTAGCGAGGGAACTAAATAGCGAGCCTGTACGCGAAACATACACATGGCCATTAGGCCCAACGCGAATTCCCCAAGGACTATCCTGCGTAATAGCTGTTGCCGTACCTACCTGCGCCCATTTTCCAAGCCCGTCCCCCGTTGGCCACTCGTACTCTAACACTTCGTCTGTCCCGAAACTTGCAACCAATAAATTACCATCGGCCTTGAAAGTTAAGCCTCTAGGCTGAGAAAGAAAACCTGTTTCGAAAAGATCAACGAAGATGCTGTCGAACGCGCCTGTCGTGGCATCGAATTTGAGAATTCTTCCGCCATTCCCCCCGCCGATGTCGCTGGTAACATATAAAAATGCGTCAGGTCCTTGGGTGATTCCGAAGGGCGAAGTAAGCCCGCCGGAACCCGCGATAATGAATACGCCTAATGATGCCCCGGTGTTCACGTCGTAGGCAAGTATATTATTTGTATTGGCACTCGAAACCAATAACTTGTTATTGTCCAACACGAAAAGCCCTGTGGGATAGTCCAAGCCACCAGCACCCGGCGAGACCAAATCTCCCAGGTAAACGCCAGCCTCGTCAAATTTCATGACGCGGTCGTCCATCGCACTCGACACTAACACATTACGATTTGGCGCGATAACAACATCTTGTCCACCACGGACCATAGCTGCCCCGATGCTGAGGGTCGTATCTGTTCTCACACCCGTCGCAGCATGGAACTCGCGCATGATGGAGTTGTCGATTCCGCTGGCGACCCAAAGTGAATGGGCGTTTTGTAGATCAACTAAATCTGGCTGCCCATTGCTGTCACAATCCTGGCACGCATCCAGCACTGCATCACGATTGACGTCCAACGTCATATTCAACTGAATGTCGGTGTAATCTGATATGCCATTGCTGTTGCAATCTGGTTCACATAAGTCTGGAATACCGTTTCCATAAGCATCAGTGCTGAAACCATTGGTGATGTCCGTGTCGTCTGGAATGTTGTTGCCGTTACAGTCCAACTCGCATTCGTCCGGAATACCATTCGAGTTGAGGTCCAAGCTTGAGCCAAGAATATCAGCCGGGTCGAGTACGCCATTGCTATTGCAATCTTCGCACTCATCAGGCACATTGTTACCGTTCACATCGCTGCTCGTGTTACTGGCAATATCGAGGTCATCGGAGATGTCATTCATATTGCAATCGGTTGCGATACATGCCGAACTATTGATGAAGGCAGTCATCTGAGTACGCACGAATGTATGAAAATAGTTATCCGTGTTCGCGGTCATGCCACTCCAGGTTTGCCCGCAATAACTCATGATGGAGCCTCGCTGAGGCGTAGTAGTGCCCACATCGCAACTGTCTATACCGTAGTTGTGCGTATGCAAAGTGCCACAGCTATGTCCCAACTCATGAGCGGTCACAGGAACGTCATATCCGTACGGGCTGGGCTTAGTTGGATCTGGAAAAAATCCTGTGGCATAACCAACGGCACCAAAACCAATTGAGGGATCACAAAGCGAATTAAGATATGCCACGCCACCGAAGGCGTAATCTCGTCGTCCTGAAAAAAGTTGGGCAGTATCCCGGAGAATACCCGTCTCGTTAGCTATCCAATACGATCTAAATTGTCCGAGCGGGTCCGAGCCATTGTACAGGTCGTTGGGGTCGGTCCAAATGCGCGTAAACACAAGTTTGAATCTCGTATTTGCGTCACGAATGAAGATATCGCTCACCGCGCCGTACATTTCTATCAAATACTCAACGGCTTTTGTTTCGTCTTGAAATAAGAAATAATATTCGTAGTCCGTGTCAACGGCTAACTCCAGTTGTTTTAAGTTCAACGTCGAAGTAGTACCTAACGACAAATTATTTGCATGAAGCCCTAGGTCGGCTAATTGCTTAGGCGTAAGCGACACATTCGACTCGACGCCACACAGCGGTACGCCTGCAGGATAACCAACGCCATCGGCCTCCTTGTATACAGTTATTTCACCCGCGGGCAAATCGCGTCCGCTCATGTCTTTGGACGCGATAAATCTTCTTTGTTGATTGGGGCCGAGGTCGATGTATCCGCTAGAACGATTTTCTGAAAGTGCTAAATACACACGAGAATTTTCATAGCCAACAACACTACCTCGAAAAAGAGAAATCGACGAAGCATCAAAATCAATCGGGAGGTCGGGCATTCCTTTTCGGCCTATGACGAATTCTGTATTGGCATCGACAACAGAAAATGGCTCAAGCAAAAGGTCTACTTGCTCAGCTTGAAGGGGAAAACCTTTCGCAACGAAAGGAGACTTTGCAGCTCGCACAGCCAGCCACGCACTTGCATTGCGGCGAGTAACCGTTCCCCCTTCAGATGTAGACTCGGCGGAGAAAAGTTGGTATCGCGCCAATACTTGTAGCTGCGCCTGAGATGGCTCAATAGCATCAGCCATTACTTGCCCGCAGAAGCAAGCCCCCAAGATGACTTGCATACTTATCAACATCAACATCAACACCAACAGCTTATAGTCGCGCAACATATACCTGACTCCGAAATCACATTCCTCTAGTAGCCAATCACCATGACTGGCACGCCCAGCATCGCTGTAGTAAAAAAACAGCCTCGATTCATAATACCAAGCAGGTACGGTAACTCCAGAAAATAGTCATGTATATTATTGTAGCCTCTTAAAATTTAATGTCGCACTTTAATCCGGATTCCTAATCGGTATGTTGCCGAAGCGTTCTTAATTGCTGGATTAACAGGCTACGCCCTTTTCCACCCAATTCTTCAAATGAACAGATAACAGTTCGCCCCAGCCTGACTCCAAACATGCGCGAGCGTCGTCGTCGATTTCTCCAAGCATCTGGCAGGAAAATTTTAGAATGGTCGAACCGTTATCATCTTCTAGTTCATATTTATGCGCCCCAGCCCGAACGCTTGGCAAGCTGCCGAGCAATTCAGAAACCCGCAACACCGAAGGCCTGCGCACTTCTAATACGGTTCCCCACAAAAAACCGTCGCCATCAGAACTGCCCTCGTAAAATCGACCGCCAGGCCAGGCTTCTAGGTACATCTCGGCGCTTTCTTTATAAGCCCACCATTTGACAATGTCTTCAGTCAAGGCCTCAAAGACCTTCTCACGCGGCGCGTTTATGGTAATCTGCTGCTCTATTGTCATCGCACTGACACCTACGGGGCTGTTCAAAGTATTCATGTTTCTCCAATCGTGGGTTTTGAAAATATCGAAAGTGCAGCCTATGAGATGGGTTAGATTCTCTTTGTCAACTATCCGCCGGTAAAATTTCGTTGGAACTCGCCAATATCGCGGAGGTCAACATCACGGTCATCGTCGCTATCGAAAACGGTGCAGGAATTTTGCTGGTCCGGGCCGGTGATGTTAGAAGACAAGATGAAATAGTCGTGGTAAGAAATCGCGCCGTCACATAACACGTCGCCAGTTGAACATGATTGATTGACAGATACGAAATGTTCATCGTCATCGAGATTTACCCAGCCAACATTTTCTCCCCAGGCATAACCGCGAAATCGGTTTTCGCAAAAGTCAAAACGCGCATGTTGACCAAAACTGTTCAATGTGCTGGCGGTGTCAAAGTTAAACCAGCCGACATTTTCCCCCCAGGCTAAACCTGACAAGTCGCCTGTGCTGGCGTTCACATTTACGCCAACAGTTGATGAGTCGCTAAGGTCGTTGAGATAAGGGCCTGCGCCGTTGCCGACATTTATCCAACCGACGTTTTCTGCCCAGACCATGCCGGAAAGATGGTCAAATCCAACGGTCACGCCATCTCCTTGAGAAGGTGCATCGTGAAGCCAATTCAGAAACCCAATGTTTTCGCTCCAACAGAATCGTTGGTTGGAATCTATGTTAGAAAACAACCCAGCTTGATGCGCCAAGGCAACCGAGGCCAAGCAAACGATGCCAATGCCTGGCTTAATTATTCGTGCGTACATGATGGCCTCATTTAAGCATCACAAGTCGTCAATACTCTCACGGGTTGACTGCTTGATTCGTCCCGAACAAACAATGCAACTCATGAGTTATGGTAGCAAAATTGACATATATAATACAAGGAAAAAATCAGGCTTTTTAGAAATTTCACCCTATACCGTACAGGCTGTTGCACCACCACTCACCACCCTGGCGAAGACGGCTGCGAAGTTTTTGGCTTCTTGGGGTGAAAGTGTCGCAGTGCAGACACGAATCGCTGGAGGGCTACTGAGGCGAAAACGTTCCCCGGCACGAACCGCCCAACCGGCAGCGGCTAACGCTTGAACCGTAGCCGTCTCTTCCTTAACGGGTATCCAAACATTAAAACCGGAGCGACTCTCCATCTCAATTCCTTCATGCTGCAGCGCACGAATTAAATTTTCTCGTCGCTGGGTATAAGTTTTTGCAGCGGATTTTAGCAGACTTCGCACATCCTTATCCAAAAGTAGCGATGCAGTGATGCGCTGCAAAATATGACTAACCCATCGATCACCCACGACAAAACGATCTTGCACGCGGGCCATGGTTTCCTCGTCGCCGGTCATGACAGCCATGCGCAGGTCGGGATTTAATGATTTTGAAAATGATCGCATATGTACCCACTGCTGCGTTCGATGATCGTGCAAACAATGAAGCGGCGCATCAGCGATGCTATGCTTATGATCGTCCTCGATGATTAACAACGATGGATGTTGTCGAAGAATTTCCCGCAATTCTCTCGATCGTGATTCGCTCAACACTGCCCCGGTAGGATTTTGCGCACGCGGAGTCATGATTAGTGCCTGGGCACCGTCACGACACGCTCGTGCTAATTCATCGGGAATAAAACTTTCCTGATCGATTGGCACAGGCACGAGAACCAAGCCATGCGCGAGAACCAAATCGAACGTATTGCCAAAGCCAGGGTCTTCTACAATCACACGGTCGCCGGGCTTGAGTCGCTCGGTCATCACACGGTCCAAAGCGTCCATCGCCCCGTTGGTCACGCATACATCCCCCACAGCTACGCCGCTTTTTTTCATATCGCGCGAAACGATCTTCACCAAAGACGCATCGTGCGGAGGCTCACCGTACATATGATGAGAAGAATCAATTCGACGTAGCACGGCCTTCATGCCAGGCAACAACTTCGGATCGGGATTGCCATCTCTTAAATTTCGCCCTTCGCAGGTAATCGCACCCACCCGCCGACTCGCTGGTACCGGACGATGGCTCACACTCGTGCCGCGCCTCCCGCGTGAAACAACCACGCCCCTTGCCTGTAAGGTTTGATAGGCAGAAGCCACCGTCGCTGGCGCAACTTCAAGCCACTCAGACAGCGCTCGCACCGTCGGCAACTGCGTGCCAGACAAGATTTTACTTTCACGCACGGCTGTTTCGATACTTCGTGCGATCTTGACAGCGGAGTTTCCTGATATATACTTATGTACTAGATCGTTCATGTGTTTGTACTATAACAAACGCTTGAATTAGATCAAGGGCTTTTGAATTATATTTTCAACTATAGCCAATTCAATGACGCTTCGGGATAATTAGCCATGAATCATGCAACACCAGTTAAACCAACCCCAACCGCTCTCATCGCAGCCGCTATGGGCGTTATATATCTAGTCTGGGGATCAACGTTTCTTGCTGTCCGCTTAGCCATTGATACTGTCCCACCGTTCCTTACGGCGGGTACGCGATACACATTGGCGGGAATACTGCTTTACGCATTTGTTCGATTGCGCAACAAAGCCACAAAGCCAACATTCGCCCAGTGGCGTTCAGCCGCCCTCGTTGGCTGCCTTATGCTCCTGGGTGGCAGCGGGATGTATGCCTGGGCCGAGCTTTATATTCCTACGGGCTTAGTGGCCCTCATGGTAGGCATGGTTCCCCTATGGATGGCTTTTTTAGATTGGGCTTTTTATCGCGGTCCTCGCCCCACTACTTTGATGATTTTTGGAATGGGAATGGGAATTCTCGGCCTATACGCCCTTGTCGGTGCGCCCAAACTTAGCGGCGATACCGTTGATCCCATCGGGGCTATCGTGATGGTGTTGGCCTGCGCGTCATTTTCATTGGGTTCGCTGCAATCGCGTCGCGCGAATCTTCCAAAATCTCCACTGTTAGCCACGGCGATGCAAATGTTCTCCGCAGGATTAGCTCTTATCCTCCTGGGAACTTTTTGTGGAGAATGGTCTGGCTTCGACATTGGTAGCGTGACAGTCACCTCGTGGCTGTCGATTCTTTATCTCACTCTGTTCGGTTCCATCCTGGCTTTTAGCTGCTACGTTTGGCTATTGCGTGTCACGACGGCGGCACGGGTATCCACATTCGCCTACGTAAATCCGCTCATCGCTATTCTGTTAGGTGCAACGTTCTTGGGCGAAGAAATATCCTCGCGAGTTATCTTAGCCGGGATGGCGATTATCATGGCTGTTGTCATGATAAATTTATCGAAGACTCGCTCCACAACAGCCCAAACCTCCTCGGAAAACCGAGTTCCTAAAGAATTAAAGGCTCTGGCTGATTGTTCTAATCCACAAATTCTTCAAGCAGCTACAACCCCCGCAGTAGGTATGCCAGACACCTGTCATATGTCATTGAACGATAAAATTCCGTCAAGTGCGTCGATCTCATCTGACACATAAAACATAGCTATATTGGAAGGGAATGTTATGAATACCAAGCCGCAGAACACTTTCGAGCCAACGTCACGCACCACCGTAAAACGTTCAGCTACAAGAGGCATTTACGATCGCGACGACATCGACAAAATCCTTGACGAAGCATTGGTCTGCCATGTCGGGTTCGTGGACGAAGCTCAGCCCGTGGTTATCCCGACCATCCATGTACGAATGGGCGACAACATTTATATCCACGGGTCTCACGCCTCGCGCATGATCAAATGCTTGCTCTCAGGCGAACCGGCCTGTTTAACTGTCACCTTGGTCGATGGACTCGTGTTAGCCCGCTCCGTTTTTCATCACTCGATGAACTATCGTTCGGTCGTAATTTTCGGTCAGGCGTTTGACGTGCCAGACATAGAAAAAAAGAGAGAAATTTCTCACGCTTTAATGGACCACGTGGTGCCAGGTAGATGGGCCGAGGCTAGACAACCGTCTGAGAATGAATTAGCAGCCACTGCGTTCATAGGCCTGCCGCTAGATGAATGCTCAGCCAAGGCTCGCACAGGTCCGCCGGTTGACGATGATGCCGATTATCAACTGGATGTTTGGGCTGGTGTCATACCGATGTCGCTATCGGCGGGTGTTCCTATGGATGACGATAAACTTAGGGCGGGAATCGTCGCGCCGGAGTACGCGAATCAATATCGACGAGTACAGATCAAGTAAATCGCGTCTGCGTTACACGGCCAACTCTTTTGCGGCTGACACACGATTTCTGCCAGCAGCCTTAGCTTCGTACAATGCTGCGTCGGCAACTCTCATAAGTGCATCCTCATTAGTCATACTTTCGTCGAAGCGAGCCACGCCACTAGACACGGTTACCGGTATGGGCACGCCGCGGAATACAAATTTATGTTCCTCTACCGTAATTCTTATTTTTTTAGCGCAGGCAAGCGCACTCGAAACATCGCCATATGGCAATAACACCAAAAATTCCTCACCACCAATTCGATACACGCCATCGGTTTCCCTTGTAGTACGTTTAAATATTCGGGAAATTTCCTGCAACACGTAATCGCCAGCGGCGTGCCCTTTCGTGTCGTTTATTTTTTTGAAGTAATCAATGTCTATCATAATACAAGCGAATTTGGTTTCGTATCTGCGGAAAGTAGCACAATGTTCCGCACAGTCTTTCATCGCCTCGCGACGATTCATAAGACCTGTCAGATCATCAGTAGCCGCCCGCGCCTCTAGGCGTTTGGTCGTCAGTGCAAGCCGAGCAAGTGAGCGAATCCTAGCCAGCAACTCCGTCGCATCGAAAGGCTTGCGTACAAAGTCTGTCGCACCGGCGTCCAACGCACGAACAACCGTTCCACGATCTTCCGAAGCCGTCAGAAAAAGTATAGGCACATTGACATATTCACGGCAGTCTCGAATCATCTTTACCAGTTCAAGACCATCTACATTGGGCATATGATAATCTGTCACAATTACATCTATGTCATGCTGCTTGAGCAAGGGCAACACCTGACTACCGTCCTCAGCCGTATACACCGTGGCCTTTTCCAAACCCAATGCCCTAGAGATCGATTTTCTGATAAACGCACTATCGTCTACTGCAAGCACAGTGACACCGGCCAATGAACCACGCTTTCGCTTGATCTCATCAACATAGACTTTAAGCTCGCCCGTCTTAAAACCCTTGTGTACAAAACGCATAGCTCCAGCCTCAAACGCCTGCAATTCTTCATCCGGCACATCACGAGATGTTATCATAATTACAGATGTAGCAGATAGGCAATCTTCTGATGCGAGCGCTCGACAGACCGCCAAGCCATCCGTAGGCGGCAATACCATACTCAGCGTAATAATCGCCGGGCGAAGCTCCCTCGCCTTGCGCAATGCATCTTCGCCATCAGCCGCTTCCACGATCTCAAATACGTCGGGATCAAACTCCGCACGAATAACAGACCGAACGGTCCGCGAAGCATCAACGATTAGTGCATATGGCTTATCCAAGGAACTAACTCCCAATCACGCAGACAGGCATTATCTCATAGCTGAAAAAGATATCGACGAGCCATTATCTCTTCTGAATCTGAACTGAGCAAAGGATGGGGGGCGGGATTGTGGATATTGTCTATGATGTATTTTAGGACGTAGCGGAAATCATGGACGTTTCTAATACAGCCATAGCACAGATGCCCTACCAAGATTTGGCAAGCACACAGGAGTCGCGGGAAACCGCATTGACATTGAGTGGCACGGACTTGTCACAAAAAATGGAGACGAAGGGATTTGAACCCCTCACCCATTCTAAAAAACACCGAGAAAACAAGGGTTTGTCAAAACAGGCGGCGCAGAATGCGGCGCACTTAGTGTCCAAAACCCAGATAACGGCTCCGATACATCCCCCCGATTTGGCACAGCGGATCGAAGCATGGCCAACACTGCCCCAAATATTACGCGATAGCATCTTGGCGATGGTGGCCAAGTGACGCCGAGGGCAAGAAAACATCCTCTGCACACTTCTGGTTGAGTGTGAGCGCTTAATCAGAACGGTGAAATTCAAGCCATGTTTGCCGATTAAACCAATGCCGGGTAGCCGCATTGGCCTCGGATTACATCATGGTGTCGATGGGCTGTTCCCGTTCTGCCACGTCGTTGCTTCTTCTGGACGGCCCCATGCGATATATAGATTGGCAAGCCTCTCAGCAGCACTTTTTACACGTCCATCGTCAGTGGGCAAATTGGCTGACAGATAGGCGTGGCTATTAAGTAGCAGCGTCTCGGCCTCTTCAAAATCGTTACGATCGCCATGGGCATCGCCCCGTTTTCTAAGTACTTCACCGAGTTTCCCTTCGGCGATGGCAGTCTTCTGATGCTCGTTGCCATACTGTTCCCGTTTTCGCTCTAGCACGTCCCGTCGAAGTTGGGTTGCTTCGTCATAATTTTTTTGTTCGGAGCAGATTCCGGCCAGATTTCCCATGGCATAGGTGACATAAGGATGTTCATCGCCGCGTTCTTTGCGGAATCGCTTGAGGGCACTACGCACTAGCGTCTCAGCCGAACCAGGGTCGCCAGCTTTCCATTTGACCGTACCCAAATTCATCATAGCCACGGTAACTTCAGGATGGTCTTCTCCAAGCAGTCGAACCTGGGATTCATAAACTTCTTGCGTAATTCGAGCGGAGGCAATCAGATCACCCTTCCGGTGCATGATATTCCCAAGGTTACTCATCACGATAGTTGTCGAAGGATGATCGTTCCCCTTAACTTTGCGCATCATCCTGACGGCGTTGCGCTGTAAAGGCTCGGCCTCATCGAAACGTTTCTGCTTCACAAGGTTTATCGTGAGTGAATGGATGGCCCACGCATGATCCGCTGTATCTGGTTCTGCCAGTGATTCATAGTATGTAATCCCTCGACGTTGCAACTTCTCAGCTTCTTGAAAACGATCCTGATGATAAAGCTGATCAGAAAGCATAACCAGCAAACGAGTGATCGTCATCGGGTCCGCTCCTTTAACATGCTCTTGTATTTCAATCGCTTCTCGTAGTATGGATTCTGCTTCAACGTAATTACCTAGTTTTTGCAAGACATTGGCCTGCTTGCCTAGCGCATCAGCAACTTTGGAATTATTGTCGCCGTATAAAATTCTATTAACTTCCACGCATTCACGAGCGAATGGTTCAGCCTCTTTGAATCGCCCGTTCGACGTCATGGCGTAAGTAAGATTCTGTAGTGCCATCGCTGTCTTAGGGTGACGTAAGCCGTGATATTTCCGAATTCCAGCTAATGCATCGGTCAAAATGACTTCCGCTTCAGCGTATTCTCCAAGACCGATCAAAATGATGCCAAGATTGTGGTTCGCAGAAATAATTTTCTCGTGATCTGGGCCGTAAAGCTTATGACGTCCTTCTATGACTTCATTAATGATATCTCTGGCCTCATCTAGCCTGCCGAGTTCCCGTAGCGCATCGCCCACATACTCAAGTGTCGTTAGCGTGGCAGCACTATCCAGGCCGGTGGTCTTTTTAGACAACGTCACCGCCTCTTCATAGAGCCGGAGCGCTTCTTCACGTTTCCCATGAGCGAGTCGAAGCGACCCCAAATCGTTAAGAATATTGACCGTATCAATACTTTCGTATTCGAGTTCTTTTCGGCGTAGGTCTAACGCGCGTAGCAACATGGGCTCCGCACGATCGTATTCGCCAAGACGCACATATACACTTCCGATGGTATATCGAATGGCCGCCTCGACTTCTGATTCGCCGTCAAAAATATCGCCGATGCCGCTCGCTGATGCGTCTAGTACCTCCCGAACAGTAACTTTTTCGCCCTGTGCTTCAGAAGGTTCGACCTGACGAAGCATATCTGTCAGAAATGTCGAGATTTTCCTAGCGCGACTGGCTTGAGCCTCAGCCGTTACGCGCGCCTTCGCTTCACTCAGTGCAAAATCGACTGATACTACC
The DNA here is from genome assembly GCA_024280855.1 of Planctomycetota bacterium. Lineage (GTDB taxonomy): Bacteria > Planctomycetota > Phycisphaerae > UBA1845 > UBA1845 > JAJRPG01. The sequence goes on along the minus strand of JAJRPG010000084.1, from coordinate 117,800 downwards.
GCCCCAGCAATCACGGCCAAAAACACGGCTAGCGTGCTTCCAACGAGCGCTCTGTTTCTCGTTGAGAATTTGCGTAACTGATAGAGTGTACTCGGCGGTCGGGCGATGATCGGTTGATTCGACAAGTAACGGCGAATGTCTGCTGCGAATTCAGCGGCTGATCCGTATCGCCGTTCCCGATCTTTTTCTAGTGCCCGAGCAACTATTATCTCTATATCGCCGCGAAATTCCGTTCTTAAAGAACTGAGCCTTGTCGGGTCTTCCTCTCGTATCACACGAGTAGCCTCTGGGATTGACATCTCTCGCACGTTGTACGGTAGCTTTCCCGCTAATAGTTCAAAGAGGATGACGCCCATCGCATACACATCGGAACGGGTATCCAAATCATCCGGTCGACCTGTCACCTGCTCCGGACTCATATATGGAATGGTTCCCAAAATTTGTCCGACCTCGGTCTGCATCGTGACGCTCTGATCTACATGTGTCGCGCGAGCCACGCCAAAATCCAGAATTTTAGGCTGACCAGATTCATTGACTAAAAGATTACCTGGCTTGAGATCACGATGTACGAATCCCTTTTGATGTGCGTGGTGAATCGCGTCACACACTAAAGCGACCAAAGCAAGACGTTCACGAGTGCCAATCTCATGACCTTTGACATATGCGCCAAGTGTTTCTCCATGAACTAGCTCCATAGCGAAGTAAGGCTGCTCCCCGTGCTGTGTGTTAGCCATGCCAGCTTCGAAAATGTGCGTTATCCCTGGGTGTTGCAATTGACCTAGCACATGGGCTTCACGCTCAAAACGCCGAAGCATATCACGCGAAGCTATACCCGGTCGGATGACCTTTAAGGCAACCGTGCGACGAGGCTTTTCCTGCTCGGCTTCGTATACGGTTCCCATGCCGCCTTCACCAATTTTTCGTATGATACGAAAGCTGCCGATATTCGTTGGTAATTGGTGATTCGAAAATGTATCTGCGTCATCAGTTTCAAGAGGTGCATAGGCCGGTACACGAAAATGCTCGGCTATCGGTTGGTCGTCGTGGGCTAATAATGAATCGACTTCGGCGCGTAGCGCGACATCAGCCCCGCATGCGTCGTCGAGAAATTTCGACCGCACGTCCGCATCCAATTCGCAGGCACGCTGAAACAGTTCTTTGATACGCCTAGTTTGATCCATGATTGGAATGATCTCCACCAGGCTTTGCTTGGCTCGACTCAGACAACGCCCGCTGAAGCCAGGATCGAGCATATCGCCACTCTCGACGAATGGTGCGCTCGGATAGGTCTAATCCTGACGCAATGTCTTTCTCAGACAGTCCAGCGAAATACCGCAATCTTACAATTTCCGCACAGCGAGGGTCTTCTTTTTCAAAAAGTTCAAGGGCTTCATGTACGGCGATTACATCCTCAGGCCTGGGACCGCCTTCTAGCTCTGCGGTATCAACATCGACCCGTTTTCGATCACCACCATGCTTAATGCGAGCCTTTCGTCGTGCCTGCTCAACCAGAATATCTCGCATAGCCTGGGCGGCGGCCCCGAAAAAATGACGTCGCCCATTCCAGCCTGGATCAACCGAACCGATGAGCCTCATATACGCCTCATGAACCAACGCCGTCGGCTGCAATGTATTACCAGGATTGGCCTTAGCCATCCGCGATTCCGCAAGTCTGCGTAACTCCGTATAGACCATAGGAAGCAACTCATCAGCTGCGTTTTGGTCGCCATTAACGACTGAGGCCAATATTTGGGAGACGTCTTCCATGAGAATTTCAGATTTTTCTAAAATAATTGTCCTAAAAATCACCTTTTCGGCGGACTATCTATTGCGGCGGTAATTTGCATTAGTGCGATAAAAACCAAACTACTCCGGCCGTTTCATTATAGCCGGTTTTGGTGGGGATCGACGCCACAGGGACGATTTAATATGCTGCCCATTGTGACAATGGGGGCATCGAACAGGGGCCGGTAATGAGTCTATTTAGAAGTAATAAGCTTCGATACGCCAGAAAACGAGATAATACTATGAAAACCCGTCAACCAACTAACAGAGGACTAAAAGCTATGTCAAAGTCTGCAAAAATGACATTCATCTGTGCATTCGTATCGTGTATCACTTCAATCGCTCATGCCGGGGTCATATGCGAGACCACGGAGACCTTGGCTATTCCGCCCGTCGATGCAATCCGCGATGGTTTGTTTAGTGCTGGTGTTGCCATCAATGGAAGCACTGCGGTTATCAGCGCATTGGAATTTTTCAATACAGGCACGGACACTGGCGTGGCTTTCGTCTACGCCATAGATAGCGCCGGTTTGTCTCAAACAGGCGAGTTGCGCCCCTCTGACGGCGCTGCTTCAGACGGCTTTGGAACATCTGTAGCGATGGACGGGGACGTCATCATCGTGGGCGCAAATAGACATAACGCCTTTAAGGGCGCGGCCTACATCTATCGCTTCAATGGGACAACCAATCTTTGGGAAGAAGAGCAAAAGTTAGCACCTGCTCCCACAGATGTAGGCGTGAACTTTAACACAATTAGCTTATTCGGCGGCTCGGTAGCCATTAGCGGCAACGTAGCCGTAGTGGGCACTCGCCAAAGGGGGACGGTATACGTATACCGATACGATGGAAGCACCTGGAATGTGGATACGCTATTGCATCGTACTGACAATGGTGGCTCTTCTTGTGGATGTAACTCTGATACTTTCGGACAAACGGTAGCTATCGACGGGGATACTATCCTAGTCGGCGCGCCTCAATTTTCCGCACCCGGTTCAGCTCACGTTTTTACCTTTAACAGTGGAACCAGCACTTGGTCGCGTGTGGCTGACTTGACCGCCTCGAACGGACTAGCCAATGATGACTTCGGTTTCTCCGTGGCTATCCAAGGGGACACCGCCATAATTGGTGCTACCGGCCATGACGGTGCATTGATGGATACCGGATCGGTATACACTTTTCTCAAACCCGTAGCTGGTTGGGTTAGCAGTACAGAAACTCAAAGATTGCAGGCTAGCTCGCCTACTACATCTGGTGGGTTTGGGAGATCCGTCGCGATAGATGGCGACATTGCATTGGTGGGCAGCCCCGGTGGTGGTTCACCTGGTTCCGCGTATCTGCTCATTCGAACGGCTGGGACATGGACCGTGGACGCTAAATTCACCGGCCTGGGTGCTAGCGGACAAGACACTTTCGGAAGTGCCGTAGCTTTGAGTGGAACAACTGGATTGGTTGGCGCGTTAGGAGACGACAGACTCAACCCCGCATTCAATGCCGGTCGCGCCTATCTTTTTACCGGCTTGGGCGACTGCGATAACAACAGCGACCCTGACATATGCGACATAGCTAACTGCGGACCATTTGATACTGCGTGCATGGATTGCAACAATAACGGGGCTTTGGATTCCTGCGACTTGGGTAACTTGTCATCCACTGACGACTTACCCGTCGGCGGCGATGGCATACCAGACGATTGCCAATCCGATTGCAACATTAACGGCATCCCTGATTTAATAGATATAGCTGACAACACAAGCGATGACTTGCTTCCTCCGGGGGGCGATGAAATCCCCGATGAATGCCAAGATATTTGCGGCGACGGTTTGGTCAACGCAGAGGTCGGAGAAGGATGCGATGATGGCAATTTAGTTGATGGCGACGGTTGCGACTCGTTCTGCGCGGTGGAATCTGGATATATTTGTGACAATGCAACCTTTGTGAGTATCTGCCGCGACGCCAACGAATGCGCAGGCGAGCTTGGCGGAAACAACTGCGACATCAACGCCGTTTGCACCAATACCGATGGCAGCTTTACTTGCGTATGTCCTCAGGGATACTTCGGCGACGGACTAACTTGTACTGATTTTAATGAATGCCTCGGCCAAGGTATCGGACATGACTGCAACGATGTCCTAGCCACTTGCACGAATACGATAGGCGGTTTTACATGTACATGCATCGCAGGATACATCGGCGATGGGACCACATGTAACGATGCAAACGAATGCGCGGGAGAAGGCGGCGGTAACAATTGCGACCCTAACGCCACTTGCACCAACACAACGGGAAGTTTCACTTGCGCATGCAACGCCGGTTTTACTGGAGACGGCCTCACTTGTGCCTGTGATCCAGGATTTCACCCGGCTGGCGGTGTCTGCGTGGATGACGATGAGTGCCTCGGAGAAGGCAGCGGAAACAATTGCGATATAAACGCTACTTGTAGTAATTCCGTAGGAAGTTTCAGTTGCGCTTGCAATTCGAGTTTTACCGGCGACGGCATCACCTGTGCCTGCGACCCAGGATTTCACCCTTCTGGCGGTGTATGCGTAGACGACAATGAGTGCGCCGGAGAAGGTAGCGGCAACAATTGCGATTTCAACGCCACTTGCAGCAACACTGTGGGCAGCTTCACTTGCCAGTGTAACGCCGGTTTCGTGGGTGACGGTTTCACATGTGCATGCCCTGCCGGATACCACGTCAATGGCTCTTACTGCAACGACGATAACGAATGCGTAGATGAGGGTAACGGCAACAACTGCAACCTGAATGACACCTGCGTCAACATACCAGGAAGCTTTCTTTGCGAAGGCCCGCTATGCACGATAAACGGGCCAGTTGGTCTACCGCCCGTTGACGCGCTAGCTGGTGCTGGTTTTGGATTCGGCACAGCCATAGATGGTGACTGGGCTGCTGTAGGCGCTACCGAATTATTCGACATCGGAGCAGACGCTGGCTCAGTCCATCTGTTCAAAAAGAATGGCGGCGATTGGCCATTCGATCAAACCATCACCGCCTCTGACGGCGTAGCTTCAGACTCTTTTGGAGATTCAGTAGATATGGACTCCGAAATCATCATTGTGGGGGCGAGAAAACACAATCCGGCTGGCGCGGCTTATATCTACCGTCGTAACGCCGCGACTAACGTCTGGGAGGAAGAACAAAAATTGGAACCCGACCCACTGGATCGAGGTATAAACGGCAACACGATGCACGGGTTTGGCCAAACGGTGGCTATTAGTGGAAATGTAGTCGTCATTGGCACCATCCAAAGAGGGACCGCATATGTATATCGACACGATGGAACAACATGGAATCTGGATGCGAGACTTTTTCGCACCGACGATGGCGGCTCAGCCTGCGGATGCTCATTTGATACATTTGGTCTGGAAGTATCCATCGAGGGCGATACCATTCTGATCGGCGCGCCACAATTTTCCCAACCCGGTTCTGCCCACGTTTTCACATACAATAGTGGGACTATGAATTGGAATCGTGTCGCAAAATTAAGCGTCACAGATGAAACAAACGACAATGCCTTTGGCAATTCGGTTTCTATCCAGGGCAACACGATTTTGGTCGGGGCTAACCGTGATGACGAAGGCGGCGTGAATACTGGCTCAGCATATTTCTTCGACAAGCCAACTGGTGGCTGGGCTGATGCTACACAAACTCAAAAAATTCACTCGCCTGAGTCGTTGACTAGCAATTGGTTTGGCTCGTCGGTGGTCATTCAAGGTGACTTAGCCATAGTCAGCTCGTCGCCCAACGGCTCCCGATTAGGATCAGCCTTCTTGTTCAGTCGTACAGGCGGCCTGTGGACAGTAGACACTAAATTCCAAGGGAGAAACCCCATGGGCCGAGATTTCTTTGGCTTTTCGATAGACTTAGACGCAGGCCGAGCCGTCGTCGGAGGCATTTTTAATGACCAATTGAGTCCTGGCATTGGCGCAGGTAGCGCCTACATCTTCCCCGGCTTACTTCACTGCGAAAGTAATCAGGTTAACGACCTGTGTGGTATGGGCAGCGGCGACTACGACCAGGATGGCGACGTGGACGCTACAGACTATGCATCGCTGGTAGACTGTCTATCCGGGCCAGACGCCGCGCCGTCCCCTGCGAACCAAGCCTGCCAGGACACTTGTATCGTAGTGTTCGACTTTGACAATAATGGTGTCATAGACATGGCAGACGTTGCCAATTTCATGACGTCACTGACACAGTAGCATCATGATGGGCAAGTGCAGATAAACTTTTTGGATGAATTTATATCGTAGCGTTTTCAACCGGCGATATCCGTAAAATCCTGTTTGATGGTGGCCTACAATGGTCAAACGGACGTCGAATGCAAGGCGAATATATTTTCATAGCCCTGAAGAAGTCAATAAAGACCAGCATGGCTAATCGGTATATTTCGCTTGAGTATCTGCGCTACCGCCTGGTGTCGCCAAGCGATGTTTCCGGCTTTGGTGGGGATGTTACGGTCGGTTAAAGAAAAATCTTCGATTGCAAACACCCACGCATGATGAAAGTTTTGGCGATTGTTTGCGCAGTGTTCTCGGCTTGTTTTCTTGCTGTTTTCAGTTTATAATCAAGCATGGTAAATGCCATACTTTTGACACTTTAAGAATTATTTAAGGCAAAATGGGATCATTGGATGCAAAAAGTGAAACGACCGACCACCCCGCGACGCGCAAGCTACGCATTAGCTAACTCGTGTTAAAGGCCGGCCCTGAAAAAATATTTTTGAAATTTCTGGGACTTTATGAATGTCGAGCCATCGCAAACGATAGGATCGGGAGCTGACTGACACGTACTCATGCCGCTCGCCGAACATAGTCTTTTAAGTGTAGGCCGAAGTGGGACTTTAGTACAGTTACATGCTAGACGACTCCTTCTCAGCTTCTCCGGCCATTATTGGCCAAGAGTTATACCTACGCGGCGAACAGTATTTTTACTGCATTTCGGAAGATGAATGACAAAAGCTACATCAGCAATGGTGCGGCCAGAAGTTCGTTCTTCATCTCCGGACCATCGCACAACAACATATTCTTGATTCAAGGCCCTACACTTGTCGTGTAGCTGAATGATATGGCCGTGTAGATTACATCGGACAGGGTACTGAAAGCAATCGGTATGCCAAACCAATCTACATCTTCGCCTTCGCCTTCGATATACGTTGTAGTTGTAGTGAGCCGCTGACTGTTACGAAGGTCCAATCGAATTAGCACATCAAATCGATGTCGGCCGCATGGTCTATTAGTGGACGAATCAATTGCGGGCGTTCTATTAGTTAGACTTATGCCAGGATACCGAAATGACAGCCACGACGGCGGTATCAATTCCCAGCGTGATACGCTATCAGACAATCCACATTCCGAGCATGTCATATTGATTTTGCCATGCAAGATTCCACGCGGTGCTATGGCATATAGTAGCCCAGATAAAACGATCAACAAAGCGACAGTTCTGATTCGCCGCCGCAAGCGCGAGTTCCCAGCCAAGCCATACGTCGAGGAGTCGTCAGGATTAAACGCGCGTCCACACTCTGGACATACGATACCCGGAAGTCCCCTGAGCAAATAACCGCAATCCAGGCAAATAGCCTCATCTGGCATTATGTCCAATGTTGACATAACACCATCATACCTTCATCGGCTTCTTTATAGAAGCCGCAACTGTCGCTGTTAGTTTATCCAACGGAGCAGGACTGCCCCTGAACTGGCAGAGTCGGATTCTTCATCTGGTATAGGTAGGCCATCCAAAACATCCATCCGGTTGCGAGTCCAATTTTAACGACGAGCAAGGGTACGAACCACATACTGACACCGAACATGACAGTGAACGATGTAGCCACGCGAATTTTCTGTGCGCGGGTCAACCCATTCTTGTTTCGGAAAGCATGAATGTACGGGCCAAGATGCTTGTGCGTGAGTAGCCAATCGTTAAGCCTATCATTACCGCGCGAAAACAGAATAGTAGCCAATAGCAAAAAAGGCGTCGTTGGCAGCAGTGGAAGAAAAATCCCGGCGGTTCCAAGAGCCACGCTGATGACGCCAAGGCATGTGTATACGGCTTGTTTAATAGACATGATTACATATCGGATGATTCTGACTCAACCTGAATTCACATGGGTCAAACAATATGTCGTCCTGAGAATCGAATCCATAATACGTTTTTACGGCAATGTGTGTACGGCTCGTGGGCATTCCAGGATAAGCCATTAATGCATACTATTAGGCTCAGTTGATCTCTCTTATAACTAGCAGTCAACGTATCGCCCGCCAAGGCAACAAGCGTCAAATCAGTATTACTTATAATGTAGATTAGGGACGGGTTCTGGCATGTTTTTTTCATCTCGATATGTAGCATTTCTCCAGCTACATCGTTAGCCAAAAATATTTATTCATTTTCTTCCCGTCGCAGCAAGAGTTTGGGTGTTCTAGCAGTGTGCGTAGATTAAATTGTTCTACATGGAAACAAATTTCATTTATGTCCTTTACGCCAATAAGCAAACCCAGCCACAACAAACATAGCGATGGAAGCCGGTTCAGGGACAATTGAAAATGAGTACCCGTTGATAGCGTCTATGGTTACAGCATCAAAATCCTCTAAGAAATATGGCGTACTGTTGAGAAATGTAGCACCTACACTCACATCGAAAAGGGCAAATGGTACATTATTCGGAACAAACAACTCGAAGGATAATACCGTACCTGTTCCAAAAAATCCTGAACCTAGGAAATTTGAAAACTTGGCATCAACGGCTGAAGTACTTGCATAAGTATCAGCAGTAAGAAGCGTCGGTAAATCTGTGACTTGGGGTACGCTTACGTCATCGCCGCCGTTAGTAACATACGGGTCTCCCCATGAGAAATTCGATAATACCAAGCCAGGCCTTGAAATTACTACTGTAAATTCGCTGGCGATATGTTCACTACTTCCAGATAGTACAATGTTTAGGCGATGCGTAGATCCCGGCAGCAGTAATCCGCCACCATTATTGCCAAAATCGTCTTCAACTGAGATGACATAATTAGCTCTCGCTTGTGAAGCGCACACGACCATCATCACTATCGCCAGAGCAACCAGTTTTCGATTAGCTAAGATCATGATTTGAATCCTCTTTTTTTATCCCCAGAATAACAGAAAAGGTTGGCTTTACGCCCGCGAATTATTCTATTATCGCTTGAGTGGCAACTGCAAGATATTTTTCAAATTTCTCCTGCGTCGCCGCAAGGTCGTAAACCCAGCTATCGCAAATAAGATTATTGAGGTCGGTTCAGGAATATGAATAAACGTAAATCCTCGTATATCGTCAATCGTTGTATCGCCGAAGTCCTCAAGGAATCTCAAATTTGTGTCAGGCGGCGTCGCCGCAACATTGAAATCGAAGTTTCCATGGTAATCACTACTACTAGGAAACTGTAAATCAATGGACAACAGAGTGCCTTCTCCAAAAACACCGGTTCCGAGAAAGTTTGAGAACCTGGCATCTATGACATCATTGGTATAAAACGTGTCAGCCGTCAAAGTTACTGGCAGATCATCGAGTTGTGGCACACTTACGTCATCGCTGCCATTAGTCACAAAAGGATCGCCCCAAGAAAAATCTGTTATAATCACACCAGGATTAGAAACTGTAATCGTAAAATCGTTGGCGATGTGTACACTATTCCCAGATAGCACAATGTTTATTCTTGATGTAGAACCAAATGTCCAGAATGCAGAACCATTCCCAGCATCATCCACTACAGATACGGCATAGTTTGCTCTCGCATGTGAGCTACAAACAATAACAAGTCCAAATGCCAACATTGCGAATTTACGATTAGTCACGCTCATAACACGGCCCCTTTTTATGTTCGTCCCCAGAACTTCAGAAACTGTTTGGCCATAAGACCGCGTACTATTATACCAGATCAGCGATTAGAGTCACGAGAATTATTTTTTAATGTTTATGGCCTTACCATCCGCGTAAACTGCTACCGGAGAGGGCTCATCACGAAACATGTCTCCCCAGTGACATTCTTGGCTATTTGATAAGGATACGACAGCGACATCTGCGGATTTTCCTGGTGTCAAAGAACCGACCTGATCGCCTAGGCCTAGCGCTTTCGCGCCATTGATGGTGCCCATTTCCATTAGCATCTGCGCATCAATGCCATCGCGCTGTCGCAGAAGTTGCAACTCCTCTAAAATTGATAGCGATGGGTTTGAAGCTAAGCTGTCCGTGCCTATGGCGACGTTGACGCCCGCGCTCATCATGTCTCTGTATAGATGAGGCTCATGGCCAAAGGCTTCGTGGGTTCTTGGACAATAGGCTACGCTGGTTTTCGACGTGGCTAGTTTATTAATGTCGGCGTCACTGACGTAATTGGCATGCGCGATGATGGTTCTCGCGTTGAGCAATCCAGTCGCCTCGGCTAAATCTATTGGCGTTAATGAAAGTGTCTCCACCTCGTCATCCCAAATGCCAAGGTCGGCTAAGTATTGCTGTAACGGACCGCATTGATGTTGCGTAAACTGAGCCTCGGCCATGGTCTCAGCTACATGAATACATAAAGGCAAATCTAAGGCCGATGATTTTTCAGCACACTCCCGTAACGCTTTTGGCTCTACCGTATAAGGTGCGTGCGGTGATAGGCCAACTTGTATGCGCGAGGTATCTGGAATTGGTGTTATTGATGCCAACATCTTGTCATTCCACTGATCTCGCAATTTCCCAGTGGCGATGATTTCTCCAAAAGAAACGCCGCAGATATTAGAATTGGCTAAGCATGGCCGAGACCATGATGGCGCTCTGGTAATGTCTCCGACACAGGTTACGCCAGCGGCTAATGACTGCTCAATCCCTAACTGAGTTGAAGCTTGCAACTGCTCTTTGGTAGAAAGCTCGGCATGAATCAATTTAACCAACTGTAAAATCCAAGCGGGAAAATCGGCAGTGGGTGGCACTTTCCCTTTAAGCGAAGTTAGTTCCAGATGGGTATGGGCATTGACGAAGCCAGGACAAATTACGGCTTGTCCATAATCAATGGAATCTTTATCAAAAGGACGGTCGGCAGATTTGCCCAACGACACAATGCGCCCCTGCTCTATTTGCACATAACCGTTTTCAATCACGGGGGCATCAACAGGAACCACATATTTTGCGAGTAGTAGCATTTGATTATAACTGAGAGTGTCTGTGAAACTCGACGATTTCGCATTGCGATTCAAACCCGGCTCGTTGTAGCAAACTCATCTTTGGACTTTCCAATTCAACCTGCGTGCAAATGTTACCAATCACCAATCGCTTAGCTAGCGCTAACACATGCGATAATAAAGACATTTCGATGGCAGCGGAATCCGAACTATGGGGCACATGAAAATCCATGACGCAGGCGATGTCACCCACTTGATATAACGAACATCTTCCCACGGCTTTGTTATCTGCTAACGCGATACATGCGTCGTAAGTCGTATCGTCCATGCGCAATTCTTCGGCTTGCACTCTTAACGCGGCGGCGGATTCGGATTCTTCTTGAGATTCTTGCCTAACCAGCTCTCGGAATTTCTGACGCACCGCCCTAGCGGGAACGATACGAACTTCGTCATGCTCATCTAATTCGCCCCACTGCGTCAACTGCATGGCACTGTATGTTTGTGGTGTAAACCCTTTTTCGACGAGAAACGGAGTCAATTTGTCGCAATTTTGCCCCATAGCTGGTGCCCATCGCTGGCAGGTTAGCTGATGCTGTGCGAACCATGCTTGAGATTCTTGATAGACCGTTTCGAGAGAAACATCATCATCCAGAACCACTTCTCGAAACTGATTGGCTTGGTCGTAATTTGGAAATTTTGTGGCGTAAAAACATATGCCATATTCCAACGTCTGCTTCTCACAAATCTGCTGAGTATGAGATTGGTTCACGCGAAGCAACGAGCCGATGGTTGATGACATATGGCAATTCCGCTTAATCAGCTGCTAAGGCTGGCGTCTGTAAATGAAAGTCCGTTATGTTTTGATACTGATGGGCTACGGATAATAGAGTCGATTCGCCAAACGGAGGCCCCATGAGTTGCCAGCCGATGGGCAAGCCTGCGGCGTCAAAACCGCAGGGTAAACTTATAGCGCACAAGCCAGCTAAGTTGGCGAATACGGTGTACATGTCAGAAAGATACATAGCTAAGGGGTCGTCGATTTTCTCGCCGATGGCAAAGGCGGTTGTTGGCGCGACGGGCAGCGCGATCACATCGCAACGCTTAAATGCCGCGTCGAAATCTTCTTTGATTAGCCGACGCACCTTGAGGGCTTTGAGGTAATACGCATCGTAATAGCCACTCGATAAAGCATACGTTCCCATCATAATGCGGCGCTTGACCTCAGCGCCAAAGCCCTCACCTCGACTCGACGCATACATGTCAGCTAAGTCCTGTGGCTGTTCGGTGCGATAGCCATAATGAACGCCGTCGAATCGGGCTAAGTTGCTGGACGCCTCAGCCATGGCAATCATGTAATAGGAGGCTATCGCGTATTTCATATGCGGTAAATCAATAGGCACGATTTCGCAACCGGCGTCTCGTAATTTTTCGATAGCTTGCTCGACGGACTGTCGAACGTCGTCGGATAAGCCTTCTGCAAAACAGGCTGCGCATACGCCAATGCGTTTACCCTCGACAGGCTCATTTAATGCAGAGGAATAAGTTGGGACGTCTTGATTGACTGATGTTGAGTCCCGTCCGTCGTGCCCTGCAATGACTTCGAGCATGAGTGCCGCGTCATCGACACTTGTTGTGAAGGGGCCGATCTGATCGAGGCTGCTGCCATAGGCGACCAGACCATATCGAGAGACTCGGCCATAACTTGGTTTCAAGCCTACTACGCCGCAGAACGAGGCGGGCTGACGAATGGACCCCCCCGTATCGCTGCCCAAAGACGCTGACACCATGCGAGAGGCGACGGCGACGGCTGGTCCGCCGGATGAACCGCCAGGGACGCGATTCGTATCCCACGGATTTAACGTGCCGCCATGCAAGGAGAACTCGGTGCTGCTGCCCATGGCGAATTCGTCGAGGTTCCCCTTACCCACGATCACGGCATCTGCGTTTATTAATTGGTCTACGACGAAGGCGTTGAACTGTGAGACGTATGTTTCAAGGATTTTAGAGCCACAAGTGGTGCGGGAAAACTCGGTGCAAATGTTATCTTTCACCACAACAGGGACGCCGGCTAATTTCCCCAACGATTTTCCGCTGGCTCTTTTTTTATCAATTCGAGCAGCGTCTGCGAGGACGCGGTCATCGTCGTAACTCACCAGCGCGTTCACGGATTTATCGCGGCGTTTGATGCGGCCTAAGCATGCGCTTACGACATCGGCTGCGCTGGTCGAGCCGCTTTGAACGAGGGCTGCGGTGTTGATAACATCACCCATAATAAATCGCTCGCTACGAACTTTCCTGGTCTAGCACTTTGGGGACGAGAAAATAACCGCGGTCGGATTGTGGCGCATTAGCTAACGCCTGCTCTGTTGATAGCGAAGGCCGTACTACATCCTCGCGCAAGATGTTGGTGATGGGCAGTGCGTGGGTTAATGGCTCCACGTTGTCGGTATTGACTTCGTTTAGCAGATCGACGTAATCAAAAATTCGTGAGAGTTGACCTACATATCGCTGAACCTCATCTTCGCTGACGTGCAGTCGAGCTAAGTTAGCTACGTGGCGTACCTTGTCTGCGTCTATTGAATTAGCCATACGTACCTCTGGTGAATCTTTTCGACATCATTTTCAACATCCATTTTCAACATCATAGCTGACGTTTGCCCGCGCCGATAGCTAAACATAACCAGCCTAGCATGAGAAACAATCCGCCGAGCGGTGTGACTGGCCCCAGCCAACGCCAACCTGCCAAGCTTAGGCCATATAGACTGCCGGAGAATAACACAATCCCGATTAGCATAAACCAGGCTGATGCTTTGACGAGTCTCGTTGGCTGGATGGACATAAAACAAGCAACGCCGAGTAGTGCGAGGGCGTGATACATTTGGTATCGCACGCCAACTTCAAACGTGGCTAGCGCCGCCTCGTCGATTATTTTCTTCAGGCCATGCGCGCCAAACGCGCCTAGCCCGACGGCTAATAAACCGTTGATCGAAGCGACTGTGATCCATCTCGCGGGCATGGCTATGGTCTCCAGTTTTACTGTTTATGGTAAGGAAGTTTTAGAATCATTTACGTCATGACCTGTGCCTTCAACATCTACGAAGGTGTCGTCGTCAGCATGTTCATGGTTCATGTTTACATCGTATCTCATGGTGACCATGCGGTCGGTAAAAAAGCGATGAAGACGACGTTTCACAACAGCACGAATCGCGGGGATAAGAAGCGCGAAGCCGCAAAGGTCTGTGAGTACACCGGGGGTTACGAGGACAACGCCTGCTACGAAAATAAGTAGCGCGTCCACGATGGCGTCTGCTGGCGCGTGACCGGCAGCCATCTCGCTTTGCAAATTAGCTAAAGCCCTCAGGCCCTCCCGGCGAGCTAGCCAAGCGCCTACGATGCCGGTGATAATGACCAACGACAATGTGGCGCTCCACGAAAACGCATCCGCTAGACGCAATAATATCGCCAACTCAACAAAAGGTATGATCGTTAGTAGTAATAAAAGCTGTACAAACATTTCAATGGCGTTCCGCTACATTGCTAATAAGCCAAAATTCGTTGGCTCGCGCAATGCACACTCTACCATTTATGTCTAAGTGCGTCCATTTCAAAGGAATGCAGACCGTTATTTGGATCGAGATAGTCCGTCCCCCACCCCGCGCGTATATTTCCAAAGGAATACAGATCGCAAGTTTGCGATGGCGAAAAGATTACGGCTTGACTAATTCGTAGACGTAGTAGGACACGAAACAGTCTCCCAGAATGGGAATGCGTCGCAGGAATGCGCTTAGCCTTCCCGAAATAGCACCGCGAAAACCGTGGGTTTCGCATCGTGATATTTTCAGGCCGGCTTCATTTGCGCATTTCTCGAATGAGCGTTTCGTGAGTCGATTTAGGAATGGCTCGAACGTTTGGACATCGTGCCATTTATTGGGCTTTTTCTGGTTGGTACTTGGGTCTATATCCCACTTGCGGGGGATGAATGCGGGGTCGTCGTATATAGCTGCACATGCGGCGAAAATCTTTTTTTGTGGCAGTAGTAAATGAATCCAGGGAATAGGAATCAACGACGAGAGGTGATGGCCAAAGGGCGCTCGCCAGGGAGACCACCATATCCATACGCGACTATCACTACGCAACACGCGATGCCACTGACGGCAGGCGGCTTGGACGTCTGGAATATGTTCTAGTACGTCGAACGTACAAATCAGATCGAGTGAATTATCATCTTGCGGGATGCTCTTAGGGTCTTGTGCATGGATGAACACCGGCGCAGCATCGTCTGTTTTTTTTTCGTTTACTGTTTGTTGCGAGGCTTTGACAATCGCTTCGGAGGAGATATCAACGCCAGTTACACTTTTACTTCCATGCCGTGCAAGGATGCGTGAGAGTTCGCCGGAGCCACAACCGAAATCGAGTATGTCTTTGTCGCGTAGCTGAGTGACATCAAAATGATCCGTCAATTGTTGTAGCAACTGCTGCTGCCGCCATTGTCGATAGCGGCCTTCTGTTTTAGTCTCATTGATGTGGTCACATGAATGTTTGGCCGCTCGTTTAAGGAGAAGGCGAGACAGCAGATGTAGGGCTATCGCGATCACTCCTAGCCGAGGATGCGTTTTATTCCGCGCCAGGGTTAGAGAAGCGGCGGTTGTGTTGCTCATTGTCGACATCGTGCTGATTCCCAGGAATTAGCGTTTGCATCAATCGTTGCGCACCTTAATATCGGTCGTAGCTCAGACGCGGTTGAGCATAGCATTTTGATCGGCGCTCGGCATGGCATCTAACGTCCGAAATCGTCTATTTTTATCGTGTATTGTGGCTGATACTGGGTCCGAAATTAAACGATAAACGTGCGGGAGCGAGGCTTTATAAAGATGTTCCGATATGCGACAAAATAGACATCGTTATTTAACTACATTTCTTATGGGTACAGGAGCTTTAGGGCTAATTGCCAGCGTGGCAGTGTATGTCTCGTATAGAGCAGATCGGGCCATCCTGCGTGACGTAGCACTGCATGTAACCGAAGGAATTGATGATCCATCCGATCGCGTGCTGGCACTATTGGGCTGGGTACATGATTTGGAAGGCTCAGCGAGCAATCCGGCTTATTATCTAATACAAAAATTGCGAGCGACGCCGGTGCAAGTGCTTGAACTCGGCGGTGATTGCGCGGATAAGTCACGGCTTTTATATGCGCTACTGAGCGAAATTGATATTACTTCTTCGATGGCTATGTGCTTTGATGAGACCACTTATGACCCTACGCATACGATTTTGGAAGCGCGCGTCGGGGCAGACGAATATATGCTGGTAGACCCGGCGTACAATCTATTCTTTCCTAATGAGTCTGGCGGATATCATGATCTCATAGATTTGAGACGTGATGCCCAGATATTGCCACAACGTATTAGTGCGTTGCTCGCAAAAAACCCAGCATCTACGGCCCGAGATCGATATTACTTATCCGCGTCCACCACATACCACACTACTAGCACATTCAACTGGAAGAAAAATAGTCTAACCAAATTCGCCCTCTCGCTGGCCCAGGCTATCTTTGGTGAACAGGTGTATCGATTGGGCAGACCTTGCTTTCTGGAATGCCCAAAAATTGCATTACTGATGCTACTTCTAGCTTTTAGCGGGACGGCGGGAATCGTTGGCCTCGCTATTCGCCAATGGGGGCGTTCTACCAGACACGTTGTATACCCTCGAAACGACGCCTTGAAGCCTCGTCAAACTTCCGCTCAGCCTGTTACGGCCTAACATTTCGGCACGGGGAAGCCATGATGCTCTTCGATTCTAATCCAAGCTACCCGACGGGAATGTTATTGCGTTCGCAACTCCGCGCAGGCTAAACCTGCGGCTCATTGAATTCTTCTCAGAAATTGAGAAATTGGACCTTGAGTTGAGTTGTGGAACGTCCGAAAAGACTTTTTAGGTAACGTCCGAAAACTGGACGATCCAGTTAAACTGCGCGCTGGCGAATAGAAGCAAGGTGTTGGCGCTGTGAGACTTGCGCATGTGGCCATTGAGAACAATTGCATATTTCTCTTTGTTTTGGTTTGGATGCCTGGCTGCGCTGTACAATCCGATTTGGGGCGTTGTTAACTACATGGCAGCCTATCAGTCTAACCCCCCCGTCACTTGGTGGGGCAAGCCGCTGGCAGATATAGGCATGCGCTTCTCCATGTTAGCGGCTAGTTTTACGCTCGTTGGACTCTTAACGGGACGACGAAAAGTTCCTATCGTTCGGCCTGTACTTTCGCTTTGGGAATTATGCGTCATAGGCTTAGTGCTGGTGGCTACTCTTAACACGTTGATTGGCGTGGGCTATGGTCCTGCTGCTCGTGGTTCGTTTGATAAATTTTGGAAGCTGCAACTATTTGTACTCATTATCGCACGCCTAGCAACGACGCGAAGAAATCTAAACTTGGTTCTTTGGACGTTGGTACTTGGTAGCTTGCAAATGGGCTATGATGCTTACACCGCTCCGGCTTCTGCGTTCTGGAAAGGACGACTTACATCATTCGGCGGTTCTGACATTAACACATCATCGACGGCTGCGGCTCACTTGACGGCGATGCTACCCATTATTGGCGTGGTTTACATGTGTACCCGGTCCTGGTTCTGGAAATTAGCGGCACTGGCTTCCGGGGCTTTTACCGTTAATGCTATCGTATTATGCAGAACGCGGTCAGCGTTTATTGGCGTAGCTTGTGGCGCATTAGCAGCGATTGTCATGGCCCCTCGTGCGCGACGGTTTCGTATTCATGCGATGCTAATCATCGGCGGCCTGATGGCACTTTCACTGACGGACAATCATTATTGGGAAAGAATCGGGACATTGACACAAGCCGAAACATTTGAGGAAGATTACGCAGCCGTGTCGCGATTCGATATTTGGCTAGCCTCAGTTGGTATGATGAGCGATTATCCGTTAGGCGTTGGTCTTGGCAATTTTACGAAAATGATTGGTAGTTACGATGTTCGGTATGCAAATCGTTCGCCACACAACACAATAATTCTATGCTTCACAGAGCTGGGAATTGTTGGTGGACTGCTGTTCCTCATGCTTATCGCGGAATCATTTCGGCTGATATTTCGTTGCTATCGAATCGCATCGCAATCGGAAGAAGACATCAAATCAAAGTTATTGGTCTATGGCATGTTGGTGTCCTTGGTTAGTTATTTTGTGGCTGGCCTTGGTACTGAGCGTTTTTCATGCGAATCGTATTGGTGGATTCTCGTGCTACCGCTTTGCCTGCACCGCATTGTTGTGAGCGAGATGACTGCAAAGGCCGAAATGCCTGCGCTAGCGAGGCAACAGATAGAAGACTGGGACATGGCTCCCATGCCTGCGTTCCGTCATGGATACTAACGCACATCATGAGTAATCACGCCCCAACAAGAATAATGCATGTGGTCCATAGCTTGACTGGCGGTGGCACGGAGCGTTCTATGGTGGCGTTATTGTTGCAGCTAAACCTACCCCGTGTAGCACAGAGCGTGGTGACGCTACGGCAAGCCGGCGATTTAGCAGCCTACCTACCGGATCATATTAGCTGTCGGGCATTGGAGAAAAAAGGTCGATCTCGATCGGCATTTATTTCATTGGCTCGACTGTCACGCGGATGTCGCACACTAATTCACGCGCGAAACACATGCTGCTGGGCTGATGCCACACTAGCTACGATGTTAAATCCGAATGTGAAATTGGTGCTGGGGTTTCACGGTCTGGATACGCAAGGGGCATTGCCAAGGCGTCACCGATGGATCTCGCGGATGGCCAATTATTTAGGCGCTCGATTCGTCAGTGTTTCCCAGGCAGGCAGCGATCTACTTCAGCGCGAAGCTGGCATTCCTAATGAGCGGATAGATGTAATCCATACAGGCATTGATCGAAAAAAGTTTTCGATGGCTAGCCAAGGCCAACGAAACAAAGCTAAGATGCAACTTGGTTTAACAACTGACTCGCTGACTATTGGGTCCGTCGGGTCGCTTGCGCCTATCAAAAATCATGAACTACTATTGAGAGCCTTCGCTAAACTTCTTAAGACACAGGGGCAGAAAACTGAACTTGTACTTATGGGCGATGGGCCTTGCCGTGAGCCTTTGGTCGCTCTGGCGAAGCACTTAGGGATAGACACGCATGTAACCTGGCTGGGGCAATGTCAGGATGTAGCATCAAATCTGGCGGCGCTGGATGTGTATGTATGCAGTAGTCATTCTGAAGGAATCAGTAACGCTATGCTCGAAGCGATGGCTAGCGGTTTACCAGTCGTGACAACCGACGTTGGCGATCATGGATTGATTCTGCGAGATGGCATTGATGGCATCGTGCTTAAAAAAGCTGGCGTTTATGCGATGGCCACAGGGCTGGCCAATTTGGCGGCGAGCAGAGCTTTGCGCAAAACGATGGGATATTCTGCCCGTGAGCGGACTGCGGGGTATGATGTTAATCGCATGGTCGCGAACTATGAAACATTCTATAGCCGGTGCCTGTTCCCTGGCGGCGTGACGATTGTGACGAAGTCATCAAGTGCTTTATCACATTCTGCAAGCCCATATCCCATTTCACAAGCGGCAAATGGCGAGGCATACGCGGGAACGTCCGGTAATGACGAACAATCATACCTATAGACACTTGCGGCACAGCATTATCAGAAGTTTGTCCTCAAGGGCGACTGTTTTGAGTCCGAAAAAACATTGATATATGGATGCTCTGCACAAATTATGTGCGAGAAACTCGGCGTGCGATTACCGGCGTCACGGAGATTATTAACAGTGACACGAACAGAAACTCAACTAGGACAAGGTCGCGCGGGCTCTGGCATGATGGGACGCCCAGACGTGCTATCTACCGACGATGATCGCCCGTTCGCAGAAATCCGAAAGAACATCCAGGACATCTTACGCATTGTAGTCACGCATCGGTGGGCGTTCTTTGTACCGTTTTGCACTGTAGCTACTGCGGCTTTTTTGATGAGCTTGTACTATCCACGAACGTATCGCGCGACAACAATTTTTGAGCGTCGTAACGATCCGATTATTGTCAATCTGCCGAATGCACCGGGCGCGGCTTCATTCCAATATTTCCGAAGCACTATGCACCGCGATCTTACGTCGCCAGAATATATGGTTGATACAGTCGATCGTATGAAGCTTACCGAGTCGTTCGAGCGAAACGAAGATGGCACGCTGACAACGACATCGCTGGCTCGTCGAAGCTCGCTAGCCAGAGGCCTGGGTAGCCATATATCTGTTTCTACTTCCTCGCCAAGCAAGCATTTGGACATCGTACATTTAACTTATACAGGCCCTGACCCCCAACTTGGTTGCAAGCTGCTGGATGAAGTGAAACGAACTTACATCCGCCGCACGATGATCTGGATTCACGATTTCCTCAAACAACAGCGAGATTATGTAGGCGATCAGTTAGCTGAAGCAAAAACGATTTTGAACGGGTCGAGAAGATTTGCTACGCAGATGCGTATGGATCATCCCCATATTAATCCAAGTGATCCGGGTAGTATCACAACCGGCATCGCGCGATTGGAGATGGAACGTCGGGAGCTACAGCGTCGAAAACGAGACTACGATACGACCAAGGCTGAGATTCACCAACTCCTGGCTACGGTGGGCCCTGCGCCAGTTGGCCCTACTATATTAGACAAAGATACACCTGCGATGGTTGAATATGTCAGTGATGCGACAGTAGAATTCATGAATAATTTGGATGATATTGACAAGCAAATCGTCAATTTACGCAGCATTAAACGAATGACCGATCAGCATCCGCAGGTACAATCTCTGATTAAGGCGCGTGCCAGAATCGAGGACGAGTTAGCCCTTCAGCGCACGCAGGATCAAACAGTTGTTGTAACCAGTGGTGCGCTAATTGCGGGACAGCCAGTATCGGCGCAAAGGTTTAGTGCCCCACTCTCTCCCTGGCATGCAGAACGAAATCGACTGAAGGTTCAGATGGCTTCGGTAGACACCAAGATTAAAGACATTGATCTTAGTTTGGAAAAAACAGATGCGTCGCTAAAACAACTTTATGACGCCAAGAGTGGAATTTTCCAGCACCAGGAAGTGATGGAAGATGCGAATTCGGCAGTAGCGAAGGCGCAGAATAGACGCCGTGAACTTGATTCCATGATTGCAAAAATTGACCCGGCTATTGAAGCTATTGAAGACGGCAGGCTGCTACAGTTTTCAGAAGGCGAAGCTGCTCGCGGTAGTAGTATTCCAGTTAATCCGAAATCGACAACGATTTTGTTGTTGGCCGTCCTGGCGGGTATCGCAGCTGGTGCCGTGTTTGTTGTATTAGCTGAGATTTTCGATCATGTATATCGCAGCTCGGCTCATGTAGCGAAGAGCCTGGGGCTTCCCATTCTTGATGCGATTGATGAAATCGTCACGTCACAAGATCGGCGTCGTCGATTACTCAGTCGCACGGTGCTTGCGCCGGTGATGGTAACAGCCTTCCTATTAATCACAGGGGTCGCGGGGACGATGGCTTATTTGAGTATTCAAAAACCCTGGACTTATGAAAAGCTGCGCACTATCCCGAGTAAGACATTGCAGTATTTCACAAATCACAAGGCAACTACGTCTGATTCTGAGCTAATTGCGATGGTAGATTTATCAGATAATCCATGATGTGACAGGCCGGTAGCACCATGCAACATCAGGCGTTAATGGCTATAAGATTGCCATTGCGTCTCTTGCCTGGCAGTGTAAGACCTATGGCCCGCAGGCTTGCGCCAGCGGCTCTGACTGGCCACCTTTTCACATTGAAGACGTCAATTTCTCGCAAAAAACCATTTGCTCTTTGCCTTTGCTGGTCGTATATGGTACGCTTTGCACTTGTTCAGAGGTGTGAGGAAAGTCAGTCTTAAATTAAATTCAGCCAATGGATTGGCGACGCTATACGGTACAGGGAGGTGCCACCGCCTATGTTTCTAAAAAAACTCACCATTCACGGCTTCAAAAGTTTCTGTGACCGCGTCGATTTCGACTTCGGTCCAGGCATCACGTGTATCGTTGGCCCTAACGGATGCGGCAAGAGTAATTTTGTCGATGCGGTCAAATGGGTTCTCGGCGAACAGTCGGCCCGCTCGCTGCGTGGGCGACAGATGATTGACATGCTTTTTAACGGGTCCAGCGCACGCAAGAGTAGCAGCGTCGCGCAAATCGACCTTCTCTTTGATAATGCAGATCACACCCTTCCGACGGACATGGAAGAAGTGACTATCACGCGCAAGCTGTACCGCTCTGGCGAAAGCGAATATCTGGTCAATGGTGATCCCGCTCGTTTGAAAGATGTGCGCGAACTTTTTCTTGATACGGGCGTGGGTGTCAATGCCTATTCGATTATTGAGCAGGGAAAAGTTGATAGCTTATTGCAAAGCAGCCCACATGACCGTCGCATCATATTCGAAGAGGCGGCTGGGATTAGTCGGTACAAAGCACGCCGAAAAGAAGCCGAGAGAAAACTTGGCCGCACGCAGCAAAATTTGATGCGGGTGGAAGACATTATCCAAGAGCTTGAAAAACAATTGCGCAGCGTAAAGGTACAAGCTGGCCGAGCCAGGACATTCAAAGAACACGAAAAACGGCTGAACGAACTGCGCAGCACTTTCTCGATGGCGGAATATCATCGCTTCACGCAGGAAGTTAATCGTCTGAACAAAGAAGTGTCTGAGGTTGCGGATGAAGCCACCAAGCTCAATACCGACATCGATCATGACGAAACGGAGAGTAGCCAACTATCCATTCGCTTGGATCGACTCGCAGAGGAAATTGCCACTACGGACAACCGGCTTGTTCATGCGCAGTCCAGCTTGAATGCGATGGAAGAACGAATAGCGTCTGCGCATAACCGGGTGGAAGAACAGTCTCAGATTCGGGAACGTGCCCAGCAGCGTCTGACGAGCGAAACGGATCGTAGCCAAGAGACGACAAAGCGACTTGAAGAAGCTCAGCAGTCAGCTATTTCACTAGAAACCCGAGGCGACGAACTTCGCGTCCATATTGAATCGCTTAACGCGAAAGATCACGAACTAGCCCAGGCTTTTGCAGATGCGCAGCGCACGCTAGAAGATGAAAAAGCTGGGATCATAGATTTGGTGCGTAAGGGTGCTCAGACGAGAAACGAATTGGTCCGCCTGACGACGCAGCGTGAATCTCTAGAAAGCCAAAAACAACGGCTATCCCTCCGTCATGCTGAAATTGAGACTGACTTGCAAATTCAGCGTGGACAAGAAGCTGAGTTGCTACAACGTCTTGAAGCTGTTGAATCTGAGACTGAAGCTAAGACCCAACAATTAGACGTCAAGAAAAACGAAGCGTCACGATTGGGAACGGAGCAGCAAAAGCTTGTAGACGAGCTGGCTTCGACGAAGGAATATCGCAGCGCTTCGCAGTCTCGACTGGATTTGCTTCGCGACCTTGACAACAAGCTTGACGGCGTGGGTGCGGGCGTGCGTAAAATCTTAGGTATTGTCCAGGAAAGCGACGAGGCACGAACTCAATCCACTACCGTTGGGTTAGTGGCTGATATTTTTGAAGCGGACGCGATCAATGCACAAATATTGGAAGCCGCGCTTGATTCGGCAGATCAATATATCGTCGCTGATCATGGAGAAGATTTTCTAGGGTTTGTTCAAACACTTGGCGAACTGCCTAGCCGAATCCATGCCATCTGCCTGGACAAGTTGCCACCAGTCGTCAACGAACGGGATTTTAGCGATCAGCCTGGTTTCGTGGCTAGGGCGAGTGATTTGATTACTTGCGAAGAAGTTTACCGCCCTCTCGCTCGCCATCTGCTGGGTAAAACGATTGTCGTAGAAACTATTTCAGACGCGATGCGAATGGCTGACCAAAACTTGTCGGGGCATCGCTTTGTCACAAAACAAGGCGAACTCATTGAGGCTGATGGCCGAATGGCGATGGGGTTCACCGGATCAAACTCCGGATTGATCTCACGTAAAAGTGAAATTCGTGAAATAGCCGCACAACTCGTTGGCGTAGACCAGCAAATCGAATCATTCACACAACAATTAGCCCAAACGCAGATTCAAGCGGATGATCTTGACGCAGCACAACAAGAATTGCGCGACGCGATTTACGCTTCCAACACTGAAAAAGTAGAAATCAACGCCGCGAACCAAACAGTAACGGAAACGATTGAACGCTACATGAATGAGCAACCTTTGATTGCTCAGGAGCAGCTTCTGCTTGAAAAAGAAATCCAGGAAATCTTGAAGCGGTGTGAAGAATATACTCTATCACTAACTTCGATAGAAGAGGAAAGCGCGAGTCGTGAACAGCAGGTTCTTACGCATGAAGATCGCATAGATACTTTAACAGAAAAACGAAGCTCAGCCCAAGAAGAATTAACGCAAACGCGCGTTGAAATTGGCCAGCTTTCGGAGAAACGGTCGGCGACTGCTGCACAGGTGAATGCTTATCAGCGTGCCCTGCGTGATTCACAGACGCTCATCACCACGGCTGAGCATGACATCTCGCAGTGTCAGCAGCGGATTGAAGAAGCTCAGAATTCCATCCAAGAGGGAACGGACAAGCTGGCCTCCCTAGCCAGTGAAATTTCCGAGGGAACAGAACAGGCCAGCGCACTTCGCGGCCAACGAGAGCAAATTAGAACGCAGCTTGATGGCCTCTCACAAGCAGTGAAGACAGCCCGAACTACGCTGACGACAGTAGAGCAGCGATCACATAATTTGGATGTGTCATTAGCCGAGTGCAAGGTTCGCCGGGATGAACTAATCCATCGAACGCTGGAAGAAATCGAAGTTGACTTAGTTGAAATGTACTCTACTTATCAACATGAAGATCAGGACTGGGAAGCGGTCGAAAAAGAGATCGACGAGCTTCGAGGGAAGATGTCCCGTCTGGGAAATGTGAATCTGGATGCGATCAATGAACTGGACGAGTTGGAACAGCGTCACGGATTCCTCAAGACCCAGCATGACGACTTAGCAGAATCCCAACGACAACTCGAATTGCTAATCGAGAAGCTCAACAAGGAATCCGTGGAACGATTCAGAACGGCATTTGTTGAGATTCGAGACCACTTCCGCACGATGTTCCGCAAGCTATTCGGTGGTGGCCGAGCGGATATCATACTTGAAGATTCTGAAGACATCTTGGAATGCGGCATTGAAATTGTGGCCCAGCCTCCTGGAAAAGATTTGCAGGCGATTTCACTCATGTCGGGTGGCGAAAAGTCTATGACAGCCATCGCACTATTAATGAGCATATTCAAAACCCGGCCCGCACCGTTTACCATCCTCGACGAGGTGGACGCTGCGCTGGATGAGGCTAACAATGATCGGTTTAATCGCATCGTGCAGGAGTTTGCTTCGGAATCTCAATTCATTGTCATCACACACTCTAAGTGGACTATGAACATTGGTGACAGACTCTACGGCATTACCATGCAAGAGCCTGGTGTCTCTACGCGTGTCAGTGTTGATCTCGACCAGCAGCGTGTGGCTTAGGCAATGCGAATCACAGGCCTACGCGCGCACTGGTCAATAATTCAAGCGCGTAGGCCTAATAATCAATCGACCTCCCCGCTTTCGTTTCACCCAACACCAAAATGTAATTAAGCCAACCTTGTCGAATCTTGTCCTGACGCATGAGAATAGCAGGCATTATGAGTTAGTATAATTGGACCACAAGCCGCAGCAGGTTTATTGGTATGACTAATCATTACCGAGGAGATCACTTATGCGCCGCCGCGAATTCACTACACAAGTTTATTTCCTGTTAGCAGCAACTTGCTTCACTACGACGACCTCATGCGCTCCTTGGGCTGGATCGAGGATTCAATCCACACAAGCCCAACCAACTACTGAACTACGAAAGATTCATGGGCTACATATCCATCCTGACGACATGATGGACCACATAAATATGCTTGCGTCAGATGAATTGGAAGGTCGAGGAACAGGCGAACGCGGCATTGACCTCGCAGCAGAATATATAGCCGAGCGTTTCGCGAGCAGTGGGCTAATACCAGTTGGAGACGCCCATACTTACTTTCAGCCATTCACTATCAATCAATTCACTGACATCGAACAGGGGACAACCTTTTCGATTGAGGGAAGCACAGACATCTTTAAGCTTGATGAGGATTTCACTGCATTGAGCATGTCGGCGGCTGATTCATTTAACGCTGGGTGCGTGTTTGTTGGTTATGGGATTACAGACATCGACCGCCAATACGATGACTACGCAGGCGTGAATGTGGACGGGGAAATCGCACTCATGCTACGACGAGAACCTGAGTCCTGGACAAGCGAATCTGGAAGACATAGCAGACATGCGACGTTTCGGAGAAAAATCTCTAATGCCATCAAGCATGGTGCATCAGCGGTTCTTATCGTCAACCAGCAACCAGACTCCCTGGATAGTGACGACCTTATCTCATTTCGCCAGTCTCGTGGCGGAGGGAAAATCCCGGTAATGCAAATCAAGAGAACAGTAGCGGATGCGTTGCTTGCAGCTGGCTCGATTAAAAACATCATTGATCTTCAAGTGGGCATCGATGAACATGAGGAGCCACACTCCAGGGTGCTGGCGGGTGTAACAATTCGTGGGCGAGTAGAACTTGCCAACGACGCAATCTCTGCACGCAATGTAATCGGCCTATTGCCCGCGACGATTGATAGCGAGGAATATCTAGTCATCGGCGCCCACTACGATCATTTAGGAAAAAAACACGGCGAAATCTATAACGGCGCAGATGATAATGCGTCTGGCACCGCTGCGGTTATTGAAATGGCTCATGCGTTTTCCAAACAGCGCACGCGGCGACGCAACCTTGTTTTCATGGCATTTTCAGGCGAGGAGCTTGGATTGTTAGGTAGCGCTCACTATGTAGATCATCCCATATTCCCACTCGATCACACGATGGCTATGATAAATCTGGATATGATCGGCCGTCTCGATCAATTCAGCGATATGAATAAACTGGCAGTTCACGGCTTGGGGACTGGCGAAAGCTTTGAAGGCATTGTTGATCGACATGCAGACCGGTTGTCGATTGATTACATCAAAGAGCCTAGCGCTTTAGGCCCAAGTGACCATGCGTCTTTTTACAAAGGCGGCATACCAGCCCTGTTCTTTTTCACAGGCATACACGAGGACTATCACCAACCTGGCGATGATATAGAAAAGATTCATGCGGATGGCGTCGCGTTCATCGCGGAGTTAGCTTACTGCACAGCGAGAGACCTGCTCAATGCCAAAGAGCCACCACGCTTCGTCGAGGTGAATCAACGTGCGCGAATTTTTCGTGGTACAAATCGATAAGCCAATCGCCGCTTTTTTTATTGTTACGCCCCGCAGCACTCGTTCGTCAATAAAAAAAGGGTTCTGCCTCGCACGGTGGCGAAGCAGAACCCCGAAAGTATATCACGCATAGCCGTTCGTACTCAAGGCTATGCTATCACCAATAGTTCTACCCTTTCTTCATCAGGCCATTGAGTTGCCCTTTGAGCAATTCAACCATGTCCTTCTTGGCACCGATATTGACGTGGGCGATTTTGCCGTCCTTTCCAACCACGATCATGGTTGGGAAGCTCACGGCTTTGAACTTGCCACCGACAATGTTTTTCGGATCGTGGGCGAATTCAAGATTAGACCCGATTCCTTTATAAACGTTAAAGGCATCTTCGAGAGAGTACTCTTTACGCATAGTCAGAGCGATGTTCACAAAGCGAATGCCCTTGGCCTCATACTCTGCACGAACTTTTTCGACATTTGGAACCTGGCGTTTGCAGAAGCCACAGTTTGGTGCAATAAAATTGAGTACTGTAGCTGCATGCTTTGCAAACTCGTCATTAGACACCATTTTTCCATCTTTGGTCTTGATGTCGAAAGTCGGCGAAGGCTTACCAACTAGGGCCATCGCAGGTCGTTGACCACCGCCACTAGGCTTAGCAGAGGCAAACTTCGGCATTGGTTTACCAGCAATCAAAGCATCCAGTTGGGCCTTCATACGCTTTTCAAGATCACCAAGGTTTCCGACATTAGCTGCGGCGACTTTGCCATCTTTTCCAAGGATAACCATCGTTGGGAATCCGCTCGCATTAAACGTACGACCAACCGAGTTATCTGGGTTCATGGCTAATTCACCCTTGAAGCCACACTCGTCTAGTTTGGCTTGAGTTTGCTCAACGGTATACGGCTTACGCATGGTCTGCCCAACAGCCACGAACCTAACACCCTTGCTTTCGTACTCTTTACGAATTTGCTCAACGCGTGGTAGTTGCTTCTTACAAAAGCCACAGTTTACGGCAAAGAAGTCCAGCACAGTAATCTGCTCTTTCGACGTGGCTGTTGTTAAAGCCTTACCGCTTGTGGTTGACAAACTAAATTTCGGCGTGAATTTGCCCACCAAATCATCTGGCGATTGCCTTTTAGGCTGAGGTTTTCTGGCTGGTGCTGCAGCGAGAGTCGGGACTTCCTTACCCGCTAGTAGTGCGTCCAACTGGCTCGCTAAACGAGATTCCAAGTCGCCAATATTTCCGACGTTCACCGCACCAACTTTGCCTTTTTTGCCGAGAACAACCATTGTGGGATAGCTGGTTGCTTTGAATAATGGGCCAACAGTATTGGCACTGTCAATGGCTAATTCGCCTTTGAAACCAAGGCCATTCACCTTGGCCTTAGTTTCTTCATCAGTGAAAGGCTTACGCATGGTTTGACTGACCGTCACAAAACGCACGCCCTTAGCCTCATACTTTTTGCGAACTGTTTCCAAACGAGGAATCTGCTTCTTGCAGAAGCCACAGTTCACGGCGAAAAAGTCGAGTACAGTCACTTGTTCTTTTGCGGTAATGTTTGAAAGTGGTTTGCCAGCAGTTGTCGTTAAGGAAAAACTCGGAATGGCCTTCCCCACCATTTGTTCAGCAGGACGACGTGGCTTATTATTGGCTCTAGCATCTAGTTGCTTTGGAGCTTTTCGTAATGTAACCGGAATAATAATTTCTGGCTTTTCTTTGTCATCTGTTTTGAGAACAATTTTAGCACCAGCGTCTGACGGCTTATATCCTGCAGGCATATCGAGCGTAATAGTATACGCTCTACCTGGTGTTCGCTCATTGAGCGCAACTTTGATTTTTGGGTCAGTCGAAGTGGCTTCCAGTACTTTTACACTACTGGCCCCATAGTTGGTCAAACGAATTGGGCGTGAAGTAACATTTTTCGTAGGACGATTAGGATCAATCACAACTTGCGATGGTTGAACATCGAGTCGTTCTGGAACTGTCGCGTGTGCATTGACTGGAATAGATGGCTGTCCATCAATATTCGTCGTTAATTCAATCTTACCACGAATTCGACCTGGGCTATATGGTGGCGTAATTTTGATTTTCAGCTCAAAGCTCTTACCTTTTTCCTTTTCAACCAAATCAAACGTAAAAGGACCGTCCACTTTCTTAGATACTTTAAGCTCTAGAGGATTTTCTGTATTGTTGGTAATTTTCAAAATTCGTTCTTGAGGCTCGGAAAGCGAAACTTTTCCGAAGGTCGCATTGCCCGGCAGAACATCGACGTAACGCTTTACAATTCCAGCTAGCGTGAGACGCAAATTGGGGGTTTCAGGGTCATTGCTGGAAATGGTCACAGTCTTTTGAAAGCGTCCACGCAATTTTTTACTATCGACGGAAAATGAAAACTCTCCAGACTCACCCGGAGGAATAGAAGCAGGGTGGGCCCCAGCTTTCGTGCATCCACATGAAGGCTTAACCTTGGTGATAACCAAAGCTTCTTTTCCGTCATTGCGGATGGTGTAGGTGTGCGACAACTTAGGCCCCATCCATGTTTCACCAAAACTGTGCGTTGCCTCGTCGCAAACAATTTTCGGTGTAGAACCAGAAGCACCTTTCATTGCAGAAGGTGCAGTTTTTTTCACCGACACCTTGTTTGTGGATGGTGTTGGGGCAATTTCGGGTCTTGGCGGCTTGGCATAAGCACCAAGGCAAAGGACACCCACCATAACTGGCGTTAGAAGCGTCGTTACCCATCGGGCTTGACGCTCCACATTGATCGTTCGATTCATTCCACGTCTCTTCATGACGATACCGTTCCTCTCTCGAAAACAAACTGGCTCACACACATTTAGATTCATAAACTATTACCGCGACATCAATGCCGAATGGTACGCTTCATATTTTACGCCGACCTGAATACCGACGCGGGGATTAGCCCGCACGCACGACTACCCATCGTTGGTTATACCATCCAAACACAAGACATTTCAAGCATGCCGCAGTTATGTTACTTCGACGTTACGGCTATAAGACGCCCCTGACCATCCTTATTCAGCTTGGCCACTTATCCCCCTCGTTATCGCCAGCATTGAAAATCACGAAACGACCGAATTCTTATCACTAGTTCGGTACATGTTTGTGACCGGCAAGAAACAAAGACACGAATTTGCCTCGGCTCGTATGTTATGAATAATGTAGACCTATGAGTAAACTTCCTTTTCGACATAAATTTCTGCTTCGTATCGGCTCTTTGGGACCGCTAGGCCACATGCCCGCATCTGGCACGGTAACAGTTGCCGTAGCTGGTATCCCTTTTTTCTGGCTTGTGGATAAGTATGAGCCGCCGCTGATACCCTATCTGGTCTTCGTGTTTATCTTCACCGCAGCGTCAATCGCACTCCACGACGTTGGCGACCGCATTCTTGGTGAGAAGGACAGTCGAAAACTGGTGTGGGATGAATTAGCCGGTTTCTGGGTGGCCATCGTAGCGGTCCCCTTTACCTGGCAATTAGCCCTGATCGCGTTTTTGGTGGAACGGGCCATCGACATTGCTAAAATTCCGCCTGCGAACTTGATCGAACAGCGTTGGCCTGGTGGCTGGGGCGTGGTCGGAGACGATATTATGGCTGGCTTGTACACATGCGGCATTCTTCATGCCGTCATACATTTTATTCCGACTTGGGTCGGGCTATAAGAAGTAGTCGAGGACACGGCCACTTATTTCTTCAACTGACAACTCGTAAATGATATCAAAAAAAGCCCGGACGTCGCAAATGACATCCGGGCTTTTTCTTGTAATTTCATACGCTCGACGACTTCTAAATCAAGCCGCCTGCCTAACGAATCGCCTTAGCAATTGACAATGTCATCCTTCAAAGGGCCAACCTTTGAGACCACCTCGTCGATGTCTGCCTGCGAGATATTGAAAGACTTCAGTGTCTCAACCAGATGGCCTGCGACAAGATTAAAATGATTTTCCTTGATCTTCATGTCTGCATGAGCGGCCTTCATAGATCGCCCGGTGTACTGATTCGGGCCACCCAATGCCATCGAGATGAATTGTGTTTGATGACGACGTTGCTTGTCCATATCCGTGGTGTTGAAAAACCCCTTCAGTTCCTTGTCAGCGAGGACACGCTTGTAGAACTCTGTTACGACAGCTTCGATGGCTGGCGCTCCGCCCAATTTGTCGAATAGACTTGGTGCTGCTACTGCCTGTGACATAGTGTATTCCTTTCGTTGTTCCTAATCTGCTTTGAGCAAGTTCGCCAGAACCGTACCCGGTTAATGGCTGCATTTTCGCAACGGCGAAAACGCGAATTAGCCACCCGTCGGCGAATCGGGTGACTACGATGTGAACCAAGCCCAAGCTAAACCGCCAGGAACTTAGCGCCGCATGCAGGCCTTAACCTGTACGACACATCACACCAACTGAAGGCTACGATATGCACGTCAATCCTAGTCAAGCTCTAAGTTTATCCTGACTACAAATACATCCAGGCGATGAGCGACCACACCTGCTTTAGTAGATAATCGTGGACGAAGGGCTGATAATGAATCTATTAGTGAGACCGGGACATGATACCTATCTAGGCACGAAAAACCCCGCCACTAAGACCGGCTCGGCCCCTTGGGATCGATAAGAATTAACGACGTATTCTAAGCAGATTGCAAGGATGAAATCGGAACTAAACCGCTGGGAAGTGCCTCGTCGATAGCACCAGAAATGAGGCCTTGCTCGATGGCCTGGCGCACAAGCCTGATGTCTTCGTCCAGTGTGCGGTCTTCAATAACGGGCGATACAAGCTCTCGAATGTGCAAGTAGGCAGACCGCGTTCCGACCCCTAGCTGTGACGCGATTTCTCCACGATTTTCTTCACGAGTAGCTTCGGCAAATGACTTTGAGCTTGTCTCTCTATATTCACCAACGTCCGCCCCTTTGGCGTCCGCATCAGCCGTGACTGGTTTAACGCTGGGTTTCATATGGCAACCGGCCCGCCATTCAATAGCCTGTGCTGCGACCAATAATTCAATCGCCAGGACCGCCTGAACATTGGCTAAGACCGTCCGCAGTTTACGAGCGGCGATAGTAGCCATGGCGTTATGGTCTTCCGTATTGGCTGATGTCGGCACGGAATCTACCGACGCGGGATGCGCAAGCACTTTGTTTTCCGACACCAAGCTAGCCGCGCTATATTGCGTAATCATATAACCGGAGTTCACCCCTGGCGCGGGGACTAAGTTGGCTGGCAGGTTACGATTATGATTACGATCTAACAACATCTGCGTTCGCCGCTCTGAGATATTGGCCAATTCCGCCAAGGCAATAGCCAGGAAATCTGAGGCTAGGGCAATGGGCTGACCGTGAAAATTGCCCACTGAATAAGCTTCCCAGTCCATCGCGGGATCACGCATCGTAGGGTCATCCGGCGCATCACATGGCGAATCACCCGGGAAAAATAAGGGATTGTCACAGGCTGCATTCATTTCCCGCTGGGCAACCATCCGCGCGTAGGCAATCGTGTCTCGACTGGCTCCGTGAACGGTAGGCGCACAACGAACCGAATAAGCATCCTGCACTTCTTCGCAACGATTGACCAAGCTGCTGCCCGATACCATCGAAAGGATATTAGACGCACAATCAATTTGCCCCTGCTGTCCACGCGCAAGATGAACTTTAGGATCGAACGCACGCGTCCTTCCGCAAATAGCTTCCAGCGTCATTGCCGCTGCGGTGTCGGCGACAGATGCCAACGACATGGCATCATGGACAGCCATGCCCAACATCGCAGCTGAGACTGTCGCGCCGTTGGTTAAAGCTAAGCCATCTTTATAACCAGGCAGAGGCAATGTCTCGACGCCTAATGCCTGGGCAAGTTTGGACGCCGGCTGAAAATCAGTCCTGCTAGGATGACGATTTGTATCTTGATCCGCCACATAAAAACGCCCCTCGCCAAGCAGCGTGACGAAGATATGCGCCATGGGACATAAATCGCCACTGGAACCAACCGACCCTTTCAGTGGAACCAACGGAATAACACCAGCATGAAGACAATTTACGATAAAATCCAGCAGTGCAGGCTGAACGCCAGAGTAACCTTTGAGCAACGTGTTCAACCGAATCACTAACGTCGCACGCACGACCTCAGCCGGGAAGTAATTCGCCGGGTCATCCGCATCCGAATTGATCCCAATCCCAGCCGCGTGGGATAGCAAAATGTTACGCTGCAATTGCTCTAACTGGGCAGGCGCGATGGGAATCGTCTTAAACTCGCCAAAACCCGTCGTCACGCCATAAACCTGCTTCACTGGATTGCCGCCGTCACCATTTTCCTTATAGGCCTCGGTATAGTTTTTGACGATGTCTTCAATGTGCTGACGAGATTCATTAACCTTCTCCAACGCCATTGCATCGCAGACAACCTGTATTTTCACGTCCCGGGCCAAGCGCACCAACTGGTCGATGGTGAGCGATGAGCCGTCGAGCGTTACCTGATGTCCCCCCTTTTGCGTCATGGGTTAGCCCTCGATTTGCTTTAGCAGATTTTTAATAGTTTGGACAAGCTCACTTCGCGGGGATTCAAATTGACCTGGCCGTTCAGACTTCCACTGCTCATGCCCGGACATGTCTTTGGACATTTCACGCCCTTGTGCGAGGTCTTTGATCGTGATGGTCCCCTTCTCTTTTTCGTCCGACCCCATCATCACCACAATCGGAATTTCCGTTTGGTCGGCATATTTTAGCTGTTTGCCCATACGCTTCGCAGTGCCGACATATAATTCGGTTCGCACACCCGCACGCCGTAGCTCAAAGGCCATGGCAAAATAATCGTCGGTGAGGTCTTTATCAAAACGGGTGATTAACACCTGCGCTGTCGATTTGACCATCTTGATACGATCCAAGTGGACCATCGCAGCTAATAGTCGATCCACGCCAATAGACGCCCCAGTCGCCGGGGCTGGTTCTCCTAGAAAACGCATGACTAAGTCATCGTATCGACCGCCGCCACAGACCGAGCCAAACTCTGGTGCGTCGAGCAAGATAGCCTCAAAAACCGGGCCAGTGTAGTAGGCTAAGCCTCGCGCGATGCTGAGGTCTAAAGAGACGCGATCATCGTTATACCCTAACGCTTTCAGGTGATTAGAAATTTTCTCTAACTCGCCGATAGTGCTTTCCGCCCCATCAATCCCGGCAAAAGCCTCTTTGATCTGAACCAGCACGTCATCACGTTTGTCGGCTTTGATGTCGAGAAACTGCTCGATTTTTTGTACTTGCGCAGATGACAATCCCAGTCCGCGAATCGTATCGCCGGATTTATCTTTATAGCCTGTAGTCAACTCTAGTTTTACTTTATCAAGACCAAGCTTGTCGAGCTTATCTAGCACGCGGAAGACATCAGCCGCAGCTTCGGTGGGGATATCTGCAAAGGGCATGAGCAGGTTGAGTACTTTTCTACTTGACACGCGCACACGAAACCCGCCTACGTCAAGTGCCTCTAACGTGTCACACACAGCTGCGATGATTTCGGTATCCGCGATTTCTGATTTGACACCCACAGAATCCAAGTCGAATTGGGTGAACTGCCGAAAGCGACCGGCACCGGGTTTATCCGTTCGCCAAACTGGCGCCACCTGATAACGTCGGAAAGGTCTTGGCAAATCAGCATATTGAGCGATGACCCGGGCTAAGGGAACAGTCAAGTCAAACCGAAGCCCCAATGGGATTTCAGGATTATCCGGATTGGCTACCTGAAAAATCGAAGACTGTGCCTCTTCTCCACCCGACCCACTTAACACGTCCATAAATTCGATAGCAGAGGTATCCAGTGGGACGAATCCGTACCCCTCGTACACACCGCGAATCACATCGATCATCCGCTGCCGAGCCAGCATCTGTGCCGGGAGAATGTCCTGTAGACCGCGTGCCAACCGCGGCTTTACTTTCTTATCCAATGGATAAATACCTCAAAAGAATAGGCCTGGGGTGATTACCTGAAAATATCACAGGAAATTCATCAACGATTCCTGCGATCACATTGCACGGATTTGGTCTAGACCACAAAAACCGTGGGGGTTTTTACACCTCAAAAGCCGTTTACTATAGCCACGCATGGCCTAAAATGGTCCAAAAGTGGCTTAGCCTCTGCCACAAATCGGTCATTTTGTTAGCACCGAGTCAACCATAATCTTCGCCAACTCCGCAATGGCTACAACCTTATCATTGTACGGCATGTGTGTATAGTAATTTCAGTAAAGACATGCTGTCTTTATGACCACTCAATTCTTGCACCAATCTGATCTTTACGCCGCTTCGGAGCAGCCGGTTGATGACCGATGGCTCCCCACGCAACCAGATCGCTATATATCTTACCCGCAATTGATCATGCCGCATGTAATGGGGTCAACGAGAATGTCCCTAACACCGCGTGGTTTTACGCTTCTTCCCAATCCGACCCGCCTTCTCCAACTTATCGATGTATTCCAACGCCAGCGGTACTTTGCACGAAGTATCCCCCATATCCACCTCGACCTTGCCGAGTTTCTTCGCGGTCGCCTTAGCCTGTTTCAAAACCGGCGTCACGTACATCGCCACGGCGATAACAAAACCGTTCATCGTGTACTTAACGCGATTGGCTGAACCATCGATCTCCTTCTCAACGAGCTTCAACAACGCCTTGATTTCGGCTAAGTCCAACTCCTCATCCGGCGTGATAGCCACCAGACTGGAATAGGTACTCCATCCACACGACGCGATGGACTCCTTTTTCTTAAGCTTTATCCACTTCATCGCCATGTCGCGTCCGTGCGGGCTTTCCGACGCCACCCAAGGTAAGGCGTACTCCGAGATCCACAGCCACACAGCCGACTTAGCCCAGTCGTGCAGCTCTTTCTTGCTCATCTGTTTTCCGTCAGCCACCAGACCCGCAAGATACATCGCATCGTAGTTCCCAGTTTCGTAGAGTTCGCACGCCAGCTCGTGCTTCCCCTTAATTTTCTTGGCGATAATTTTCAGGTCCGCCGCTTTCACCCCGAATACGTTGTCGCCAGCCCCGTGCCGCGCGTAGATTTTGCGCGTCTGCTCGCTACCACATTTCTTCAGTTCCTTCATGACCTGTGTGACGCTGTTCATGCTATTCTCCCGTTTCAGAATACGTATTGTGTACATCCCGCATCAGAATTCTAGTCCATAAAACCATATCTAAGAAATTCGCCGAGGTGTGCGTAATACTGATTTTTGGTGGCTGAGAGTGGCTGGCAGTTTTTCGGATTCATGCCAAATGTCATCCCCCAGCAATATAACCACACATCGAAGTCAGGGGCTGTGATTTAGTTGAGCTATTGGCTGTCTACGATTGCGAGGCTTGTTTACGCTGAAAAGCCAACGTAGCTATACCCAGCATGAGCAGAAGCAATACAGCCAGCCCCCAGGTGCTTGTCGCTGGACCTGTGGACGAAGCCAAAATAGAATTACAATCTTGGGGATGACTTTAAGTGGATTTCAGGATTACTCTGCATATAATGTTTATAGGAGACAATCGTGCTGGCTATTAATTGGCTGAATCTGTTTACTATTACAATTCTTTCAACGGGTTCAATTCATGATCCAGTAGTAAGTCTGAACAACTCAAACAGTTTCGTTGACCATGAAATAACGGTGCAGCCGGGAGAAACTTTTTCTACTGCACTGTATTTAGATGCCACTCAATACATTGGCTATTTGGGGGTACGGATGCAAGCAAGTGAATCATATATTTTTGAAATGGACAGTTGGGCCTTGAATCCAGATGCACCTAGGTTAAGTTATGACGTGTATGATGTGGGTCCCTTCGAACATGTTCTGTTAGACGGATTTGAAATTCGTGTTCTTGATAATGTTGTTCCTGGGGATTACTCAATTAGCATCGTTGGCGGACAAGGCGCTGACTGCCCGATTTGCGATAACGTAATACTGACACAGCCTGGTCCAGACTTCTTGGTCACAGTCGTACCAGAACCCTCCACTTGGATATTAATATTCATGGGAGCAGCGGTAATGATTGGCGGAAATAGATTTAAGCAGCGTAAAGTCGCTGCTGGAATTTGCTTATAGTCTTTAATGGTGTAATCGATGCCCCGACCTTTTCAAATGGTGTCCAACTATCCTTCCAGTTTTCTAGCCAGCTTCCCCGTACCAGCAACGGCGGCTGCAATCGAGAATAGGGAAACCATCGTAGCAAAACGGTGGTGTGAGAGTCAATTTAAAAAAGCCCCAAACCAGCCAAGGTCAGGGGCTTAGATATTGCGACGGTTTTGGTCGATTCCTGCGACCATCCTGCGACGGCGCTTGATACTGCTACAAGTTTTCGCCATTAACCGCGTTTCTAACTACCAGCGGAGGGACTTGAACCCTCGACCTCCTGATCCACAGTCAGGCGCTCTACCAACTGAGCTACACCGGCATACACCAGCGACTGATCTTTGCCTAAGCCATCCGTCGCTGATTTCTATCCGCACAGCCTCTCCCTGGCGAGTGAATCGCAGAGAGGTAGAGGCTATGCAAACCCGACGATGGTATAAGGTCCGGGCTAGCGAATGTCAATATCGCAGCCCCCTTTTCACGGCTTAAACGCCGTTATTGGTTCGACATTATATGGCATGGGCAAAACCCTAATTGTGACCTACGAACGAAATGGTTGCATATCTGTGCAGGTAGCCATACTAAAAGGCTATGATTGAATCCGGCTCGACAATGAGTGATTGCCCGGCCGTGGCGAAGCATGCCCCGTCTCAGGTTCGGCGCACTAAAGGCCAATGGTTTTCACTGGCGGCGTACTGGTTCCTGCTTTGCGTTGTTTTCGTTTACGCGGCTATCGTTCAGGCGAAAAATCTTAATCTCAGCGCAGCGGCTGGTGGTCAGATGCCTTACTTGGATTATGCCAAAAACATCGCAGAGGGCGGAATGCCAGTGTGGTATGGCGACCACAACCGCCTGCCACTTGTACCGACGCTGCTTGCTTTCGTTTACACGGACGATTGGCCTACTTTTGTTACGCGGTCAATTGGGTTTTCCATAACGCTAAGTACGATTGTGCTGCTTGGCGTTAGCGCCCTGGCATTTCGATTACTGCCATCGCTATCAGCCGCGGCTTTTAGCGCGATCTTCGCATTCACCGTCCTGCTTAGTCGAGCCTCG
Organism: Planctomycetota bacterium; assembly: GCA_024280855.1. Taxonomy (GTDB): domain Bacteria; phylum Planctomycetota; class Phycisphaerae; order UBA1845; family UBA1845; genus JAJRPG01. The sequence goes on along the minus strand of JAJRPG010000084.1, from coordinate 79,397 downwards.
TTTGTGCAGGCGGAATTGCTCTATTATGGCCTATCGTTTTTATCCTGGCTGTTGATGTGCCGCTTGCTGCAAAAACCGACGGGTTGGCTAGCCGGGGTTGCAGGGCTAACGCTAGGGCTGACGTATCTCACGAAAGCATCTGCTTGGCCTATGATGCTAACGTTTTTGCTGACTATGATTGTCAGTCAATTATGGCTATGGCTTGGTCGTCGCCAATGCGAAAATTCGATACGCGACAAGCAAGTCTCACGGTCTTGGGGGTGCGCAGGTATTTTCATCGCCGTATTTTTCCTGACGGTTTCGCCTTACGTCTGGCATAACTATCAGCAGTTTGGCCGAGTATTTTATAATGTGAACTCGACATTTTTCATGTGGTGCGACAGTTGGCCTGAGGCTAAGGCGTTCGCCGATGCTTATCCGATTGGTGATTCTTTTCCCGACGCCTCAGAAGAAGTCATTCCCAGCTTTGACCAATATTGGCGGAGTCACACAGCATCGCAAATGATAACAAGGCTTCGATACGGTTTAGCCACGCTGTTTCAATTGGCTATTCATGGGGTTTACTTTAAGTACTTAGCCATAAGTCTTGGTTTCTGCGGCTTGATGACTTGGCGATTACGCCGAGGCTTTATACCCGCGATCAAATCGCACGCATTAGCCTTGCTATTTTCAGCGACCTGTTTCATGGGATATCTACTCGCCTATGCGTGGTATGTGCCTGTCGCTTACGGCGACCGATTCGTTTTGTCGCTTTATACCCCCCTACTTTTTGCCATACTCTGGTGGCCAGTAATTTTATCTAATCATCAAATGGCTAACCGCAGTCGATTTCATCCTCGCCTGTGGATCAATTCGTTTTCGGCAATCATGCTTGGCTTGCTGGTTCTCGATGGCGTGTTTTCGATCCGAAAATCACTTATTGAACCAACGCCAAACTTCGTTCGTTTTTATTACAACGAATCGCGGGAGCTTCTATATGCCGGCAATAGAGATGAAGCCGTGCAAGGCTTTCTCGGCGTGGCAAAACTCGACCCCAATTTTGCACCAGCGCGAGTGGACCTCGGCATGATGGCACTTACCGCCGGACATAGTCAGAGAGCTACTAGATGGCTTGGTGAAGCAGTTACTATCGACCCCAACAGCGCAGATGCGTGGAACAGTTTTGGGTCTGCATGGAGTGCTGCGGGAGATTTCCATCAAGGCATCGACGCTTTTCAACATGCCGTTGAACTCAATCCAGCCTTCGCTATAGCCTGGTATAATCTGGGGGGTGCTTATAGCCAAGTTGGATCATGGGGCGAAGCTAAGGCGGTTCATGCCAAGCTAATGACACTTGATAGGAACTTGGCTAAGCAATTGTCTCAGCTATTACCGGCGGAATCCGAGGCGACGTTTGAGCCGTAAAATACTTCTGCACGAAGCGAAGTGCGCTTGGTGACTTCCTTGGCTATTTCGTCCACATCGGCGTCTGACAAGGCTGATACGAATGTCTCTGTCGGTTTCCTGGCTACCGTGTAAACCTGCACATAAGAGATGTTTCCGCCAGCTTGCGTAATCTCATTGAGTCGGTTGGTGTACGCTAGAATTTCCGCATCGTCTGGACCATGCCCGTCTACCCGCATAAACAGAGATTGAATCACGATAGGCCTCACACGAGCCGCGGCCGTGATGTTTTCCACGACATGTTGCAGCGGGAAATTTGGGCGATTGATCTGCTGATAGTAAGCCTGCGTGCCGGCATCGAGCTTGGCCCAAATTTCACCATTGTTTTCGTCGAGAATTTCCAGCCCTGCTTGAACGGCTGGCTTGGTCAAATAACAGGCGTCTGTAATCAACACGAGCTTAGTCGCATCCAAGCTAGCGTCGCGTTTTATCTTGGCGGCTAATTGCACAGCTTGCTGAAAAAGTGGACAGGTTGTCGGCTCACCGTCGCCGGAGAAGGCCATGTCGTTGATACGATGAAGCGATTCGGGCACGCCAACAAATTGAGGATCATCAAATAACGCCCCACTCTTGGCTAGGCTAACTAAATCGGTAATTTCATTTCGCAAAATGTCGAGGTCTACCTGGCGCACGCGAGGCTGTTTGGTGCGATCAACCTGGCAGTAGATGCAATCAAAGTTACAGGCCTTGTCTGGGTTGAGATTGATCCCAACACTTAAGCCTTTACTGCGGCGGGAAATTACCGGGTAGACATAAAAGTTGTCGCGCCAGTCACGCGAATGGTTGTGATGCTGAGGCAGGGACATATCGTCATTATGTTTTTCCGACACGACGCTTGCTACCTCAATCAGACGCGCCTGGTATGATGACGTTATTATATTCCAGTAGCGTACCTCGCGCACGTTGCAGGTCGATGGTAGCAATGTTGTAATCTACCATGGCTTTGAGCATCGCGCGGCGAGCATTAGCTAGCGACTGACGCGATGACAATTCGGAATTTAATGTGTTAAAATCTTTACGTTCGGCGCGAGCGACGATGGAATCCACTTCTCGCTGCCGAGATTGAGCGGCTTCCAAGCTTGGTGCAATCTGATCATAAGAAGTGCCCAAGGCCCGCACGGATACGTTTACATCCTGTAGAATTTGTTCGATGACTGATTTCAGTCCAGCTAATGCTTGTCGATATTGAAGGTCAGCCCGCTTCCTTGCGGCCCGCGGGCCACGATTTCCAATGGGAAGCTCAAAATCTACGCCAACAAAATAATCGACAAAATTGTGACGGGTGGCCTCGTCGAATGACTTATCCGCATTACCCGCTAATCCGTCAATGGTATAACTGAACGTCACATCCAGCTTCGGTAACTCGTCTATCTTGGCTCTCCCTGCCTGAATTTTGGCGTTGGCGATGGTTAATTTTTGCTCGTGAATTTCAGGGCGATGATCCAGGGCGACCTGCGCCTCAGCTAACCGGTCGGCGACAACGAACTCGATGGAAGGTATATCGGTTGGAATAATTTCGACGCCGGCTGCTAAGTCTAATGCTGAATCATTCATGAGCGCAACCAATTTGTCTTCCGCATCAAATACGGCAGCTTTGCGGGCGATGAAGTCCGCCTTAGTCTGTGCCAGGCTGGCTTTGGTCGCGGCTAGCTGAACGGGCATGATGTCAAAGCCTTTTCTCGCTTGCAGATAATCATAAATACCTTCAAAATCAGCTAAAAGTCGTGCGGTAATGACAATATCTCGCCTAGTCTGCAGCAGCCTCCAGTACGCTTCTTCGACGTCGCGGAGCAAATCCCGGACCTTTCTACGAAATACCCATCCACTCACGAGGTGATCATTATTGCGGACGCGAATCACGGCTAAGTTATAATCAAGACCATAACCACGAAGAAGGGGTTGCCTTAACGACAGAGCGAAGTTACTGAAATATTCAGGGTTAAGTGTTTGAAACGCAAAAGAAGTTTCGGTGCGTCGCAATCCGTAAGATGACGTGATTTGCGCACCAGAGGCCAGCAGTTTGCGTATGCCAATATTCATATCGATTTGTTTCAAATCGCTCGTACTCAACTGAGATGCAGTAGGCCTATCCTGTTTGGTAAAGTTAACGGTGGTAAAAAATACGGCGTCGAATGCAGCTTGTGCCTCGCTATACCGCGTCGCTTCCACAGCCGGGTTAAATCGCTCAACTTCGATGGCGAAACTATTACCCAGTGTTCTGTTAATGACTTCTTCCAACGTGAGCGACACCTGCACTTCACGACGAATCGCTTCAACACGATTCAAGATGCGCATGAGGTATGCGGTTTTGGCCTTGTCGTTATTTTCTCGAGCGAATCCCAAACGTTCCACCGCCTCTGAACGGTTCAGTTCAGGGTCGGGGATATGTTCCAAAATAATCTGCGGTGTCACCACAGCCAACTCATCGTTGGAGGGTGTTTGCGCTTGAGAGGAGACCGCTGCCCCACTCAAACTCAAGATTGCGATCAAAGTTATGTTATAACATTGTCGAACGTCCATGTTCACTAGATCCATCACGGCAAGATTGACCACTCATGCGAAGACGCAATTCTGATACAAACCGATTAGCGATCAACGTGCCGCGCCGCAGTTAACGCCCAACGGTTCGGCGTTATCGTACCCGCTTCATCCGTCTCGCGTCAACGATATAACCATTTCACAAGCAAGTAGCTCATAAAAACCATCCGCCAATAATCGTTGTTCTTGCCAGGCGAAGGAGAACATATATCGAAATGGCCTGACGTGTGTTAATCTGTCCGGGGCAGGCTAATGATGTAGAATCTTGTCAAAACCAGCTAAATCGTGGTATGACATATCACGTGATCGCTTAAATTTGGCATGGTGCGAGACGAAGCGTTGAGCAGATAGATGAAAAGACTTCTTTACATTCCCCTTCACGACGTACTCGCTGGCATGGAGCCGGTGATGCGCATCCGGAATCCAATCAAAGCGATGGCTCCGATGTTGATAGCCATGCTCGTCACATGGTTCCTTTATGTGCCGGTCCACGAATTATTGCATGTATTAGGCTGCGTAGGCACAGGTGGAAAAGTCACTGAACTGTCCCTTAGACCTTGGTATGGCGGAACGATTCTCCAGCATTATTTCGATTTTATTGTGCCTGATAGCAACTATGCGGGCTAACTGACAGGATTCGACACCAATGGGTCAGACTTGATCTACCTGGCTACTGACTTTCTACCTTTCACGCTGTCCATCATTTTCGGTGTGCCTTTGCTGAGATTTTGCACGCGCAGTCGACATCCTATCCTGCTTGGCCCAGCCATCGTGTTGGGCATGGCTCCGTTTTATAATCTGCCCGGCGACTACTACGAAATGTCCTCCATTATGACCACGCGGGCCGTGACGATGGTGTTTGGCGAGGATAACACTGCCCCTCCCGACGCCAATGACTTTCCAGAAGTTACGGAATTGGAATCAGATGAAAACACTAAGTCCAAACCGGCTTCGACCATACTGTTTGAGGGTGTGAGATCTGATGATGTATTCAGTTTGATCGGCAACATTTTCACTAAGCCCAAAGAGCTGGGGCTGCATACGACGGGCAGTATTATCATAGCCTTCATCCTGGTGTTTGTGTCGATTGATGTTTCCATCGTGCTGGCGTTTATCACCTATTTGCTTGGTGATCTCGTAGCTAGGGTGACGGTCGGACCGCCAAGGGTTATCCGGTTCGACGCGCCCCGACGACGTAAAAAACGACGCAAGCCCCCAACTCAGGAACCAAGCAAGGAATAGCTATGTTTCGACGTCGATTTTTAATTATCTTCGCGACCGCTTTCAGTTCGGTGGTGACATTGCTATTAGCGATCCCATGCGTTCGATTTCTTTTGGCTCCGCTGAAACGCAATAACAAACTAGCCGAGTTTCACAAAGTCGCCCCGCTGACCTCGCTGCCCATAGACAAGCCGACGCGTCTCAACGTCATCGCTGACCGGCAAGATTCATTCACGCGCTATCCTAAAAGCGTAATCGGTAGCGTTTGGTTGAGGCGTCGAATAGGCACAGAAGGCGTAGATGAGATTGATGCCTGGCAGACCATATGCCCTCATCTAGGCTGTGGAGTCGAGCGGGCATCGGAAGATGGTTTTACCTGTCGATGTCACGCGAGTGATTTTGACGCCAATGGTAAATGTTTGCGTGGGCCTTCGCCCCGCGATATGGACAAGCTTTTAGTTAGGCTAAACAGATGCCGATGAAAATGGGCATGTATGGGTAGAGCTTAAGTATCAGGAATTTGAACTAGGCACCAATCAGCGGCGCGCTAAAAGCTGAGGCAACGATTAGTCTTCAATCATTTGGAGCAAGCCTTCAACCTCATTGGCTAAACGAGAAGTCACTACTGGCTCGTTTTCGTCATCTTGCCCACCGATCTTGGGGGTAGGCAATTTTCGTTCCAGGGACTGATCGACAACCAGACCTCGCAACTCGGAGACGCTTTCGCGGGTGCTATCAAGAATACCCATCATGCGTGTTCGATCGGCCTGAAAAGGTTGCGATTTGGGCATATGAGTTAACACTTCGTCCTTACGCATCGTCGCTTCTTTGAGAATACGAACTGATTTACTGCTCTGCGTATTGGCAGGCACTATGCTACGAAGATGGTTTGTCAGTCCATCAACAACCGCGCGTGCTTGAGAAGTCTGCGATTTTAGTTGGTCGGATACGCGCTGTGCCCGACGTTCTACAGCGTGGGTTTGAGAAGCTACGACTCGCAGCCTATCGAACACGCGGCGCACCTCGCCAATCACACGTTTGAATTTCATTCCCGTTTGCTTTAAGTCCGTGTCCCGCCGATCGAGACTTTCGGAACGCTGATCGATTGATGTAGATAAATTCTCAGCTTTGGTTAGCAAGGCCGACAAATCATGGGCCGCCTTTTGAGCCACGGCTACGATGCCGCGCGTGTCATTCATTTGTTTTTCAGACTGAGCGATACGACGGTTCAATTCGTGTACGTCCGTGTGCATTTGGCCTCGAATGCTGGCTATGTCCTCTTTGTTGCGATTCATGGCTTCGCACAACACATCGTGTACCTGGCTCGAAACGTTTGTTGAACTCTGCTTCTGGGCCTGCAAACGACCCTCGATTTCTGCCAGCCGAATGCTCAAAGATTCGACTTGTCCAGAATTTAGCTCAGGCACATTCGCAGCGACCGTAGTCACAGGCTGCGAAACCAACTGCTTAGCTAGCACTGCGGTTGATACTGGATTGGTAGTCGTTGTCGCGGTAGTCGCTGGAGCAGGCTGACCAAGGTTCATTTGCTCAACGACTGTTTTCAAAAATGAGGCACTGATGTTTTTCGAGTTAGCAGCATAGGCGCTTAACATCGCGTTATCGCAAATCGTATTAATTTCGCGCGGCAGGCCTCGTGAGTATTGGTATACTATTTCCACCGCACCACGATCAAAAATTGTTGAATCGGGAGCGCCCACCACACTAAGTCTATGTTCGATATACCCTGTGGTATGCTCTAAGGTTAATGAACTCAGGTGAAAACTTCGAAATAATCGCTGACGAAGCTGACGTAATTCTTGCGATTGAAAACGCTGTTGAAGCTCGGGCTGACCGACAATCACAATCTGCAACAGCTTGGCGTCATCAGCCTCTAGGTTGCCGATAGTTCGCAATTGCTCAAATGCCTCTGTTGGAAGGTTCTGCGCTTCATCCAGCAATAACACAACGGGTACATCCTGGGCGAATTTTGCGAGCAAAAAGTCGTGAAGAACGCGCACAATTTTCGTGTGGCTGGACCGTGGTTCTACGGGAAGCTCGAATTCTACGCACACCGATTCTAAAAGGTCACTGGCTCCGTTGACGACGTGATTGATATTCGCAAAAGCAATGCGGCTACCAAAATTCCGTAACATCATCCTGGATACAAGCGTTTTTCCCGTACCCACTTCACCACTTAACAACACAAAGCCCTTTCTCTCTTGCGTTGCATATACAAGAGAGGCTAAAGCTTCTTCATGATCTGGCGTCGAGTAGAAAAAACGCGGATCGGGTGTGTTGTTGAACGGCAGTTCACGCAGTCCGAAGAATTCTGCATACATATCAGTGGTCCTGTAGTATGAACACTATAAGCGTCAGACCAAGACAAATCGTTATCCGCTGGAATATCGGTCCTTACGCCGGCTCGCTTGATTTACAAGAAACATATTTGCGGACCAAAACTAATTCATCGCCTTTATTAGGCCAAGAACAAGCATATTGGCACAAATACTCGTTCACGCGGTCCAAAAATTTGGCTCCTATAATTATGTGATTCAGACGCTCCCATCCTAACCCGATAACCCGAGCAGGCAGGTTTATCAGACGAGTGACACTGCCCTGACCTTTTTAGCCAACGGATGGCTGGGTCGTGATATGAATTATCTCGGTAGTTGGAGTCAGTAAGCCATGCGCATACTAGCCCTTAGTTTCATAGCGTTATACGCCTGCTTAACCGTTGGTTGCGCCGTCAGCAACAAAGATATGCTGCACTTCCTTCGTGAGCATGAACATGATGTGTCGGCTATCGAATACCGCGTGGGCATCCCAGATACGATTGGAATTAGCGCGCCTCAAATCGTTGAAATTGATGGAAGTTTCCAGCGAATTCAACCTGACGGAAAAATAAATTTAGAGCTTCTCGGCGAAGTAAAAGTAACAGACATGACTGCGAAGGAAATCGCAGCCAAGCTGGAAGTGCTTCTTGGTCGTTACTACGTTGAACCCAAAGTTACAGTTAAATTAGCCTCGTATTCCAGCAAAAAGTACTATGTTCGGAGCGAAAGCGGCTCAAGTGGACCTCGGCCTTATACCGGACGAGACACGCTGCTCGATGTGGTGATGGGTTCGGGCATCTCCTTTTTGGATTGGACCAGTCGAGTCAAAGTCACACGACCGGCATACGGCGATGAGCCAGCCAGAACGCTGACCGTAAACGTTGATAAAATGATTAAGGAAGGCGACTGGACGCAAAATATCCTACTAGAGCCGAACGACATTGTGTATATCCCGCCAACGCCGATAGCCTGGATAGGGCAACGTGTGCGCGAATTAATTTACCCGGTCGGTCCAGCTATTCAAGCTTACACTGCCCCGGCATACATTCGAGATGCAGACTATGTGTACAGCAATAATAACCGCGGTGGTAGAACTACATCGCAATTCAGCGCCCCCCTATAAAAATGTGAAACAGCCAACAGCGATGGCCGTACCGTTGATCGAATAACAAGGAAGTTTAGTCATGGGAAGAATCGCAGAAGCATTAAAACGTGCAGAGCAGGAACGTGTCGCTGCCGGGAAACAGGGTGCGGGCAAAACTTTTGACACGCCCCCGTCGGGCCATGCGCCGTCAACGCCGCCCTTACCAAACTCGTTCCATCCAGACTCCACGTTGGATGCGCCCCTGACGCTAGCCAAGGGATTGTCTGAATCTTTGGTTCCTTATTATGAGCGGTCAGCCATAATTACAGAACAATATCGATCTCTTCGCACGCGGTTGCTAAGCCAAAACCCACACTACGAACACCGCACCATAGCGATAACCAGCGCAGTGCCTAAAGAGGGCAAAAGCGTAACGTCCATGAACTTAGCTATCACACTTGCCGAAATTCGCCACTTAAAGGTGTTGGTTGTTGACTGCGATTTCCGTCGAGGTTCCCTGGCTCGCATGATGAATCAGCCGGAATCTCCTGGGCTTGCAGAAGTGCTTCGCGGCGAAATCACCTATTCAGAAGCGATTCGTCATACACCAATCCCTAATCTCTATCTCATTCCAGCCGGAAATACGAGTCATCGGGCCGCGACTTCGCTACTGGCCTCTGCGGCGGCGAATCCAATTTTCCAACGAATGCAAAACGATTTTCATTACACCATCGTAGATACCCCCCCCGCGACTACTGTATCGGATATTGGCATCATTGGCCAAATGTGTAGCGGCGTGATCGTTGTCATCAGGTTGAATCGTACCGATGAAACCGCAGCTAAGAGGACCGTTCGTTTACTCCAGGTCAACAACATACCCATCATGGGATGCTTGCTCGTTGGAAAAGATGCCGCAGGCGGACGATTCAGTACAGGATTTAGTAACAACTATTATCGTTATTACAACTATTACCGTAGGGAAGAAAAATCGGAGTGATGTGAAATTACCGGGCCTGGGCGTTGAAAATTCATGCTTAGGCATAAAACCGCGTAATGCGAAATACTTATTACCTCTCGAGGGATTGATAATACTGTGATAGAAGGTCGAACCATTGTTTGTATTGCTAGCTCGTGGGATTACGATCCTACAAGTAAGCACCAGATCATGAAGCTGCTTGCCCAGCGCAACCATATCGTGTGGGTGAATTACCACGGTACGCGCAGACCAGTTTTAAGCAGTGCAGACTTCAAAGCGGGCATGGGCGTGCTAAGAAGAATCGTTCGCGGCGTACAGCCTGTCGGGCCGACGTTCAACCAAATTACACCGTTGGTTTTCCCAGGCGCTCGCAACCGCATATTACAACGCATGCATGAACATTTACTCGTTTCGCAAATTAGACGAGCCATCAAACGAACCGTAGGCCACACTGCGCAACCCATTCAAATATGGGCTTTCGCGCCAGACGTGCCATTTCTAATTGGCCGATTCAACGAAGAAGCTTTTATCTATTATTGCGTAGACGATTACACCCTTTTTGAAGGCTACGACTCGAAACGAATACAAGCATCAGAAGATGAAATGGTCCGCCGAGCCGACCTTGTCGTCACCACGTCAGAAGCCTTGTTGCAATGCAAATCCCGTTTACGCAAAGACACGGAACTGGTCCGCCACGGCGTAGATTACGACAGGTTTGCCTCAGCCTGGAAACAAGAACTACCCAAACCAAAAGACATAGCTTCTGTCCCAGGCCCCATTTTCGGATTTTTCGGGCTGATTCAATTTTGGATCGATACAGGCCTCATCGAATTAGTCGCTAAACTTCGTCCCAAATACTCCTTTGTATTCATCGGGGACTGTAGTATAGACGTCTCTCATTTGTCGTGTTTGCCAAACGTGCATTTTCTCGGTCGTAAGCCAAACCACGAACTCCCGGCCTATTGTCGTGCGTTCGATGCGGGCTTGATGCCATTCACGCAATCAGCCATGACCGACAGCGTGAACCCTATCAAAATGTATGAATACTTAGCCGCAGGTTTACCAGTCGTTTCGACGCCATTACCGGAAGCCCGTCGATATTCAGATGTAATTGAAATAACTGATTCACCTGAAGCTTTCGCCAAAGCCTGCGATACAGTGCTAGCCAACGACTATGCTGGTAGACGGGAAGACATTAGCATCATGGTCAAAGGTGAATCTTGGCGGTCCAAAGTAGAAACGCTATCTAAATTAGTAGCGCGTAAAGACGAAACCAATCATCCGCCAGTTTCAAAAGCAGTAGCTGAGGTTATGGGAATAGAATCTAATGCGCCAGCCCCCACAAAGTCCGTTAGCTGAGGTGGTCTTGTGACGACCCTAGACTCGCATATAATCGTCAGTCTATGAGAAATCGACGCACACTTATGACAATATCGCGAGCCATACTCGGATGCGCAATACTAAGCCTGATGCTAAACGGCTGCGGCGTAAGCAACTCACCCACGTTTTCTAATCGCGTCATCGGCAACGAAGGCCAACTTTTCACCCTCGACGAACTTCAGGTTATCGCCAATGACCCCGCCCTTTCCGATCAAGAAAAACGTAACGAATTTCGAGGATTGGGCATTGAAGACGAAAAGATCATAGACGCCTTACTTCAACTCTAGATTCAAACGCATATATCTCGCCCGCAAGCACAGTCAGCCTCCAATTTCCCGTGATTGCGACAGGGCATCGAAATGCGCATATACTATTATGCCTTAGTGTATCATATGTTTTTAAGGTTGGTTTGTTATGTTTACTGGCATTATTGAACGCACCGGCATCATCCGTGAATCACGCAGCGTGAGCGGTGGTCAAAAGCTTTGTATCGAAGTAGGCCCGATGGCGTCGGAATTACCCCTCGGTGCGAGTGTGGCTATCAGCGGTGTGTGCCTGACAGTCTGCCACACTAGCAACGACTCAGCCGAGTTTGACGTCATAAAAGAAACGCTATCCCTCACAACGCTAGGCTCTAAACGAGTTGGCGACAAAATAAACTTGGAGCGTTCACTCCGCGTGGGCGACCGACTCGATGGCCATTTCGTCCAAGGGCATGTGGATGGCCTTGCCGAAGTCACCTCAGTCATTTCGACAAGCCAGGAATGGGTCGCATGGCTACGCCCTGAAAAATCGCTGACATCTTTCATTATCCCCAAAGGCTCTGTCACCATTGACGGCGTGTCATTGACCATCGCAGCCGTCGACCAAGATACTTTCTCCGTCGCCTTGATTCCTACCACGCTCAATTTAACGACACTTGGCAGCCTTAAAGCTGGCGATAAAGTAAATATCGAAACGGACATCGTAGCCCGCACTATCGTTCACCACCTGAGCCATGTCAGCGGTGATAACGGCATCACCATGAACTCTTTGCGTGACGCGGGATTTGCATGAAACCTATAACTGATAATTCGCCTTCGCCCCCTGCCTCTGCAGATCATCGCCCAACCATAGCGATTACGATGGGAGACCCTGCGGGTATTGGCGCAGAAGTCATCGTCAAAGCATTAGCTGACGCAGACATCCGCAATTTAGCCCGCTTTGTGATTTACGGCATCGAAGAATGCCTCGAAGCCGCTGCAGATTCAGCCGGTATCCGCCCGTTCTGGTTTCGCACTTCTCCTACAGAGCCGTTGCGTATTGACACCGGCGTCCTGGTAGTGGATTACGATCAATACCACGCAGGCTATTGGGTTCACGCTCGCCCCACCGCTTCTGGCGGAGAAGCATCCCTGGCCTTTGTAGACGCAGCTATTGAAAGCATGAAAGCCTCAACCGTAGACGCCATGGTCACGGGTCCAATCAACAAGGAAAGCTGGCATCTTTCAGGCTGCAAATTCCCCGGACACACAGAAAAACTGGCTAAGGATTTTCACGTCAAACGTGTGACGATGGCCTTTGTCGGTGGTGGCATGCGTTTGGCACTCGCCAGCACACATATAGGCCTCTTTCAGCTACGCAACACGTTCACCATTGGCCTGGTATTTCAGCCAATCGATTTACTGCATGAAGCCCTGCAAAACTGGTTCGGCATTGCTCATCCGAAATTAGCGGTCGCGGGATTAAATCCACATGCTTCTGAAAATGGCGCGTTTGGCGATGAAGAAACACGCATCATCACCCCGGCTATCGAGATGGCCCGCAATCACGGCATGGACGTCGAAGGCCCCTTCCCGGCAGACACATTATTTACACCGCAACGCCGGACCAAATTTGACGGTATCATCGCGATGTACCATGACCAGGGCTTAATCCCCATGAAAATGTTAGCCTTCGACTCAGCCGTGAATGTCACGCTAGGCTTACCCATGCCTCGCACAAGCGTAGACCACGGCACGGCCTTCGACATAGCTGGCACGAACGTAGCTGACCCCACCAGCATGAAAGAAGCCATCCGCCTTGCCTGCAAACTCGCTCGTCAACAACGCGAAGAAATAGCTACACCAGCCCTGCCAAAATCCTGCGAAACTAGCTAGCGATTCTTCGCATTGAATTCTAAGAATGAAAAAAAGAATGGCATGGGTAAGCCTCAGCTTATCCACAATGGATACAAGCAACCTTATTACATTTCACAAGGCAAATCAACGAGAAACAACAGGCTCTACCGCATCAAGTCAGAAACGCCGCAGCCGTAACTTCCGTATGGAAACGCAGCAGTGAATTCATACCGATAGGACGAAGCCCAGCCTCGTTAGCTTCCTCCAAAAACGCTGACCGCGACATGGCGTGCCTGCCGCTAACCCTACCTTTACGCTTAGCTTTTTTATCACGTCGCCATGCGCGAAGTGATGCAGAATCAAAAAAGGAAACGACCACACCAACCCTGGCTACGCGATTAAGTTCTCGAAGAATACAGACTCGTTTCTCACTCTCAGGAATATGGTGTACCAGCCGAGAACACAACACAACATCAACAGCGTCGTCAGCTAAAGGCAATTCAAACGCGGACCCAGCCGATGCGATGGGCCGATTATCAAACATATCATGATGTCGAAAACCTTCTCGAAGCATCTGCGCGGAAGTATCCATCGCAATCACGGACACACCAAAACCCGCAAGCACGGGAAGAAAACGTCCAGTCCCCGACGGACAATCCAACGCACTATGAAAATCGTGATGACGCTTGATGCGAAGCAAAGACTTACGAACCATACGCCGTTCCAACGAATTGGAAATACGTCGCATCAGGCTCGTTTCATGCTTGTTGGCATAATACTGCGCGAAGTCGTCAGCCTTGTATTTATTTCCAAATGCACGCTCAGCCACTGGCTCTGTGGTTGTTGTCAATCTCTTTTTCTCCACTGAAACACCCTAACGTGGATGATTACACTGAGTTTGGCCGCGCCGAACGCGACACTTCATCGATGTGTTTTACCAGAAAATGCAAGTATTTGGTATCCCCCTGCATCCTCAGACGCCCCGCACGAAGCCGGGCATAGGCGTCTGGACGACCAGATATCACTGATAACCAGGTCTGAGAATCGGTGCGAATGGTCATATCAGGCCGAGAATCCGAGGACGAACCAACGGCTACACGCCCTTTGTCCATGAGCAAACAATGTTGCCCCTTTCCGCCAGAATCCTCTACATCGGAAAAAGAAAAATGAATAACTAATTTTTTGTTCGCTGCATCGCTGGAAACAACTTCGCTCGAGCCAAGCACATCAAAAAACTCTTCGAGCGTGGCATATGACCGGATTTCTTCCGATTGCTGTTGCGCCAGAGAAACCCGGCCTCGAAACCAATCAATAGCCTCTGTCACAGCCATCCGACGCCGCTCTTGAGATGCCAAATCTTTGGCACTCTGCAAAACACGAGCGATCAATTGTCGATGCTTATCCTCAAGTCGAGACACCTGCAAATACGCGCGCATAAAACGCCCCAAACCGCCACGAGCATCAAGCGACATCGCCGAAGCCATGAAATGCGATAAATCCGAGACAATACCCGCTAGTGGAACCGACGAGTCATACAGCTTCCCGCTAGAGTCAGGGTCGAGCATCCAAAACTCGTAACCGCACCCAGCCTGCTGTCGTAACAAGATATTTCGCCAATACAACCCGCCATGCTGCACACCTGCTTGGTGCATGCGCCGCACTATCTCTGCTAGCCCTAAGATAATCGAATTTTTCGTCTCACGATTCACCGTCTTGTTTTGGCGAGCGTTGAGAGCAAACATATCCAAAGATTGAACGCCCTCCATGCCTTCTGTGATAATGAAGCTTTCTCGTAAAAATGCCCCCTTGCGAACCTCACCATAAGAAATCGGCCGAACGGTAGGAACCCGACGTGAACACATTTCTTGTAGGAATTCATACTCGGTTCGCGCACGACTTTTTCCAAACAATGTCCCACGGAACATCTGCTTAATGCGCTGGCTTCGCCGGTTGTATAAATATCGCTTAACAAAAACGCTCTCTGGCCCACCCATGGCTGAATCGATCGAGACATGCACTACATCCGACGAACGAGACACGGCAGCCACATCATCAGAAGCACAGTTCAGCACATCTGACACCGACTTCCATCCGTACCGATCGATCCACTGCTGATCCTCAGCCGAGACTATAAATTTATGTGTAGCCACCTATGACGTCCTCAATGCGAACAAACCTGGTCAGCCAAATACTTCCTACAAAATATGCTTCATTCTCAAGCACATACCGCATATAAGTGTATCGAGCCGCATGTAACACGCAATCCTGACGCAGCAATATCAAGATGTCGTAATTTCTTTCCCCCCAGAATATGACGTACATTATTCTGCGTGTTCCATCCCTGCCTCTTAGAAAGCCAAGGCGAGAATTACACGCATGATCTATTCCAACCAAAAATGGCACACACCTTGCAGGTAACTTTGAGTATTGGGAGATGGTGCTGTTGGTGCGAATGGATGGCCCGAGCCTAAGGATACCATTCGGACCGACTAAGGGACACGACAAATAAATAGCGCATCCCGTATTCGTGCGCCAGAATTTGCACGATGCTGCTTAATTAAGGAGTTCCAATAATGACACGACTTATGCCCGCCTCACTTATCGCCGTACTCTTTGTCGGCTGCAACAGTGGCTTTTTTCAACCTGTTGCACAGCGCAGCGCGACCATCGCAGCTGTAGCATCGAAGGCCGCTTCAATCGCGTCTATGGTAGGTGGCGTAGACGGCTTCGGTAGCAACGCAATGACAGGATATACATCCCATATGCCTGGGGCTATGGGCTTCTACTCTCAAGCGAACATGGCTTCGGAAACTGGCGAATTGATGGTTCGTCTCGAAAATCAATGGCACACAGACGCGACGTTTCACTTATCTTACCTTGCCAGCCACATGGGACTTGAATACATCCTACAAGATGTGAATGTCGCAGCCGGTGAATCCATTACCATGACGTTGCCTTGCGCCGAAATCGTAGGCCTGGGGCCACTAGTGAATCCCGGTGAGCCAGGCTGCCATCTAAATGACGGTGAAGCTGTCGCAAACACTATGGCGGTACCCGGTCTTTTGGGACAGGATTTTTCGTGCGGAGATGTATACACATGCATATTGACACAAGACATCGACGACTTGGATGATGATGGCGATTTGGAAGAACTTATTCTATTAAGTGATGCGATGACGTCCCACTTGGCCAACGGCGGCCCACAGGGCCACGCGCATGGCACTGAATATGGCATGATGGGGTCACACATGGGTTTCTGACCGCCGAGCCCTGCCCACCCTACGTACTGCGATAAGCAACATATTTCAGGGTAGTCGTAAAGTGTCTATCTGATGTCACTTTAGTATCCATAATCTCTACATTTCCCCCCTAACGACTGCATCTCCAGGCACTTTTTCCAGAATTATCATTTTCGCTCACTTTCTATTCTCCACAAAGGCTACACGCAGGCCATCTAATCCATCTGCGAACAGAGAAGTTGACTTTATTTGATCATGATCTACCATGATCTTGTGCAGGTTGCAGAGCTTCGCAATCCGTAAACATTCGTCAATTAGGGCGTGTTTAGGGGGCGATTGGATTCGACCGGGCGTGACAAAGGAAGTGTGGCGTGTCGAGGTGGTCAGGAGGCCTCGTTAAACACCTGGCAACAACTTTTATATGGCAACTACTCGTTAGCCATGGCAGCCTAAAAATAGGCCGCCCGTTCCCCGGAGGACGCCCGCTACTCCGACGGAGCGCCATTAGTGGGCTAGTCATATGCTGACACCTGGCCGGCACTTGGCGAAACTTTAGTCTGGTTGGGGAAGGCTGAAGCCTGTCGACCGGCGTCTTCCAACCCGAGACTCAAAAGATCGACTACACACGTAGAAGCGCTACCGGAGCCGTCGCGGGACGGGGGTTCGATTCCCCCCGCCTCCAATTCGCAACACCTTACGCTGTCACTACTTACGACACGCGTATGGCAGTTGCGGGTACTATAGCGGGTACTTTTTTGGTGTTTGAAAAGTTTTTGACACCGGCTAAGGGGCCTGATACACTAAGGCCACTCGGTTTGCGGCCAACACACTGCGATTGACGAACAGCATTCGTCAAAGGAAACAGTGTGATGGCTAGCCTTTCAAAGGAACGTTCGAACAAATTTCGTATTCACTGGAAGTTCAAGGTTAAGGTTGGCGTGCGCGCCGGCGAGACGATCGAGGGCAGCCGTGCTATCCACGCCTACATTCTGGACTTTCTTGCGCGAGTTCTCGCCAATCGAATTGCGCGCGAGCCGTTATTATGAGGTACACATGTGCAAGAATCAGGAACGGTATTAGCGAAAGTTGCTTTTCAAGAAGGCATGGGCATATGTTGCTTTTTGACCCTGTGGCAACGCATGGTCAGTGTTCAGTCTGAAGCGACTTCAATGGGTCGCGGCTACCATGATGAGGGCGAGTGGAATTGGTCGTCAGTCGGCGATCAATTCAAGGGGCATGCAGGTCAGGCACGTCGTTGATCGGTTCACTTCCATCCGGGATTGACGTGCGACTTTCTTCGCGGCCTGGAGCTCATCTGGTATGTGGCCCCCAGAACCGAAGTACATCTCGTCAGGAGTTTGACCACGAAACGCGGAGTGTGGAAGACGCGCATTGTGCTCTTCAACATAGAATGCTACAAGTTTCTTAACTCTGCCGACAGTGTCGAGCGTGTTCAAAAACAGCCACTGGTGTTTGAGTGCTCGCCACCAAGATTCGATGAGCGAGTTGGAGAAGGAGATATCAGCCTGGGCGAGGAGCCGTTGGAGTAGTCCAGAATCAACCAACTCATCAACGGCACTGTTGAAGTTTTCGACGCCACCGTCAACAAGCAGCGTCGGTTTTTCATTGACCAAGCCGTTCGAAGCGAGAAGCAGTCGCTCGGCCGTGACGCTTGGATCAAACGTCGAGGACACCTTCCACGCAAGAATGCGTCGTGAGAAGTTATCTATGATGGCGTGAAGGTATGCACGTGTGCCATCGAGAAGTCGAATCAGTGTTGTATCGACATGCCATATCTCGTTGGGGGCCAAGCTTCGAATGCCGTCTTTTGGCTTGGATGGGTGGACGCGTAGACGAGGTCGTCGCCACTTGTAGAGTCGCACAAGCTTGTACCAAGTCGTGGCTGAGGCAAAGACCTTACTAAGCCGCTGAGCGAGTACAGCAAGTGTTCCCGTTGGTACGTGCCGGTACTCATCAGACGTGACCATCTCCTTAATTGTCTCGACCTCAAGTCTCGTTAACTGTTGCGGTGAAGTTCGTGGACAAGAGGGCATGTCGTCTAGGCCGCACTCATCCTCGCGCTTCCACGAATGATACCGTGACGACGATAACTGAATTACGCGCAAGGCTGCTCGTAGCGGGAGTACGGAGCATGACCGCTGAATTGCTCGAAGCAACGAGGCCTTCACTACCGCATCCGGGAATCGCGTGCAAGCAAGCGAGAATCCAGACACTCTCGTCAACACGACGAAGAGCCGAAGCAACGACACGAGCCGATCGACGCGATTGCGAAGAGCGAGTACTTGTTGCTGAAGGTTGAGGACGTCCATATCGAAGACGTCAACAGTGACAACCTCAGTACGAACTGATGTGAGCCAGCCCCGTGCGGTGGAGCGAGGAACACCTCGCTTTTCAGCGTGTCCGATATCACCTGTTGATCTGACAAGTTCGCGGAGCCGATGATCATATCTACGCAGAGTTCGAGTCGTTGAAATCATGCCTCAATCATGGCGAAGGTCGTTCACTCAGCAACTCCCGACGAAACAGTTATGCACCCGCAAGACGGAAGCTCAACCAGCTCGAGCTTGAATTTTGGGCAATAAATGGTGATAATGACGAGAACTCGCGCATAAAAGTCCAGAATGTTAGTGCGAATAGCACCGCTGAATAATGCCACTACATGATGTTAGCATCATCCACCAAGTGCAACCATGTTGAGCGACTGCTTGCGCGGACCAACCTCTGGTTTGGCCAGAACGGCGCGATGGAGCACTTTATCAGCATCTTCGACATGCAATGATGTCCCATTCCAACAGGAAGTTAGATCAAAACTCGTCGCGTCATGAACACAAGC
Source organism: Planctomycetota bacterium (assembly GCA_024280855.1). Classification (GTDB taxonomy): domain Bacteria; phylum Planctomycetota; class Phycisphaerae; order UBA1845; family UBA1845; genus JAJRPG01. Next base: position 60,230 of record JAJRPG010000084.1, on the reverse strand, counting down.
AACGATTTTACCGTTTGATGTGATTCGAATACGTCGACACCGATCGCAAAATGGTCGCGTCGTCGGTGCAATAACACCAACAACACCTCGAAGACCATGTCCTGTGACAGCGTAATCGGTCGCTGGTTGTCCTATACTGCCTGGAATGGCTTTTAGTGTAAATCTTTTTTCGAGCTTATCTAGAATTTCTGCGGCTGGAACAAGATGTTTGTCGGCTACATGAGCCAATGGGCCGATGGGCATGACTTCAAGGAATCGCACCACGCAGCCAAGAACCAGTCCCCATTCTGCAATGTCGGCTATCTCATCATCGTTGAATGATCGTTGTGCTACCACGTTTATTTTTACAGGAGTCAGCCCACAACGCACAGCAGCTTCAATACCACGGAGCGTGTGATCAATCACCCCGCCCCGAGTCACACTTTGAAACTTGTCGGCTTGCATGGTGTCTAGCGAAATATTCACGCGTGACAAACCGGCGGCAGCTAGCGATTCGGCTTGCTTTTCTAAAGCCTGCGCATTTGTGGTTAGCGTAATCTCGCGAAGACTACCTAACGAGGAAAGTCGTTTGATCAATCCAAGCAATGGTGGGTATAGCAGAGGTTCTCCGCCCGTCAAACGCAAGTGATGGATGCCATGACGCGTTGATAACCAGCGGACTAATTCGTAGGCATAATTCTCATCGATCATTTCACCACATGGCGGAGCGTTTTGTGGGACGCAGTATCGACAAGCTAAGTTGCAACGATCCGTCAATGATAGTCGGAGGTGGTCTATTGTTCTTCCGCAGCCATCAATCATCGTGGGTTATAGTTGCCTCAAATTAAGATGTACAAAGTTCAGCATTATTGTATGCGAATCCAATATACAACATTGTTTTCACTAACAGATCCTAGGCAAAGGCCTTACTTACCGCATTTTGGCATGAGGCCAGGCGCGAGTTTCTGAGTAAATCTGGCTCGTGTACCCAATCCATAAAGTTACAATGAGTCAACGATTGGGCATCGAAAATACTGGCAAACACGCGTTCGTTGTTGGTGGAGAAAACACGACCAAAATCTTGCGCTAGTTTCTGTTTTTTTCCATCGACTCCAAACTTATCCCGCTCAAGCCGACCTTCCACATAAGTATCCCATAATATTCTATATCGATCACGTTGAATATTTTGTCTCGAAGGATCGCCGGTAAAAGTTTCGCGAACGTATCCAAACTGATTGTCTAACATATCAGCTACGTGAAGAAGTTCGCGTCGCATTAAATTAACGAGCCGTATGCGAGGCGAATCCATAGCACTAATATCATCGGTCTCAAGAAATGAATGTGGGCAAATCTGAATAATTAGTGTTTTACTTACACAGCTATCAGTATCTATTTTTTCTTGTATGAGCAATTCTGCAGATTGGGCTTTTTTTCTGGGAGCCTCACGAACAACACATCGATCAATGAGTTCGCTAAGCAAAGGCCTTTCGGACAATAACCCAGCTATCAATCTATCGAACCCCAATTTCGTAAAAAATTCACGAAACACAGGCACAAATTCACCCTGCCGTATTTCCTCATCAGGAATTTCGTAGAGGTTATCTACGACTTGATGCAGTTCGCATTCCAAGCGCTCATCATTACGAATCGCGAGGAAAACGGTTGTTTCTATAAGAGATTGTTCGTATTCGATCGTTAACATTTAATGTGACCTATTTTTCGCTATCCGTAATACCTAACCCACCAAGCTGCACGAGCTGTTCGCCTTTCTCATCATCTCCACAACCAGTTGATCCACAAGAAATTTGAGTGTCGAGCACGGGATCGGGGGCCCTAAGTTCGAGTGTAGCTGGCCCAGCGTGAACATCGAAGTAGCGGCATTCGGACTTAACGAAAGCATCTGCGAACCGGGCAAATGCACCGAACAAACCACTCGCGTCAGCCTCTTCGACATGACGCACGAATGCAGGTAGCCAACGAGCTAAATGATCTCGTAAAAAAGTACGCTCGGCATCAGTGCAAATTTGGGCATTTTCCTTGTCACCTTGCGTAAGCGCATAGGCTTGCTTCGAGCACAATACGCTCATGAATTCACTTTCAACAGTTACATGATCCGGTCGACCGTTCGCATTGTCTGCGATCTCCATTCCGAATGCACGGTAAAACCCAGCAAGATCAGCTAGATCCGACGCCTGGCGAATGATTTCATTCCTGCCATATTCCATTTCATACGCTGGGCAATTACCACGAACTGCGTGTCCAAATAAGTCATCGTAGCGATACTGTAATTCTCGTTGAGCGCTATCTGAGCAATTCGTAAGTGCTATGACACTGTCCTGCAAGGGCTGTAAATAATTTCTTATTCGTCCGTCAGCCTTCTGAAGAACGCCTGGCCAATCAACCCATCGATCAGGATTGGTGATGATGCTAATGGTTTCTCTTTCGGGAAAATGAAATCCATGTGAGATCAACCCATACGCTGCGGCACGTGCCCGCGTAAGGTCAAGCTCATTAATCGATGAGGAATAAGTCATATCGTTCTCCTGCAGCCATGTTACTTAAATCGAATTTGCATGCTTAGACGGTCGGATATACACCGGTTCTTCGACCTGAGTACGAAAGATTTCTTTACCGCTGCGGTTGAAAGCAATTACCGTATCATTAAACATTTCGTATTTCTTGCCGTTACGCTCAGCTTCATACACTTTGGGGCCTTCCTCAATCTCGTATCGAGAAATAATTTGATTGGAGCGGCGGTAAAGCTGTAATACCGCCAGAAGCTCACGGTCAGGATCGCGATATCGCTCCACGGCCTGCCTGGCACCCGGTCCGAACATCTGCTCAAGATACGGTAGAGGAACCCATCTAGGTGGCACGTAATAACCGTTCGGTTCGGTTCCAAGCTGCGGGTATAATGGTAGTGCGACCTTGGCTACATGGACCATATAGTAGAGTGGATTCTGACGATCCTCGATCCACGCGTTGTCCTTGTCGACTTTAACCAAACCTTGCATGCGCACTTGTCCAATACATGCCGCCATGCATCGCGTCTCCATTGGCGATCCATTCGTTTCCGGATCTTTCCCCTCAACACGCGGGTAGCATCCGATACATTTTTCCGATGTACGTGTGGTACCACGATAGAGTGATTTCTTGTAAGGGCAGGCTTCTACACACTTGCGGTATCCGCGACACTCTTTCTGATCGATCAACACAATGCCATCTTCTGGTCGCTTGTAGATCGCAGTTCGAGGACAAGCCGCAAGGCACGCTGGATATGAGCAATGATTACATAGTCTAGCTAGGTAAAAAAACCAAGCCTTGTGTTTCTTGTCGCCTGTAAGTTCCTCACCTTTACCAAACTCCATTGGTTTTGATTCGCCATGCTGTGGTGTGTCTTCATAGATGTTTGGGAAACGCCATTCTTCGTCAGGCGGGAGATAGCCCATGACCTGGTTGGGCTGCTTACCGCGTGCAATGGCATGGGGAACTTCGAATACGTTTTTTCCGTCAAACTTTCCATATGGTTTTTTCGTATTGCCGTTAGGTGTGCCGCTCCATTGTTGCTCGCCTGGGTTGGCCTGTTCCAATTTATCTAGGATTTTTACATCCCAGTTCTGTGGATAACCACCGTAGGGTTTAGTTTCGACATTGGTCCACCACATATGCTCCTGACCCTTGGCGAACGTCCAGGTACTTTTGCATGCCATCGTGCATGTTTGGCAGCCAATGCACCGATTGATGTTGATGACGAAAGCAAATTGTTCTTTCGGGGATGCTTGTTTATATGGATATTGCATCCCGCGACCTAGTTGCCAGTTATAGACTGATGGCATGGTTTACTCCTAGCTTTCCAGTATGGGAAGGCTTATCTGTCCAGAGGCTGATGACGATGGTGTCGCCTTGACCTGGCGACCGCCCCACAGTGGAAATAACTCATCGATGATGCGTTGTATAGCATCCTCGCCGATGGTTTGATATGCCAGGAACGGCCCTGCATATGCTTTAGTTCGAAACATCTTCAATATGCGATCCGCATCGAATCCACTCCGGATATATTCCTCTACAAAGCACTCAGCCATGTCTCGCATAGCGGCATCGTTTTGAGTTTCGACAACAACTCCGTGAAGAGTCATCGGATCGGTAGCAGCTGGATCATCGTACGGCACAACTTGTTCCTTCCAAAACGCACAGCTTTACTAAAGTCGTTACGGACTTATAAAAAGTAGCTTGTAAAATCCCTCTAGTCTTCCTCGAACTCTTCTTCCACACCGGTGCTATAGGCACCAACAAATCCACCGGCTAGATATCTTTTCATTACTTCGTTTTCATTGGCCGGGGATAATCCCGTGGTAGCAGGTTGCCATATGCCCTTGCCACCCAAGCCACCATCTTCTGCTTTAACTACGCGCACGAGAGTTTCTTTGGGCACTGTGTTAATGGCGTGATTGTCAGCCTCTCCACCAAAAAAGAATCCCATGTATACTTTTTTCTTATGGAATAATGTATCTGTCTGATGCATGGGCATATGCCAATTGCGCGTCAGGCTCTGCTGTGACCCGTAACGTAGGTTTGCCTGGTAGCCATCATCAGAAAGCGCCCGCCCGTCCTTGCGAGTTTCATGCGCCTTTACACTTTTTTCTGTTGCGATATAAGGCGCATGCTTCATCATGATTACGCTATAGGGATAGGCCGGGTTGAATGTGACCCGTAACATAAGACGAGCGACTTTGTAGAATTCGTCGTCGGGCTTCCATCCCATGTATGGTCGATCAGCAGGGTTGGCATCGACATAGACATAATCCCCGTCGTTGATCCCCAAATCCTTGGCCGCCTGCGGATTAATATGAAGCTGACTTTCACCAACATATGGCGACCGCCTATCCATGCGGTGCGGATCACCAAAATTACTATCGTAGATCATATGCCAATCGACATTACTCCATTGCGAATGGACTTTGTGTCGGGTTTTGGGCGTTAGACAATAGAAGCGGAAACCCTTTTCCCATAAGAAGTTCTTGGTTTGTTTGACCTGCCGCCAGGGCATCTTCACATTACGCACCGTTCGCGCGTCCCAATGCTCAGCATCTGTGGGGATACCATAGTCCTCCGGTCGAACATTAGGATTGCTCGAAATGATGACGTTGGGCAAGTACGGCGTAGCCTCTGGACCTTCACGGTGAACAATAAAATTCTCACCGTACTCGATCGCTTCGGGCACGTCCGTATAGGCGTTCAATCGCCCGGTATCTGTGTGGAAAGGTTCATCATCGTGAACCTGTTCCCAGAACGGTATTCGTGGATACGTTCTAAAGAGCATCAACGCTGCCCCAGGAGGCCCGTACTTACCAGCCATTATGTCTTTGAGCTTATATCCAATTGTGGTCGTGCAGGTATCTAGCAGGCGCTGAATATAGATGCCGCGTTTGCCCTCGTGCTCGAATTTGAACATATCGTAGAATCGACTGTCACCAATCTCTTCGCCAACAGCTTTACCGATGTTTGCGATGATAGTCAGGTCATCTTTGGAATCGAACACCGGTTTGATACCACCCTTCCAGATTTGTAGGAAGGGGTTAGAACAAGACGCAGTGATCTCCAAATCTTCGAATTCGATCCAACTGTTAGCTGGTAATCCGATGTCCGCGTACTGCACAGACGCTGTCATAACAATGTCCTGCGCAATAATCATCTCGATGTTCGGATTGACATTTTTGAACATGTTGTACGCATGCTTCGCGTTGTTGAACAAGTTGACGTTGTTGAAGTGTAGCGTCTTGGTCGGCGTTGGCATGTGCGTTTGACCGGTGAACACCTTACGACCCTTGGGCGTATCAACGATCAATGGACGATCACCATGATTCCAATAAGCTGGCTCTTCACCTTTGCATCGCAGATTGACTTTGACATCCTTGCCGGGGGCGTGCTCATCAAGATTCAATGCGAAGGGATCTTCAGCGACCCAGCCCTTAAACCCTGGTCCGGTTATTTTACTTCCCTGAAAAAGTGCGGCTTTGTAATTGCCGGCCCACGCATGAACACCTGCGCCTTTTTTGCCAATGTTTCCGGTTAGCATCATAGGCAGGTACGCGGCGCGATTAGCTTCCGTAGCATGAAACCAGTGGTTGATACCCTCACCCTGATGGATCGAAACTGGGCCACCGTTTTGCGTTGTTTCCCAGATGTCCCGTGCGAGTCGCTCAATCATTTTCTTGGGCGAGTGGGTCATTTCTGCGACCGCGTCAAGGTCGTAGTCCTTAAGGTGCTCCTGATACATGGTCCAGACAGTCTGCACTTCGACCGTATAACCATCCACCAACGTGATTGTCCATTTGCCATCCAAGGTGGGATTGATACCTCTCTTGGCCATCCGACCGCCGACTTCATCACGCGTAAGCGCAACAGGCTTATTGGTCTTCGCATCCCACACGATACGGTCGCCAATGATGTCATGTTGCTCTTCGGTTAGACCTTGAATTTTGAAGCTTGGGCCGTCTTTCGATAAATGGCTTTTATAGTTGGGAATGACCTCATCTGCGCGAAGCCGTTTGAGGTTGTCTGTTCTAACAAGAAGCGGGAAGTCCGTGAACTCTTTGACAAATTTCTCGTCGTACCACTTGTTGTCAATCATGTGACGAGTGATGCCTAGCCAAAGTGCCGCGTCTGTTGATGGTCGGATGGGCATCCAGTAATCCGCTTTGGTGCTGGGGGCGCCATATTCTGGAGCAATGACAACAATGCGACCGCCGCGTTCCATACACTCGATGAACCAGTGCGAATCCGTCATCTTGTTTTCAACCAGGTTCTTGCCGTTCAAAATAATTAGCTTGCTGAACCGTAGGTCATTGAAATCGCAATCGGAAGTTTGTAGCCCGTGTACCCAAGGATGTCCCGGTGCTTGATCGCCATGCCACGTATAGTTGCTCCAGTTGCGGCCACCGCGCGCTTTGTCAGGGCCAACACCGCGAACGTGCGCGTCGAGCAATGCCATCGAGTTGTTGAGACGATACATACCGTACTTGCCGATCACGCCGAGCAGGCCCATACCGCCTCGCATTTTGAACGTACGTGTACCGGCCCCTCCCATGTCATCAACCATCTCTTGTGGATAACCCTGAGCGAGAAGTTTTTTGGCACCAGCGTCACCACTGTAACGCTTGGCTACCGCAACATATCCCTTGGCGATGTATGGAAAAACATCTTCCCAACTAATTCGAACATGCTCGTCCGTGCCACGGCTATCGAACTTATACTTAGTCCGGTTGTTGTCGACATCCAGATCTGGGTATCCTGCGTCTGCCCAGGCCTTCCATCCTTTACGGATGATCGGATGCTTCAGGCGGTAGGGGCCATAGATGATTCGGTGGAACGTGTAGCCTTTGGCGCACTGCCTCGGATTCCAGTTGACCGTAGCCTTGTTACCGTAAATGTCCGCATAGTCTTGATAGTCGTATTGCGAACCCATGCGCGTAACGATCCCATTTCGCGTGTAAGCCATGACGCGGCACGAGTGAGTATCGTTCGGGGAACACACCCAACTAAACGTACCATCGTAAGCATACTGGTCGCGATAAATCTTCTCCCAATCACGCGCGGGGTAATACGCAAGCGGGTTGGCAATATCCGGGCGAGAGGCGAGAGTCCTGAGTGGCCAACCCCAAGCACTCGCGGCACCAATAGCCACGCCTGTAGTTTTCAGGAAATCTCGTCGGGACGTTCCTACAGGGGTTGGATTATTATCGTTGTTTTGTACCATGACATCTCTCTCAAACGGCATGGTTTATCGAAAGACCATGCCAATCGTTGAATAATTTAGTTCGTCATTCGATCACTAACTTCTGCCAGATGCTGATATTTTTCTTACCGTCACGATCACCCGCGCTACCATTCCAGATGGCGAACGACACAGGCAGGTAATCGCCCGGTCTAAAAAGGCGTTCATCGTTTTCGCGCCCTTGCTCATGTTCCTTAGGAGCACTCATGCTGCGTTGCATCTGTACGGACCAAACACCCCGCTCATAAACAGCTTGACCCTGCACCCGTTGGGCATTGGAGGGTTTTCCAGAAAGCGTGCCCGGACCTCTGGCCACAAGACATTCAACAGGTGTCTTTAGGTTTGGATCAGCGACAAGATTACCCGCACCCCAAGCCGTCACAAATTGTGGGTCATGTTTAGCCAGTGTTTCACGTGGCCAGGACATGAATGTATCATACGCTGCTGGGATAGCCTGCTCTGGATACATATCTACCGCGCGATCAGGAAAAGTAGTATCCACGTCCTGATATCCGCTCTGAATATCTTTCGCACGATCGGCTTTCCAGTACCAAATATTTACACCACCATGATCGCTGGTATCCCCCATATAAAACGGAGGATCACTCGATAGCGAAAACTGAATCGCAACGCCATCCCGAAATTCATCATGCCGAACGGCTCGCTCGTCAGGTGTCGGATCAAGCCAGGATAGACGAATGGCTAGTTCCTCATCATTGTGTAGCGCTTGGACCATTAGTCCTTCAATTCTATCTTCAACCCACCAAAGCGGAGTTAACGCTACATACAAAGGCCGGGCTTGTGCCCAACCATCATCCGTCGGACCAGAGGGAAGTTGCCCGCGAACATTAGGGGCGACAAACGTGCCTTGCTTGAGTTGCGCTCGCGCCTGAGCGCCAGCGCGGGCTAAAGACTGAACGTAATGGATAATATCCCATGTCTCATCACCAGTATAAACGCCTTCTGAGGCGGGCATTGGTGTTCCTTTCATGCCTTTCCAAATGCGCGTGTATAATTGGTGTCCATCGCTACCACCCTTAAAAATACCGTTTACAAATGAACGAGGCGGGACCGGGTATCCTTCGTTGTCAAACTTCACTGCATCCGCAACAGGCTGGCCATCGGCGCCATGACAACTGGCACAATTTTCTAAATAGAGTTTCCGGCCACGGAACCAGTGGATTTCGTCAAACGCGGGCTCGGGTGGAACCACGAGTTGTTGCCCTGGCCGAGTACGATTGGCTAAGTCTGATGAAAGCTTATCTGCTTTCATCGTTCCTTCGTTCACCCATGTTTGAAGTTTATCTTTAGTGCCAACTACATGTAATTGGCGAACATGCGTTGCTAGGGATTGCAGATCTGAAAGCGGCAGATGATCCCAAGGCGGCATGGCAGACCCAGGCATGCCTCGGCCAATCGTCCGAACGAGGTCATCCTCGGTTGGAATGCGATTTTGTGTTGTTGCAAGCTTGAAGTCACCCTGTCTAAAATTACGTGGACGAGGGTTCATGAGATAAGCAAACTTACCGACTCCATCGCCATTATCACCGTGGCAAATCGTGCAATACTTAGCAAACAACTCCCCGCCACGGTTCAATATGGGGTCTTGATTTCTCGTCCTCTGCGACACGGTGCGATGAGTTTTGATCGGCTCCGCTTGTTGTGCCTCGGTCTCGACACTTATGTCAGAGACTCTTGCCGAAACTACTTCAGATTCGCTGGAGAATTTGGTAGCTCTCTGGGCAGTTGATAATCCTGTATTAGGCGATTGCGATACTTGAGCGACGCATGCCGCCAAGGCAAGAGAGCAACAACCGGAAACAATGACAAGCGATGTTAAACCCTTCCGACCGATTGAATAGTGATGTTTTTGACTCATCGTTTTATCCTTTTTGGCGATCTGGCAACACGCCGCTTCTTAGGCATAAATGAAACGTCGTATATCGAGTTTTTTTCTAGAAATTGTTGGTATGCCTTACGCACGCGCTTCCACTGGTCGTGGCCAGCACAAGGGTCATCATCGCTACAAATTTCTTGCCCAAATGGGCACGGACGACAATTGTCGGAGATAGGTTCAAATGACGAGAAGACCTCAGAAAGTGGAATTTCCTTCGCTGGACGAGCCAAGCGAAAGCCTCCACCCAATCCTGGCGATGATTCCAGAACGCCTATGCGGACAAGCTCGCTGAGTATAGACGAGAGATATTTGCCAGGCACACTCGTCTCTCTAGCAATTACTCTGCTAGGTATTGGCCATTCATCGACATGTCGTGCTAAATATATCATCGCTTGCAACGCATATTCGCTTGTTCGAGATATCATAAGCCTTAACAACTAAGCTACTTGCTAGTTAGCTATATCTATATAGCTAATAGCTGCTGATGTCAACAAATAAATAAAAAAATAGTTTGCAAGCATATTTCTTACAGGAATTCCGTACGTATTAATAGCTAGAGTCATTGTTACTGATGATTTCACACTCTATTGAGTCACTTATGTATGAATTTCACATGTCGCGCAATGCTGGCCAATGGTTGGCATTAATGATGTTGTAATTGTTACAGACAATCTCAGCTCTGACCACAAAGTGCCCAAATATTCAAACGCGCATAAATGACGAGCTCAAAACGAATTACAATTCGTCGTTTCTTCGTGTAGAATGGAACAAATGAACACTTTTCAACCATGGCAACTTCTATTCGTATCCCTTTCTGGCTGGATCAATCGTCATCAACAGGATGTCATCGATCATATTCAAGAAGAGAATCGAATTCTTAAAACCAAGCTCAAAGGCAAGCGGATTCGATTCACTGACGACGAGCGAAGGCGTCTTGCAGTCAAGGGTAAGGTTCTGGGAAGAAAAGTGCTAAAAGAGGTGGCTTCAATTGTAACGCCTGACACGATCCTGGCCTGGCATCGTAAGCTCATCGCCCAGAAGTAGGATTACAGCAGAAGACGAGGTCCCGGTCGCCCGCGTACCGCCAAGACAATCGTGGAGCTGACGGTGCGTACGGCGAAAGAGAACCCTGGATGGGGACTCACGACGATAATGGGAGCGCTTTCCAACCTGGGCCATACAGTTGCCCGAGGGACCGTATCCAACATTCTGAAAGAGCATGGCATCGAACCTGCGCCGCAGCGTGGTAAGCACCTGCCGTGATCGACCTTTCTCAAGGCACATTGGGACTAAATGGCCGCTACCGTTTTTTTTTACGGTGGAGGCCTGGTCGCGTTATGGCTTAATCCGTTATTACGTACTCTTTTTCATTAAGCTATCGAATCGGCGTGTAAAAATTGCTGGCATTACGGCGCAGCCTCACAGTGGTTGGATCAAGCAGATTGCACGAAACATGACCGACCCCGTAGTGTCCAAGTATTCAAATGCCGCAACTAAACACTCAATTCCAGGCGTCGATCGTCCGGCTTGATTGCCGACGCATACGCAACTCTAGACCTGTCGCGCATCGACTGACTTGTTTGGTAAGATTCAATTCAGCGGCATGGTCAAGCGGCATTGCGATAATAGTATCGAAGCACGCCGCCAAGCCGCTCGCGACACTCAATATGGCCGCCCGACGACCCGACCCCAGTTAATGGTTGGATCAATCGATTCTCGAGCCCCTGGTGGTTGCGCTCATGATGATAATATTCAAGGAATTCGCTGATCGCACGTCGTAACGAATTCTCACCGAAAAAAATCATTTGATTCAGACAGGACTCCTTGATCGTCCGAACGAATCGTTCAGCGAAAGCGTTCAGATTCGGTGAACGTGCGGGCAATCGAATAACTTTCACGCCTGCCTGCTTGAGTAATCCTCTGAACTCGTTTGTGTAGAGTGGGTCACGATCGAGGATGATGTAACGCATGCCGGTCAAAAAGCCATCGAACGGATCCGTCAGGTTGCGGCCAATTTGTTTCATCCATGCGCCATACGGACACTCGGATATACCTGCAATGTAAACGCGTCGGCTCGATAATTCCATGCAGAAAAACACATGATATCTAGTCAGGCCGAAACATGACCAAGTTTCTACGGTGAAGAAATCAGCAGCTGCAAATGAACCCCAATGGCTCTTAAGAAACGTCGACCACGGTGTTCGCTTACGCCGCTCTGGAGCCGGAGTAATGCCGTGCTCTTTCAGAATGTTGCGGACTGTCTCCCGAGCCACCGTGTGGCCGAGATTGAACAAAACCCCGCGTATCGTTGTATAGCCCCAACTGGGATTCTCACGAGCCATCCGTATTGTCAGTTCTGGAATCTCATTCGCAACACGCGGTCGGCCTGGTCCACGTCTTGCGCTTCCGTCATACTTCTTGGCAACGAGCTTTCGATGCCAGGCCAGGATCGTGTCAGGTGTTACAATTGAAGCCACCTCTTTTAGCACTTTTCTTCCCAGAACCTTGCCCTTGACTGCTAGACGCCTTCGCTCGTCGTCAGTGAAACGAATCCGCTTGCCTTTGAGCTTGGTTTTAAGAATCCTGTTCTCTTCTTGGATATAAGCGATGACATCCTGCTGATAACGATTGATCCAGCCAGAAAGGGATACGAGTAGAAGCTGCCATGGTTGAAAAGTGTTCATTAATTTGATTCTACACAATGATACGACGAGTTGTAAGTCATTGCCCCCCTACCGTTTACGCGCGTTTTAGTTTTTGGACACTACGGGATACACGTTCTGCCGAAAGTAGAACCCAAATCTTGCCCCCGCCCCAGGCGGCGTATGCCTCCCAAGCCGTTTAGCATGATGAGCTAAATCGTTTTACGCGAAAACGAGAGTCACTATAGTCTTGCAAATAACAATACCGCACGTTGTCTGTCATTGACTATTTCATCAAATGCCTTGACCTCATTCTTGCAACGACACAACGTCAACGGCAGAGTATAGCTAAGGACAATTCGGCACACACGTTCCCGTCAGGCAGTCAGTCACACCAAAACCAAAATCACCACCAGCAAATGCAATCACTTCACGTAAAATGTCATTGCCCGCGACAATACCATTGGGCGTCTTACCGTCACAATCCACACGAGAAATGTGAGGAGCAGAAGCAGACAATTGGAATTTTTGCACCACGGCGACAATGTCACTGGCAGTTACCAGCCCCTCTGGGCTGCTCCATGCCCCGTTGATAAATGAACCGACTAAGTCACCAAATTGTCGATTAGCACCATTTTGTGGTGATGTTGTTAGTAGAGAAAGTGGTGACGTGAAGCTGATGTTATCTAAAGTAGCGTCTAACAGGTATTCATTACCTGGTACAATTTCGCAACCTCGAATGTGGATGACAGTGTCCGACCATAAGCAATATTCAGGTAACTGAACCAACTCGCTAAGCATGCCCTGCGCACCATCATTCTGCAGTGTGCAGCTGATGTACCAAGAGGTAGAGGCTCCTATACGTGTAACGCGAAAGGCAGCCAATATACCGGTGTTATTATTTGGGTCAAAGGACAAATAACGATCCTTAGTGATATTGAACGGAGCCACTGGAGACTTTGGACGGGCTATTTCACAACGATCTGGGATACCGTTGATGTTGTCGTCAGATGCCCCATTAGCAATGTCACACTCATTGGCGATGCCGTTGCCATCGCAGTCCTCGCATGCAACATCGCCACCCGAACAGTTTGAAACATCGCATTCGTCAGGGATGCCGTTGCTGTTACAATCCGGGCTAGTAACAGCTGATATGTCACACTCATCGGGGATAGAGTTGCCATTGCAGTCTTCTTCACAATCATCAGGTATGCCATTTGTATTGCAATCTAGACAAGTTGGACACAGAGGGGGTACTTCACATCCATCAGGAATGCCATTGCCGCTACAATCCGCACAGGTAAGATCTCCCGGTACACAAGATGTAATCTCGCAGGAGTCTGGGGTTGAGTCCCCATCACAATCTGGTTCACAGAGGTCCGGGATCAGGTTGTTGTTACAGTCGGCGTTCCCATTTGCAACATCAACAGCATCGGTAATGCCGTTTGCGTTACAGTCGCGACAACCCCACTTAGCAACGCGGTTTGCAGGATCTCCATCCATCGTACTAAACCCACCGCCCGCAAATAATACAGAAGAGCTGCAGAAATCATTGAAGGAAATCAAGTCGTTGATAACTGTGTCTGAACCTGCACCTACGGGTTCCCAAGAAATACCATTCCACTTCGCAATGTTGCTAACGTTTGTTGTGCCTGATGCGGCAAATACTCCACCTGCATACAAGGCTGTTCCAGTACCATCGTTATATACTTCTAGTGTTCGTACTTGCCCAGTAAATCCTATATCATCTAAAAACCCATCACCGACAGGCAGCCACTCTACGCCATTCCATTTGGCTATACTGTTAACGAAAATATCGCCCGCATCCCTGAATGTGCCTCCAACATACAGCGCGTCTCCTGTACCATCATCGAAGACTACCAATGCTCCAACCCCAGCATTATGCCCGCGAATACCTGTGCCAAGGGCATGCCAACTTGTACCATCCCATTTAGCGATACCATTCGCAATTGCATCACCATTACTGATGAAATCGCCAGCAACAAACAATGCTTGGCCAGCTCCGTCGTCAAAAACAACCATCTCGCCGACGGCTGTAGGTATTATGCCGTCAGAACCACTACTTATTAACGGTGACCATGCAGCTCCATCCCATTTCGCTATGAAATCAACATCCCCACCACCTGGACCAAAAGTACGATCAAAGCTTCCACCTACATACAGGTCGGGGCCACTACCGCTATCAAAAACTGCTAAGCCAAATACGCTTGCATCAACCCCATTGCCAATTGTCTGCCACGAGTTTCCATCCCACGTAACAATATCATTTTGGTTAGGTTGACATGCTACGGTAGAAATACTTCCTCCTAGCACCAAAACTGTTTTCGCTCCATCGTCGTATTTAGTCATTACAGAAATCGAATCACCATTAGCGCCACCATTGCAATTGTAATCGATATTTAGTGACGTCCAGGCGACACCGTTCCATTTTGCGATCTTACCAATACCTTGACTGCCAATTGATCCAAAACTTCCTGCCGCATATAATGCTGGACCTGATCCATCATCATAGACGATGAACTCATTAACAAAGTTATCCATACCGGGATTGCCCGGGAGCGTGTCCCACTCGGGAGTACATGACGGGCTAGCTACGCTACAGTCATCAGGGATTCCGTTGCTATCACAATCATTACTAATCAGCTCACATGCATCTAGAGTGCCATTGCTATTGCAATCAGCAACTAGTTCGCATGGGTCGGGAGTACCATTGTTATTGCAATCGGGTTCGCATTCATCTAAGCGACCGTCGCCATTACAATCGTTCCCGGAAGCTTCGCAATCGTCCGGTATGCCGTTTGAGTTGCAGTCGTTCAGGATTAATTCGCATTCATCGGGTATAATGTTACTATTGCAATCTGTAATAGCTTCACATTCATCAGGAATGAAATTGTTATTGCAATCGGTATCACATTCATCAGGTATCCCATTAGTATTGCAATCAGCAAATCCTTCGCAATCATCAGGGACACTGTTGGCATTGCAATCTGTATCGCACTCATCTGGGATTGTGTTTGAGTTACAATCAGCAATTGCTTCACATGCATCGACTAACAAGTTGCCATTGCAATCCTCTAATTCTCCGGAAGCTATTTCACAAATATCAACCAGCATGTTCGTGTTACAATCCTCGTTTGGGTCGCACTGATCAGGAATGCCATTGTTATTGCAGTCCGTGATTATTCCGCCAAAGGATTCGCAAATGTCTAACGCCCCTGATGCATCGCAGTCAGGTGTCAAAGCTGCATAGATATATGTTGCGCCTTGATTAAATCCTCCAGTTACGTCTTGTAGAGGTGCCCCGAATGCAGCATAACCATTTGAAAGTGCACTTTGTTCGAACCAGCCAGTTCTTGAACTAGTCACTATGGGTGCAACAAATAGCTGTGTTGGAATCCAAGAAGCACCCGATTGCTGAAATAGTTGTCCAACTCTAGCGAAGACACCTCCAACATCTGTACCATAACTAACAATAATATTCCCATCGATAAGCTGTCCCAGACTGCAAGATGCATTGGATTGTGCAGTCGAAGGTACTAATTTCGCTTGTTCAAGCCAAGTTGCGGATTGTAGTTGCCATACATATACCGCACCGACACTGTTTTGACCCGAAACATCGGCAAAGGGCGAGCCTATGGCAGCTAATGAGCCGTCGAGACTTATCTCAGTGCCGAATTTATCGTTATTATTAGAATCGGATGAGGCCAACATCGCGATTTCTAACCATGCCGTACCGGTTCTGCGGTAAGCAAACACAACGCCAGAGTCGGTTCTTCCAAGATGGTCTACTCTAGGGGCACCAATAAGTAAGTTCATATCGTCGATTGCAATACTTATACCGAACTGGGCTTGGAAATTCGGCGATTGTACAATTGCTTGCTCACTCCAAATCCCGCCGGATCTATGGTACACATATACTGCTCCAACATCAGTTCCAGACGACGAGGAAGGAGCTCCTACAGCCAGATAATCTCCTTTGAGTGATAACGCACTTCCGAAGTTTGCGAATGCGGAGACATCACTTGCAATTAGCTTCTGTGTTTGTATCCAAGAATTCTCTTGTCTCTGGAAGACATATACAGCACCTGCGTCATTGCTTGTATCGACATCATGTGCCCTCGCACCTACGACAAGGGTATCGCTTGATATGGCAATTGACGATCCAAATCCGTCTCTGAATCGCCCGTCGGAGGCAACCAGTTTGGATTGAAACTGCCAGCCTAGACCGACTTTACGGTACATATAAACTGATCCAGAATCTGATGTTATACTATCTTCATCAGGAGCACCAACAGCTAGGTATGGATCATCAATTCCTATTACACCAAATCGGTCTTCAGAGTCGGCATCATGTGCAATTAATTCATTCATTAAGCATGGTACGAATTCACATTCGTCCAGCACGCTATTCCCATCACCATCGAGACTCGGCATATCTGCGATTTCACAATCGTCCGGAATTGTATTCTCGTTACAATCGAAGGATGTACCATTTGATAAATCGCATTCGTCTGGAATATTATTGACGTTACAGTCAAGACTGGTCATGATCGATAGATCCACGTCATCTGGTATCCCATTTGAGTTACAATCGAGTGGACATGTATACAGCTTGAAATCGTCTACATACCAACCTTTGAAGCCTGTGCAACCATCTTTGCCAAAATCAAATCGAAATTGAACTGAATCACCGGGAGCCACTAAGCTAGTTAATTCAATCAACGAGGTGCCCCATCTACCTCCAGCGCCTGTCCAACCACGCTGGCCCTCAAGCGGGTTAGTATTGTCATCAGCTGCAAAAGTATTAATCGTTGCGTTATAAGGATTGAATTGGAATACTTCATCGGGAATCACCGACCAAGCATTGCTGTTGATACTGATTTTAATGTTACCACCATCAAACCCAATTTCAGTCTCTACATAATGAGTAAACTCGACCACTGGGAAAGGTATTTCTGCAGGTAGTACTATCACAGGGCTAAATAACGAGTGAACTGCTGATTCATCGATCGTAATACAATCACCTAAATTAGGATCATCAGCAAACCAAACTGTTCCGCTATGGCCAAATGGCAATCCAGAAGATAGTTGTATCCAATCGTATGGCGTTGGCGGACCATTGGGGCCTGTATTTGAAACTGTCCAGCCGTTAATACCCCCCTCGAAATCATCTTCAAAAATCGGCACCTGGAGTGAGCAGCGAACTGGGGGAGTAGAATCAAGCACCGGTACAGACGCACCACAGGCACCTTCGGTATTCATTTCCACTGCTTGCAATGCTTTATCGACTTCTGCGGCATCAGCTAGTGTAAACGTACCAAGAATGGATCCATCTCTGGGATCAAAAATATTTGTGCCAACTAAATCTGCCGCAGCTTGATTTAACGCAAAATAAGCATCCGTAAAATCAGATGCTACCGTCAGATAAACTGTTAGCGCTCTATACCAAACCGCTCCAGCCTTTATTGCGCCAATCCCATTAACAACCTGCCCGTTGAATGTCTTGCCATCACTAAGCATCGCGAAAGCATGATTGGGGACACCGCTTCCGCTATGGACACCACCATTGTCATTAGGACTACATGTTTGGAACGGATGGTTGGCCCGGTCAGGATCCCCCATACAAGTAGGTTGCCACATATCACGAATCGCACCGCCAAATGCAATGTCGTCCTCACCATGTAGCCATCTCACACCATCGAGATACATAGGATCAACACTACAAATTGTACGCAAAAAGTTTGGAGTATCTTGACCGGATGAAAGATAGTTTGCGTCCTTCGGCCAAGTGGTACCGGCGGGTGGCCCTGGGTTAATTGTATCTCCATTGAGCAAATCGATCAGTTCACCCCAAACATCCGAATACGATTCGTTAAGTTGACCTGATTGGTTTTGGTAAATCAGATTTGCAGTCACTTGAGTCAGGCCATGCCCCATTTCATGGGCAATTGTGTCGTCGCCTGTTACTCCAGTGCAGATGGAAATACCAGAAGCGTCGCCTACAGCATTAGGGCAGATTGCTGATTGCCAGTGGACTAGAGCATTCAACGTTCCGCCATTATCGTCAATCCCATCTCGCCCAAGTGCACGGAATAGATAGCCATACATATCGCCCATATAGTCATAAACTACATCGGAATCGAAGTCGCCAGTTTGCGGATCACCTTCGCTGCGAACGAGAGCTCCCAGAACATCATCTGTCACCTGTCGATCAAGTGCATTATGAAGTAGGTTCCATTGGTCGAGTATTAGTCCAGAGTGCGCGTCAACAAAGAAAGCCTGCCGCAGTGGCACAGACCTGTCAGCTAGCACAATATAATAAGCAAGATGAGCACCAATCGCCGGATCGCCGTACCATCCGGGATCCACAATAACAAGTTCTGATGTTTCTACAGTAGGTTGTTCAGTGTCGAGTAGTGCTTTTGCGAGAACTATAGCTTTTATACTTGTGAGTGATGCAACTACGTTCAGTTTCTGGGAGATCGGATAGAAATCGCCGTTAGCAGCAATAAAGTCACCTTGAGCGTTTTGATGAGTCTTAAGTATACCGGAAAACACAGATACGCCATGATGAAGTTGTAGAAATGTCGTATGCTTGGCACCAATCGAATCGGTACTCGCGGCTGACTCTATTAATTCAGCATCGAGATTAGAAATACCAAATACATGCCCGTACTGCTTAAGGAAGTCGCGAGGCGTAGGTTGGATTCTTTGTAGGTTAGAATCAAGTGGAATTGAATTACCATTCGAACTGGTTACAAAGGTTGCGTTGCCAGTCACACGAGAGTTTTGGATATTTAGTGCAGCAGTGTTTGTCGCTGCACCCGAGTGGGATGGCGAGGTCAATGACATGCATATTAGGAATATCGTAACCGATACATCTCTTGGGAATCGTCTACACATCTAATTATTCTCCTCCATTCACCCGGCTCCGAATTGGATACTGGAAGATAACAGAACTGAATTGTAAAGTAAAGCATTAAATGTAAACTAATATGACTGCGCTAACTTGTATTCGCCCGTTCTGCCTTTTGCCTTCGGCTCTTGTATGATGCGTCGTTACGCTGTTGATCGTACGCACATCGCTGGATCAGTTGTTTCCACGAATGCGGGAACGTTTTCCATATCTTCGACGATAATGTATTCACCGCATCCGCGACCTGCTCCAGCGTGATCTTTTGATTCCCCCCCCCGAAGTCGCTCGGTTTGAGCGGCTAAAAAGTACATCACGATTCGACTGCAAAGCCAGTGCCGCAACAGGCTCTTGTAGGTGCGAACTTCGAAAGCCCCAAAGCCAGCCTCCTGCTTGGCTCGCTCAAACCAGTTTTCCACGTGCCACCGCGCAAAGGCGGCACGCAACAGGGCCAGGACGCTGACACTCGCCGCCGCATTGCTGACGAAATACTTATACTCACCCGTCGCCGGATTATGAGCCACGATGAGCCAGTACTGTCGATCCGACGGTTGCGAAACGCCGCACGAGGTGTCCAGCAGGTGAACGCGGGCCGCCTTGATTTCCCATTTGGCATCGCCACGCGTGGTTTCCTTGATCTTCACGGTTCGCCATGCCATCTTCGTGAACACCGGGCTGTATCGACAGACGTTGTCTACCCGCTTAGACGCATGAGCGCTTTGAAAGGAATGGCAACTCGGCCGCGTGGGCCAGCAACGAAAATTGCGGGGCACTTCTCCGATCCCTCGCTGGCCGAGGGCATCGAGGCAGGTCCAGAACATAGGAACTTTGCCGTAGTCTTCATCGAACGTCACCCAGGAAAATCGCACGCCGTTACCGATGGCACGAGCGACCTGATTGAGCCTGATCTGCCACTTGGGAAGATACTCGACTTCATCTGGGATTGACGCCTCTAGGCATCGCTCACGATCTTCGTGCCATGATTTTGGCACATAAAGATCACTGGCGAGCATACAACTGAAGGGGTTGTCGGGTTTGTTGTTCGTATACAGCAGGTGCTGGCCAACCACGCGATTATCGACCTTGCCATGTTCCCCTGACCACTGTCGTTGCACGCCGGGCGTCTTGTGCCCTTGCTTGGTATGACTGGACGCATCGAGTACGCCGATGCCGTTATCGCAGCCGTGTTTGTCCACGACCAGTCGCTGTAGATGATCGTCTATACGTTTATCATCCCAGACGAAATGCGAAAGGAACTCCTGCAAAGTTCGGACCGGCACCTCGGCGGCTAACGCGATTGGCTCAATACTCTTGCGTTTCAGGTCAGCCATGAGTCCTGCAAGATATCGTTGCAGATGTTTGAAAGTCGGCTCACGTTTGAAGTACGGGCGAAACTAATTCAGCAGCTCAGCCAGCGCCAGCTGCAGCGATCCTAACTGATCGGCATTCATAAACGGCCCTCCTGATTATTCAACCAGAAGTAACATCGATAGCACAATCAAAAACGCTTGAGCAAATCCTGCGCTGTCATACTAATACGATTACATTTATCAGTTGGCCTTCACCCCGAATCCTGATCCGCCGTCAGGGTCAGTTTGCTAGGTAGTTGTCCGCATAACCTGGGGGAGCCCCCCCTCGTACGGGGCTTCCGTGTCCCTTTGTTGTCGCAGAGAACACAAAAAAGCAGCATATCTACTGTTAGTGCGCAAAGAGAGATAGATCCGAGCAGAATGCCGAATTGCCGGGTAGGACCGAATGGACTCAAAGCAAAAAGGGCCAAACACGAGGCAGAGACAAACGTGCTCCCGACACATGGTCGCCAACAGCGCATCAGCCCGCGAGCTACTCCGCGTCGTTGTTGCACGGAACTGGCCAAGTGAACGGTGTCGTCGATGGCCATGCCGATAGCAATGGCGCCAATCATGAATGATGGCAATCCAATGGATACTTGGGCTATCGCTGCGATTAAGATCAGGCAGCATACTGGCAGGAGATTAACCCAAGCAGCGACAAAAGCCATCCTCAAGCTCCACGTTAAGCACCCTATGGATATAGCCGCAATTATCGCCATGGCCGGCAGCGTGACTATCGTGGCAAGCCGGAGGATTCTTCCCGTAGCTGTGATCTGCGCAGCGATGCCACGCCATTGCAATTGGACATGATTTGTATTTGCCCAAGCATGCCATTCTTCCTGTGCGGAAACCAGATCGGGTAGCGCGTCGCCTTGAGCAAGACCCCAGTATGTTGCGTGGTCACCCCCGACGATGGTCGAGACATTGAGAATTTTCCTCACGCCTACCGTGTTTTGCAGCATTTTCGTAGGGTCGGCCAATCCGGTCACTGTGACTTGAAAAGGCAACGTTCCTGTCAGGCGCGCGTCGATGGTGGAGAAATCGCGTGTGATGCGTGCATCAGATGGAAAGAAGGCCAGTGGATTCGATTCAAAATGCAAGTACGGTATCGCAACGACTGATGCGATCGTGATGAAGACACAAACGAGAACGACGACATTGCCATGCCGGTGGACAATCGCGAGGTTGCAGCGTAGGAGTGGTTCAAACCATCTGGCAGGAGGACGGCTCGACCGAGCGCGAGGGGCAGGCGCGGGCATCAGCGTTACGACGGCGAGCCAGACCAACGCCATGCCTAGAGTTCCGTAAAGGGCGAACATTCGGAGAGGCACCAGATCGCTAATGCCAGCACTAGCAATTCCTGCCGCCGTTGTTCCGCAACACAATAGCAACGTACCGGTGACACCGCGACGAAGCGTTCGATGCGCCGCGTACGAATACCCCAATGCCATGATGAGCGGGGGAATCATTGACAAGGACATGTCAACAGGAATGCGCTGCCAGGATACGATGCCCAACAAGACGGCCTGGCTAAGAACAATCGCCGCGACGCCCGTTACAGCCGCCTTCGGATTCCCCGTGATCGACCATAGCCAGACACCGCCCATGAGATTGATTAGCAGCATGATGATGGGTAGTCGAAGCTGGCTGAAGGCGTTGAGCGACACATGAAAAACTGCGGGGCCCGCTAACGCAAACCGATCCAGACTTCGATCATACTCAGCGAGCGCTACGTGAATCTGGCGAACGAAGGTCTCGTCGTCATAATTGGCGTTTCGAAATACGAAGATTCCTGCGTAAGTCCCGTCTTCGCTGACGACGAAGTTTTCGGGGGCTATTCCTTGCGAACGACCAATCCTTTCAACGTAGGCCGAATCGAGGCAAAAGCTCACGGATGGTTGCTTCCGAAGTGAAGCGGCGACCTCAGTTTCGCTGAAAGCGTTTCGCTCAAAGCCAACAATTGTATATGACTTAATCGCGCCAACAGCCTCAAGGTCGGGAACCCAGCTTCCTAGATCATTGTCAATCTGGTAGTGCTGCAAGCTCATCCCGCTCAGCGCCGCCACAACTAGCCATAGAATCCAAGCAATCGTTCTTCCTAGATTCTTGCGCGGAGGCTTCTGTGGTGATCGATTTGGCGTGAGGTCATCCAACGATTTTTCCCCGACGGTCAATAGTGTAGCGGGTGTCACGCCACGGAATGCTGCGTCTGATCGTCAGCCACCACCAGGATTGTGCCAGGATGCGCACCACGACACACACGGAAAGCGGGTACCAGATTAAGTCTATTCGCCGACACCCGCCCATGCCCCAAAACCGGTAGCTGGCTACCATCATTAAAATCAAATGGCTCGCACAAAGAGCGGCGAAACAGATAATGTCCACGCTGATATTCGCGCCCGTGTTCCAAGCCGAGTAGGACGCCGTCGCCAGCCACACCGCGGCGACATAGGGAAGAAGCGAGCCGACGATCAGCCAGAGCATGCTGAGCGCTATCTTGGTTCCGCTGCGCAACGCACCGACATAGATTCTTGCCCAACCATTTACGATCGCACGGTAGTTGTCGTACATGCGTACCGAAACAAGATCACGCCCGGAGGCGACCCAGCACACCACTCCCGATTTCTTGGCGTGCTCGGCCAGCGGGATGTCTTCAATGATGGCCGAGCGCACAGCCTGGTGTCCACCGATTCGTTCGTAGGATGCGCGTTCGATCAACAGGAATTGCCCGTTGGCAAATGCCATGGCGCAACGGGGATCGTTTACGCGCTGGGAGCCGAACCAGAGGGCGATGATGCCGCCACACAGCGGGATCGTGGTGTGTTCCCAAAATCCGCCGCCGGTCTGTTGTGGCCAAAGCGTCAAGAACCTCACGTTTCGTGTGCGGGCTTCTTCGATCGCACGTCCAACCGCGTGTGGCTTCAGCTTGCAATCGACGTCCGTAAAGAGCAACCAATCAGCGCGAACGTCTCGGGTCCCCTGCCAGAGGGCATGCGACTTGCCCATCCACTTAGACGGCAGATGGTCAATATGTTTAGCCTGGACGCGGGCGTCGGATCGAGCAAACTCCTCTGCGATCTGGTAGGTGGCGTCCTCGCTGCGATCATCGATCACGAGGACCGACAGTTTCGGATAGTCCTGCGCTAGTACATCTTGCAGGCAGTTGGCCAAACCCTCGGATTCATTTCTCGCGGCGATCACCACGCTGACGGTCGGCGTGTCAGTGTGCTTCGGAAATTCTGTCGAGCTGTCCGCAGCCACTTCGAGAAACAGCCCGTCGCGGCGGGCCCTACGTTGGGCGACGATAAGCCCCAGCCACACGTTACAGATAGCGCCCCACCCGGCGAGCAGTAATATGGTTTCGACGGCCATGTAACGTTCTCAATCTAGTGGGGGAATGCGAAGCGTCTTTTCTAGAAGATGCGGATCATCGTGCAGGTAGTCATCCCAGCGGACTCTCTGAGTACCGCGTTTGCGCGGCTGACCAGCGCTAAGCATGCCCGACGGCGCAAGTAGGAACCCTTCGGGGCGTCCGGCATAATGAACAAGGCCGTCCGGACCGAACATGCTGGCGATGCCGCCCCTGAGCGGAAGTGCATCAAGCGTGTCATAGCTCACAAGTTGATACGAGGCATCCTCCGCAATCTCTAGCGAATTTAGTATGGCTGGTGCGTCGAAGCTGACGTGAAAGACTTCATGATAACCCGCAGAAGAAATAACGATCGGGCGAACGAAATTAGACGACGTATCGAATGTGTCGATTACGACGACATCATGCTTTCCGGGAACACTCTTCTCAACAGCAAAACGTTTTCCGGCAAGCGGTACTCCAAACTCTTGACGCACGGCGGCTTCGATTCGCTTGGAAACAAAGACTTCGTGACCGCATCCACAATTCGAAGAGGATTCAACGAATATCGGAATGTCGTTGGCGTCCAACGTGATTCTGATCATTGAACCGTCAATGTGACCGGCCACCGGATCATCCTCGCTCATCTCCGGACGCTCGGAGAACCACCAAACATAGTTTAACTGCCGCAAGCGACGCCCACCGATCTTGGCCACCGTAGCGTATGAATAGACGGTCGGTTTTGTTGAATCGATTTGCACTTTGATGTGCTGGCCCTCCGCGGACAATTTGACTTCGCCAATCCGGTCGTAGTTGGCGTCATGGCGGCGATTTGTAGGCCACTCCACGCCGATGATCGGAGCGTATCGCGTAATGAGGGCGAGCCCATCTGATTTGACCGGGCGGCAGGTCGCGATGCGATCGAACTTCTTCTCCGCCTTGGCGAGACATGCCTCGGCAAGATGGGATTCTTCTCGTGCGATGCCATTGGCGGTCATGGACGCAGCCCACGCATAAAGGACTTTGCGTGTCAATCGTCCGCGGTCGTCGGGCAAATCTTCGACGCCCTTACGGATGCCTACCAGCTTACTTTGTAATTCAGACGGCGTGAGCCGATCCACATCTCGCAAATCGCTTGTGAGCGCTGCGTTCGCAAGTCTTGAGAAATAATGTTGCAGGACGGTGAGGTCTGCCGAGCTTCTTGATATCTTTGCTAACTTATTGCGTGCGTAGGACGGTAGACGTTCGATTTCATTCGCGGTGGACACCTGACTCAGTGCGTTGGCGCCGCGCAAAACCGCGCGAGCCTTTTCGCGCTGTATTGGCACATCGCCAACTACGAGGGCGTCATCAAGGTCGCTGAGGAGGGCGGTGTCAAACCGGTAGTACGGACTGACTGTCGTGTGACGCGTGGCAGCGTTTGTTACCGAAGTCTTCTCCGCGTGATACGCGATCGATAGTCCGAATCGATTCGGAGCGCAACCGCTCTCGAAACAGAAGCCAATGAGGCAAACAAGAAGCGACACTCGATGTAACCATTTGCGAGTCCGTTGTTTCATAGGTAATACTTCACCTTTAGTAGAGAGAAACCGAAGCGACTTCTCGGTGCTCGACCCGCGGCGTTGGTGAGCCGACGCCCATTAGCCCAAACCCTGATGGAGCATTTGCCGGCGGGTCGCAGAGCCTCACACAATCTCTTTCAAGAACGTTTATCAATAGAACCGTCTCATCCAACCTTGAAAACACCAAAGGGCCTTCCGCTCCAGCCCGGTTGTACATAGGTCGATCCACTTGTTCGCCTTGTTCATCAACCACTCCGAGGAGAACCCTGTCTCCATATGGGTAGTAGATCAGCTCTCGACCCACGGCCATGTCCAGTTCGAGGCAGCATCCGAATAGTGTGTTGCCATACCCGGACAGGTGGACCGCGTTCGGGAATGCTTCTGTTTGGAGGGCCTTCATTTCGCTCGATTCGATGGCCATGCCGCCATAATGAACGCCGTAAATGTTCTCACGTTGCTTGGAACGCATTGAGTCGGCAAGAGCGCGGATTACGACAGGTGTTGAGAAGAGCACTGTTATCGTTTGGGAATTCAGTATCGCAAGGGCTTGATCGACGATGTGTTGGAGGTATCGCTTGGAAGCAAAGCTACCAGACGCCAGTTTGTTCGCCCATCGTGGGTCGAAATCGACGCTGAACGGAGTCATCGAACCCGTTGTGCGAGCAATGGCGTCCGCAGCCCGGTGGATGATGTGCGGCCCGGACGGCCCTACATAAAGCCAGGTTCCACACATTGGGAAATCAATGTGCTTGGCAGCTATAACGAAAGGATCGACAAAAGCCTCCCGGAATTCGTTCTCCATATATGCCGTCCAGGCTGGCTGGCCTAGCGTGCCTCCGGTCTGTGCGATAATCAACTCGCCTTTGCGACCCAATAGCGGGCGTGGAAGAAAATCAGCAAGCTCGTATTTTGCGAGATCCGTCGGATCCATCATGGGAAACCGGGCGAGATCAGCGACGCACATGATCTCGTTGCGCGGATCGAACCCGAGTTCCTTGGCGCGGTCAAGCCAGTACGGACTGCCTTGTTCCGGATCGAAGTGGATCGCAAGAACGTCGCGGAGCCGCGCCTCGATCGCGATATCGTCAGTGGATACTTTCACCTTGCTCCCGTCCCAACACCTCATGGTGTTGCAAAAACTCCAGAACCGTCGTCGCTACTTCCGTTTCGAGGCCTCGGAAGAAATGCTCACCGGCAGGCAACTGGATTCTCCGCTTGGGTTCACGAATCGACTCATACCACGCCATCAATTCGGAACAGCCGCAAGTGAAGTCGTTGTCGCTATGGAGCATGAGTAGCGGCACCGGGCATTCTGACAATTCCTCGAAAAGGTGCTGCTTGGGATTGGGGGAAATCAGGACGATCGCCTTAGCGCCTGATCTTCGCAGATTCTTTACGACCGTCCAACACCCGAAGCTGTACCCAATCAACACCGGAGGGAAATCGCACCATTGCCACAGTGCCGCGATAGCCGACCCGGCATCGTCCGCCCAATCGTGTTCCTCATTGAAAGAGCCTTTCGTCCAAAACGTCGACATCACACTAGGCCAATCCGCAGGCCCGCCTTCGCTTGTTCCGACACCGCCGTAGTCAAACGCTAGCGTCACCGCACCTCGTGACGCCAACGCTTTCGATAACGAACTCACGACGTTGTTGCGCATATCTCCGCCGAGAAACGGGTGCGGCCCTGCGATCAACACACTGCAATCAGCGCCATCGTCGGGATAGGCTAGGAGGCCTGTCAGCATTCGTCCGCACCCTTGGATGCGCACGTTTTCTTCAACAAATCCTGTTGCGGTCAACATGACACACCATTGCGACTAATCACTCTTGGACATTCGTTATCGATCACGGGGAATTCTTTGAGGAATTCGCCGATGATGGGGACCATTTTTAGCGCCCGCTCCACATCTCCAAACATTTCAGCGCTGCCGTGGAAAAACACATCTTGCAACGGTTTGCGACAGGACACGACATCATCCAAATCCTCATACGACAAGCGATATTCAAACTCCGGTATCAGCGGCGACGGGGCAGCGTGGGTTTCCGTTAGCCGGCCGCGCTCAAAACGGCTGATCCAACTTCCCCCGACACGACCAGTGATCGTATACTGTACGACTGCGGTCAACTCTTCGACCTTCGCAATCACAGAATGGGGGACGGCCTCGGGCAAAAAACTCTCGAAGTACCATGTTGGATTGAAACCTTCGGCAGGTGGCTGGAGATCGTGGGCTTCGCTAGGTGCCCGACACCAGTTGGTTGCTTGGGCGTACTTTATACACGCAGCAAATGCTGCGCCGTCAATCAATCGTCGTCCCGAGTGCGTGTCCAGCGCACGCCTAGACTCAAACGTCAGACCGTCACGAAAGTAATCAAGGCAGATGTTTCCCAGCGAGTAAAATAGGTCTTCATAATGGTTGGCATCCGCAAGCGGCCACGTCGTATTGCTGAATCGCCCGCCAGCGATGTCGAAGTATTGCTCCAGCCACCGTTTGACTTCCTGATGCGTGGGCGGGTCGGGGTTGGTGACGTGATGCACCGAGGATTCAGTAGTTGGCTCCAGGCTGATATTGGCGATCTGCCGGGCGGCCCAATCAACGGGTACAACATTGCAGGTGGCATGGGGGAGCCCAAGAATTCGGAATGGTATCTGATGGCGGTCAACCCTGTGATTGCCATCCATGGCGCGAGCAAGTATCTCGGTGGCTCTGGCAACAAGATACAATCCCTTCATGGCGCTGGCACGCCCTGTCCGGCTGTCACCAAACAGAATCGACGGCCTGCATATCGTTACTATTCCGTTGTCTTCGCCCCAAGCCCAAACCAGCCGCTCTGCTTCCCACTTCGAACGTTCGTACTCATTGCGAATCGGCGGAATAGCCTCGAAGATCACTTCCGACTGATGGCCGATTTGCTCGCCGCACACATAGGCTGTGCTGACAAAAGAAAATCGACGAATTTTCGCCTTAGTGGCCAGCGATAATATCGCACGTGTGCCATCGATGTTTGTCTTGGCTGGCTCGCCCGAACCGTTGGCATGGAAGGTCGTATTCCCCGCAGCGTGCAGCACCATGTCAACGCCGCTAATATCCTCTGAGTTGATTGAGCCCGGCAATTCTCCCTCGACGAGTAGGACACGCCCTTTAGCGATAAGCGCCGGGAGGTTGAAGCCAATTTCCGCGAGTAGCTGGCCAAGCCGCGCTGAACTCTTGGAGATCGGAGGCCGAAGCAATACGCGGCAGCGGATGTGCGGATGCGCGAGCAGTTCTGCAAGCACGTAATGTCCAAGAAATCCGGTCGCCCCTGTTAGGAACACTTCGATTGGCCTAGATGTCATGTGTTGTCTCGCGTGTTAGTGCCATGAGATTCCGTCCGTTTCCGTTATCGGCTACTCCCACATCGCGAGAAAAGGCGACCAGGGCACCATTGCATGATGAACCGGCCCCGGCCGTGCAGCCGAAGCAGTGGGCAGCCGTGTTGATCGCCCTATGGTGAAGTAGCGAAGCGTCAAGATCACGGATGTGAGCGGGTAGGCCAGATGCGAGTGGGATGTCCATGACCTGATTGAAATCGCAGTCATAAAGACGTCCATCGTACCCCACCGATAGCGTACGCCGGCACATCAAGCCGTCCACGGTGTCTGGATTGAACGCGCCAACCAATCGATCCATATACACTGACCAATGCCCTTCGCGTTTCAAGTCTTTTTCAAAGCGGTTGATGGGCATGTTGTTCATGGCAAAAAGCCGGTCAAAACGGACCCCAAAGCGATTGAATAATTCACGTTTGTAATGTTGCTCCAAATCGTGCTGCGGGGCACCGAGATCAATCCCGGCAGGGTTATGCACTAGGTTCAGTGTCAACCCCATGTCAGGCATGGCATACCCCAGTTCGTTGAGTTTCTGCAACGAGGCGATACTTTTGGCGAAGGTTCCTACTCCCCGTTGACGATCAGCGATGTCCGCTTCGTAGGATGGCAGCGAGGCAGTGATCTGGATACCGTGTTCAGCCAGAAACTCGGGCAGGTCTTCGTAACCCGGCTCGAAGAAGATCGTCAAATTGCACCGATCAACAACTCGACAGCCCAGTCGAGATGCCTCGCGCGCCAGGTATCGAAAATGAGGATTCATCTCTGGAGCGCCGCCAGTAATGTCAAGCGTCTCAATGTCGAAGCGACGCAGCGCGTCAAGCACGAGGTCCACGGTCTCTCGAGTCATTTCCTCGGTTCGATTGGGGCCTGCATTGACATGGCAATGGTGGCAAGCCTGATTGCAGCGATGCCCCATGTTGACCATGAGGGTAGATAGAGCTAGGGCGCGAAGTTCTTTGGGCCGACGATTCATCGCGTGCCCGGCAAAGCACCGTCCGCCAGTGTTCTCAAGCGCGTGGTACGGGAGTATCGATTCGCCGCGAGCTGCACCAGCTAACCGTGATTCATCGAGGGCGGTTGGCAGTTGCCTGTGTTCTGTTACGCAGGAAATATCGTTGCCACCGAACAGCGCCCCCAGTGCATTCCAGAATTCCTTCAGCCACTTTTTGCTCGCCACTGCGATCCCGTTCTCAAGCTCGTTCAACCAGAATTGTGACCAAGCGTTGCGTCGCCACGAACGGTACGTGGCTCTCGCGTCTTCACCGGCCTTTCCCGGTTGCGGACGCGGCAAGCCAAAAGCTACATCGCCCTTCAGGAATTGTATTTCCGATTCGGGACCGGCGCAGAGGCAGTGTGCGATCGCCACACTTCGCGATGGCACATGATAAGTAAACGCAACTGCGACGAGTGCTCCGGCCTGCACCAAAGATAGGTTCGTTGGAAAAATGACCTGGATGAAGTCGCCGTCCAAAACCTTGACCAGACAGGGCTGCTCGTTGACGCCGAACCCTCCGCGCTGTGCGTAAGCTACTTCGGTCCGCCACTCATCGCTGGAGAGAATGTCCGAAACGATTGCAGCGTACTCGGTGTTGAGCGGCGAGCCTTGATGTGAAAATGTTGAAACAACCGCCTTGCGTGGCAAGGATGGATCCGGGCCGTCGAAAAAGGGACTGCCCCATTTGCACTGGCTGCAACCGCAGCAGAAGTAGAGACGTTTCAACGCCCAGTAGTAGCCTTCGCGCCATCGCCGACCCGCCTCTTGTTCGCCAAAGAGAGGGAGTTCTTCAACGAATCGATCCCAGAGTGCCTGCTTGTGTTGGGCTATCCGCAGGTTGGCGCGATCGCCGTCGGCGTCAGCCTGGGGTTTGGGTGAGGCCATCGGTCCGTCGAGATGTCGAACCAGCGGGTTGACGCCGGGACCAGCGTGCATCGGGTGTGCGTACAGTGTTTGATCTTTCCCCCAATCAAACAGGCAAACCACCGACACGACCGCACCATCGACGATGGGGCCACCCGTTACAGGGAACATCAATCGTACCAGAGAATCGGAGAGGTCTTTGCATACGATCGGTTGCGGTTCAACGCTTAGTCCTTTGCGGTCGAAAACGAAACGCAGCGCCCGCATAGGCTGACTGTCGAGTACTGAGCGCACGAGGACATCCATCGCTTCTGGTCTTCGCGCATGACCTTGCGGATACATCGTGAGCGAAATGTCTTCGTATGCGCGGTGCATCATTCTTTACCCTCCGGCCCATCGTGGGCGGCGTACATGTCGAGACTTGGCAGGCAGGCGATGACCAGCGAAATTTGTTCGCGTGCATGTTGTCGGGAAAAAGATGACCTGGCCGTCTTATTCTTGCGTCTCATGGGTACGTTCCAATCTCTGGTTGGCGTCGCTTTGCGGCGCGGAGGAGGATACGAGTTTACATGCTGCCAAGTATTCGGCTGCGAATTCGGGCGGAAACACTTCGAGTAGGTATTCGTTTTCGATCCAGACTTCGATCACGCGAAAGACGCGCCTTCGATGGACTTCGGCACGCCATCCGAAATCGCGAGCGATCTCCAACACACGATCGGCGCTGGCGGATACTTGGATGGCCGTGTGCGATCCGGTGAATCTTGCGTGCGAATCGCTGTCCAACATCTCGCACGGTTTTTCGGGCGCACCAGGGTGGAGTTCTATCTCCTTTCGGTAAAGCTCGATCAGCGATCCGGGTTCGCCGAACGTCACGAAATAGCAGCCAGGGTGGAGAAAATCAAACGTCGCGCCTTCGACGAGTTCGGCAAGCGCTCGTGCGACTCGCTTTGGGTCTCGAACCGGAATGGAAGTGTGTAGAAACCGCATTGTTTGCATCTATAGTTACCGCCAATTAGCTCCGCCGGCTCGTCCACCCGAAGCTCGCCCAGTTCCGCTAGCCGCGGCCGTTCTCAGGAGCCGCTCCCACGTTACACCAAAACCGTTTCACCACACCAAAGCTGCAAGTTTTGCAGTCAACTACCTCCATCGGACCGGGTGCGTTATGATGCAGGCGCGAAACCAACGGAGGCACCTATGACCCTTGCGAAGAGGATCACGCTCAAAACCTGTGTTCTAACAACGGCGCTCGTCATCGTTGCCGTATCCGCCGCATGGGGCTTGCTAGCGGCGCGGAAGTCGGTGCGGATTGCGGGCGACGAGTACGCTGAGCTGCGCATGATCCTGAACCTTGACGAACATCTCATGGCAGCACGGGGCATGGTCGAAGCCGGAGCGACCCCGGAAGGTGCAAATGCCGAACTATTAGAAGCGGTACGCGTATTGCGGAATCTCCTTGGTTTCCAGGATCAGCAGCACAGGGATATCGCTCCTCACGAGGAGGAAGAGGGAAGGTATCTACAAGCGCTGGAGTCGAATGTACGCAAAGTGGCGGCCTCGCTAACGACGCAAACCGGTGAAGTGGAGGTAGCCGCCGCTCTCGCCGGTCTCAAGGCGGCACAGGCTCAACTCAAGCACCTGGCAAACGAAATGGACGAGACGATAGCTCTTTCGCATCGCGCATCGAGCCGAACGCTCCAGGTAACGTTGATCGTGTTAGTCCTCGTCTCGTGTGCTATGATTCTGACGACCGTGCTGGTCAACATCGCGTTATACCGGAGCGTGGTAGTGCCGATACGACGCCTTCGTGACACGGTGAGGATGCTGGCATCGGGGCGGTTCGACAAGCGCCTCCCGCAAACCAATGATGATGAGTTTGGGCAGCTCGCCCGAGACTTCAATCAGATGGCGGCGGAACTTGACGAGCTTTATCACGATTTGGAACGCCGTGTTCGTGAAAAGAGTCGAGAACTCGTTCGTTCTGAGCGCCTCGCAGGCATTGGCTACTTAGCGGCCGGCGTCGCGCACGAAATCAACAACCCGCTCAGCATCATCTCTGGGCACGCCGAACTCACGCTGCGGCGGATTCGAAAGCCGACGGATGCACGCGAACAAGAGGCCACTGAACAAGCGCTCCGCATCATCCGCGACGAATCCTTCCGTTGTAAGGGTATCATCGAAAAGCTGTTGTCCTTGTCCTCCGGTGGAGACGCCGAACGCACGCGAGTCCCCCTCGATCAGATCGTGGACGATGTCGCAACGATGCTGCGATCGTTGAAGCAGTACCGCGATCGAAAAGTCACCGTCGAATTCGCTCCCGGCTCGAATGTCTTGGGCAATGAAACGGAACTCAGGCAGGTTATACTCAATCTTACCGTCAACGCCTTGGAAGCCGTGGAGCCTGATGTGGGCGAAGTACAGCTCAAGGGTAAGCGGCACAACGGCACCATAGAGCTTATCGTCTCGGACAACGGCCACGGAATGACACACGAGACACGAGAGCATGTATTCGATCCATTCTTCACGCAACGAACTGGATCCAAGAGGCGCGGTTTCGGGCTGGGCCTTTCAATCACGCACGCCATTGTTGAATCACACGGTGGCAGGATCACGGCCCAGAGCGATGGCCTCAATCAGGGGAGTCGCTTCAAAGTCGAACTCCCAGTGTTTTCCGCGGAGGAGGACGAAGCATGACCAGATGCCTCAAGCCAGCCGAAGAGACGACCGTTCTGATCGTGGAGGATGAATCGCGCCTCCGTGATGTTCTCGTGTCCAGCGCCCAAGAGTGCGGATTCCGTGCGAAGGCGGTTCGTGCCGCAGAAGAAGCCATCGCGCAGATGGAACAGGATCCGTGTGACATCGTCATGCTCGATCTCAACCTCCCGTGCATGGACGGTCTGCGGTGCTTTGAAATAGTGCGTGAACGTTGGCCGGCAACATCTGCGGTGATCCTTACTGGGTTTGGAACCCTTGAGGCCGCACAGCGAGCGATACGCCTCGGCGTCGTGGAGTTTCTGACGAAACCTGCATCCCTGGGTGACATAGAGCAGGCACTCCATCGAGCTTGGCGCATGCGGTTCGAGTTGTCGGAAGATCATACCGACGACATGCCGCCGATCATAACGGATGAAGCCAGGGACGCGGGCCAGCATGATTCACCGCAAACGATGCGCGAGATCGAATACGAGTGCATCACTGCAGCCTTGGACCGCAACGGAGGCAACCGGGAAGCGGCTGCAGCCGAATTGGGTATGAGTGCGCGCAAGCTCTATTACCGGCTAGCCGAGTACCAGAAGACTGGGTTTCCGATGTGAAGCAAACCTCATCATGGATTTGCCGAGAGCAACATTCGTGCGTAGATCAATGTTCGGCAATCTCAAAGCCGTCGCAAGGCGGCGAGCCCGAGGGCGTTCTTGCCCATGTCAATGCATGTTCACTTCCTGGCTGATTGGGCTCGAAGTGGCTTAAAGAATGACAAACGACAGCGATAGTCGGCGCGGGGGAGCTGGGGTACGCCAACGTGTTATTTGTCAGGACATTCTGGACTTTCTTGTAAGGAACATCGGAATTTGCGGCTTGGGTTTACTCTCGGCCCTTGAGCTCGGATTGGACCCCGATACCCCAAAAAACGTCTGGTGTCGTCCACCAGTTGTCGGGCAGTGCGCTGCAAGTCTCGGTTCGAGAAAGTCATTACCGTGGGTATTTGGCAGCTGCTTTGCCACTTTGTGCTAGGTTTCGATACGCGGCAGGCAAGTCGGGCAATTCCTCGGACCTTGATCGTTTCTACCTCATCATGTGTTAGCTGTTGCGGTGAAATTCGTGAACAGGAGGGCATGTCGTCAAGACCGCACTCATCCTCGCGTCACCACGAGTGGTACCACGACGGCGATAATCGCAAGATCCGCAGCACAGTCCGACGTAGTGAAGTCTTCGAACTACCGTCTTTAGTCCTGTATAGTCCAGTGAAGTACCAGTTACATTGAGCAGGACGACCATCAATCGAAGCAACGCAACAATCCATTCAATACGCTTCCGAAGGGAAAGCACCTCTTTTTGCAGGATTGAGGATTAGGTCCATGGCCGGACCGTCAAGACACATTCACGTCGCGATCAGTCAATGTCGTATGCAAAGTCGTCCGGTTTGACCGCTAGGACTGAACATGGTGACTCACGCACGATGCGTTCGGCCACCGTCCCGAGTAGCACGGCTCTCAGTCCGGTGCAACCACGCGTTCCGACGACAACGAGATCCGCTCCCGAATCTCCGATAAACTGAACGATACCGTCAGATTCACGCGCGTTCTCAACGACGCTCGTCTCGACCTGCAACGCATGTGTTTCGCTCTCGAATGGCTCAAGAGCCAGCTGCATGCGCTCAATCCGAGAATCTGAGAATTGTTGTTGGTCCTCCGATGATGGTTTTGGAACGTAGTTCGCTCTCTTCCATGGCGTCGAGAAAACGTGTAGCAGGTGTAACGAAGCTTCGTCCTGTTGGGCGACGCGTATCGCTTGCTCGATGACGCGGTGCGACGACTCCGAAAAGTCGATGCAGGCGACCACATTTTTGAATGGCTCTGCATGATCCGCGCGCACGAGTAACACTTTCGTGGCTGCCTTGCGTACGCACTTGGTGGCGAGCACACCGGCGCCCTTTGAAGGATCGGATGACCCGTTCGATCCAAGCACCAGCAGATCGGCGGAGTTATCCCTGACGCGGCGCAGAAGTTCAATGAACGGCGTGCCGGTGTTTGCGTCAATGTGAAGACTCGCAGCCTCCACTTTACCGACCGTTTCTTCGAGTTGCACCTGTGCGGAGTCTCGGATCTTCTCGACAGCATCCTGCGAGCCTAACAACGCCCGCCCGCTACCCCAAAACTCCTTCAGGTGGTTGACCATCGAAGTATCGACAACATGGAGGACATGCATCTTCGCTTGGTTCCACCCGGCTATGCGTGCTGCCTGCTTGAGGGCGCACTTCGAGAAATAGGAAAAATCAACGCCAACGACTATGTTCTTGAGACAGTTCATTCTTATTCTCCATTCGTGATAATTTCTGGTTCCGCGGTCTTCAGACCTAGTGCGAGTCCGGATATCCTTATGCTGACGTCCTGTCATGGCACCGACGATCACGCGGAGCCAGATGGGATTCATAGTATGCCTTCTCCACCTACTTCAACCGTCCGATGAGCGGTTGCGATTGAGCTGCCTACCTCCACAAGTTGGCGCAGACTCCGATCGCCCAACGAATAAACCAGCGGCGCCAGCGTTATTCCCGTGTACCGCTCGCGAAGCCGCTGTGCTTCCCGCCAGACAAAGTTCGCGACATCACCGAATCCATAACGCGACGAAAGCGTGTCAAAGTGCTCCTCCGCTTTCTCTCGATGCCAACCCGCACTGTCGATCAGCCCGGAGATAAATGCTTCCCGCTTCGACGCCACGTCGACCATCCGGCATCTGTCATGTCCAATCAGGCAGACGGAGCGCACGCCACCTACTGCGATCGCAAAGGACACATCGAACTCCAGCATGCTCAGATTCGCGCCAGCACACCTAAGGACGTAGGCAAAGTTTAGGGGGATCATGAGTTGCAATCGGCTATCCATGCATGTCCCGATCAACAGGTCGGCCTTCGTGTGGCGTCGATGTGGCGCGCCAAGATTTTGATATGCCAACAGATCGTCGATTGCCGTTCCGCAATACTTGGGAAGAATGTCGCTCGCTCTTGCGACGGGTAGGAGAGTGAGGTTTATTTTGCTATGCGTTTGTGACGAATCCACACTTACTGCCTCCAGTTCTGGTTTGCTTTATCCTCAACGACTCGACGCGAGAGTCTTTGGTTAATCCAAGGCACGTTGTCCGGGAAAATAACCTCTCATGACATGGCATCCTTGCCGGACCGGGGGTTCGTCCGAACTCTCATCGTGCGTCTGCGGTTGAGCGTATCTCGTACCCTTCGCCCAACGCGATCCACCGCACGACCGACCGCCGATGCTACCTCGTTATCCGTCGCCTCGGCCATTATCATGCCAGACGGAACCATTGTGACCTCAATCCTACAACGCTGATCCTCCCCCCCACGTGGTCCGTTGATATCTTCCAGGACTGCAACGATTCGTCGGATTCGGCTACCGAACCGCGCGAATGTAAAACGAATTCGACGCTCCAGTTGCTCTAGAAGGATTGGGTTTAACCGTCCGTGCCTCACTCGAATGTCCACATTCATCAAAAGCTCCTTTACTGGTTGCAGCTTGACTTCTTGTTGCACATTGATATATACGACCCAAGTAGAACGATAGATATATAGAAAATATATCTTATAATCATAGGAAATATAAATGTATCCAAGCGGTATGCAATGGCTTAATTACCATCACCTCCTGTATTTTTGGGTGGTGGCCAGGGAAGGTACGATCACGGCAGCGTGCAACGAGCTGAACCTGGCACAGCCAACGATCTCCGCTCAGCTTCGATCGTTGGAACGCTCACTCGGTGAGAAGCTCTTCACGCGCGTCGGACGCAACCTTGCGCTTACAGAAACGGGACGAGTAGTCTATCGGTACGCAGACGAGATTTTCTCGCTGGGGCGCGACCTGTTGGACACCGTGCAGGGTCGACCAACCGGTCGACCGCTACGGTTCAATGTAGGGGTGGCTGATGTGCTACCCAAGCTGGTCGCGTACCGGCTTCTCGAACCCGCTCTGCATCTGCCGGAACAAGTTCAGTTGGTCTGTTACGAGGGTAGCCCGTCGCAATTGCTCGCGAGATTGGCGGTTTACGAGTTGGACCTCGTCTTGTCCGACAGTCCCATCGGCCCCGACGTCAAAGTGCGTGCGTTCAACCACTTGCTCGGCGAGTGTGGCGTGTCGATCTTCGGTACGAAAGACCTCGCTGCCAAGTACCGTCGACGGTTTCCCAAGTCGCTCGACGGCGCGCCGTTCATCACCCCAACGGCAAATACAGCGCTTCGGCGCGCGATAGAACACTGGTTCGACTCCGAAGACATCCGCCCGACGGTGCTCGGAGAATTCGAGGATAGCGCGCTTCTCAAAGTGTTCGGCCAAGCCGGCGTGGGGTTGTTTGCCGCGCCAACGGTGATTGAGAAGGAAGTGCAGCGCCAGTACGGCGTCAAGGTTGTGGGTCGGTTGGAGTCCGTGCGGGAACGGTTCTACGCGATTTCGGTCGAGAAAAAGGTCAAGCATCCGGCGGTCCTCGCTATCGCGGACGAAGCACGCCAAAATTTGTTTGGCTGACTGAAGGATGAATCAGATCATGATTTCCAGCATATTGGCCACCGCCTCAGATACCGACTGGGTCATCATCACGAACCTTGTGGTGATTCTAGTGAGTGCAGCCGTCGTTGCGGTTGTCATGCAACCGATGCGGTTAGCTGCGATCCCGGCCTACCTGATCGCCGGCGCCTTCATCGGCCCACGCGCCCTCGGATTAGTTCCGTCGCCTGAAGGACTGGGCGCTATATCGCACCTTGCGATCATCCTTCTGTTGTTCGGGATCGGACTTGAACTTCACCTCTCCGTCCTCAAGCAGCGACTGGTGCGCATGATCGCGGCGGGCTTCGGATCCTGCCTGCTTTCCATTTCCGTCGGCTGGCCTATCGCAATCTGGTTCGGGTTGGCGCCACCGGCAGCGCTTGCCGTTTCCATGGCGATGGCACTCTCCTCGACCGCGCTTGTGATGCGAATCATCGCTGAACGCCGCGAGCTTCGCCGAATGCGCGGGCGTCTCGCTCTTTCGATTCTAGTGATTCAAGACATGATCGTCTTAGGAATGCTGGCAGCGATTCCGGCACTGGCCGCGTGGGCTGGCTCTGATGTGACGCTGGCAACGGACACGGGCGATCAGTTGGTCGGTGACGGCGGTACGCTACAATTCGTCGTCGAAGCCATATTGCGTATCGGTGGCGTGGCCGTTCTCATCATCCTTGGTCGGGTGATACTGCCGCGCGTGCTTCGCCAGTCATTCAAGGGACGATCGTTGGAAGTGATGACCTTGTCCGGGGTGGCGGCAGCGCTTCTAGCCGCCGTTGTTGCGCAAGGCATAGGGTTCAGTCTGGAGATGGGCGCGTTCCTTGCGGGCTTCATGCTCGCGGGGACGCCATTTCGTCACCAACTCAGCGGACAAATCGGGCCACTACGAGACATCTTCATCGCCGTGTTCTTCACAACGCTTGGCATGAAGCTCGACCCGAGCATACTTGCCGAGTGGTGGTGGGTAATCCTTGCCGGTGGCGTCGTGATGATGGTCCTCAAGGCTGTCCTGATCTCCGGCGTCTGCTGGGCACTCGGCACCACCGCCAGCATCGCCATTGCGGTCGGGTTGTCGCTTGCACAAGCTGGGGAGTTCAGCCTTATCGTCCTTGGTGCTACGCACGATAACGGAATCATCGACGATGCGACTATGGCGACTGCGATCGCTATCGTCGTGATCTCGTTAATCTTGACGCCTGCATTGGTCGAGTTGGGCGGCCGACTCGCCGGCGTGACATCCAGAATCGGGACCGCTCCGTGGGTCAAGTCATCGCCCCTGGGCGACCAAAGCCACGCACATCTACGCCCCGCAAGCCAAGCCAAGCATGTCATCATAGCAGGACACGGTCCCATCGGGCGTCTCATTGCCGAGGAACTAGGACGAGCAGGAATCAACTATACGGTAGTCGAACTCAACCCAACAACCGTCCAAGAGCAATCTCGTCGGGGCAGTCGTGTCATCTTCGGCGACGTCGGCAACATTGAAGTCCTTGAGTCAGCAGGAATAAGAGACGCACATGCACTTGTCTTGACCATCCCCGACGAAGAGGCCGTGTTGCGTGCCTGCGCGGTGGCACGACAACTAGCATCGAAGGTCTTCATTGCAGCAAGAACCAGAGTCGTCAGCAAGCAAGCAGGCCTCATGGAGGTCGGCGCCAATTCGGTTACGGTTGACGAAACCGCCGCAGCCACCGAGATGCTGCGCGCGGTCATGAGCGGTCTCGACACAGGCACAAAAGCAGAGCGCTTGCAAACAGTATCGGAGTCCGACGAACACGTCATACAGGAAAGTAGACATGAAACATAGTAAGCCAGCCAAAGCTATTCGTAGGTTTCTAGAACTGCAAGCCGCCGGCGGAATTCTCCTTCTCGCGGCCAGTGGAGTTGCTCTATTGTTCGCCAATATCCCCGGTCTCGGAGACTGGTATCAATACTTTCTCAATGTGCCCATCGAAATCAAACTCGGTGGACTCGAATTAAACAAAAACGTACTCCTGGTCATCAACGACGGATTGATGGCTATCTTCTTTCTTCTCGTCGGGCTTGAGATCAAGCGCGAAGCCCTTGAAGGAGAGTTGGCAAGCCCGAGTCGTTTGGCGTTGCCCGCGATTGCCGCGTTGGGTGGCGTGGCGCTACCCGGCGCCATCTACGCCTGGATGACCTGGGGCGACCCCGTGGCCGTAAAGGGCTGGGCGATTCCGGCTGCGACCGACATCGCGTTTTCGCTGGGCGTCTTATCGCTACTTGGCAATCGCGTGCCGCTATCGCTTAAAGTGTTCTTAACGACCGTGGCCGTCGTGGATGATCTTGCGGCGATCGTCATCATCGCGATTCTCTACACGAGCCAACTATCCCTGACCTCGTTGTTGCTTGGAATCGGAGGACTTGCGATCCTCGTCATCCTCAACCGGCTACGGGTGAAACATCTCGGAGCGTATTTGCTAGTCGGGGCTATCATGTGGGTCTGTGTGCTCAAGTCCGGTGTCCATGCGACACTTGCTGGAGTTGCGCTGGGTCTCGCCATTCCACTGAAAGTGAAAAACGATCGTGGCGAGTCATTGCTGCGTCACCTGGAGCACATCCTACACCCATGGGTCGCGTTCTTAATCCTCCCTTTGTTTGCGTTCGCCAATGCAGGCGTCAGTTTCAAGGGCGTGTCTTCCGAGGCTTTGTTCGGCCCAATCACGCTCGGCATCGCGGGAGGCCTTTGTTTGGGGAAGCCGCTCGGAGTGTTCGGTGGCTCGGTGCTCATTGTCTGGACCGGTCTGGCTAAGTTGCCTAAAAATGTGACGTGGTCCATGATGGCCGGGGTCGGTTTTCTGGCTGGAATCGGCTTTACGATGAGCTTGTTTATCGGGATGCTCGCTTTCGAAGGAGAAGGAGGTCATTATGCGGTGGCTACACGGGTGGGTGTGTTTGGCGCGTCGATCCTCTCTGCGATTGCAGGCTATCTCGTGCTTCGGATGATACTGCCTAGGAGCGTCGCCGCAGGTGATCGACCGCCAGCGATAGACGGAAACGGTGTCTGAAGATACGAGTAAAATGAAACTCGACGAACACTTGTCGAGGCGAAAGACGTTTGGCGACTAGCCGGAGTTTAGACAAGAATAGGATGGCAAGTAATGTCCGACAGCGTCTTGTTGATTACGGAAGATCGTGGTATCTCGCAGAAAGTGCATGATGCATGCCGGGACGTTGAAGCGAGTTTAACGCATCGAGGATCGTTGGACGATGCCGCCGTGGAACTTGCTGCCACGCCCCCCGATCTGATTCTTTGTAACTACGCCACATTTGAGATCGTGAGAGAACAGCTTCCGCGCGCCTGCGTCCTGCTGTATACCGAGCCCGCCGACAGCGAGCAGGCTATCGAGGCCATCAAGCGGGGCGCAGTTGACTACTTGGTCACCCCGATCGAGACAAAGATCCTGGCGCAGCACATTCGAGAGGCGCTTCGCATAAGTCGCGACATCCATGTGCCAGCGGTTTATGAAGAACTGAGCGATGACGATGCCGTAGAGCGAATCATCGGACAGTCGCCCGCAATGAGAGACGTGTACAAGCTGATCGGCCGCATCGCCCCACGAGACGTCAACGTGCTTATCACTGGCGAAAGCGGTACAGGTAAGGAACTGGTTGCTCGGGCCATTCTGCACCATAGCCCGCGCAAAGATAAACCATTCCAAGCCCTCAACTGTGCGGCCATTCCGGAAACCTTGATCGAGAGCGAACTCTTCGGCCATGAAAAGGGAGCGTTCACAGGAGCATCACTTCGACGGATCGGCAAGTTTGAACAGTGTGACGGTGGCACGCTTTTCTTGGATGAGATCGGGGACATCCCCCTCGCCACACAAGCAAAACTGCTACGCGTACTACAGGATAACTCATTTCAGCGCCTCGGCGGAACCGAGCTGATAACGAGTAACGTGCGAATCATCGGCGCCACTCATCAGCCGCTCGAAACGCTCATCGAGGAGAAGAGGTTTCGGCAGGATCTCTACTTCAGGCTAAAAGTGGCCAGCATCAACGTGCCACCGCTTCGAGATCGCGAGGTCGATGTCGTGCTACTCGCGCACC
This sequence comes from Planctomycetota bacterium, assembly GCA_024280855.1. Taxonomy (GTDB): domain Bacteria; phylum Planctomycetota; class Phycisphaerae; order UBA1845; family UBA1845; genus JAJRPG01. Next base: position 18,177 of record JAJRPG010000084.1, on the reverse strand, counting down.
AATTCGTGCGGCGATATAACCGGAGTCTCGGTGCGAATATCCGATCGTTCTCGCCGGACGTACTTCCCGTGCTACTCAAGTATCCTTGGCCGGGAAACGTGCGCGAGCTGGAGAATGCAATCAAAGCTGCGCTCGTCGTTGCGCGCGGCTCCGTGTTTCGACTTGAGTTCCTTCCTGAGCATATTCGACAGTGTGCCGATGTTGGTCCCATCGACAACCCGGCTACCGACGGTCTGTCGGCTGGATCACCAGCTAACGAAGCTCGGTCAGTCGCAGAGCAACTCGTCTCGCAGCCAGCTTTGGTTGGCAAGTTACACGAAACCGCGACCGCAATGATCGAACGCGAAATCATCCGTGTTTGCCTTGAACGGACCAATGGCCAACTCGCCCCCGCTGCCAAGATGTTGGGTATCAGTCGCACAACACTCCGTAAGAGAATAGCCCAATACGGCATCCGCACGACCATGTCGGTTGATATTGACGCCTGAATCCACGGCTGTCTCAGCATGCGCCCAACTGGCCAACAATTGTCCAACACGGCCACGCCGTGAACAGATGGTGGCTTTCGAAGTGGACACCGGAAAAACCCATAACATATGCTCACATAAAGACTTACGGAGATTCGGCGAGTCCGCATTTTCTTGGCACACGGTATGCGTTGTGTCCCACAGATATCGAGCATGACGCCAGATTTCGTCCACCTCGGACGCCCGGCGTTTCCGCTCCAGTTTTTTCAGAAAGGAGACATCAAAAATGATACTGCGTAATAAGACATCACGGGCTAAAAAGCGGCAAATAATGCTACGAGAGCTGGCTACCGGTGAGGCGGTCTCTGTGATAGCCGGACCTGGATATTCGCGAGCAACGGAAGCCGTCGATGCACTGCTGCGGATTCGGAACGGTACTTACGGAGTCTGCGCCGACTGTGGCAAACGGATTCCAGCGGCGCGCCTCCAAGCTAAGCCCGAAGCAACCCGATGTGTGGCCTGTCAAAGCGAATACGAAACAGCACAAGGACACCGCCTCAGGAGGGTGGGATGATGTGGCCACATGCTCGGCGCGATAGATATTGCTCAGCCCGGAGGATGCCGCGATGGTCGGTCTATCAGGGGCGCGGCCCGCCTCGTGGTTCAGCCATCTCTGGGATGGAATCAGAGATTGGTACGATGCCGTAACGACGCTTGGAACTGGCGTTGGCTGGCGCCAGATGGTTGCCCAGGTCGTAGAGCGCGGCGCAGAGTTCGCCGAACGAACGACTGAGGAGAATATTGCTGATGAACGCAGCAACGACGCCCGCATAACCTGTATGAACCGGAAGACTAACTCTACGACTGGTACAGAAATAGGGAGCGGGTCAAAGGGCATGTGTTATTTTAATTACCCAAGATTACGGTACCGCCATAAGTGTCTAGTACTGCAGGTGTTAGTAATGTTCGTGCCCCCGATAGGCTGCCACCCTTGATGGCGACTGTCCCACCAGAAACTACATTTGATAGGGCTGTTGATAGCGAGTTGTAAGGCGTATCGAATGCTCCCGTTTTTGTACCGCCGTAGCCAAAGTCAAGCCATGTAATGCCTGGAACATAATTGCGATATCCAGCCACGTTGTGAGCCGTGTTGTCCAGGGTGCGTGCGTTGTATGCTTCGGTGGCTTCGCCAATATCAACTCCCGTAGCCCTGCCATCAAAGAAGATGTTGGGGTTAGAAAAAAACTGAATTCTTGAACCCGGTGTATAGGACATAATGGTTCTCCACAACAGGCCGCCTCCGCCGTAGAAGCGATATCCATAAGCGTAAGAATAGAGCGGCGGGAAATCCGGATTGGCATTATCGCGGTCATGGGAGCACGACATGTTATGTGCCAGCTCGTGTGCGAAGGACCAGGCGGGGCCTGCTGCGCAGTCTTGGCGAATGACGCTGTACCCTATCTTTTCATTACGTGGGACGAGCGTGCCTGGCACCCACGCAAGACCGCAGTATGACGATTGCTGAATGAGCAAGCTAACTAGGTCCGCGCCGTATATAGATCGCAAGTCTCGTACCGTTGAAAGTTTGCCCAGGCTGGGGTCAGTCAACTCATCAAGGGCAGTGTAAATGTCCCATGGCTCCACATACACGATTTCTTGTTTGTGAACCAATGATAGCCGTTGGGCTACACCGCTGTTAGCATATGCTTGATTTGTTTCGGCGATGCTGAGGCTAATTAACGAATTGACCGCGTTCGTACTGCCTACCGCTTGTCGTACCAGGTTAGTATAGACCACCATCACTCTGATAGTCGCCGCTGCGGCTGTGGCTAGGTTTGCACCCTCAAGATTTTCCTCTTTTGCTTCAAGATCGTTCTGGGGCGAAGCAGGCTGAGAAACAATTTGTTCGTGGGTCGTACCGCATGGCGGCAGGCTACCGCTATCGATTAGCTGCACTGAGTAAAGCGTATCTGATACATGCCGTATCTGATACATACCCTCCGCCGTGCGAATGTTCGCGGCTAATACGTTGTCCTCGTATACCAAAACTACAGTACCTTCAACCTCTGAGAGTATCGTTGCTTCCCAGGCTGATTGCTTTTCCGATACTTTGATCCTCGATTGAAAATCCGCGTCTATGATGACATCATCAAAGAGGTGAAAAGTAACAAGTCCCCCACCGCGGGCATCGATCGACTCTACGCCCGCAACATTAAGAGACACGAATCGTTGTCGTACCACAGACGCCTCTTCAATGATAGCCGACCTGCTCGCTGGTGGTGCGGAATTTAGAAGTGAGATTGGTGTAAGCGCATTGGCAAGTGAAGCTTCATCGGCTTGGACCTTGTTTGTCCACGCACTCATCGAACCTACAACGATACACACCAAGGGTAATATACTTTTTATGTTATCTTTTATATACAAGGCAATTCTCCATTAAAGCTATTTATGGCGATCCGTAAAATACACGTTGAAGCTCAGCTAGGTCACGCATATCTATGTCGCCATCACCATCGGCGATACCGATCTCGCAGGCTGTCACAACGCCGGCGTCCGGGCCGCCAACGCATCCCACCATGTCATCAAGATCATTCAAATCGATCAACCGATTGTGATCAAAGTCTGCAAATAAAGGCTCTAGCGTTCGTAGTGCCGAACACCCATGAATCCCGGCATGGACGAATACTGAGCCATCTGAAGTACGGCCAATGACCGTCTGGCCGACTGTTGCGCGCGTTTGCATAGTTGAGTCGGTCGATGCGCCGGATGATATCGTAACGCAGTGAGCTTGGTCCGGATCGGCGGCCTGTAACGATGCGTCCGATCCTCCGTGTGCTTTTCCACTCCACATTCCTATGGTTGCAGTCAAGGCGAGCGTAACCATGACTATGAGAATGCGGGTTGTTGATTTTATCATATGAATCTCCTCATACTTATCATTCTACAAAATTTGCTGTCGCAGTTGTCGCTATCCTGGCAATATCTACTGAGGTTGAATCAACACCAAAACAAGACCGGTACCACTATCCAATCCTGTCATAGCCTTGCCGATAATCGCACCGCGTGCCCGGTTCAATTCTGTAGCAGCCATAGCATGACCCACTCGTGCTGACGTAGTGAGTAGCGTGCCCGGCGTGATGCGTGCCGTTGTTGCGTCACACTTGGTCCACACACGTCCCGTAAGAGCTACGGGAATAGCGCCGTTGGCTATCGAGCCAGTTTGCCCCATCAGAAATCCTGGATTGACGCCGCCTGCGCCGCTGATTACCCCAGCTACAGTGTGATCGTATGCCGAACCACTCACGATTAGCTTGCCGGGTTTGTTTACATCAATGCTGACCACCATGCCAGGCTCCGCTTGTCCGAGTGGACTGGCAATGTCAAATTGTTCTGATATGTCGCTACCACCGGTGAGCTGTAACACGCCGGTTATCACGCGTCCATTGCCGCTGTAGGCGGAATCAAGCACAATGGTCTGAACTCCGGCACTGTCATACAAGCGGATCGCGGAGGCGTTGTCGGTTTCATCCGCGTCGATGACCACTGTGCGCGTGCCAGCATCATTGTAAAGCGTAATCGCTGCGCCGTGTGATGATGACCCTGAATCGGCATCAATGACAACCGCAGTTGTTAACCCTGTTCCGTTATTTGAGTACATACGAATGGCAGGAGAATCGAAAACAGTATCCTCATCAGCGTCAATGAGAATCGTGCGTTCGTTGCTGCCATTGTAAAGCTGGAAAGCTGCTCCGCGAGATGTTGATCCTAAGTCACTTAGCATTTCCAATCGCGTACTACCGCTGGTATCACTGACCCGCAACACACCGTCATTCGACTCATCGGCATCAATTTCGATCGTTCGGATACCATTGCTATTACGGAGTTCCATGACACCGCCGCCGCCACTTTCTTCCGCATCGAGGATGACAGTATCGGTTCCATTAAACTGACTCAGTATCAATTGGCCGCCATCGCTGCCGACTTCGCTGCTTTGCAAGAGTACTGTTTCTACATTCGTGGGAGTTTTTAATCGAAGGAGTGATCCCAGATTATTCGTTCCGCCGTCAACCTCTACAGTTCTAGTAATTCCGTCTCGCAACGTAAGAAAACCAACATCACCCCGGTCACCCTCAAGCTGCGCTCTCATTGAACCCGAATTTGTAGATAGCGTAAGCCTGGCACCAGTGCCGGTAGCCAAGCTTTTGCCTTCAAAAAGACCCGTCCGAGTTAGGCCATTGGCGCCATATACGCTTACCCTGCCTGCACCGGATGTTAGCGAACCAGACAAAAGAACCGCTGCCTGCCCATCCCGTCCCGTGACTGTAATGTTGTGCGTTTCACCTTGTAGCTTAATCGATGGCGCTCCTGCCGCTGTACTGACTGACACCATGCCGCCAGTAAGCGAATTGGCTTCTCCTTTAATCTCAACGGTAGTTGTTCCATTACTGGATAAGAGCGAAAGCACGCCATCTTGAGACGTGTTACCAAGTTCAATCTTATCATCGAGTTCGTCACTCGACACGCGGTCCACTCGCAGCGCGTAAGGAACTGTAGTTAAAGAAATACGTGGGGTCATCTCCGCACCGCCGTTGACCGATAGGCCTAAAGCGATCGCACGCCCATCGAACACCCCGACCAGTACGGGGATTTGAACATCCACGATGCCGTCCAGCATGTCAACGTTATTCATGACGATTGGTCCGTCTAACATGACGTTATTCGCGACATCCCAAACCGTAAACGTGAGGTCTACCAGGGTTCCTGGAAGCGGGGCACCAAAAGAATCCGTTAGGGATGCCTGAAAGCTTAGCCTTTGAGAATCAGCCGCAAGGAGATTTCCGTTTGAAATTATAGCCATTTCGGAATTTGCAGTTGGCGCTTGGCCTTTTGCATCGCCCTGCATTGTGCCCACAAAGCCTGCTATCAAGAGAAAGCCGACTATTTTCTTACTACCATTCATTGCGATCATTGGATGTACTCCTTGGTCATGCCACCTATCTGTAATTTTCATTCAATTTTCGTCATATCGCTGCGAATCTAACCAGCTTGAATGCGTGCCTCAAAACGACATACCAGTCGTAGCCAACTCATTCGCGTGACTAAGGGTAATAGCACTTCGCATGCCTCCGATGGACGCCAAGTCAAAAAAGATTTTCAAATTTTTAGTCATAACGCGTCCATTTACGATCAATTTGATTGCTATGACTTCTGGGTGGGGTGATCAGAAACAGGCATGGCCTATCATCCCAATGTCGAAGTAGTCGTTTTGACAGGTGTAACCAACGGTCCTGTTATGTATAAAGGAGCATCCCATGGAAATTTGTCAGGCCAATAATAATTGCCTTGGCCGATCATGTGGTGACGTTTCGAGGGACATATTGGATACCTTAATGCCTCGCGTGTACAATGACTGTATCGGGTTTATTCCGCGTACAGCGGATCGACGAATGCTTTCTTTGCCGATCGCTCGTCACCCGCTTGAGAAGCGAAATGCGCTGTATGCACTCGACATGAATAACGAAACGACACAACCCTCGTTGCTATCACGGGTACGCAACACCTCAGACGACGCAGCATGGCGTGAGTTCGATGCTAAATATCGTGATCTGATCTTGCGTTATTGTAGGGCAAGAGGTTTGCAGCCTGCGGATGCAGAGGATGCACGTCAAATCGCGATGATTATTCTTTCAAAAAGTCTACGTAATTTTGAATATAAGCCATCCATAGGACGCTTTCGTGGCTACCTTGGTCTTGTAGTGCGTAGTGCCATTTCCAGGCAATTTGCCAAGCCAGACGCCCGCGCTCGTTCGCTAGACTCGGTGGTTTTGGATAACGCCCAAGCTGATGATCATGGTCAATCCGACGAGCTATGGGAACAGGAATGGGTTAGCCATCATTACCGGCTGGCGATGCAGACCATGCGTCAAACTCATGAGCCTAAAAGCGTAAAAATATTTGATCGATTGCTGGAAGGTCTTACCGTTGAACAGGTAGCCACTGAGTTTGAAACCTCAACACAAGCCATTCACAAAATAAAACAACGATTCAAACACCGTCTTACGCAGTTAATTGGTGAGCAACTCCAGCAGGAGGATGAACCAAGTGCCTAACACTGACAGGTCACCGTCGGAAAAATCCGCTGACCGTCTTAGCGATTTTTTTCTTAGTGAAGACAATGCCAACGCCTCCTGGCTCGATCGCATTCGACAAGCAGAAAAAAATGACACGCTCGGCACTATTGGTGACTATGAGTTGCTCGAAGAAATTGGTCGCGGCGGACAAGGCATCGTTTATCGCGCGATTCAACCGGGTACTGGCCGCATCATCGCTTTGAAAAGAATGCTGGCTGGTTCATTTGCGTCGGGCGCTGCACGGCGGCGGTTCGAACGAGAAGTTGAAACGGCATCATCCGTAAATCACCCCGGTATCGTTACCGTCTATGGTATTGAACATGTTGATGGTCAGCCGTTGCTAGCTATGGAATGGATAGACGGCAGCCCGATTAACCAAGGCGTTCATACTGGCGATTCCCGTTCAACGACCCCTCGAGACATTGTGGCTAGCATGATGGCCGTGTGCGACGCGGTTGCTCACGCTCATCGGCATGGCATTATTCATCGAGATTTGAAACCATCAAATATTCTTGTCGATAAAAAAGGTCAACCCCACATACTCGACTTTGGCCTGGCTAAGCTTATTGACTCTGATACGAAACTGGCCAGCATTACGCGATCCGAACAATTCGTCGGTACGCCTGCCTATGCCGCGCCGGAACAAATCCGTGCCAATGAGAAAACGGCTGACGTGCGTACCGATGTGTATGCCCTGGGTATTATCCTTCACGAAATGTTAACAGGTAGCTTGCCTTACGATACCAGTGGCAATCTTCCCGATGCTTTTCATGCTATAGAACACGATGAACCCACGAAGCTCTCCCAGGCCTCAGGCCCCATTGACCATGATCTTGAGTTGATCGTGCTAAAGTCGCTGCGTAAAGCCAAAAGCGAGCGTTACCAATCAGTGGATGCGTACCGCGAGGATCTTCAACGCTATCTCGATGGTGAGCCAGTCATAGCGCATCCGCCAACGACAATATATCAGATTCGCAAACTGGTCCGACGCTATCGCATTCCTTTTGTGTTTGCGGCTGTATTGTCAGTATTGATAATAAGCTTCGCCATAATCGTAAGTATTCAAGCCTCTCGTATCGCCGATCAGCGTGACAAGGCCATCATTGCTCAATCTCTTGAAGCTGAGGCGCGACAAGCTGCCGAAATGGAAAAAACTCGCGCACAGCGTGAGTCTGCAAACGCCCTGGCGATCAGCGACTTTCTCAAAGACATGCTTTCATCTGTTGAACCTGAAAAGGACGGGCACGATGTTCGCGTGGCTGACGTACTGGCTCAAGCGAGTCAATCGCTGGGCGACAACTTCGAGGGGCAATGGGAAACCGCCGTTACGTTACACCAAACGATTTCGGATACCTACCGAACGCTGGGGATGTTCGATGAAGCTGAACAGGAATTAAATGCTGCCATTAATATCCAACAAAGCGAACTTGGTCCAAACGACCTTCGCATCATAAAGTCGCAGCATAAGCTAGCCTCGCTCTACATCCGACAGAGTAGATTCAACGAAGCAGAAGTGATTTTGAAATCCGTCATTGAGCAAACACGAACTCAGCTAGGTCAAGAGCATGAACAAGTTGGTATTGCCTTACAAGAACTTGCTGAGATGCACCGTGGACGCTCCGACTACACCGCAGCCATGACAGTCATCGAAGAGTCTATCGAAATCCTAAGTATGCCAGGTGTGGATGAGAGTCACCTACTGGCAAGCCAAAACGCGCGTGCGAATCTTTTGGCAGATACTGGTCGATACGTCGAAGCAGAGTCGATGTTCCGCGAAGTGTTATCGCGTCAGATGGACCTACACGGTAACGATCACCCATTGGTCATGGCTACTAAAGAAAACTTGGCGCTCGTTGTCGCTAAAGACTTAGGGCGACCTGAGGAAGGTGTCGTTCTTTACCGCGAAATCGTTGCCTATGCACGTCGCACACAAGGTTCCAAACACCCGGAAACCGCCCTGAAAATCTCGAGCTTAGCAGGCTGCCTACAAGCGATGGGCGCATATGAAGAAGCAGAGCCACTTTATCGAGAAGCCATCGACATCTATCGAGACGTATACGACGAACCACACCCCGACCTGGGCATTGGCCTCAACAACCTAGGCCATTATCTCAGAACGATGAAACGCTTTGATGAGGCGGAACCTTACTTCATAGAGGCCGTCGATGTCATGCGTAAGAGCCTCGGTGAGGATCACATTTATACTTCTATTATCATACAGAACTACGGCGAATTTCTTTACACACTGAAACGATTCGACGAGGCCGAGACGTTAATTCGCAGTGCATTAACCATACGAGAAAAGCGACTTCCGCCTGATCACGTTTACCTCGGCGATACGCTTAGCGTGTTAGGGAAAATTCTACTGGAACGTAAGGATTATGAAGCCGCCGAGCCTGCACTCCGCCGTTGCGCTGAAATACGCGCGGTTGCATTACCAAACGGTCACTGGCGTATACCAGATTCACGCAGTTTTCACGGTGGATGCCTCACTCAGCTAGGTCGCTTTGAACAAGCGGAGCCTATTTTACTACAAGCTTACGAAGCACTGAAAGTGGCCCCTCATGCCAACGACTTTAGCCGAAACGGAGCGCTCGAGCGAATCATATCTCTCTATGATGCCTGGGGGCCTGGACACAAATTGCAAGCACAACAATGGCGTGAGCTTCTCCCGTCGCATCCTCGATAGTGAAGTGTAACTGCCTGTCCCTCCCATTAATGTCATCGGGACAGATGTTGGCTAATTCGAAGAGCTTCTTGCTTCTGGTTGTTTATGCGAGAAGAAAACATCTGAAATGGGGAGCGGGTCAATAACAACTGGACCAAGTTTTGGGTAGCAGGCCAGTACCAATCAGCCGAAAGGAGGAACTACAATGTTCGTCACTTCGCGCCAAATCAGAATGCAATCCGCACGCCAATCACATACTGTAGCTCCTCGACATCAGATCCGGCTCGCCGGCCGATATCGGCGGTCTCGCCGAGCAGCGTTGTGTATTTAATTCCTACATATGGCGCGAACTCACGACGCAGCTCGTAACGCAGTCGCAATCCGAGACTGATGTCAGTGAAACCCGTGCCGAGCGCGTAATCCGGAACATCTTGGGCCGAATAGTTGATTTCAGTCCGCGGCTGTAAAACAAGGCGCTGCGTCAGGTACAGGTCGTATGATGTGGTTAACCGCCCGAGTAGGTCGCCGTCGTTGGTCAGATACAGGGTTGGCTCGAACTCGAACTTGTATGGCGCGAGACCTTGGATACCGAAAACAAATGATACACGGTCGGTCGAATCGCCCTGAGTCCACTCGTTCTCAAAGCGTACTCCGACTTGGGCAGTCCAGAATGGGTGAAAAGGTTTGGCGTAGAGCGCTTCAAACTCGAATTCGCCTTCATCGGTTTCCGGCTCTAGCATACCTTCATCGGTTTCAAGGTTGGTGTTCCCCTTATCCGTACCATTGAAGAGTACGACACCTTCTGTCTTCCACCAGAATTTGTGATCGTCGTTGCCGATCCAGCCTTGAGCTTCCCAACCGAACTGATCACGCTGATCGTCTGATACGCGATACTCCAGTCGTTCGAGGAGCGTGAACGAGAGGATTGGATTGTCGTGGACGGGCTCCGGCCATGACTCCGGTGGTCCTGATGCGGCGGCGTCAAGCGTCTCGTCGAGCGAAACTCCATCGGGTAGAGACGGACCGGACTTTACACCCTCATCGTGGTGTTCCTGCGCCGCAGCTATCTGGCACGGTAACAGAGGCCACATGACAAGAATGATCCATGTAAGGTGCAACCTTTTCATGATGCAACCTCTTCGTCCAGCGACCTGACGACGGCGACCGTGCGAAACATGCCCATGTCCATATGGAATAGCAGGTGGCAATGGAATGCCCATCGTCCCGGCGCGTCTGCTGTGATGTCAACACTGAGGAGTTCACCGGGCTTGATACTTACCGTATGCTTTCGTGGGTTGTCCTCGAGCGTGCCGCCGGCATATAAATCCATCCACATTCCGTGCAGGTGGATCGGGTGGTCCATCATCGTGTCATTAATCATATTCATCCGCAGGCGCTCGCCGTAGACGAACCGAATCGGTTCGGCCTCGGAGTATTTCTTTCCATCGAAGCCCCAGATGTAGCGTTCCATGTTTCCAGTCAGGTGGAGGTCGAACTGTCGAGTAGGCGCACGACGATCCGATGGTTGTCGAAGGGCACGCAGATCTGCGTAGGTCAGAACTCGCCAATCATCCGAACCCAGACCGATCCCCGGCTCGGCATACCGACGCCGTGGAACTTTGGCGGTCATCGAGGACGCGTTTCCGTGATTGTCCGGGCTGTGCTTGACTGACTCTGGGAGGTTTTCGGTTGGCAGTGCGCCGTCGTTGTTCATGGTGCTTTGGGTGCTACTACCGTGAGACATTCCGGGCATAGCAACACTGCCGTCAAGCTTTGGCTTGTGCTTTCCGGTCATTTGCATTTTGCCTGCGTTCTTCGCGTCCATGCCAGACATCCCGGCCATGCCTGCCATTCCCATATCGGCCATCGTGCGCATCGCCCGTTTGCGTCGCTCTGGAATCGCTGCCTGCATGCCCGCGCGAGGAGCGAGCGTACCGCGTGCGTAGCCACTTCGATCAATTGTTTCTGCGAACATCGTATACGCGCGCTCGTCCGGCAGCGTAACGAGTACATCGTACGTCTCGGCCACCGCGATGCGTAGCTCGTCGGTTTCCACCGGTTTGATGTACTGCCCGTCGGCGGCGACCACTGTCATCGGCAGCCCGGGGATGCGGAAGTCGAAATACGTCATAGTGGCTGAATTGATCAGTCGCAGCCGAATTCGCTCACCAGGATTGGCACATGCTGTCCAGTTTTCGTCTGGAGATTGACCATTCATCATGTAAGTGTAGGCAGAGCCTGTAATGTCCGCGATGTCGGTTGGGTCCATTCGCATGGCGTCCCATCGTAGACGTTGTGAAAGAACTTGACCCAGACCGTCGCGGCGCGCATCGCTCAGCAGGTTTGCGACGGTTGGCCGCTGGTAGTTGAAATATCCGCTAAATTTCTTGAGTTTCTTCAATACACGATACGGGTTCAGAAACATCCAGTCCGACAGCGAGACCACGTACTCGCGGTCATAGCTGAACGGGTCAGGCTCGATCGGATCGATGACCAGCGCACCGAAGTTACCCAGCTGCTCCTGAAGCCCGGAGTGGCTGTGATACCAGTAGGTACCGTTCTGCTGCACGCGAAAGCGATATGTGAATGTTTCTCCGGGCTTGATGCCAGCGAAGCTCACGCCCGGAACGCCGTCCATGGTTGCAGGCAGGATGAGGCCATGCCAGTGGATTGACGTGTCCTCGTCCGGAAGATCGTTATGAACATGAATCTCGACTTCCTGCCCCTCGCGCATCCGCAGCGTCGGACCCGGTAGCGTACCATTAACGGTGATTGGTGAACCGGTTAAACGTCCGGCGACTTTCAAACGCGTCTGGCTTACCGTCAGATGGAGCGGGCCATTTGCTGGCACATCAATCACCTGCGGGTTGCCAGCATTCGGAACCGTGGCTCCACTTGCAAACGCCAGACTAGGTAACACAAGTCCACTAGCAGCCGTCACGGCTGTGGTAGCGATGAAGTCCCGCCTTGTAAGGTCGTGCCTTACTTCGTGACGATTCGAATGATCCATGTCTGTTTCTCTTTCTTCCGGCATCCTGCGGAGTCGTGTCAACGAAGCGAGCAACTAGCTCGACATTTCCCAACTACGACACCGCGAGCGCCAGCCAATGCCTGTCGCCGATTTCCGGCTCTGGGAGAGCGAGAATCCAGTTCCACATCCGGTCTAAGACAAAAGACCCTATCGAAATAGGTTTTTGGGTGCGCTAGCCCTGCGAAGGAATCCAACTATGAACGAAGACTATCCTCATACGATTAAGGCGTTAGGCCTTGCAGCGCTGAGTTTCTACCGAGGAACCCGAATGGATCAAACGAATCCTGCAAGCCGCCGTTCCCGCCTCTGCCGCCACTGCCTGAACGGTTTAAGAATTCCCGGCCTGATACACTGTAGTTCACAGATATACCGGCTCGCATGAAGAAGTTCTTGTTGACAAATTCTTGCAAACGAGTCTCAAAAGTATACGGAACCCAGAGAATATCCCCGGCTTTGAGGTCCAGATTTTTTTCCTGCCCCATCGCAATACGATCAAGGTTAAGCCTCACACGAACTTCTCGACCGCTTGGCAGACGCCTCACCAACGTTCCGGTTTTTGGATGAACATCTGTCCGCAAACCGCCGGCACTAGCTATCGCTTGTAACACAGACACATTCGTCCCTGACGGATAAGTTTGCGGAGATGATCCCATGACCAAACCACCGACGATGATCGTATTCGGTGCGGCGGCTTTGACGTGCACAATATCGCCTTGCTCTAGCGGCTTTAAGGCGATGGCCTGCTGCAAATCTAATGGGTTTCGAAGATCAAAAGTTTGCACCTCTCCAGGCTGACGTATGCGCTGAAGCGACGCCTCACCGGAAGCGACATCCGACACCCCCCCCGCTCCTACTATAGCGTATAACAGATTAAGTTCATGACGCTGTAATGCGACAAACCCAGGCGCACTGACTGCGCCGACGACGAGTACGTTAGTCGTTTCCGGTGTCAAAATCTCGACATGTACCACGGCATCCGTAAGCACGCCGGGCACATAGGTCGCTCGAATTTTGTCTTCGACGTCATCGAGTTCCAGGCCATCGAGCTTCACTGCCCCTACAACAGGCAGATCAATCTCACCATTTTTGTCTACCCGGAATTGAGTAGCTGGAAATAACGCGGGTTGATCGGCTCGCGTCAAAGTAATCGTCAGCACGTCATTTGGTCCGGCGCGATACGGGCCTAGATTCTGATTCATCGCAGCCTTAGTCTGAGGCACCGGGGCGTCTTCGGACTGCATAGCTAAAAGCTCAGACGCTTCCAGTTCCAACAGTTGAGAAACCGAAATCCGGTGATCCTTTGTAGCACATCCGACAAACAGCATCGAAACAAGAGCTACCATCGCGCAATGGCACAAAGCATATGCACCAGTTCGAATTTTCTTCACCATCCATGACTCAGCCATTCTTCCTAACTCCCAGTATCAACCGCACGTCAAAACCTTCGGGATCATTCCCTGCCGATGCACAATCGCGCGTATCCTTGTTTCGACATTCTCATCCCATATGGTCTAGGATTTTCCCAATGAAGCCAACCCGCCATCCACATCCTCCATAACCGCGCCAAATTCCAACTTCCATCTGCTCATCAAATCGCAGTTTTCAGCCCTGTCAAGCTGAAAAGCTAACAATGCTTTCGAGCACTTGAATGATTAGGGGTTTTCAACGATTTCCCGGTCGCCGAACAAGATGATGGAAGTCTGACACACCATTCAGATATTTGCTAGCTTCACGACGAAAGATTTTCGTTGACTTTTTATCGGCCATTGTGATAGCATGAGGCGTAGCAAGCGGACGGGGCCTTGCCTTTGGGATGTGTTGAGATTTTTTGGTATTCAACCAAGCGACTCGCCATGCCACGCCCTGTCTGCACAACTCGAATCAGTGTTCGCTTTTGGCCCGATGGAAATCGGGAGAGGAGGGGTTGATGGACCGTGTCATAGCTAATGCCGCATCGAAGCCGAGCCTGCGCGCGTTAAACCTCCTACCCCCCCCCCCATTTCACCAGGCTATAATTGTATAAGCAATTTGCGTCGTGCGAATGTCAGTCGTAATCGCCGACGTAACTATGCGGGGCTAATCTTCGCATGCGCCGGGACATTAGCCATGATTGGTTGCGATACGAATTTATCATCAGTAGGCAACAGCGAAAATAATTCTGAACAGGTATCCCGCATATCAGGTGAGGGCGTTTTGGCTGATCGCCGGTCGGAGACTCTAGAAGGCGTCTTCGCAATCTCGAAAGCTGAACAGCCAAAGGGCTTCGAGGGTGGCGCGATAGGATCACTCGCGTGGTGGAACGATTTCGCTACGGATAAAATGTTTGTCTATAGTCGGTTAATGTATTCAAATAGTGACGTCAACCAGGCACTCATCAATCTGGAGCGAGATTTAGCCGTCGATTCCAGTAATTTGATAGCCGAATTTTCGGCGGTTGGCAGTGACAGTAACAATGCGAATCAGCCGGAAGATCAGACTACCTGGCAGCCGGCGACCTACGCTTTAGCCCTGGAAATCATGGGTTTTGATCCAGCAGAATTCGCGGAAGCTGGAAAAATCCCTAATGACCCTTTTACGCCTGAATGCGTATCTTATAAGAGTGTATCTGCTTACAAGGCCTCGCTGGAATCTCTGCCGTTTCCATTAAAAGCAATAGAGTTCGGCTTGAATTCGAAGTGTGGCAACGGTTCGTTCGGAGGATGCGTGTGCGCTCCAGGCGGCTATCCCTGCGGATGCCCAGATGACGGTAATCCTTGTACTCTTGATATTTGTAACGTATTTGGATTTTGCACACATTTCTATGTCCCCGGCCCCTGCTGCCCGGGCGACATCTGTTATCCTGATTGCAGTGATGATCTTTGTGATTGTATGGATGACTGCGACGACGGTAATTTTTGTAATGGAGTTGAGGGCTGTTCAAACGGCAACTGCACACCCGGCACGCCGCTTGTGTGTGATGACCCCGACGGCGATGTCTGCAATGGCATCTTGGTTTGCAACCCTTCCATAGGATGCCAGGCGACACCATCATTGGTATGTGATGACGATAACGCTTGCAACGGGCTAGAAACTTGTGATCCTATCGGTGGATGCCAAAACGGCGTGCCTCCAGTATGCCAGGATCCCGACAACAATGTTTGCAACGGCTCAATTTTCTGTAATCCATCCAGCGGGTGCGTGTTGATACCAGCTCTAGTGTGTGACGACGGCGACGCTTGCAACGGAGTGGAAACCTGCAACCCACTAACTGGGTGCCAAATGGGTGCGCTGCTGGTGTGTGATGATGATGGTGACGCCTGCAATGGCCCTGAATTTTGCGATTCGTCATCAGGGTGCATGTCAGGGCCGATGCTTGAATGCGACGACGAAAATGTTTGCAACGGCATGGAAATCTGCGATCCGGCTAGCGGTTGTGTTGAAGGCACACCTCTATCGTGTGCTAATGATGACGGTGATGTTTGCAATGGCGTTGAAAACTGCGATCCAGTCGTCGGATGCGTGATGGGGGGAATCAGCGCGCCACCAATTTGCGACGACGATGATGAATGCAACGGCATAGAAACATGCGACCCAACGCTTGGATGCCAGGATGGCCCACCACTCCTTTGCGAAGATAACGACAATGATGTATGCAACGGAACTGTAACCTGCGATCCTGTTCTCGGCTGCCAGACACAACCGCCTCTGATGTGCGACGATGGCGATGATTGTAATGGCATAGAAATTTGTGATCCAATTGATGGATGCATTGCTGAGATGCCAATATATTGCAATGATGGTAATCCGTGTACAACTGATGCTTGCATTGATGGCGAGTGCAGCTTTGGCCTGCCTAATTGTGAAAACTCGGGGAATTCGTGCGGGTCTGCGGAATTCTCCAACCACTATGCTTTTTGCGATAATTGCACAGTGACGATGAGTATTCCCTCGACCATCCAACTCAACTGTGATGACGACAATAACAATGGCATACCGGATTACCAAGACTCTGGACCTGTTACTGGCGAGAACGATTTAGTGCCAGTGAGTATCTCTCTTAGCGGTTGCCCCGGCCTGGCAGACGGTGATCCGCAACCGGGCGATGAAGTCCAGTGGCATCTTAATGGCTGGGGCGGAAATAATTTCAGAGCATACCTGGATTCCGACAAGTCGACCCTGGCAAGTCAGTCCGGTTCCTGGCCTCCTCCTTCGGTAGTGTATCTTGAAGGCGTTAAGGCTAGTAATGGAGTTTGCCCTACTCGTGTGGTCCTTTGGGTAAGCGTTTTATATGAAAATGGTGGCATCTGTACATACTGTGGTTACGAAGGTGGCCGTACGAGTGTGGAGGGATTTGCTATAGACTTGGATGTAGATAGCGACAACAACAAAGGTATTGCTTTTCCAAGTCGCTCTTTGAATGAGGATACTATCGAAGGGAATTCTCCTGGCAAAATAATACTGGTGAACGATGACGATGACGACAACAGCAACCTGCCGGACAACACTCAGGAACCACCGTTCTTTTTCGACGACGACTTGGTTCCGATTGTATTAGAATTTCAACAGGATGCACTCGAAACTAATGCTTGGAAACTTGTATACGAACCCGCATTTGTACAAATCTACAAGGAAGATCGTAAGACGATCATCACATCGGGAAAAATTTTCAACATGGTAGTTTCACCAAACACTCAGACCTATTGGATGGAGGGTATCGCACCTAGTACAAGTGCAGGCACTACCATCACAATAAGCTCTGACTCGAACGGAGACGGCTTATATGATTGTTCGGATAGCGTAGTCGTTACGGTGATGCGTATAGAAATGGATACGATCACTAGTGGAATCGACCCTATCCCGGTTAATCCGGCTATTGTAGCTCCAATGAATCCGTTGGGGCTTGACGATGGCGAACTATTTTGGGATGCAAACACCTTCGGGTTAACGAAAATTCAACCTGATATCGATCTTACGACGATCCCTGCAAATTGGGTGTTCAAGGTGACTAGCGGATTCATAAATCCTACCAGCCAAGTTATTGAAGCTGCAGACAAACGCAGTGCGGTATTGGAAATTCCCTTCCCCTCTTTTGGGAATCGGGGTGATGGGCGGATGGAATTTCGCATTGGAGATCATGTCTATGCAGAGGTTTATAATAAAATTAAAAACGTCCAACCCGATCTCGAGCCCGGAGATTTTCGGTTCCAGGTCAAGGCACACTTATGTACCGACGGCGCGGGTGCATCAACGTCGCGCACAGAGACAGAAATTCGGGCCATAATGTCTGACGTATCCAAAATATTGTCGCAATGCGGGATTATTGTGACGCTGAGCAATGTAGTCACTACTACAGTCGACCCCGCGTATATCAGGCTCGATAGTACCTCGGCCTCCGCACTTCACGGTTTGATCGGCTTCGGTATAGATGACTCGATAATTGACGTGTATTTCATCGAAGCTATTGACTATGATGTTAATCAGGGATGCGGATACACTGCCGGGATAACATCGTCGCCTGGCAACCAGCTTGCTTATAAAGGTGGCATAGTTCTTGCGGACAATGTTTGCGACGGAAGCACAGACATACAGGCTGCCGTACGTACATTTGCCCATGAACTCGTTCACTATCTTTATAACCATGACGATGCTGATGCTGATGCTGATCACATCGAAAACGAAGAAAAAAACTTGATGAGCCGTGGGCAAAGCACCACAAAACGTGACCTTACAATGTCGCAGTGTCTAGAAATACGTGCCAATCGCGGAGGAAACTAACATGATTCGGGAACCCAATAATTCTATCTTAATAAAATCGCACATGATTTTGTTGCTCGTCGCGTTAGCCATTGGAGCTAGTATCTCGGAAAGCGTAACTGCAAGTGAGCTATCTCCGCGCGAGAT
>JAJRPG010000083.1 GCA_024280855.1 Planctomycetota bacterium | reverse complement strand
TGGTTATCGATCCGGTCACTGGTGCGGGAACCACTGTTGGGCCCTTGGGTGTATCAAGAGTCCGAAGTCTCGCCTTCGATACCAACACAGACACCTTGTACGGAACCACCGTCATTACCAGTCAGCTTGTGCGCATCAACATCGACACCGGTGCGGCCACAGTCGTGGGCGCGTTGGGAAATTTCGATGTTCGAGGCCTCGCCTTCGACACCACTACCGACACCCTGTACGGAACGACTATCGTCCCTCCTCAACTCATCCGCATCGACATCGTGACCGGCGTGGGGACTGTTATAGGAGATACTGGGAATTACAACTTATGGAGTCTCGCCTTCGACTCTAAAACGCGCACGCTGTATGGAAGCAATGATGAGCGACTCATGACCATCAACACCATCTCGGGTGAGGTCACGGAAATGGGATACTTGGCGTATGATACGATCCAGGGCCTCGCTTACAACGCCGACTTCCGCGCGCTGTACGCAGCGGATCGTATTTCAGGGCAACTCCTCCGCATCGATACTGGCTCTGGTGAGAGCACGATCGTAGGGCCAATTGGATTCGACCAGAGCTATGGCCTGGCCGTTGGGCCTGTGTTGAACGAGCAAATCGACACTGACGGCGATGGATTTGCTGACTGGTTTGAGGAACTTGGCTGGTTCGTCACCGTATACTTTGACGACGGCACCGTAGGTACCAAGCATGTGACCAGCGATCCGTTCAGTAAAGACACCGACGGCGACGGCATCTGGGACGGCGACGAACGCCGCTACCACTTCGATCCGCGGACGGCTGACACCGATGCCGACCAGGTCACTGATTTCGATGAATGGAACATCTGGTATTCCGACCCGCGTAAGCAGGACACGGACGACGATGGCATCATCGATTTCTTCGAGATCGACTTTTTTAAGACCTCGCCCATCCTGGCAGACACCGACGGCGATCAGATACCCGACAATGTTGAACTCTTTGAACGGAACCGCAATCCGCGACTAGCGGACCTGCCCATTCCGCAGATCAAAATAGGCAATGTTTCACTGTACCTCGATGAAAGGTTTGAATTCACGGACGAGCAGGGGAAGACCGACACCAAAGAACGGGCCGCAACGACTACGCTGACACAGGGCACCGAGCGAATGTTTAGCACTTCCGACACGCGGACCAGCGAAAACACCGATATGTTCAGTCAGGAGCTAGCGATCGAGGTTGGATATGACAAGGGGTTTTCCTCGACGGTGACCGCAACGTTTGGTTTCGAGCAGACCAGGGCCCGCGGTTACTCCTTCACCATGGACCGCTCTTCGACCGAAAGCGCCTCGCGTGAGGAGCAGAAATCGGTCGCTTATGCTAGCGAAATCAGCCAAAACCAATCCGTCACGCGTACAGTAGAGGACGCGGATCTCTTAGTAGACGTCACCGTGACCAACGTCGGCGATGTTGCGTTCAATATTTCCGACATGGAGTTGGTTGCACTCATTCGTGACCCTGTGCGACGTGTCGACGTACCGTTAGCCACCTTACTTCCGGAACGCACGTTGTCGCTGGGCGAGGACATTAACCTGAACATAGGCCCGTTCGACAAGGATCGCGGTCCGTTTGTTTTCAAGGACGTTCAGATTTTCCCAGAGGTCGCGCGTGAGTTGAGACGGTCTCCGCGTGCTATCACGATGAGGCTGTCCAACTTCAACATTCGTGCGGAGGATGGTCGCCTGTTTGCTTTCTCTTCGCAGGAAACCAACGACAAGACTGCCGGTCTGGTTATCGATTTTGGTAACGGCGAAGTGGAAACCTATCGGGTAGCGACAGCCGGTCAATTCGATGTCGCCACCGGTGTCCCCTTGGGAATTTCGATGCGCACCGCCTTAGAGGACATCATCGGAATCGCCAAGGCGGACAACGACCCTTTTCCACTACCCGGTACAACGGACCTAAATGATCCATCGATTCGAAACACATACGGCACGAGCCTGCAGGATATCGATACAGATGGAGACGGCGTGACTGACAGGACCGTCGAACAGTTGACACGCATTCGCGGCGTGCAGACGGACCCGGAGACCGTCAGTCAGAACCCTGTGAAGGGCCCCAAGTTCTGGGTGGTGGTCACCCCGCCCGGCACACCGAAATTCACAAACTTCAGCGACATCCGACTGTACGGCGGGCAGAATTTCTCGCTGTCCCTGGAAGCCGACGAAGACGGGGATGGTCTCTACGCGCGCACTGAAGCGGAAAAAGGAAGTTTGGATACGAAGAAGGACACTGACGACGACGGTGTATCCGACTTAATAGAAGTGCAGACGGGCTGGACTCTCTCGATCGAAAATGTATTTCCTGACCGTACTGTCCATTCTAATCCAAACGCCAAGGATTCTGACTTCGATCGAGTGGATGATTTTGATGAAATGGGTTTCGGGACCGACCCGCGCAGCCAAGACACCGACGACGACGGTATCAGCGACTATGACGAATTGTATGGATACACCATCATCATTGCAGATGACGATACTGATCCGTTCAACAATATGAATCTAGTGATCCCAGTATATGTTGGTTCGATGCCCGGCTTGGTGGACCACTCATTCCTCTACGCCACCAATCCCCTCGACGCTGACACCGACGGTGATGGTATTCGCGATGGCCGCGAAGCGATCCTCGGTTCCAATCCAAACGATCCCTCCGATGCCGGCTCGGTGCTGGACCTCGACGCGGACGGCTTGAGCGATTTTGAAGAAAATCAAGGCTGGAAGCTCGTGACCAATGCGGGGACGATTGATGAGAGGACGGTTCTGGGCTGTGGACAGGCAGGCCTAACACCTCCGGCCTGTGTAGACACAGGCTTGATGCCTCCCGTATGCATCAGTTCCAATACGCTAGTGCCCGACTCCGACAACGACGGTTTGCCCGACTTGCTGGAAAAGATTCTCAAGTCGAATCCGTGTTCTAATGACACTGACCAAGATGGCTTGCGCGACGGCGAAGAGTTCGACCCCGCAAAGTATGTCGACGAGTTTGCCGAGTTTTTGGCGCGTTGCGATTTGTCGTTGGACTCCACCCAATGCAAATACTTCGCTCCCTCATCGATTACCGGCACCGATTTGCTCAAAAAAGATACCGATGGCGACGAGCTGACTGACAAATTTGAAATCGAAGAGCAGTGGATTGTCCGAACGAATATTGTCCCAATGGGCAGTGAGGTTCGCACCGTGAGTTCCGATCCGCTTATATCTGACTTTGACAACGATGGGCTCAATGACGGCGCGGAATACCTTGGCGCTGACGGATTCCCGCCGGACGATGGTAGAGATAGTCAGGATTCCACAGACCCGATGGACAGGGATACCGACGGTGATTGCACTGTCGTAGCCACTAATTGCGAAGACGGCGCTGAATTGCTGGTTCAGCGCGATCCACTGATCCCTGATCAGAACGTGACGATCCGACTCGATTTCATTCGGTTCCCAGAGTCGTGTGAAGCCTTTGCACTGAACAACGATTTCTTGGAACTACAGAACGGTAATTTCTATACGCAACGATCAGGCGAAGCCTCGGCAACGCCGTTGTATCAACACTGCTGCGTTGGCGATTCCCTGGATACCGACATTATCAATGCTTGCGACGTGACGTCTCCATCAGATCAGAGATGTCCGTGGTGGGTGGATGTTCGGAGTATTCCAGGATTGATCGTGCCTGCGAACCTTACTGGTGTCGCGTGCTTCGGAACGATTGATAACACTCAAATCCCGGAGAGGACATTTTTCAGCGTGCAGGCTGGCGAATCGATTACCTTCACGAGTGATTTAATGATGGAAAGTGATGATTCCAGCAACAACTGTACTTTCGGATTGACATACGGGGAGATGGAAATGCAAACCCTGACGTACCCGGTTCCACCACAAATCTCGACACGCATCGAAGTGAAAGATGTGTGTACGCTCGAGGTTGAGTTCTCTGTTGATGTGAAATAATAAGGATTAGATGCAACGTAAGAAGGCCACGAGAATGAAGAAGCACCAAACAATTGTATCCGCATACCTTGGCGCGATCGCCATCGCGCTCTGTGGAACGGTCGGCTGTGGATCGACTATTCCGACTGACGATCAAGCGGCGACATCCCGGCAGGGAACAGCGATCGTGGGGTTGCCAGGGACAGGAAGTACGGCGGGGTTGAGCAATATCGGTTCGGCTGGACAGTCGGCGAATGAACCGCCGTCGTTGGGCGGGGTTGGTGCCTGCTGTCTTGCCAACGGATGCCTGGCACTGTCAGACGGTGCGTGTGCCGAGCTGGGTGGCGCTTATCTCGGCTACGACACGAGCTGTGATAGCTGCGGCGACGTTTTGTTAGCTGCATTGGATGCGATTGACAGCGACGGTGACGGCTGCTCCGACTTAGTTGAGATCCTCGCCGGCACCAACGAGTTCCAGGCCGGCGACTGCATGGACATTGACGACGACGGCATTCCCAACGGAGAAGACTTGGATGTCGATGGAGATGGCATCCCCAACGAACGCGATAACGACGTCGACGGCGACGGTATAGAGAACGATGACGACGACGACATCGACGGTGACGGTAAAAATAACGACGTGGACGATGACGACGACGGAGACGGCGTGCCTGACGACAAAGACGATGACGACGACGGTGACGGAATACCGGATGAAGATGACGAGGACAGCGAGCCTGAGTGTGAAAAAGACAGCGATTGCAAAAAAGACGAATGGTGCAATGACCTCGGGAATAACAGTCGCTGCCGCCCATTGTGTAGCGGCGGTAGTGACCTCGAATGTGACGATAGCGATGTCTGCAATGAATACGGTCAATGCCAGAACTCATGCAGCAGCAATTCAGGTTGCGGACCGGGCCAGGAATGCGAAAAATCCAGTGGTGATTGTGTGTGCATAAGCAATAGTGGCTGCCGTCGAAGATTCGAATGCAACACCGCAAGCGGCCGCTGCGAACGCATTCTCGATTGCACCACCGACAGAGACTGCCTTTCCGGTGAGATATGTACCGCCGCCAACAGCTGCGAACCAATCCAGGAGTGCATAAGAGACAGTGCATGCCGCACCGGAGAACGCTGTAACCGCACCAAGGGCAAGTGCGAAAGGTTTGAGTGTGATTTCGATAGTGAATGTAGGCCAAGCGAATTATGTGATCGCGAAAGGAAGAAGTGCGTTAAGCGCCCGGAATGCACTGTCGACAGCAAATGCCAACCGAGTGAATTATGCAACCGTACCCTTGGACGGTGCGAACAGAAAGCAGTTTGCGATAGCGACGGTGACTGCAACCTGGATGAGTCGTGCAACCAATCCTCGCGAAAGTGTGAGCGGAACATGGCATGCGGGCCAGATTCGGTCTGTCCGCCGGGACAGACCTGCGATACCAATGGCACGTGTAAGCGTGAGCCTGAGTGCGTGTCCGACAGCGCGTGCGATACCGACGAAGAACTCTGCAATGATGCCCGAGGTCGCTGTGAGCCTAGGGGCGAGTGTAAGAGTGAAGGTGATTGCCCGGAGGAACAGACGTGCGATAAGTCCGCCGAACGCTGCGTACGCGTGGAGGAGGAAGAAGAGTAAACGAAGTCGGGCGATAGCCTCGTGTTACTTATCTCTTCGCAGTTCCTCTTGATGAACAAGTGCCACAGGTACAGCACTTGCGCAGAACCCGAATGAATGCTCGGATGGTCGGTTTTGTGATCTGTCGAGCCCCAAAGTTAGGAGCGACGAACAGTTGTAATAGGGTGAATGGTCAGATTATGGTTGGTTCGGGGCGTGGATCGTCACGCGTCAAACGGTAATGCGTGTTTCGATTATACGCGCCAACGCTTCTAGTGTTGGTTTCAGGGAGTGAGTTTATGACAAGGCAAAGTTTATTTATCCTATCGATCCTGCTGTCCGGGCTGAGTTCTGCGACGGCTGTACTGGCCCAAACCGATCCCGCGCCCGGCAAGCTCGAGGCGCGATCGCCACTTACCCAAACGGCTGCAAAGATTAGCCGAGCGTATGAGATTACACCTGACGCTCTCCTAGCGGTCGGCTCAATGATTAGCTCAGACTGCAATCTCAACGGCCAACCCGACGGCTTTGACATCTCCACCGGCACCAGCGAAGACTGCAACGGTAACGGCATCCCTGACGAGTGCGAACTGAGAAACCGGGCCGATTTCGCCTTCCCGGTGAATCCACCGGAGCCGATTCTCGACGGGTTCATCATCAGCCGCACCTTTAATGTTCCAGAGAGCGGCAGGGTCTTTGACGTGGACCTGGGCGTCACGCTGACTCACCAATTTTTCGGTGACATTGTCATCACACTGACACACGGAACCACCTCTGTGGATGTGTACTTCTTCGGCCCTTGTGATGCCTGCTCCACTACCTGTGGATTTGACGGCACAGTGTTTGACGATGAGGCCACTGGCCCAGTCCCGTGCAATGGTCTCAATCAAGGTAGTTTCTTTCCGAACAACCCGCTCTCCGCGTTCGACGGCATGGACGCGGCCGGCGATTGGACCCTCACGATCTTCGACGGCTTCATAGGATTTGAGGGTTCGCTCACCGATTGGTCACTAAGTATTGAGGCGTCGACGCCGGCCGACTGCGACGGCAACGACATGCTTGACGAATGTGAGACGAGTGTCGGCGCACCCATCGATCAATGGGCGGCCACCGTCATCGGATACAGTTCACAGTACAGCGATGGTGCCTTCTCGGCGGAACAGGCACTAGGTTTTCCCGATACGTTCGTCTATGGCGATTTCGGTTCGGCTTGGGCTCCTTCCAACTTCGACGGGACGATGGAGTTCATTTCGGTCGGCTTCGATACGCCCGTATTTGCCGATGGCGCGACGGTCCGGGAGACCTCCGGCAACGGTTTCGTGACCAGGATCGACCTGGTCGACACGCTCGGTGGAATCCACACTATTTGGGAGGGCGATGACCCCAGTTTGATCGGAACGCCAGTTGAATTTCGAATCGACTGGGCGCGAACCGACTACCTGGTTACCGCCGTGACAGTCTACACCGACACCGACACGAATCTGAATACCTGGGAGGAGATCGATGCTATCCGGTTGCACGGGGCACCAGCCAACAGCATTGACTGCAATGGCAACGCTATCCCCGACATATGCGACCTCGCCGCCGGCAGCGCTGACTGCGACAGCAACGGCATTCTCGACGTCTGTGACATCGCAGTTGGTATCAGTAGCGACTGCAACGCCAACAACATCCTCGACCAATGCGACGTCGCAGCTGGTAGCGCGGACTGCAACGCGAATGGCGTACCCGACGACTGCGACATTGCGCCGCTCGGATCGATGCTCGATCAGTGGGCTTCTGAGGTGATCAGTTTCAGCCGTCAGGCCAACGTGTTGTCAGCGATCCAGGTGCTGGGACCGCCCAACCAGTCCAATTACGGCGGCGGTGGTTCTTCCTGGAATTCGCCTTTCTTTGACGGCACACTGGAGTACATCACTGTCGGCTACCCGTTACCAGTGTACGCTACCGGCGTGTCTATCCGAGAGACCGGCGGCAACGGGATGGTTTATCAAGTGGACGTGTTGGACACCAACGATGTCCTGCACACAGTGTGGCAAGGAACCGATCCGACACCGACTCTCTCCAATCTGGACTTTGACGTGGACTGGCCGGTAACGAGCTATCTGGTCAAGGGCGTCAAAGTCTATACCGATACGAACAGTGTCCTCAGCAGACTGGAGTATATAGACGCCATCGAGCTGCACGGATTAGTAGGCAGCGATTGCAACGGCAACGGTACAGACGACTGGTGCGAATTCGGACTCACCGACTGCAACGCTAATGGAACGCCGGACGGGTGCGACGTACTCACACCTGTCCACAATTGCTGCGATGCGAATCACGGACCGGGTTGTAGCGATCCAGACATTGAGGCGTGCATTTGTAGTGATATCGACCCACAGTGCTGCAGCGCAGACTGGGATGATTCTTGCGTACAAGCGGTGAAGTCGTTTGGCTGTGGCAGTTGCGAAATTGGAAGCCCCGACTGTAATGCCAACAGTATACCCGACGAATGTGAAATCGCTGCCGACGCCAGTAGCGACTGCAATGGCAACAACATTCTCGACCAATGCGATGTCGCCGCTGGTAGCGCGGACTGCAACGCGAATGGCATACCTGACGACTGCGATATTGCGCCGCTCGGATCGATGCTCGATCAGTGGGCTTTTGAGGTGATCAGTTTCAGCCGTCAGGCAAACGTGTTGTCAGCGATCCAGGTGCTGGGACCGCCCAACCAGTCCAATTACGGCGGCGGTGGTTCTTCCTGGGGTTCGTTTCTCATTGACGGCACACTGGAGTTCATCACCGTCGGCTACCCGTTACAGGTGTACGCCACCGGCGTGTCTATCCGAGAGACCGGCGGCAACGGGATGGTTTATCAAGTGGACGTGTTGGACACCAACGATGTCCTGCACACAGTGTGGCAAGGAACCGATCCGACCCCGACTCTCGCCAATCTGGACTTTGACGTGGACTGGCCGGTAACTAGCTACTTGGTTAAGGGCGTCAAAGTCTATACCGATACGAATAGCGTCCTCAGCAGATTTGAGTACCTCGACGCCATCGCGCTACACGGGCTTGCGGCCAGCGATTGCAACGACAACGGCATGGACGACTGGTGCGAGTTTGGTCTAGACGACTGCAACGCCAACGGAGTGCCTGACGGGTGCGACGTTCTCCAACCCAATCACGATTGCTGCGAGTTGAGTAGCGGCGTGGGCTGTAGTGATGCGAACATCGAAGCGTGCGTCTGCAAGATGCTTCCTGATTGCTGCATCAATGGCTGGGACGAGACCTGTGCGATCGCTGTGGAAACCTATAGCTGTGGCAGTTGCGAATCTGACAGCATCGACTGTGACGCCAACGGTATCTCCGACGTCTGCGAACTGGGCGATTTCGACGAAGATAACACGGTAGACCTAGCCGACTACAAGGCGTTCCATAATTGCTACACGGCACCAGGCTTCTCGGTGGGACCGGGTTGCGAAGTGGGCGATTTCGATTGCGACAGCGATATTGACCTACGCGACTTCGCCGCGTTTCAAATCATGCTGCCCATGCGGTAACAGAGGATTTTGCGATAGGCCAGTGGACTCGAACAGACGAAGACAAAAGACAGGAACGCCAGCAAGAAAACAGCCGTGCTTTCTGTCACAACATTATGTACTTTGATGGGAGAGTTCTCGCCACGCGAGAAGTGTGAGCACGTTCGTGTCTTTGGGGCGCTCGATGAGACCGGTCTCAGATGGGGCCGACTTATCTCGATTGGCGAGTAGTGGTCATTCAAAACTCACTTTGCTTTCGCAGATTCCGCCATTCTGAATTAGAGTCGCTGATTTTATACCAGTGGGAGACGGAATTCGATTCACCCGTGCGTAGACGGCTTTTCTGGACAACTCGTCCTTCACCATTAGCTCACGTACATGCTTTAATGCGCGGGGGCCGAATTCGGAAACGCGACAATTCTGATACAGCTGTACTACACTGCGCATGGCGTGGATGATGTTAGACACCTCGCCTGTCTGCTTGCCATTCTTCATGTAGTTCATCTGTGCAAACTCAATGTATGCGATAAACAGCTCAGACACGCGGAGATCATGGGACGATTAGTTATGAGTCGAGTCGGTAGTCTGTTGGGCTTTGATAACGCTCCACTCGCCAATAAGACGTTGATACTTGTTGTGGCTGTGGGGCGTCCCGAACTTGCCCAAATAATGATCTCTCCCGCTAAGCGTGACGACGGCCTGGCCAGTAGGCTTGTGCAAACGATACGACGGTAACTTTTTGATGAGCTTTGGCATGATGCGACTCCTTTGTCAGCTCGCCAAAACGGTAGACTACCGTTTTGGCAAGGACTTTTGAGCCGCACTCCCAACGAGGGCAGGCACGCTAAGTAGCGTTCGGCAAGCAAGTTATCTTCAAAAGCGGGCAACGAGACTCGAACTCGTAACATTCAGCTTGGAAGGCTGATGCTCTACCAATTGAGCTACGCCCGCGAAAAATAAAAACGATTTTATATCGACGTTGTATACGCTGGAACAAAAGCAGCCAGCTAATTGATCGATACCTCGCTTAACAGGCGGCGGTGGGATTCGAACCCACGAATAACGGATTTGCAATCCGCCCCCTTAGTCCACTTGGGCACGCCGCCATGCGTGATAATCTCTACCTTGGCAGCGGACTGCTCGAACGCCACAACGCTCTCCAGCCGCTCCGTAGAACCCCTATCTATATCATCATCTAATCCAGACTGCAAGTCGTCGATAGTATCTGACAATTAAATCCACCTTGTAGCCCTTGGTCTGTATAATTATGCCCCCATATATGCGGTGCGCCTGTCTGAGAATAGTCAAAACTATGCCCCATATTCATTGGCCGGACTCTCGGTTTATCTTAGCATATTGATCCACATTAGCTGTACGCCACCAGGATTTTTCAGATGGTATTCCGCTCGGGGAGGGAAGTGTGTCACACGAGATACCGTCTAGTTTGCTTCCGCTAGTTCAAAGTGGATTTGGACGTTGACGAATTCAAAGTCGTCCACATCATTCCCACGACGGCCAGCGAAAATGTCGAATGTATTGACGCCAACGTGGAGTATCGTTGGGTCTAATTCTGTAGAAAACTCACCAAAGCTTCCATCACGCGGCGCATCATCTAGTGTATAGGCTAGCTCAATATCATTAAAGACCAGCCGGTGATCTTCCTGAACGCCCTTGGCCAGCAGGCGAATGGTTGCGGATTTGGCGCGTTCAAGCTGATGAGCCGATGAGATAGTGAACTCGATATGAAACGAATCACCCTCAGCCTTCTTCTGGAATTGGCTATTGATTTTTCCGTCAAAATTATCATCACCCAGATGATGTACCTGAGGGACGGGTTCGATAGTTACCACGTCGTATCGCTGCGGTTGTAAATCAAAGTCTTGCCGAACCACACCGCGAGCTATTCTGGCTGAGGACATGTTCGCGCTGGCAGGAATAAACGCTTCACGAGAGGCGGACATGGCGAAAAATTCCGGCATCTCCGGGATGGCTAAGGTGTATTCCCCCTCAGCATCGGTAGTTGTGGTCAATTGTGATCGGTCTACCACGTCAAGCGTAATCGTCACGCCCGCTAGCGGCTTTCCCGTGCTTACGTCGGTGACGATACCTTGAATTGAACCAATCGCGTCAATCGGTTGTGGATTCGCGTATAACGGTAAATAGCGATAGTAAACTTCCAGCATCAGTGTACACAGCGCGGTCTGGCATACTCGGCCTCCCGTTTGCGCCCACTCGCCGACGGGGTTCCAGCTACCGGCTGCTCGTCCGTCACGACGTTGGTTAGCGAGTAGCGTCTTCGTGAGCGCCGAGTTCCACTGATCCCACTGAGGTCCACCATGTTGATATAGCGCGAGCGTGCCGTAATACCAAAAATAAGTATTAGGCTCTTTATTCCAATCTGGCGGGAATTGAGAAATATGTCGTGCGGAGGCTTGCATGATGGACTCGTTGGCTTGATGTCCAAGTAGCTGTTGTATGAACATCCCTTCCGCAGTCATGGCTCGTGTGACAGGGGCACGGGGCTGGTATCTATAAAGCCCTGGTTTTGATGGGATGCTAACTTTTTTCATCCACTTTCTCGCAGCCGTGATATTTCGCATGGGGATTTCAATCCCAGCCATCTGCGCACTGTGCAAAGCCATGACCTGCCAGCCGAGGACTGAGGTGTCTCCGGGTTGTCCGGGGTCATATCGCCAGCCACCGTCGCGTTTATTGCGTGCGCGATCGATAAAACGAATGGCTTTTCTTACGTAGGGTTCGAGTCTGGAATCTCCTGTCATGCCAAACGCTTCCGAAAGGGCGATGGTAGCCATGCCGTGGGTGTACATGGTTTCGTCGCTGCGCAAGTCGCCGTTTGAATGTTGTTGTTTCAATAACCATTGCAAGGCTTTGTCAACGGTTCGCTGATAAGGGCCTGGCTTAGTATGGGTATGGTCCGCAGCTAGGAAAGTTAGCAGCGAAAGTGACGTGATGGCGACATCTACGAGAGCGTCGGTTTGGCCATCGCATTCGTGGCAATCTCCGTCATAGCTGTCGCCATCCCAGTGACCATCTTCGCTTTGGTGGGCAGCTAACCATTTTAACGCGCGAGCGACAGCTGCCTCTGTTTCATTCGTGCCGCCTCGCTCCTCAAGGATTGACTGTCGCTTATCCTCCGATCGCTGTGTGTAATTTTCATTCTTGACTTCGGGCTGAGTTTCTGTGGGGAGACGCAAATCCAGTAGAGGAAAGTCAATCATGGGCTTCGTGTATGATCGTGGTGTAATTGAAGCGAGCGAGTTTTCTATCGCGAGCGCTTCTCTGATTTCTGTAGTGGCTATAGGCATGCTGTTTAACGGTTTGAATAAAGAGTCTTCGTCTGTCTGCGCAGGGTTGATTTGGACCGTCGTTGGATTACCGCTTTGCTGCGTAAGATTCAGGGCTGCGCGGGTGTTTGATAACTGTTGTTGATTGGCATAAGCGAGAGATTCGTCGGCATTTTTAGCCCCACTAGATTCCTCCACGTTAGGCAAAGTGAAATCGGTAAGCGGCAGCGATGGTAAGTATTGAGTAGCCGCTGATGGTAGCGATACGACATCGGTTCTGGCTGGCGCGTTATCGTGAGCGATTGGCAATGGTAGCGCAGCAGGCTTACTGTCAGTTTCTAATTTTGTAGCTGTGGGAGTAATGGCCGTTAACTCCGCTGGGCGAATTTTAGTTTGAGAAGCCGCGAGAAAATCACTACGCGCATGAGTTAGTGGGGCGATAGGGTTATCAATGTCATTGGTCTCGGAACTACTGGTCTGTTGGGTTTCCATCGCTGTTGGGATCGTAATATCCAGAGGTAAACTAGCCAGCTGCAAGACGGCTGAGGATTCACTTTGTTGCAACTGAAACTGCTCAACAGGCTGCGATGCTCTAGGCATTATTTTGCTGGCGGCTGTTGGTGTTTGAATTTTCAATTGTTGCGGGTCTAGTGGCTGGGGCGGCAACTCCACCGTCGTCGTATTCGAAGCCGTATCTGAAACAGATTTGTCTATAGTAGGGCGATCAAGTTTAGCTATGGACCTGGACGTTGGTAGCGTTAAGGATCGGTTTTCAGAAACATTTTCTCGTCGCACCTCGTCGGGAATAGTAAAGTCCAACGGCTGAGTCAAAGCGTCAGCTAACTGCATCTGCGTGACCGTAGGCTTAGTCACGCTTGGCGTAGGCTCGGCATCGCGGAGCGGCGTCTTGTCGACAATTATTTGCGCATCTTTCACCTGTCCACGGTCAACCCTAATCGCGGCTAGCTCAGTCGAAGGCGTGAAGTTAAGCGGCGAGGCTTGGTACTCCATAGTAAGTTGCGGAGTTGGTGGCGGCTCGGTCGTGGCGAACTCTCCTCGAACCTGCGAGGCGATGGCTTGCCCTATAGTTGGCGATGCGATGGCTACTTGAATCGGGCCTTTCCGACCGAACTCTTTGGCTAGCGTTGAGCCTACTTCCCAGACATTAAATAGTAACATCAACAGGAAGTGGGCGAATAGAGATACCATTAAACATCTAGCCAACAAGCTAAGTTTTCGGCTGTGCATGTCGCGCATGAGCGTAGCTAACAGCAGCATGAGCAGTAGGGCGAGCAGTGCCCAAAGAAGATTCGGCCCGATAGCAGACCATAGCGCCGCCCAGTTAAAAGATGGTTGAAAGGTGTCAACATTTCGAAACACTTCGCGCGAAGCCGTTCGGTATAAGTTGTAAGGATTAGGTTTGTCTTGCGTAAGCGGTTCGCGTGGTCGGTCAGAACTAAAATACAATTCAAATCCGCCCATAGCTAAGGCGGGGTCAAGTTCATTGGCTGGGGAGTTGACCGCTTGGCCCAGCGATTCGATATTTTTATGTTCACCGAGTAACCGGCGCGCACGATACAAATCGAACCCGCCTTCGCTGTCAGGCCTGTCCGACGAAAAATATAGAAAATCTCCCACCGTACTCACAGCTGGTGTGCCTTCGTTGAAAGGTGTGTTTAGAACTCCGAGCGGCAAAGCGTTACCGATGCCAGCGTCAGTAAGTGGGGCGTGATACAAATCGTAAGTGCGATGATACAGGTCTTCGCGTAGGGTTCCGGGCCAAGCGTTGGGGTTGGGTTGATTGGTGTCCGCAGGTAGCGGGCGATTTGATGCGAAGTATAAAGTTTTCCCGTCAGGTGATACGGCTGGGCCATAATCGTTATAGGGTGAATTCGTCGCAGGACCAAGATTGACAGGCTCACTGAAGGTGATTTGGCCATCAGTTACGATGCGATGAGAAAGCCAAAGGTCGTAGCCGCCAAACCCGCCTATGCGATTGCTATAAAAATATAACGATTGGCCATCTGCGGAAGGTTCGGGGCCAAGCTCGTCCTCGTCCGTATTGATGTCCGACAAAGGCTTGGGCGAAGTCCAACCATCCTTCGTTTTAGTAGCCACATAGATGTCAGCGTTTTCGCCTGCTTTGCCACGAACGAAATATAAAGATTGACCATCCAACGATAGCCTGGGTTCGTAAATATCGCCCGCTTCTTCGAGCAGGTCAGCTAATGGTTTGGGCGGCTGCCAGAGAATGTCGCGAATGACAGCTGTACTTTGTGATTCTTTGATGGTGTCTGCGTCGGTATAATTCGTTACCGTTTGCGGCCAAAGCGTGATGGCTATGCCAATTGCGGACGCGGCGGCTAATAAGCCTACGGTCACAAGAAAGCGTTTGAGCCATCGTTGCTGAGAAGGGGGACTGGCATGATTCGATGCTGTTTCGCTCATGGCGTTAGCACGGTGTCCAGATAAGGCTCTTGAATACCTGAAGTTTTACAGATGTCTAATACGGTTACGACGTTTGCATACTGCGTGTTACGGTCACCGCGCACCGTAACTTTCTGATCGGGATTCGTTTTGACAGCATCAGCAATTAAAGAATGCAGTGCTTCGGCATCCATTGTCGAGCCGCTGACAATAATTTTTCCGGATTCGTCAATATTGATAATAAGCTCGCGTAGCAGCGTAGACATTGGCTCAGCTGAAGATGCCACGGGTAACGCGATCTGCATTTCTCGTTCCGTTTGATGAAACGTCGTAGCTACGAGGAAGAAAATCAACAGTAAAAACACCATGTCGATAATGGGGGTGAGTTCGATCGAAATTGGGGAGGCTCCCGCTTCGCTAGCTTTTATGTGCATGATAAAACTCCTTGCTTAAGCCGAAGCCGCGGTGGTGGACATAGAATTTTCGTCGTCGTTGACGTCGTCTTCTTCGACTCGACGAAGCTTAGGAGCGGTGTTGTTCGTATTGGCTGAGTCAGGTTTTGCGTAAGTATCAAAAAACTCGACGGTCATCTGGTCAATCACGACAACCATGCCGTCAATTTTCCCAAGCACCCAGTGAAAACCCAGCAAGGCAGGAATCGCTACCATCAAACCGCCAGCGGTAGTTATCATCGCCTCGTAAATTCCCTTGGCTAAGAGTTCGGTTTTCCCCAAAGCGTCAGCCGATACGGATACCGTTTGGAAGGCTTTTATCATGCCAAATATCGTGCCGAGTAATCCCATGAGTGGCGCGACCGCAGCGATGACTGATAGCAGACGTGTATATTTTTTTAGTTTGAGTACTTCTCGCTCGCCGGCTTCTTGCAGGTGTTTTTCAAGGCGTTCGATTGGCTCGCCTAATTTTTTAATACCCGCAGCGAATATATTAGCGATAGGGCTGCCATCTTGTTGGCAGTAGTCTAAGGCTTCTTGTTGAGTGTCGGTGTTTTCCGACATGCTTTTTTCTAGCCCGGGTAGAAACTTCGGGGGGATAATGGCTTTGCGGCGTAAGGAAACCATGCGCTCGACGATGACGGCCATGGCGACAAGAGAGGTTAGGCCGATGGGTATCATCATCGGTCCACCTTTGAAAAGATAGTCTAACATGGGTTGCGTTTGCCCGCTGCCAACCGCTTGATTCGCAGCGTCAATTTGCCCCAAAATAAAGGCCGTCGGTATGTTTAAGAGTGTATTCACAAGTCAATCTCCCTGGCTCAACTCGGCGCATTTGCCCGATTAAATGGTTGTACTATTTTCCTGGTATTGAATTTTTATCTGTCGAAGTTAATCGTTGCTTCGCCAACGGCGCCCACTTGCTGTCACCATACTTTTCTGTGACGACTGCGAATTGCGTGCGGGCTTCGGCATTCTTAGCCATCATCTCAAAGCATCGGCCCGCTTCGTAAAGAGCGGCTGCGCTCCACTGCGGGTAAGCATATAAAATGTCCACCTTCAGTAGTTCGCGCGTCGCGTGCTCATATTCTTTCAGGGCAAAATAACATTCGCCGATTTGAAATTGCGCCCGTGCGGCTGTGGGGCCTGTGTGTGAATCAATCACGCTTTGATAAGATCTGATCGCTTCGGCATATCGAGCTTGATTTTCTCTGGCCCACCCTATCCCAAAACTCGCTTGGAAGTGTTGGGGATCATCATGAAACTTGGTCAGGAATGTGGTGAAAATTTGTTCGCATCGCGCCCATCGTTGCAACTCCGCTAATGATTGCCCAAGTCGCAATAAGCATGGTCGATAAGTAGCGTCGTCTTGAAATTCGTCTACCACTCGCGAAAAATGAGGAACAGCCCGGCCATGATTTCCCAGCTTATACAGTGATTCGCCACAATAAAAACTCGCGGACGCAATCAACGAACTTTGAGGAAATGCCTCGGCGAAGTTGGTTAGAGATGTCGCCGCTTTGTTGTATTGCTGTAATTCAAAAGAAGATACGCCCAGCCGGTATGCAAGCTGTTCCTTGAGTGTACGAGGAAAATTATCTTCTTGATTTGTACTTATCAATAGTTGAAGCTTTTGAAAATGTTTCAACGCCTGCTCAAATTGCTTCGCTTCATAAGCAATTGCTCCAAGATCGAGTAGGGCGTGAGCTTTCAGATTATTCGAGCCGCCTGCAGCTAGGATGCCCTGATATAATTTCGCAGCTTCGTCCGAGTGCCCAGCCTGTCGATAGCACCAGGCCCGTTCATACTGAAAACTTTGCAACAGCGAAAGATCAAGTGAGTTCGCCATAGATTTAGTCATTTGCTTAGCCGTTTTGAGCGCATCCGTGCAACGGTCCTGCCGCGTGAGCGAAACGGTCAGATGAGCCAAGGCTTGAGCGCGAACATTTTTAGCAGCATCGCTTTCGACGAGTGACGCCAGCACCGCTTCTGCTCGCTCGTATTGCTCAGAAGCAAGCAGCGCCTGACCGCGTCGCAGCGTCGCATTTTCGCCGGTCTTGCCATCCAATTCATCGTGTTCCAACTCTTCCAAAAACGTAGCGGCCTGGTCATACTTGCCCTCGCTCATCGCAATCGAAGCCAGGTGATTTCGGGCGTATGCCGCGAACGCCGAAGACGGACTTTCTTTGACGACCTCAGAAAAAGCCTTTCGAGCCTGGGCTTTGCGGCCCAAAGCAATCAGCGCCTGACCTTTTTCAAACGTAGCTTGCACCCGATGCGCATGGCCAGGAAATTGCGAAAGTAATTGATCGAACTTCGCTAAAGCAGGCTGATACTGCTCCTGTCGTTGATAACACAAACCCATCTTAAGAAGGGCATCAGCCGTGGAGGGGGCGTCGGCTGATGTAGCTACATACGACTCGAAATGTTTCAGCGCTTGATTCCACTCGCCGCGTTGAAAAGACATATCGCCCAGCACGAAATAGCTGGTATCGATACCAATGGCAGAAGGGTACTCACTAATCGCCTGATTAAGAACCTTGCTCGATCGTTTGAAATTTTCGACGTGATACAGTGAAACGCCCAGACGATGTAGGGCCGAACCCAAATGTTGGCTACGTGGAAAATCTTTTAGCAACCGATCATACGCCGAAACCGCTTTGTCGTACTGGCTGGACAAATAATAATTTTCCGCCAAAACGAACGCGACGGAATCAGCCATCTCATGTTTTTTGTAGGTTTGTAAAAATAGTTTTGCACTGTCCAAACTGTCATCAAAAGATCGCTGCTGATGTAGCGACGAGACAATCATATATAGCGCATCCGCTGACATGGGATGGTCAGGATGCATTTCCCGGAACTCTCGAAGCGCAGCTACGCCATCCTGTGCTTCACCTGCTTGTATGAGTGCCAGCGCCTTGTCGTAACGGGCTAGCGCTACAAATTCGCTGGATTTAAAGCTTTCGGTGAAGTTATTAAATCGTTCGCTGGCCTGCTTGGAATGCCCCAGTCGAAGCTCGCACTTACCCGCCCAATAGGCTGATTCATCTTGCCACGCATGAGATGACTCAGCTAAGCTCCGAAATACGGGCAACGCCTCTTTGTAGTTTTTCTCATCAAAACGAACGCGAGCTAGGCGAAACTGCGCGGGAACAGTCAGGTTGCCATCAGGATATTGGCTAAGCAGTTTATTCAGTAGTGATGAAGCCTCATCCAGTGCGCCTTTTTGATGAAGCAGCGTAGCTAGTCCAAGCATCGCCTCTGCGGTGTACTGCTTGGCTCCGCGAGCTAATGCGTCTCGATATTGTCGAATGGCTTCGATGGGTGAGTTAAGGTGATGAAACGCCTGCGCGAGAAGCAGTGCAGCCTGGTCAGCCATGTCTCCTTTGGATGAACGCTCAAGCAATAAGCTCAAATGCTTCGCCGCAGCCTCGAAATCTTCACTGGCCATCGCGCTCATGCCCCACAACAATTCGATACGATCACGATGAGGACTTCGAGGCCAACGAGTGACTAGCAGTTGGCAGCGTTGAATAGCTTCCGCGTATTGACCCAAAGAATACAAGGCTTCCGTCGCGCCAGCTGTTGCATCGTCAGCTAGGTCATGCTTCGAGTGAACGTTTAGTACTTCGTCAAAGGCCTCCGCTGCATACTTATACTGCCTAAGTACCATGTGCGTATGACCAGCCATCACCTCCACTTCGGCGTGATAGACGAACGCATCATCGTATTGCAGCGGTTGTAAGTGCTTAAGCGCAGCCTCAAATTGCTGCTGACGAAACAGGCACACCGCCAATCCGTAATGGGCCATGGGCGTTTTTTCGTGTTGGCGATATTTAGCCAAAAAGGATTCATACTCCGTCGCAGCTAGGTCATATAAGCCACGATTGAGCAGTCCGTTAGCGCTAAAATAGCTGCGCGAGGCACTCGTTTGTTGTTCTTGCCGGGCCTCTCTTTTCGGTGCGGCGTTCGCAAGTGGCGAAACAAACAGCATCGTCATGACGCAAAAACTAATTAAAAATTGGCACACGGGCCGGCGAAACATATGGCGCTCCTTCCGCGAACATTTCAGGCATTGGGCGCAACCCTAGCCTGATGCAACAAATAGAGACTCGCAGTGAAAAACCGCGATGGTGCGTATCTTCTGGTCTAGTCAGGGTGGCATGGGTAAGTTTCGGTCGCAATGAAAATTGGGACCGAAACTTACCCGTGGCTAATAGCGATAAGCTTACAAACAAAGCCCATAGACGAAGCCATTCGCCCCATGCCAAATACTTACTTCGTCCGCGACGCCATCGCCAATTGGGCAACTTGTTCTAGTCCGTTCGCAGTCTCGTCCAATTGGGACGCGCGATCAGAAAGCTCGTCCGCCCGCGACTCAAATTCATTGGCCGATAGTTGAATGTTGGACGCGGTTTCGTACATCTGAGAAGACTCTTCCTGAAGCGTGACCCATTCCTGCGCCAGGCCGCTACGGACATCGCCATTGGCGTCATTCTCTTCCTGAATTTTCTGGAATTTATCTTTCATTTGCAGAACGCGATTCTTAATTTGTTCTGCCTGATCGCGCAGTTGCTCAGCTTTTTCTTCAAGCTGCATCTGCGTGTCTTCCAGTGATGATTTCTCATCGACCATGTCAAGCGCCATCTCGGCAAAGGCCCGGGCTTGTTCTTCAATGGCATGGATATTTTCAACATCAAACGCAACGCCTGCCATTGTAGCCATGCGTACTGCCCGCTCAATTTGTTCTTTCAATACGCCATTTTCAGCAAGTTCGGAAAGCTGCGCTTCCAGTTCGCGCATAGTTTCTTCGCCCACCATCGCTTCGGCTTTTTCCCGAAGCTCATCCAAATCTATATTTGCCAGTGCCAATTTCTCAGTCACATTTTGCAAGACATTGACACGCTCTTGATGCTGATAATTGCGTTGGTGCTTATGGCGACGCATGGCTCGCTTTAATTCTTTTCGCGCGTTTTTTTGTTCTGTCCGGGCACGCTTTCGCAATTGCTTCGCCTCAGCCTTGGCGAGGGCAGCTATTTCTTCAACGCGCAGGCGGGCCTCTTTGGCCAGCTTTTTCCCAGCTTGACGCTCTGCTTTTTGTCGGCCAGTTTGCTCAGCATAAAACGCACGCCCGCTTATCGATTTTGAAGAAACACGATTTTGTGGCGGGTTAATCAGATCGACAAATGCCTTGAAAACAGCCTGTTCTAAAGGTGTTCCTTCAACTTCAATACCTTTCTTACCCAGGTCCACGATGATGGATACATCTGGACGGGCCATCAGGTTTGATAACGCTTTATTCTTGTGTGCGGGTAACTCATAAAAAGTATCATCTTTATCGCCACCACTAATCATAGCTACAAATGCGCCGAAGGAAGCATGTTGGGCTGGCGTTGCGTGGACGACTATCTTGTCATGCCCCGGTGAAACAAGAATCGGCACATCATCTAGAACCATGAGTGCGGTTAGCGCTTCCAATTGCCCAGCGTTGAGCTTGTACGCGATGGAAACTGTGGGTGCGATGGCGTTGGACCCACTAAAAAATCTAGGGGCTGCGGGAGCGGCTGGTGCTGGAAAAGCTCTAAGCGCTCGCGGCAATCTCGGTGCGCGTGGCGCTCTTGGTGCGTGAGGTGCTTGGCGGGTTCGAATTTTTCCCTCGACATGGGTTCGATGCTCACGATGACTTCGTTCGCTACGATGATCTCCGTGAGAATCGCCGAGCTTTTCCATCAATTTTTCTAATTGACGCTCAAGACGTTCCATTCTTTCTTCTAGATCATTATCATCATCGCGGTCGCCAGCGAGTACATACTGCACGCCGCCTTTGCCTTTATTCGCAGTGTAGAGTTCATATGAAGTTTTACCATGTCCTTTGCCCGATGAGCCGAGAACATTTGCACCGCTCCCATCAGCCTTGGGCGTTACCCATACTGCGCCATTGGCTTTTGTCTTGCATTTCCCGCACGCCTTACTAACCTTAGCCGAGGTTTTACTACAGCCTTTTTCGGGGCACGATTGTGCCGGTGTCGCTGCCCATCCGATGATGCCTACCGATAGGGCTAAAATAACACCCGAGGCAGAAAGTCTGGGGGCCGTTCGTTGCGTCATTACCATTGTCAATCTCCTTGCAAACCGTTGTGCTCGCCCACTGATGATTCCAATACTTCCTGATTGCTCAAGAAAACGAGGGTTGTTTACATATTGCTTCGTGAGCAATAATGCTTGTGCATAATCTTTTCGACCCGCAGGCCAAAGGGCTGTCACCCATGCGTCACATGAGAATTCCGCTTCGATATGTAAGCGCTGACGAACCCACCATACCATAGGATGCCACCAATAAAGCGCACCCGCGAATAAGTCCGCCCAGATAAACCAATGATCCTTACGCCGCAAATGCGCAAGCTCATGGCTAATGACCGCCCGTCGCCCGCCGTGGTCTAGTTGAGACCACAAGTCAGCCGGGAAAATGAGTTTAGGCCTACGCCCGCAGCATATCATGGGAGATATGCAATCATCCACAAAATACGCCGCCGGCTTTTTAGATAGCTGCATTCGCTTCGCTACGTCGCTAACCATGTCGTTAAGTTTGTCCGACGCAGGGCGAACGTCTCGCAATACGCGACGGAATCGCAAGACGCCCCACAGGTGAATCGCAAATACGAGAATCATACCACCCAGCCAGATAGCCGTCGGGATAGGTGGCAGGGTCGCCAGCGTTCGTCCCAACCCGGAAAGCGCCGCCATCCAGTTTTTCACACTGCTCTTGAAAGAAACGATAGCCTGGTTAATAAAACGTAAGTCGAACCATGCCGCATCCGTTGCTGCAGGAATTTCCGGGTGCCCCATTCTTCGGTTACTACCGAAGGGTGGGGGAAGGACTTTCGAATATGAGTCGTCATCCCATACCGTCTCTGCTGCTGTCGCTTGTTTCGCATCAACAAACGGTGGGTTTGCAGTAGCCAACAAAGGCTCAAGACATTCATCAAGCCAAGAGGGATTATTTTTTCTATGAACAGGAGCAAGCTTTATGCTATAGTCAGATATATAAGACTGAGATGAACCTGTCGGCGGAGTTCTTAGCTGGCGAGGTGCAGTCTTAACCAAAGAGTCAGAAAGTGGCCCGCCAGCACCGACCGCCTGGGCGAGCGAGTCCAACGTATCCGGCACTGAGCGGGCCACTAAACTCTTCGTAGATTCTACTACTTTTTCTCCGTCGATACCTGTCGAGTTTCTCGGCGCAACTGTCACCCGCCGGCGCAACTCGCGACGCCTGATCGAAGGCTTAGGTGCGGAACGTGCTTTTGGAAAGCGGTGCAATTCACGCTGACGGCCCACATAATCGCGAAGATCAACAAGTTTAGATTCCTCGACTACGCTTTCTTTGTCTGTCGCAGTAGGTGTCGGAACTGTTTGACCAGCTAACGCCTCAGTTGATGTTGTCATTTGATCCGAAATCGTCGGCATAAAAATAAGCCCGCTGTGCGGCAAAATCGGGGACAAACATAGCCAAGCGATGATAGTAGCCCAAAGCAAATGGCGCGTTGCCGGGCGACATGGCAACCAACGAGTCAACGCAGCCACCACGATAATCATTGGGATAGCTACGATTGACTGCCGCCAGAGTAGCTCAGCTATAACATTAACCCATTCGCCCATAATCATTTTCCGCGACTACATGCTTCGCTTTAATTAGTGTTTCTTACGACTTAGTATCAAGGTCTTCGATTAGTGATTGAAGCTCTTGGATTTCTTTCGGAGTAAACTTTTCTGATTTTATTAACTGCAACACCAAAGGCGCAGCCTCTCCGTCGAACAGCTGGGTAAGCAGCGTGCCCACGCGAGACTTGGTAATCCGGTCACGAGACACCTTCGCTCGGTAGACAAAAGCCAGCCCCGATTTATCGCTAACCGCAAAACGCTTAGTCTCCAGCCGGGTCAACAAAGTCTGTACCGTCGTATAAGCCACTAATCGCCCACGTTCGTGCAAATGAGCCAAGACCTCTCGCACGGTCGAAGGCCCACGATCCCAAAGCGCCCTCAGCACGGAAAGCTCTGCTTCACCTAAATCTAATTGTCGAACTGTCATAAAATATTTCCTAGGCCTCAGTCGCCTCTACTACGACTGTCGTAGGTAGTCTACTACTACTGTCGGAGGGCGTCAACGATTACTTTCAATTTGGACATGTTTAGACAACTTGCAATCGCTCTCTAACTTAAGGTCGTACACGAATGGAAATGACAGGTTGCTTAGTGATGCGTGTGCGTTACAGGGCAGAATAATTAGGTCTTTTAATAAGTATTCGATTATTACAACAAAATCTCTTTGGATAATGGTAATGATCGCTATATACTAAAGTAGCGAGGTTCTACGCGAGGACAAGAAACGTCTGAGAACGGGGTTTTCCGAACGAACGCGGGACAATTACGACCGATAACCTAGTGTCGTTGTGATTGTCTGCATCTTTTTGGGGTATCGATTTGCCTTTGAGTGTACTTAGTTACTTCAATGAAAGGTTTGGCCGTCTCTCACGTTCGATGCGCACTGGGACTCTATGCCTTTGTATTGCGTTAATGAACGGGCAAGTGCTTGCCGTTGCACCAGCGGCGGAATTAACTTTGTCCACCTTTTTGGGAGGATTCAGAGGCGAAACCGGGCGAGACGTCGTTGTGGACGGTGACGGCAACATCTACGTCACCGGCGGCACTGAATCGAGCGATTTTCCGGTAACAATTGGCGCGTACGACACTACAATTAACACTGGTGGAACTAGATTGCACGATGTCTTCGTCGCGAAGTTTTCCCCTACAGGCCAACTCATCTGGTCAACGTATTTAGGTGGCCCCAATTACGATAGGGCTTACGCCATTGAGGTGGATACTGACGGTTTTGTCTATGTCGCAGGTCGCGCGGGCGATGGTTTTCCAACAACCCAAGGCGTTATACAGCCAATATTTGCCGGCGATGTCAACCCAAACTCGCTATACGACTTGCAAGATGGCTTCGTAGCAAAGCTTTCACCTGACGGCGGGCAGCTTGTCTGGGCTACTTATTTTGGTGACAATGATCGGACATTTATTCGCGATATGGATATCGACGCGCAGGGCTATGTGTATATTGCATTGGCTGCAAACAGCACCGGCCAGAATCCGCATATCACCAGCGGCGCGTTTCAAACAACACATGGCGGCGGGAGGGACGGCATTGTTGCCAAGCTGTCGCCAGATGGTCAGCAAGTGATGTGGGCCTCTTATCTCGGCGGAAGCGGGACTGATTTAGGGACGCCTTCCATTCGCGTGGATGACTTCGGTGAGCCGGTCGTGATAGGTTTTAGCAATTCACCGGATATGCCAACTACAGCTAATGCCTACAGCCGCACGCATAGCGGTAATGGCGATTTGCACATCGCTAAGTTTTCTGCAGATGGTTCGCAGCTTCTAGTCGGAACTTTTCTGGGCGGGTCCGAAGTTGAGTTTACTGAGACGCATGGCTTAGCCTTGGACGTAGCAGGAAACATCATCGTCGCTGCCACGACCAAGTCGCCTGATTTCCCGACTACGCTTGGCGCGTTTCAAACCGTATACGGCGGAACTGGTGGCAGCGGCAGCGGCGCGCAGACCAACTATCCCGGCGACGCTTTTGTGACAATTTTAACCCCGGATGGAAGCAGCATCATCGCGTCCACCTTTTTAGGTGGTAGCCTGGGCGACGGGTTGGAAGGTGTATCCGTGACGGGAGACGGTACAATTATCGTCACGGGCGCTACATATTCAAATGACTTTCCCATTACGGACGATGCGTTTCAATTAGTCAATATGGGGAAAGGCGATATTTTTGTAGTCCACATGACGGCTGATCTTCAGGACATAATTTATGGAACTTTCATCGGGGGCACGGGCGAAGATTTTGCTCGCGCGTCGATCGCGGACGCGAAGGGTGGCATTTATGTTTTCGGGCAGACTACATCAAATAATTGGCCTACGCTCGCGGCCGAGCAGACTTTTGAAGCCGGTGACATTGACGCGGTACTCGCCGTTATTAAATCTCAGAATACATGCGTTGTTACGGGCGGAGCTTGTGATGATGGCGACCCATGTACGGAGTTTGATGTTTGTAGTGGCATTGGCATCTGCGCAGGCACGCCCGAAGCCGGCTGTATAAATTGCATCGTCGATCCAGACTGCGACGATAATTTGTCTTGCACCGACGACGCTTGCATTTTGGGAAGGTGTCAAATTGTTGACACTTGTGTTGATGACGGTGACCAATGTAACGGTATAGAATTTTGCGACCCACAGTTCAATGCTTGCACAAGTTCGGGCGATCCCTGCCCAGGTGCGTGTGATGCGCAGTTAGGTTGCCCCTGCCAAACGCCTTTAGTTTCAGCGGCTGGGCCTCGTTACCTGAAAATCGTGCCGCTACCGGCTGATTCGACAACGCGCGTGCGAATCTTTGTACAGTCCGTCACTTATCCGTGCATCGGGAAATATGTGGGAACGCCTTCACCTATCGATATTAACCACGATTTCATCGCTGATGGTTCTGTAGCGGCTCTGGTAGATAATCCGGGAAATGCCGCGCTGCTGACACCATTGCAATGGGGGCAGGTAGTTTATATAGGCGGGCCTGACATTATTCCCTCATCAGCTACGCCTGTGGTGTACGAGGTCTATGCGGTGTGCGGCTATTTGACATCAGTGGCAACGACGGCGACTTCTGTTTGGGGTGATGCCGATGCCAACGGCCTTGTCAGTGGCGCAGACATATTAGCCGTGGTAAAGGGTTTTCAGCTTGAATACGGGCCTACGGCAAGTTGGACATTGGTATCCAACGACCTGAGTGGTTCGTTGCTTTGTTACCCGGATGGTTTCTTGTCAGCCATAGACATCCAGCGCGTGGTGCAAGCTTTTCAGGGAGCGAAGTATCTGGATGAGCTAGCCATAAATTCGCCGAATTGTTTACTTCCGTGCCAGTAAGATGGCATAACCTATTTTCTGGTCAGAGCCGGTAGCGCCAGCGCCCGGATTTTTCCGCCGAGTGGCATGCTTCTGCATTAATATTGCTGCTGTTTATTAAGGCCGATCAACTTGATTCCTATTAATAGTAGAAGCGTCATAACGACCAGTCCCCACTCTGAGACGGCCGGGATAGCTCCTACGCATTGAGGTGAGAATATCGAATCATCCACCCCATGGCACTCGTCATCGCAGTCGAGTACACCGTCATTATCAGAATCGGCGTTGTCATCTTTTCCGCAGCCACATATGCCGGGTTCTACTTTGTTTGAGTCGAAGCGACAGGCGTCACACTCATTACGAAGGCCATCACCGTCTGCGTCTGGCG
The DNA here is from genome assembly GCA_024280855.1 of Planctomycetota bacterium. Lineage (GTDB taxonomy): Bacteria > Planctomycetota > Phycisphaerae > UBA1845 > UBA1845 > JAJRPG01. The sequence continues at coordinate 1,925 of JAJRPG010000083.1, read as the reverse complement.
AATTACATGTAGAATTGAGTCCAAAGAAAATGCCTGAGATAGACGTGCAACTAATTTCTGTCATCTCACTGCACATTGTACCAGTGCAACATGCACCTAACTCAATCTGACAATTCCCACTACAACCATCGTCAGATAAAGTATTTCCATCGTCGCACGTTTCTCCAGGATCCAATACGCCGTTACTGCAGATTAATTGACAATCGAATGACACTGGAACTGTCGGTTCAAAACCCGTGCGGCATTGGCAGTCAAAACAACGATTCCCTCCTTCGCATTCCTCGCCAGCAGCCACATTTATTGTGCTGTCACCGCATTCGGCTAGTGTGCAATCAGCGTCACAGGTCATGGATTGTCCTGCATGGTCGCACTCCTCAAATGAGTCAAGGATTCCGTTACCACAGTTTGGACAAGATTCAAAGACATACACTGACCCACAGCGTCCATCTGTGCAACGATCGCTAGGTGTCCCAATTACTATCTTGTCCACGTCAACAGAAACGGATAACCCAAACTGATCATTTCTTTGTTGATCAGAAGCGCTCAGTATTTGCGTTTCTACCCAAGACCCCCCAATCTTACGGAACACATTTGCAGACCCGCATTGTACATCAGGGCAGCGACCATTTATTGCACCTATTACTGCCATATCCCCACTCACTGATACATCAATCCCATACCCATTAGCAAATGCTTCGTCTGATGGAGTTAGCCTCTGTTCGATCCAACTGCTACCATTAAAGTCGTACGCATATGCCGCCCCGCATGAGGTTCCTGCTGCACAATCCTTCAACTGCGCTCCGACTACTACTGTGTCCCCACTAGCCGAAACAGAGGCCCCGAACCAATCCCCTTCAATCCCGTCAGAAGCGGTAAGCTTTTGCTGTTGGCTCCATGTCGTTCCGTCGAAACGAAATACATACGCAGATCCACAGTTATTTCCAATGTCAGGTGTGCAATCATTGTGATGAGCCCCAACAACAGCAGTATCCCCGTCCAAAGCGACATCATAACCGAATTGGTCAAACAGCGAAGCATCGGAAGCAGTAAGCTTTTGTTCTAATACCCAGGAATTCCCGTCGTAACGATATACGTATGCCGCCCCACAGAGAATGCTTGTTCCGCAGTCGGTGCTTGGCGCCCCCACTAATATTTTATCTCCGCTTACCGATACGGAAAATCCAAACCCATCAGACGCGCGTGGGCCTGGGTTAATTAGTTTTTGTTCTTCTAACCAGGATGTTCCATTGAAGCGATTTACATAAACAGCACCGCAACTAGGTAAGCCGGGGCAGTAATCCCTTGATCCTACTATGACTGTATTGCCGCTTACAGAGACTGCTCGCCCATATTCGTCATCCGGGTTCTGCACTGAAGCGGTCAATTTCGTCTCAATCCAGCTGCTCCCATTGAACTGGTGTACATAAGCAGCTCCACAATAAAATCCTTCAGGGCAGCTATACCGACTGGCACTCACCACGACCGTATCGCCATCCATTGAAACTGACTGTCCGTACCTTTCGCCGTCCGCACCGTCCGATGCGGTAAGATTGTGTGCCTCGGTACATTGGGCCAACACTTGCGAATTTGATATATGTGTTAATACTGCAGCAACCAGTACAGCCCCCGACAACCTATAAAATAACATGTCTCCCCACCCCTAGTAATTACTTGGCGAAAAATTTACACTTGACCAAGACCATCATATGCGAATGAGGCTACCATAATCAAGCTAAATCTCATGGATTAGACCCCAATCATTATTTTCCTCACTATTTTTCTACGGGCCGGGTGGCCCATACCTGAAAGAGTTTTTCTTTCAAGTGTTTTCCTGACAGAATTTTCCTGCACATTTTCTGATCCGCTCACGTCGTCGCGAGAGGTTTGTCTAATACCTTGATTCGTAGCTCTCTGCTATCATGTCT
>JAJRPG010000082.1 GCA_024280855.1 Planctomycetota bacterium | reverse complement strand
TATGCAGTCAATGAAGCACAACAGAGCTTTTGGACCGGGCGGTTTCCCATCGAAGGCAAAGTGAACGCTACCATGTGCGACCAAATGTGGCCGTGTCCTTCTGTATGCTAGTGCAAAGGATTAGATTGGATCGAGTTTAGATTGTAAGCATACGCTCTAAATGGGGGCAGGAATTAGTGCGGAGTTAGGCATGGCTACTCGATTTCGTTTACTGCGGATACGTACGAAAGTTGCGTTGGTTCTATCCCTGGTATTCGTGATTGTCACCGTGTTGAGTTTTACAATGTGTGTTCGGACGTGCTTCTTTTATTATCATATTTGTATAATAGGCGGCGGAATTGGTGGCCTTGTTGATGTTGATGCCCTTTATAGGCCTGCCATAAGATTATATGGTCCTTCCCCAACCGGCTGGCTACCAAAATTCTCGCATCCATCTTTCTATACCGCTTTCATCCCCATGTGGTGCATCGCCCCATTCGTGTTCATTCCAACGTTTCTTCTCTGGCGAAAAGATCGTCCCATTCCTGAAGGTCATTGCCTCAAGTGCGGCTATAATCTGACGGGTAATGTATCCGGCAAGTGTTCTGAGTGTGGATTGTCAATATGATAAAAAAAATGGTCGTCGCCATACTCTTAATGTGTGCATCTATGACAGTGTGTTTTTCCTTGCGGGGTTACTACAAACCTATCTCTTATCTCTGGGTGATGAATGAACAAAATGACTTCCTGATGATTTCTTGTTTTGGTGCAGTCGGGTTTGTGCACATTTATTGCGACAAAACAATCCCAATAAATAGCCACCACTATCTAGTGTATCATTATTACGAGGGTAGTATGGCAAAGGACTCACGGAGGAGGCTCAATTTTTTCAATTTCGGCTCGAAATTTTGGAGCTTTCCCGGACCATATCATGCAAAAACATATACAATACCGTTTTGGGTTCCCTTAGGATTGTTCATGTTTTACCCTACCATAACCTTCATCCGAAGCCGTCGTCTCAAGCGTTGGAAAATAAAAGGGCATTGCCTTAAGTGCGGCTACAACCTGACGGGAAACGTATCCGGTAAATGCTCTGAGTGTGGCACACCGATTTCATGATCCCGTATATGCTATCTGAAGTTTCAAGCTGATCGAGTTAGTATCTCCACGTTCGTTGAAAAAACGCTATAGCTCGCTTACCCGATGAAATACGCCAAAATTTTTTATCGCGCTTTTACACAAATGCAACGAATCAGGCGATTCGATACAAACGATTCCTCGTGACATACCGAGCGGCGAGCGCTAGCGACCCGTGTCTTCGATTTTCATACACGCAAGGAAGGTCGTAGCTTTTGCTACTATCTGAAGACACCGGACGCTGGCGCTACCGGCTCTGATTCATCCACTCTGCGCTATACCAACACTGATTTGTAGTAATCTATTGTCATCGCTAGACCATCTTCCAGGCTGATGATTGGTTCGTAGTTCAATACTTTCTTCGCCAGGCTAATGTCTGCGCAGGAATGTAACACGTCGCCGGCTCTTGCGCTGGTGTAGGTTGCTTGGATGCTCGTGCCGAGAGATTTGTTGATGGCTTCGATGACCTGGTTCACACTTATCTGTCCGCCACATGCGACGTTGACTACTTCGCCGCGCGTCTTATCAACTTCCATGGCTAACATGTTTCCGTGAACGACATTATCTATGTAAGTGAAGTCGCGAGTCTGCTCACCGTCGCCGTAAATTTTTGGAGATTGGCCGCTAAGAATAGCTGCAACAAAAGCTGGGATAGCGGCGGCGTATCCGCTGGACGGATCTTGCTGCGGGCCGAACACGTTGAAGTAGCGCAACGAAATCGTCTCCAGGCCAAAGCACTGGTAGAATGACGAAAGGTAATGCTCCCCCAATATTTTTTGAACAGCGTAAGGGCTAATGGGAGCCGGGATTATATTTTCGTGCTTCGGGGAAATTTCGCTATCGCCATAAGCTGAACTGCTCGCCGCGTAGATAACCCTTTTTACGCCGCAGCTTTTGGCGGCCATGAGTAAGTTGAAAGTTCCGTTGACGTTTACATCATGGCTGGTCTGCGGGTCTTCAACAGAACGAGGGACCGAAGGGATAGCGGCTTCGTGGTAGATGTAGTTGATGTCGGCGCAGGCCTGAGCGCATGTGTTCGCATCTCGAAGGTCGCCTTACATCAGCTCGAATTGCCCCGCGACACTTTCGAGATTCTCGCGACGCCCCGTAGCGAGGTTGTCGAGTACGCGCACCTGATGTTTGCGAGAGAGCAGGGCCTTGACCAAATGAGACCCGATGAACCCGACGCCGCCCGTTACCAAGACATTAGCCATAGCGTTTCCATTTCCTGTTGATTCGACCAATCATTATGCCATCGTCACAGGCATGTCGTGGATGTTATGCGCCCAACCGGCCACTTGCCAGTGATATCGAACGGCCAAGTGTGCATATTGACCACCTGCTTGTAGGGCTGATAGACTATCGGCTTATGAACCATACAAGTAACACAATCACTCGTGCATGGCCCGTTAGAGTTGTTTGTACTGTAGCCCTGCTAAGTTGCAGCTTTTGGCTGGTGGGATGCAAGTCCCATACTATCACCCCTCTCGAATCCGGTCAGCGGCAAGCCTTGGCCTTGTTGATGCCCAGCCGTATTGAGATTGTCGAGCCGTTTACCCGGGTCAGGAGCTTTGACGACGACCAGATACCAGACGGAATAGAGTTGCTCCTGCAAGCTGTAAATCCGCTGGACAATCCTGGCCTGATGATTGTGGGCGATATTACGGTAGAGCTTTACGAATTCATCCCGGCCAGTGCCGACCAGAAGGGCCGTCGTATCGATATGTGGGAAATTGAGTTACGGTCCAAAGAGGACCAAAAGCGATTTTGGAACCAAATTACCCAAATGTACGAATTCCGGTTGGGCGTGGACGCCGAGTTAGTTCCAGCCGCGAAGCGATATGTCCTGGCTGTGACCTATCATTCGCCTTTGGGGCAGCATCTGATGGACGAGTTTCAGATCGACTATCGGGTAGCTAGCGGTCCTTTGGGGGGCTTGGGCACGAGGAATATGGGGCCGTAAAGGTAGCTTGGGGTGCCCGGATTTCTTTGTGTAGTGAATCTCTACTCCCGGTCGGAATCCAATTCATATAGGTGGCCTTAGCTAGCCGATAATTTTCTACGTTATTGTAGATAGCGATTGCGCTTGATTTTCTTACCCTAGATTGATACGCTATCGCATCGGCGGTTGTTTTTTTGTTGATGATCGCTCGCCTTCCTTTTTGTAACTTCTTGTACAGAAGGGGTTTATGTGTAATTCGGCGTGATGCTACCGGCAATGGCCGGGACGCCGATTCTGTGATAATTGTGTACGGGTTTTAGTGCGAACGCAAAAAGTCGTGTTTTTTCTTTTGAGAATTTGTCACGACCGACAGTAGGATTCTTGACATGGAACGCTTGGGTAACATTCGAAACATCGGAATTTCAGCTCATATCGACTCTGGTAAAACAACTTTGACGGAGCGATTGTTGTACTACGCGGGAAGAATCCACCGTATTCAAGAGGTTAAGGGTAAGGATGGCGGGGCGACCATGGACTTCATGGAGCTGGAGAAAGAACGCGGCATTACCATTACTTCCGCGGCTACTACCGTCGATTGGGATGGGAAGCAAATCAATATTATTGATACGCCAGGCCATGTGGACTTTACGGTTGAGGTTGAGCGTTCGCTACGCGTGCTTGATGGCGCGGTCTTTGTGCTTTGTGCCGTCGGTGGCGTTCAGTCACAATCTATCACAGTAGATCGTCAGATGAGACGTTATCGCGTTCCTCGCATGGCGTTTATCAATAAGATGGACCGAACTGGCGCTGACCCTTCTCGCGTTATTGCTGAGTTAGAAGCCAAGCTTGGACATGTGGCTGTGCCTTTGCAATTGCCTATCGGTGCGGAAATGGACTTCCTCGGCGTGGTCGATTTGGTAGGAATGCAGGCTGTGTACTTCGAGGGTGATCGAGGTGAAAACGTTCGCCGGGATGATATCCCTGCTGACTTATTAGAAGAAGCACAGCGTGCCCGAAGTGGTATGTTGGATACGCTTAGTCTTTATGATGATGAGTTGATGGAAGTTATGTTGGAGGGCAATGACCCGTCCATCGAAATGATTAAAAAATCAATTCGTCGTGCGACGATTAGTCGAGAAATTACGCCAGTTCTAGTTGGGACTGCATTCCAAAACAAAGGTGTGCAAGAGCTTCTTGATGCTGTGTGTTCGTATTTGCCTTCACCGATTGATCGCGTGGCTTACGCTTGTGACAACTCTAATGATGGCGCGGAAGTTACGATTACTGCAGACGCTGACGCACCTTTAACAGCTATGGCGTTTAAGATTTGTGACGAGACTTTTGGCCAGGTTACTTATACGCGTGTTTATCAAGGCATCATCGAAAAAGGTAAACGGTACAAAATTACTCGTACTGGTAAAGATCAGCGTGTTGGCCGAATTTTCCGTCTTCATGCTGAAAAGCGTGAGGATTTGGATTGCGCTCGTGCTGGCGATATTGTCGGGATTATGGGCATCGATTGTGCGTCGGGTGATACCTTGTGTGCTAAGGAATTGAATCTTTCGTTGGAGAGCATTCATTGTCCAGAGCCAGTGATTTCGATTTCCATAAAGCCTGAGCGAAATGCCGACCGTGAAAACATGGCTAAGGCGTTGATTCGGTTTGTGAAGGAAGACCCGACGTTTCATGCACATCATGATGATTCTACAGGTGAGACTATTCTTTCGGGTATGGGCGAATTGCACCTGGAAGTTTATGTTGAGCGCATGCGACGTGAATACAAGGCTGAGGTTACGGTGGGTCGTCCGAAAGTTGAGTATCGTGAAGCACCTACTACTGAGTCTAAATTTAATCATAAACATAAAAAGCAAACCGGTGGTTCTGGTCAGTTTGCCCATGTGGTAGGCCGGCTGATTCCGCTGGACCTTGACGGTGAAGATGATTACCTGTTTGAAAATAAAGTGACCGGTGGCCGAATTCCTACTGAGTATATTCCGTCGGTTGACAAAGGCTTTCAGATGGCCCGTGCGAAGGGGCCTTTGGCTGGTTATGAGGTCATTGGTACGAAGATGATTCTGGAAGATGGGACATCTCATGCCGTTGACTCTTCCGACCTTGCGTTCCAGCTTTGTGCGAGAACCGCATTTAAGGAAGCTGTCAAGGCAGCGTCACCTGCGATTTTGGAACCAATCATGCGTGTTGAGATTGAGGTTCCCATAGAATTTCAGGGGCCTGTTAGTGGCGACTTTGCCTCTCGTCGCGGCATGATTCTCAGCACGGAGATGAAGGCGAACGCGACTGTGATTATCGGTGACGTACCGTTGGCAAGTATGTTTGGTTATTCCACTGACTTGCGGTCATTGTCTCAAGGGCAAGCGACTTTCTCGATGGAGTTTGGTTGTTACAGAAAATCGCCCAGCCATGTCCAGGCGGAAGTGATCGAAGCCAGACAAAAAGAAAACGAGAAGAAGAATCCCACTGCGGCGAAGTCGAAATAAGATTTCGCTGAAGCTGTTTGGGACCGCGTTCATATTTTGAATCTGCTGCTAGGCCGTGATTGCGGCTAGTAGTTCACGACATTCAGTGAGCCGCAATAATGTCTGTGGCATCGCCCGAATGGGGATACGCTTTCGCCGTCGTGTGGTTGGTGCTTGCTTGCGCTTCAGCCATCCATGCGGTTATGTATAAGCGTGATCCCAAGGGGGCGGGGCTGTGGCTGTTTGCGGTCTTTACCTTTCCCATTTTCGGCGCTTGGCTTTACTGGACATTTGGAATCAATCGTATTGAACGCCGGGCTGAGCGACGGTTGGGCGGGCGGCAGAAACCATTTCACCCCCCTGAAGATGTTACACCTCACACTGCTGTCGTTGACCATGTTGTTTCTTTGGAATTGAGAACACTGCGGCGGGTGACGGATGCCGTGACGCGGTTGCCGCTGTTGGGTGGGAATCATCTCGAACCACTTCATAACGGCGAGCAGGCCTACCCGGCGATGCTGGATGCTATTCACTCCGCGAAGCAGTCAATCACGCTGGCTAGTTATATTTTTGATTGGGATAAAACCGGGCGGTCGTTCGTTGAGGCACTGGCTAGCGCTGCTCGGCGGGGCGTGCGAGTGCATGTGCTGCTTGATGGCGTGGGCGCGGTTTATTCCTTTTCACGCACCGGACGCGCGCTAATCAAAGCCGGCGCACAGGTTGCAGCTTTTTTTCCTTTACGATTTCCACTTGGCCGATTGCGTTTGAATCTGCGCAATCATAGAAAAATTTTGGTTGTAGATGGCTGCATTGGTTTTACGGGCGGGATGAACATTTCTCGGCGACATATGCTCAAGCAGATGTCATTGTCTCGTTCCGAAGACCTTCATTTTAAGGTGCTGGGGCCAGTCGTCGCGCAGATGCAGCAGACGTTTACTGAGGATTGGTTCTTAGCTAAGAAGACGCTGCTGAGCGGGCCGGATTATTTCCCGGAGCTTGACGCGATGGGAGATTCGGTGTGTCGGGGGATTATCAGCGGGCCTGATGAGAACCATGAGAAGATACATCTGGTGCTGCAAGGGGCGTTAGCTTCAGCGGAGCGGTCTGTTCGTATTGTGACGCCTTATTTTGTGCCCAGTGCTTCGATTGTGAGTGCCATGTGCATGGCAAAGCTTCGCGGGGTTGAGGTGACACTGGTGCTGCCTTCAAAAGTTGATCTGCCGTATATGAGGTGGGCGGCTGATGCTTTTTTGTGGCAGGTGTTACAACATGGGGTGCGGGTGTTTCTGCGTAAGCCGCCGTTTGTGCATACTAAGCTTGTGATTGTGGATGACCAATGGTTTCTTCTTGGTTCGGCGAATATTGACCGGCGAAGTTTTCGTCTTAATTTTGAATTTAATATCGAAGTCTACGATGAAGCAATGGCTGGGGAGCTTGGTCAGTGGATTGATACGCTGGTGAAGGAGTCTGAGGAAGTTACGCTTGAGGATGTGGATGCGCGACCGAAATGGATGCGGCTACGGGATGGGTTGGTGAGGTTGTTTGCGCCTTATCTTTGATGGGGGATGGGCACCAGTGCAATTATGCCAAGCCAATGGGCACAACGATGAGCAAGAGTAAGTATGCATTTTGTGGTGCGGGCATTGGGCTAACGCTAACTGTCTTTGATTTTATTTTTACTGTGCCAGGTCTTGGAACATCAATCCCTCATGTACTTTTCTTTGCACCATTATTGTTTCTTATAAATCCACTGCCCCTACTTATAGGCTTACCCTTGTATTGCGTGGGCGGCATTGTTCAATACATGACTTATTCTCTTTTTCTTCGATGGGGGATTCGAAGGAGTCAAGGGAAAAACATCCTTGCCAAAATAGTAATCATACATTTTAGCTCCGTGGGTTTTATGTTGTGTTTGTCTGACTTGTTCAGCGATTACTACCGATTACTTCCTAGACAATTTTCTAAAACACCATTTCTAGTCATTTTTAGCTTTAGTCCGTTCTTTATTGCTATCCTGTTGGCGTATTATGTTGTCTCGATATCGCGAACCGAACTAGATGATTACGGGCATTGTGACGAATGTGGCTACAATCTTACGGGAAATAAATCAGGCGTCTGTCCTGAGTGCGGCACGACGATACCTTCCGGACAGATTGTACGATTGAAATCTTAATCGACTGATAGTAATGCGTGGGTGGCATGCCCAAGCTGGAAGCGCGGGCATGGGATGGCCATTCGTGTTATGAATCATCACAGTGTCCGCGCCGTTTTCGTTCAGCATGCCCGCGCCTTGGGGCTTGGGCATGCCACCCAAGAACTGGATACCCGCCTTCGCGGGTATGACGTTGTCTTTGATGGACGACTTTCTGTTATCGCAGCTCCGCGCGGGTTGAAACCCGCGGCTCGTTTCGGGATAACTTTCAGAATCGCCATTGAATCTGAAAGCCGGCTACGGTTTTGTCGTAGGTGAAGGGTGATGATCTATCTGAGGTGCGGACGTTTGACTCTGAATCTGACCAATTGAAGATCAGGTGCAATAGTAGTTCGCCGTCGTTGGGGTCGTCCACTAGTAATTGAGATAGCACGACGCCCACAGCTGTGATGAAGTCGTGACGCTCGTCGCCGTCGCGGTCGATGATGCTGGACTCACGATAATCCGCGATGTGCCACTGGGCATTGATGCGGGCTGTCAACTCTTTGTCGGGTATGACAAGATACTTCGTTGGGTCTTGCCAATTTAGAAGCGGTAGCTCCAAGCCGATTAGGAAGTCGTGCGTGAGTCTATCAAATTCCGTTCCCTGGGTGGCGAAGGATTTGAATTGATAGCCTAGCGTTAGTGAGCCGGACTTGCTTTCGTCTGCGAGTGGGAAGGAAAATCTCTGCGTAATCGCAGCGGTGTGAGCGATGCCGTCACGCTCTAAGGCGTGGGCGATGGGGAATAGGAAATCGCGGAATTCAATGCTATATTCAAATGTTGTTTCAGTTGGCCGCCAATTGTTGTGCGTCTGTGGCCAATAGTAGGTTAGTGAGGGAGAGAGCTTGTGGTTGGATAGAAACGACTGGCGCTCAAGGTAATCAACCGCGTAATCGTAGTGTAAAGTTAATTTCCATCGGTCGGATAAGGTGCGGTCGTACTTAAAGAATCCGCCGTATTGCTGATAGTCAAATTCCTTGATGCGAAAATGTAAGGAGCCGCCAGCGCGAGCGCCAATGGTGAACTTTTCCGTAGCAGTGACGGTAAGCGCGTATTCCATGCGCAGGGTGGAGCCGACGACGTTGTCGCTGGTTCCTGAGATGAAGTCTCCTGTTTGGCCGCCGCCTTCAAAGGTGACGTTGGAATCGTGGGCTAAGCCTAGTTGCCAAGATAGGACGAAGAACTGTCGCCGGGTTTCGCGCCGTGCATAGGTAATCATTTTGGCGAGGGCTGGGTCCGGGTCGCCGAGTTCATGAAGCTTTTGCAAGCCAGTGTTGAACATGTCTACGGCGCGGTGTGGGTCATGAAGCTGGGCGTAAGCCGCACCTTTGTAATACCATAGCCAAGGGTTTTGCGGTTCTAATTTTTCGACTATTTCAAGAGCGCGTAGGGCTTTGTCTGGTTGGCTTGAGCGCAAACTTTTTTCTGCCGAATCTATGGATTGAAGAACGCTCGTTGTTTTATCAGGCTCTTGTGCGAGTGCGAACGCTGACATCATGTAGAGAATGGATAGGATGACAATGATGCCTGGCTTATGCCGTGTGGTATTCAACAATGTTCGATCCTATTCGAATGGTTCTCTGGGAAATTTTAGATAGGGCAGCGTAACGCCTCTGATTCTGTATCGGTCCGCACGCAAAAATGGGGCTGGTTCAAATCCGCGCGTGCCTGCTGCGGTGACTAAATCATCCTGGTCCACGCCATCGCCACTGACGCCGAGACCGCCGACGAGGAAAAAGCCGCCGCGATATAATGGTGCGCTGCCGGGGAATAATACTATGCCGCTTTGCCTGTTGGCGGAGTCGTCAAAGCCTTGGGTGCAGGGTGCGTCTCGGTTCCTGTTTCGCAGGGCGACGAAAGGGCCGGGGAGAGAATCGCTGATGCCCGGCGGGAAAAATGGCTGTGAGCAGAAGCGGAGTGTGCGATTGGTGACAGCGACGCCCATCGGTAAGCCGGGGAGGTCGCCGGGGGAACGGTCTGGTCCGCTTAGGTAGGTTACGTTGCGGGCTTTGGTCACGGCTACATCTATGCTAAAGACGGTGGCGTCTGGCATACGAAATAGGCCTAGCACATCGCCGGTGAGGGAAGTGACAGCTATGACCATGCGCGTTCGTTTGTCCAAGGGGAGGCGGATGGCTGCTCGGGCACGATTGGCTTCGAAAACAGCGTTTTGGATAATGATGCGAACCTGGGATGCACTTAATTCGGCGCTGGCGTTGGGGCCTACTAACCATCCTTCGGGTACGTTTTCACGAAGGCTTGCTTGCGGGCCAGTGACCATTTCGGCTGGGTCTGCTAGTGAAGGAATGGGGATGTAATTACCGTCGGCTGAGCCTGGGATGGTTCCAAAAGGTGCGGAAGAATTTACGAATGGGAGTCGAACGCCGTCGATAAAAACTTCTCCGGGAGGAGCCACCACCGGGCCAAAGCCGGCCATGCCTGCTACGGCTGCTACTTCAGCCAAGTCTGGCGAGACGCCGCAAACACCTATACCGCCAATAAGTTGACTACTAAAAGCCGTGATGCCTCTAAATAGTGGTACGCCGCCAGGAATCGTAGCTACGCCAAGGCCAGACGATGTGCGGTCTAATGACATAGCTGGAGCGACTTCCTGGCCTGGAATAAAATTATCGCTAAGCAGGCATCCTCGGTTGGTGTTTTCGATATCCCATAGCGCGCCCGATGGCGTATTCTTCACGCCGACGGTTCGGCCTGCGCCGTCGAAGTTTGGCGGGAAATGTTCTCGACTAATAAACCTAACGGTGCGTGAAGATAATGGGGCTTGGTCGTTGCTAAAAAAAGCTCCCGTGCGGGCTAAGGAAATAGCTAACTCATTGGTATCGACTTCGATTTCTCGGCCTGCTAATCGTGCTTTGGTGAGTACTGGCGCATCTGGTTTGCGAAATAGGCCTAGCACATTTCCTTCCCGGTCTGTTACGGCGATGACGAGCGTGTTACTGTTGAGTGAGGCTGCGGCTTTTTGAATTATGCTGTCAACTTCTTCTGCGGTGAGTGGTTGGGTCGCGCCGCCGGGTTTGCTGAATTGTAGGCCACAACCGGATATTGATAGAAAAACTGTGAAAAGATAAGCGGTTGGTAAGATAGTGCGCACCATGTGTAACATGATCGACTCGCTTTCACAGAATCGTTAAGAACGTACCGTTTGCACCGCGTTAAAATTTTAACGTGAATAATCACGCCAACGTAATGGGGAAGTTATGTTAGAATTGCAGGCAGTGTCAAGTCTGGTTGATTAGAAAGGTCAATAGATTTTTTTAGGAGATGCTTGATTTTGATCTGGTAGTTAGCTACTCTGAAAAACGATTCTACTGTTCTGGGTTTGTGACTGTAAGGAAACGTGTCAATGACTAGGAGCGTCAAACAGTGAAGTTGAAAAGAACTCACAGATTAGCAGCCAAGCGAATGGTCTTGTTCTTGGCGTCGGGCGGTTTGCTTGGATTGTCTTGTCCGTCGGGCACGGGCAAGTTTCTTGCGCCGGTTATTCAACCAATCCTAGCTGGTTCGTTTTCTCAGATAGCGAATCAGGTTACGGATAGTATTTTGGGCCAATAGTTCGTGTGGAATGAGTCTGCTCGAGAGGCATGGACGCACATGGTTCGAGCGCGCCAACCAATAAACCTAGCTCGATCCCGGATGCTCGGGTTCGTTACGATTTTTTGTTTCAGCGTTTTTCCTTTTGTCAAAGCGCTGGCACAAGAAGGGGATCGTGCGCCGAGCGAACCTGCTAACACTTCTGCCGATGTCGATAAGAACGTAGATTTAACGCTTGGTGGGGTTGATTACGATCCTCCACGAGACCCTTTAGGTTTTGCCGGGCCATCGAGTGTTCGGCCTCGTGTTGAACCTACTGATGATACCTATCCGATTGGTGATCGTTGGCGGATTGGCTTTCCAAGTTATGACCGCTTGGGTAGGCATAGCCCGAAAGATCGCTTTTCGATGGGGGCGGTTAGCGGGAATTATCAATACACGCCGGGGCATTGGTACGATCCGTATAACCAAAATGTTCTTAAAGGTGACTATCCGATTATCGGGCAAAACATCTTTATGAATCTGACGCTCATTAGTGATACGACGTATGAATTTCGTCGTGTGCCTACGCCCAGTGGTGAGAGTGCTGTACGAGGGGATAGCCGTGTTTTTTTTGGCAAACCTGAACAGCAGTTTATTAATCAATATCTAATTGCGCGTATCGAATTGTTTCATGGCTCAGCAGCGTTTAAGCCCTTTGATTGGAAGCTGCGAATCACGCCAGTTTTGAATATCAATCACCTTGACGTGCAGGAACGCGGCGTGGTGAATATCGATGTGCGTGAAGGTGTGCTTCGTCGGTGGAAAGATTTTGCACTGCAGGAATTATTCTTAGAGACCAAGCTGGCGGATGTGAGTCCTAATTATGATTTCGTGAGTTTACGGATTGGACGCCAGCCTTTTGTCAGCGATTTTCGTGGTTTTATTTATAACGATGTCAATCAGGGTGTTAGGCTTTTTGGTAGCTCGGATTCCAATCGTAATCAGTGGAATGTAGTTTATTTTTATCAGGCGGAAAAGGATACCAATAGCGATTTGAACACCTTCGAGGCTCGTCATCAGCAGGTGGTTATTGCGAACTACTACATTCAGGATTCGCTGGATTATGAATGGCTGCCTCCCACATGGCGGAAGGGGTATACCACGCAGTTTTCTTTTCATTATAGTCATGACGACCAGGGCAAGGAGGAATTGCACTTCGATAAAAATGGTTTTCTTACCAGGCCTGACCCGATTGGGAGCTTTACGCCTCGTGACGTGAAGGTGGCATATTTTGGCTGGACGGGTGATGGTCATATAGGTCGTATGAATCTGACTCATGCTTTCTATTGGGCACTCGGTCGTGATGATTTTAATCCGCTTGCCGGTCAGAAGGTGACGATTAACGCGCAGATGGCTGCGGTCGAGGCGTCCATTGAGTATGACTGGGTGCGTTGGCGGGCGTCGTTTTTGTGGGCGTCAGGCGATCGTTCCCCGCAGGATTTAGAAGCGCGTGGTTTTGACGGCATTTTCGATAACCCTAATTTTGCAGGCGGGCCTTTCAGCTTTTGGAACCGACAAGCAATTAAATTGATGGGCGTCAATTTAGTGAATCGCAATAGTTTGTTTCCAGATTTGACGGCGAGCAAAACCGAGGGACAGGCTAACTTTGTGAATCCTGGTTTGTTCCTGGTTAATGGCGGAGTTGATGTTGAAATTACGCCCAAGTTAAAAGCGATTGTTAATGCTAATTATATGTGGTTTGCGCATACCGACTCGTTGGAATTGTTCTTGCAACAGCCAGGGATTAGTCGGGAGATTGGCGCGGATGTTAGCGTGGGCATCCAGTATCGACCCTATTTGAATAACAACGTAATTATGAATATTGGCCTAGCGGCGTTTTGGCCTGGTGAGGGTTTTGAGCAGATTTTTGAGACGGACGAAACTTTGTACTCTGCGTTTGCGACGATGACGCTTACGTTCTGACAGGATAGCGATATGCGTAGAGGAATTCTATTAGGTTTTAGTGCTTTCATAGGCCTGGCGATGATGGTGGTCGTTGCGTGTCAGCCTTTGCCGCTTCCACAGCCCCCCGACAAACAGCAGCTAGCTGCCCATGCGCAACGGGTTGAAGAAGCTCCGACGCGTGTGATGCTACATTCGACGCAGGCCGAAGCTGATGAGGCTAACCGTGGTTGTTTGAGTTGTCATACGCAGACCGATTCACGCACGATGCACGAGCTGGAAGATTTTGCGATTGGGTGCATTGACTGTCACGGTGGTGACGCTAGTTTTGTTAAGCCTGACGAGATGTCCAATGCTCGGCCTTACGGGGAAGATTATCTTTCGCTTATGAAGCAGGCCCATGTTGCGCCGCGATTTTCCAAGGCTTGGGAAAATCCTGAGACGGGGCAGTATTCATCGGCTAATCCACAGCGGACTTATACGCTGCTTAATTTTGAAGACCCGGATTTTATTCAGTTTATCAATCCGGGTGATCTTCGAGTCGCGGACCGTACTTGTGGGCAGTGTCATTACGAAATTGTGGACCGAGTGCGTAAGTCGATGATGACGCACGGCGCGCAGTTGTGGGCTGCGGTGATGTATAACAATGGTAGTTATCCCTCTAAGTTAGCGCGTTTTGGAGAGAGTTATTCTCCCGAAGGTGTGCCGCAACGAATTTATACGACCCCGCCTCCGACGGACGAAGAGCGTGCGAGAGGTGTGATAGATTATCTTGACCCGCTACCAAGGTGGGAGATTACTCAGATGGGTAATATTCTGCGCTCGTTTGAGCGAGGCGGCAAGGTGCAGCGATTGGAACTTGAGGTTGGTTTACCGAATCCGTTTGAAGAACCGGGCAAGCCTGATATGAAGCTCAGTGATCGGGGGCTGGGGACTCAGTTAGCTACGGACCCGGTATTTCTGGGTATTCAAAAGCTTCGTCTACTTGATCCATTGCTGTATTTTATGGGTACGAACGATCATCCGGGTGATTATCGCCATAGTGGTTGTACGTCTTGTCATGTGGTTTATGCCAACGATCGGTCACCTGTTCATTCCGGCGCGTTTGGAAAGTTTGGGAATTGTGGAAAGTCCGCGACGGTTGATCCGACGATTGATAAAACAGAATCGGGCCATCCGATCAAACATCAGTTTACGCGGTCTCCGCCGTCGAGTCAGTGCGTGATTTGTCATGTTCATCCGGGTACTTCGTTCGCCAATACTTATCTGGGATTTATGTGGTGGGATAATGAAACGCATGGTGAGTTGATGTATCCTAAGGAGCAGCAATACCCCACGGCTGAGGAGTATGTAAATAGCTTGATGGCTAACCCGGAGGCATCGTCTGTTCGTGGATTCTGGTCAGACCTTTGGCCCGGCGAGAAAGATCATAATGATGATGTGGCGACCGAATCATTTTTGAATAATTTGACAGATTTGAATAGCAAGATGGACAAGGCTCAGTTCGCCGATTTTCATGGGCATGGCTGGGTTTTTCGGGCGGTGTTTAAGCAAAATCGCAAGGGCAAGTTGCTGGACCATGATGGCGAAGTGGTGGAGCCTGTGACTCCGAAAAAATTGCAAGAGGCTGTGGCGTTTCGTTCATCTGAAAAGCAAGAAGACCCGCCGCCTGGTCATCCGGTTCATTTGAAAGATATTCATTTGGAGCGTGGCATGCACTGCGTGGACTGTCATTTTGAACAGGATGTGCATGGTGATGGCAAGCTGTATAGCGAAGTTAGAAATGCGATCGAGATTGATTGCATTGATTGTCATGGTACGGTTTCGTCGCGGACGACATTGACGACGTCCGGGCCTGCGGGTGGTAATGATTTGCGGCGGAGTAAGACAGCTTATGGCATGCGCTTTCAGTGGATAGGCAACAAGCTTTATCAACAATCCAGTCTTGAAGCCGAGGTGAAATGGGAAGTGCCTCAGATTAAAGATACGGTTGACCCGTCGTCAGATTCGTATAATGAAAAAGCCGCGTATGCCAAGACGCTGCAAAAAGGTGGGAAGCAGTGGGGTGATGCTTCATGCCCGGAGTCTCAGCTGGCTCACGGCAATTCCAACATGACATGTTATGCCTGCCATACTTCGTGGATGACGAGTTGTTTTGGCTGCCATTTGCCGATGCGATCAAACTTTCGTGTGCCGATGCTGCACAATGAAGGTGAGATTTTGCGCAACTTTACGACGTATAACTATCAGGTGTTGCGCGATGATGTATTTATGTTAGGGCGAGATTCCACGGTTAAGGGTAAAAAGATTGCCCCCGTAAGGTCGTCCAGTGCAGTGATTGTTGGTTCGGCGAATGCGAATCGTGAATGGTTATATTCGCAGCAGCAGACTATCTCGGCTGAGGGGTTTAGCGGGCAGGCGTTTAATCCTCATTTCCCTCATGCTGTGCGTAAGCGAGAGTCCAGACAATGCACGGAGTGTCATCTATCCAAGAATGATGATAATAATGCGTGGATGGCTCAGGTGTTGTTGCACGGTACGAATTTTGTGAATTTTCTGGGTCGGTATGTGTATGTAGCGACGGGTGAAGAGGGGCTTGAAGCGGTGGTCGTGACAGAGCGGGAAGAGCCTCAGGCCGTGATTGGGAGTGATCTCCATGCCTTGGCTTATCCCGATGAATATGCCAAGCACATGGCACGACATGAGCAGCTCAAAGAGGCTCATCATCACGGCTTGAATGATGGTTGGTATAAGGGGGAAGGGCGTATCGTTGATCTTCAGTTGCGTGGAGAGTATTTGTATACCGCGCGGGAGGATGGCGGCTTTTATGCTTACGACGTAGCCAATATCGACAATAAGGGGTTTAGTGAGCGAATTACTTCCGCGCCGGTGTCGCCGTTGGGGCAGCAGTTAGGTGTGAAAACGAAATTTGCCACAGCTATCGCGAGTCCCACGACGTTGGGTGTTGATCCGACCAGGCCTAGATTGTCGAATGATCCTACCAAGCCAAGGGCGATTATGCTTGAAGAGCCTGGGCCTCACCATGTGAACCAGGAGCAGCGTGTGCATCCTGTCTATGCTTTTTTATATGTGACGGATTTGGTTGAGGGTCTGGTGGTGATTGGTGATCCACATGTTGGTACATTGCTTGATGGCGATCCGACGAATAATTTTCTCAAGCGTGGCGTAGCTTTTAATCCTGAAGGAAAGTTAGACGGAGCCGTACATCTGACGTTGGCTGGGACGCATGCTTATATTTGTTGCAAGCGTGGGTTGGTGGTGGTTGATATGGCTAATCCTGCGGAGCCTAAAATTGTCGGTGAGGTTGGGAGAGAATTTATTGTAGACCCGCGGGCGGTAGCAATTCAATTTCGATATGCGTTCGTGACGGATAGCGAGGGTTTGAAAGTTGTTGATATTACTTTCCCGGACCGCCCCGTGCCGGTGAAAGACGCTGTAATTGAACTTGAAGATGCGCGGCGGTTGTATGTGGCGCGTACTTACGCTTTTGTCGCAGGCGGTAAGCAGGGCCTAGCGATAATCGACATAGAAAAGCCGGAATCGCCGCAGCTATATCAATTGTTTGATGCCGGTGGCCAGATGGATGATGTCTACGATGTAAAGGTTGGCATGACCAACAACAGTGCGTTTGCTTATGTAGCTGATGGTCATAACGGGCTGCGTGTGTTGCAGTTGACCTCGCCGAAAAGTACGGAGGGCTTCGGTGGATTTATTCCACAGTTAGTGCCACGTTTGATAGCTACTTATCACACGCACGGTCCTGCGCTGGCTATCTCCAAAGGGTTGGATCGCGATCGGGCTGTCGATGAAAGTGGTAATCAGTTAGCCGTCTTTGGGCGAATTGGTTCTCGGCCTTTTACGCTTGAAGAGCAGCAGCGGATGTATCTTCGTGATGGGCAGGTGTATAAGGTGGATAACGAAGTTCATGCAAAGCCGGTTAGTGAATCTATATCGCAAGGGACGGACTGATGCCCCATTTTACGAAAATCTTAATGATAGCTGTCATGTACTTGTCGCTGGTATTCGTGTCCGGGTGTGCGACGCCGGGCGTTTCGCCTTTGGCGATTGGTACATTGGATGAGCCTCACGTCGGTCGATATGTGGGCGGCGGTAAGCAGCATGGCCAAGCTCGACGTCAGCATGAGGGGGTTTGGGGCAGAGAATATGTGGGCTGGGATTTGCTTAATATCAATGATTTGCGCTGGGGGCACGAGAAAAATCGGACTCAGGGCGGGATGGGCAGGTACTAAACTATCTGTTTTCACATCAATTACTGGACCTGCAAGCAATAATGATGGCTTGATAATCTCTTGGGCTTGTCTGTACAGTATCATGGTCGCTACAATTGGTGTCAGCGTCACGGGTCCAACTAAGTTCTATTTTGTTATAGAGCGGCGATATTGAGGTGGGGATTCTATTTTGCGTCAACGATTCTATTTATTGCTATCCATTAGCCTGCTTCTGTGTACTAGTTGCATGACGCAGCCTGTTTCTGATGGTCCAGAGGAAAGAGACATCCCGCAGAAATCGGATTGTAGTTCTTTTGCGATAGGTTGTTACGACGAGCTGGCTCATCAGCCTGCGAACATTTCATGTTTTCGTCCGATGAGTCGCTGGTCACAGGCGACGCTTACCTGGCGGTTGACTCAGCCACTCCCAGAAACTGTGGGGATGAGCGTTTCTCAACAGAATGAAGCTATCGAGAGTGCGCTGGCCCATTGGGCTGCGGCGTCGTCGCTTTCCTTTGAGCGGGTTGAAGATGGCAGCGCGGATATAGAAATTTCATTTACTGGCGGGTCGCATGGTGATCCGTTTGCGTTTGATGGCGCTGGTGGTACGTTGGGTCATGCTTTTTTCCCAAGTACGCCGCTAGCTGGCCAGGTGCATTTATGTCAAGCAGAAGCTTGGTCTACTACGCCTAGCGAGGACCAGTTTGATTTGTTCACGGTGGTGCTGCATGAGCTTGGCCATACTTTGGGTCTGGAGCATAGCCTGGACCCTGACGCAGTCATGGCTCCGGGATATCAGAAGCTTACGTCGCTGACGGATAAAGATGTTACAGCGATTCAGGGGTTGTATGGAAATGCGGATGGCTCGATTGCGCCGCTACCCATAGGTTCTCCAGAACTACTAGCCTCAGTTTGTAATGCGAATGATTTGCGAGCGCTTAATGATCCTGATACTGACGGCGACGGAATTCCAGATACGATCGAAGTATTCATTTTGGGAACCGATCCGTTTAAGAAAAATACGGATGACGATGGCGAGGATGATTTTGCGGAAGTGTTTCTTCGTGGTACCTCACCGTTGTTATTTGATCCCAGAGACGATGAAGACGGTGATGGTCTATCGGCTGCACAAGAAGCACAGGCCGGGACTGATCCGACAAAAGCGGATACTGATGGCGACGGACTCGCCGATGGGCCTGAGCTTCGTTTCTTTGGGACTGACCCAAACAACCCGGATACTGATGGCGACGGTTTTAATGACAAGTTAGACCCCGCGCCCAATAATTCGAGATTCCCGCGAGACTGCAATCAGAATTTAATCCCTGATATGTTGGAGATTATGAACGGCTCCGTGGCCGACTGTCAGCCAAATGGCATTCCTGATGATTGCGAATTGGCGGGCAACGACCTCAATGCTAATGATGTCCCAGACGATTGCGAGCCAGGTCGTGTCCTGGATTGTGATAGTAACGGCAGCGTGGACGAGATTGAAATCGCCAGCGATTCTTCACTTGACTGTAATGGCAATCAACTTCTGGACATTTGTGAATCTCAGCAGGATTGCGATAACAATGGCGTGCTTGATCTTTGTGATTTAGCCGTCGGCGGGGCGTTGGATTGCAATGCCAATGGTGCGCCCGACAAATGCGATTTGGTAAATGGTGTTAGCAATGATTGTAACAACACCAACATTCCGGACGAATGTGAGTTAGCTGGCAATGATAATAATGGGAATGATATTCCTGACGAATGTGAGACCAGTCCGCCTTCTCCACCAACGCCGCCTGCGATTACGGATTGCAATAATAATGGCGTTGATGATGCGATTGATATTGCGGTGCAGGGTGCGGATTGTGACAGCAATAACATGCTCGATGTCTGCGAGTTAGCCGCGGGGGCGGCTGATTGTAATACAAACTCTATGTTGGATGCTTGCGAGATATTGGCTGGGACCGCTGACGATGCGAACGGTAATGGCGTGTTGGACGAATGCGAAACCATTTTTGTGAATCCTAATGCAAGTGGCACTGGTGATGGCTCTTCATGGACGGATGCTTTTGCAAGTCTGCAAGATGCGTTGGCTGAGGCGAAGGTGCGTGGCGTGGCAGTTGTGTGGGTCGCGGCTAATACCTATACGCCTGACGTTGGGAAATTTCAGACTTTGAATGTTCAAACGGCGACGTTCCCATTGCAAGCTGGCTTGAGTAGTCCTTTCGGTGTTTCGATTTATGGTGGGTTCAAAGGCGATGAAACTCGATTTTCTCAGCGTGATTTTAGAAATAATGTGACGATTTTGAGCGGCGATTTGAAGGGTGACGATGGCGCGAATGGCTTCCTTGATAATTCTTATCATGTCGTCACGGCGAATGCGGCTGGAGTAGGGGCGGTGCTTGATGGTTTTATGATTACGGGTGGCAATGCCAGTATCATTGGTACTGATGACCTTGGTGGCGGATTAGTTGTGACTGGAAGTGCTAGACCGATTATACAAAACTGCCTGTTCGAGAACAATTTTTCATTTACAAAGGGGGGAGCCGTTCATATCGCTTCTACTGGCGGAGTCAATATTTCTGATTGCGTATTCAGAGCAAATGACGCATTAAATGGCGGCGCGATATTCTTGGCTGCTGGTAGTAACGTGCATTTCACGCGATGTACATTTGAAAACCATAACACAGCTGACGGCTCTGGCGGAGCCATTTATGGGGAATCCGCTTTTGCGGTCATCGAATCATGCGTTTTCCGGAATAATATAGCTGCCGTTAACGGTGGCGCATATTACAGCGATGGGCAAGGATCACACCAGTTTGTTAGCTGTATTTTCAGGGATAATTCATCATTTTCTGCGGGTGGTGCCATTCATGTAGCTACAGGTAGCGCTTCAATTGTGAACACTGTATTTATCAATAACATTAGTTCGGTTGATGGCGGCGCAGTCCGCGCAGCTAACTGTGATTTGACAGTGATTAACTCCACCTTTGCGGCTAATCAGTCACTGGATGGTTCAGGTGGCGGTATATTCTCTGCAGGGGTAGGGACTGCAATTGTTGCGAATTCTATTTTCTGGGGAAACACGTCTTCCAACTCTATTGGAGAGCTGATTCAGATCGATAGCGATCCAGGCGTAACTAACACCGTTGAATTTTGTTTGATCGAAGGATTGGACGGTTCCACATTTTCAGGTCTGGGGAACATTGGCCTTGATCCCTTTTTTGTCCTGGACCCTTCAGTGAACCTGGCTAGCGCCGATGTTAGGCTTCAGATCAACTCGCCATGTTTGGACGTGGGCGATAATAGTCTATTGCCTGTTGACATGTTTGATCTGGACATGGATGGTGACGTCACGGAGTCTTTGCCGCTTGACCTGGATAATCTATCTCGCACGTTTGACAACTTTGGTCTGGGGGCAGGCCCCATTGTGGATATGGGCGCTTACGAACTCAATGCGTTGAGGTGATTTCAGTTTCGCAGGTAGCCAACCGCAACATTCTAGGCTGTGAAATTATCTTTTCAGGCTGGGCCATAATCGCCCAGTGTTTTCAGCGATAATTACTCTACATATCTGCCGTTTTTACGCTAATTCTAGTCGTAGACGTTAAGCTGGCATTGGGTACAATCCGATAATACTTGTGTGTCGGGCCGAAGATTTGGGGGAGAGGATGTGCTTCCCTACTGTTCGACAACTAAGCGAACAAGATTTCTGTGGATGGTGATCCTTAATTTCATTTGAGGTCACTATCTATAGTCGGATGCCACAAGCTTATGGCCGAGTTGCAAAAAGGACGTTTGAAAGTCGGCCCGAACGACAAGGCCTTGTCGCCTGACGAGGTGTTGTCACTTTCCATATTCCAAGGTCTATCCGCCAAGCAATTTGGTTTGCAACCCGGAGCCGTGGTTCTAAGAAAATTCGATCGTGAAGAGGTCATCTGCCAGCAAGGCGGCGAAGGGTATAGCGCATTTTATATTCTTACCGACGATGACCTGGCCAATTTGGGAAATGTTGGCCAAGAGACGTCTGAAGAAGCGGTTGATTCTTCAACTGATGATGATGTCAAAGATTCGCCCGACTTGCCCGTGAAGGCGTCCGTATTTGTCAATGAGCAGGTGTCGCCCGAAGTTTCACATAGTCGAAATGGTTTGTTTGGTTTGCTTGCTCGGAAAATTGGCGGTTCGGGAAAATCTCAAAATAATACAACGGGAAAATCTTCGCGCGGCAAGGTTAAGCACGTCGCTGATATGTACGCTGGCGAGTTGTTCGGCGAGATGGCCTGTTTAACTGGCAGGCCCAGGTCAGCCACGGTTAAGGCGGCGGACCATGTTGTCGTGGTGGAGATGCTGCTTAACATCCTGCGCATGGTTCAGGACAATAAGAAGAACGCTTTGTTTCATCAAAAGCGCGTGGAGGCTATTTATAATCAACGCGCGCTTCAATCCCATTTGGCTCAGTTTCCCATCTTAGAAGGCATTGATGCCCAAACGCTAGAGACGTTGATAGCCAAGGCTGAACTTGTCCAGCTTGCGCCTGGTGAAATTTTGTTTCAAGAGGGTGACGCGGCTGATGGTATGTATTTTATTAGCCTGGGGCAGATTAAAGTCGTGAAGAAATCGCCCGGCGGTGAGCGTATTGAAGCTTACTTGTCGCGTGGTGATGTCTTGGGCGAAATCGCTCTTGTTGAGTCCGGGCTGCGAAATGCCACTTGTATGGCCGGTGAGCATATATTGCGCGGGGGCGATCGTAAGCCTAAGCAGCCAGTGCGGATTGAGCTTATCAAGTTGGACGATGCTACTTTTCGTTGGCTGTTAGAAAAAGAGACTGTTGTTCGAGAGCGCATTCATGCATTGATTGAATCTCGCACGAAAGGCGATGATGTAGCCCGCACAGCTTCGCTGCCTATGTCGGGTGCGTATGATGAGCAAGGGATCGCGCATGGGCAAAAATTGATGCTGATTGATTTGAACCGATGCACGCGATGCGATGAGTGTGTTACTGCTTGCGTGTCTACGCATGAGGATGGTCATTCCCGGCTGTTTAGAGAGGGTCTGAGGTTTGGTAATTATTTAGTGCCAGCTTCCTGTCGCTTATGTCGAGACCCAGTGTGCCTAATTGGATGTCCGGTGGGTTCTATCCATAAAGGTGCGACGGGGGAAATTAAAATAGAGGACTGGTGCATCGGTTGCACGGCCTGTGCCGATCAGTGCCCGTATGATGCCATTACGATGTCGGTGCGAGAAGGAGATCAACCTGACGCGCCGATTAAAATAACCAATAATCCAATCGCGGTGACGTGTGATCAGTGTAATTCAATTTCGGACGGCATACCCGGTTGTGTTTATGCCTGTCCGCATGACGCTGCGCTGAGGGTAGACGGTGCTACTTTTTTTGGTTCTTAACCAAGACGGATACGACGTAAGTTTATGAGAATAGATCAATCACATCGTAGTTGGTTTGTGATGACGCTGCTACTAGCCGTGGGTGCTGGGGCTGCGTATGTCTATTTTGCCATGACCTCGCATCAGCCCCCAGCCGGTGATACCTGGGTTGGTTTAGTCTTGGGTGTGTTGTCATTTCTGTTCATCTTGTTTGCTGGATCGCTCGGCGCGCGTCGTAAGGTGTTGCTACTGCGCATCGGTTCGATGTCCTGGTGGATGAAGGGGCATCTTTGGCTAGGCCTATTGTCGCTACCATTGGTTTTGTTGCATGGCGCGTTTGCGTTCGGTGGCATGTTGACCTCGGTGATTATGGTTTTGCTGATAGTCATTGTGGTTAGCGGAATTATCGGCGCGGTATTTCAACATTTGATGCCCAAGTCCATGTCGGCTGAGTTTCCTAATGAATTTACATACGACCAAATTGGTAGGCTATGGGAAATTACACGCGTCGAGGCTTTTGCGTTGGTAGCCGGTCATTGTGGGGCTATGCCTGAAGCGGAAGTGGAGCGGGAAGACGCTGTTCGTTTTACGGGCAAGAAAATTGAGAAAATTGAAAAATCAGCGGAGCAGCCATTGCCGGGACAGGACGAGTTGAGGCGTTTTTATCTGGATGAGATTCGGTCCTATTTGCGAAAACCGGACTCTGGAAAACAGCCGTTACGCGAAGCGCTTCGTGCTGAGTTTATGTTTGAAAATCTACGATTAAGTGTTGATCCTGCGTTGCATGGTGTGGTGCAGGAATTAGCTCAGATGTGTCGTGAAGTTCGTGAAACAGTTCACCAGGCCCGGCGACATCGTTTGTTGCACGTTTGGTTGGTGGTGCATGTACCCTTGTCGATGGCGCTATTGGTTTTGATGACGGTTCATGCGGTTGTCGCGTTGTATTATTAGATGAAACGAACAAGCAGAAAAATTTGGGATCTTTTTGAGCTAAGGTATCCGCATCGCCTGTCGGCTTTTCGTGCGTGGAAGCGATATCTCTCTTATCTCGCAGCCATGTTAGCTGCTGTTTGGGTAGGTCTAGCTGCGGTGCGAGAAGATCAGTCGTTGCATACCAGTGGGCCAATGTCGTTAGGGCATTCCGTGTTGTCAAACCAGTGCGCCGCGTGTCATGTAAAACCTTGGCAGGGTGTGACCGGTATATTAAATAATAATCTTCGAAATCAGGAAATGAACGACGCCTGTTTGTCTTGTCATGCCAATTCTATAGGGCATGGGATATCGGCGTGGCATGAAGGTCACGACTCAATCGCGGCGTACAAATCTACAGAGACCATAGCCTGCGCGTCTTGCCATATAGAGCATGAAGGGCCTGGGCGTCTAGTTGAGATGAGCGATGCTCAGTGTGTGCGCTGTCATGCAGACTTGGCTACATATGTTTCGAATGGGCGTTATGCCAATGCGATAACAAGTTTTGCCACCGATCATCCTGAGTTTGATGTGATAGCTGACAAGTTGCCCGATGTGGGGGCGATTAAATTGAACCACAAAGTCCACCTAGCTAAGAAGCTGCGGGGGTTGATTCCTCCGCGCGAGCAGATGTCGTGCGACGATTGTCATCGTGCAGGGCTTGGCGGCTATGATTGGCCTTATGGTCGTTCGGCGCTGCATGAATCCAGTGATATGCGTGCCGTGCCTCAAGAACCTCAATTACAAGCTGCGTACATGAACGAGATACGGTTTAGCAAGCATTGTGCCGGTTGTCATGATATGGAGTCCAGCACTTTGTCGCTTATGCTAGGTCAAAGTGTAACATTGCCACACGCTCAGCCGGAGTCTGTGCGCACGGTACTTAATGGTTTACTGACAAGTTATATTGAGGCGAATCTTGATGAGTTAATGGTCGATGAAAACAAGCCTCGCTCGCGTCGGCCTACTGCGGTTGCGCCGGAAAATAAAGAAGTTACGAACCAGCTTGTTCTTGATTGGGTGCGGACCAAACGTAATCTTGTAGAGCAGGAATTGTATCGAGATGCCAAGCGGTGTCTGTTGTGTCACACGATTGAGCCTGCGACAGACGCTGACGAGGCAAAGGCGTTACCCGTGGTGGCAAAAAGTGAAATTCCCGCGCGTTGGCTAATGCACGCTTCGTTTAATCATGAGAAGCATCGCGTGTTGGACTGTTTGGAATGTCATCCGCAGGCTACGGATAATACAAGTTCTGCGGAGGTGATGATGCCAGCGGTTGAAACTTGTCGCAGGTGTCATAGTGAAAGAGAAACTAAGCCTGATTTGGGTGGCGTGTCTTATGGTTGCGTGCTTTGTCACACATACCATATGCCGCCGACTGGCCCTGCGAAGCCTGGTTTGAAGTTGGAATCGCTGTTGAGCGGCCAGAAATAGTTTAAGTATTTTCGACTTGTTCGTTGTAGAATTAGGTATTGATTATGCCGATGGCCATAGTAGCCAAGTCTCAAGACCGCACCGTTTCGGTGTTTGAAATTGCGGTAGATTCGCGCAAAGTGCTGGGCCGAAGTTCCACTGCGGACTATAGAATCACCGAAGAGCATTACATGTCCCGCGAGCACGCCATCATCATAGCCTCGGCTGATGCGTTGCGGGTGGAGCGAATTGAATCAGCGCGGAATCCTATATTTTATAACGGCGAAGCCGTGGACCAGATCGACTTATCCCCCGGTCAATTCTTCGTCATCGGTTCCACAGAATTCCATTTCATGGCTACGAGTCAGAAGTCGCTGAAAGATTCCGCGACCAAAGGCGCTCCGGCTGACTCTTTTCATATGACGAAAGAGGAGGTCAGTGACCGGGGGAGCGCGAAAGATCGATTGCGTTTGCTTGACCTCATGGAGCTTCCAGAAGTTTTGAGATCAAAAAGCCGTATGGAGTTTTATGTTTATGCATGCGGTGTGTTACGCATGGCTGCCAATGCCAGTTGGGTGCGCGTGTTGACCATTTCCGACGATGGTCGAGACCTCTTAGCTGAGGATGCTGAGTTGGACATTGAGCAAGATAGGCCAATGAGTGATTCATTGGTGACCGCGGCCGTAGAAGAGCCTCTAAAGCCGATTGTGTATTCGTGGAAGCAGGAACTTAAACCCGGAGTGGAGGCGACCAAGCACGATGCCATCGACTGGGCGATTAGCTGTGCGATGACGGTTCCCGGTGAGGATTCTGTGCTGTTTTATTTAGCTGGCACGCATGATGGTAGCCATGTTCAGGACGAATTGTCTGACGTGAAAGAATTCTTGAGAAACACAGGGCGTTTGGTGGGCTTGGTAGCTGACTCTCTCTCTCGTGCGATGTCACTACAAAAAATGGAAACCTGGGAGACGCGGTTAGAGCGTTTTTTCCCAAAGAAGATTGCAGAGCAAATTCTCGGCGACGATGCCGAAGACGCCTTAGCCCCAAAAATTGCGGAAGCGACAGTCATGTTTTTTGACATTCGCGGATTCTCCAGGATGGCTGAGGAAAACTTGAACGATATTCTCAAGCACCAGGGCGCATTGCGTCGCGTGATGACAGCTATGACGCAATGCGTTTTTGATGAAGAGGGTGTGGTGTTGCGATATATGGGCGACGGTATTTTAGCCGTCTGGAATGTTCCCTTCCCGTTGGAAAACCATGTTCAGCGTGCATGTATAGCTGCCCTGGATATGACGGATAAAATTGGCGAGGTTAGTGAGGGGTGGAAGTGTGGTATTGGTATCGGCGTGGGAGATGTCGTCGCTGGTTCGCTAGGCTCGGAACAGGTGTATGCGTTTGATATTGTGGGTGCTATTGCAAACCAGACGGCTAGGGTGGAGGGGACGACCAAGATGGTGGGCGTCCCTATTTTGGTGACAGACGAAGTGGTAAAACGCTTGTCCAAGGATAGTATAATTACCCGGCGCGTAGCCCGCGTGTTGCCCGTTGGCATGGATACCGAAATGTCTGTACATACAATACATCGCGTTCCGGAAGATGATGAATCGAGAAAAGCGCTAGAAGACAGGCTAGCTATTCATGCTCAGGGTTTAGAAGCTTTTGAAAAGGGTAATTGGCAGGAGGCGTTTGACGTGCTACTGCCGGTCGTTCAGGCTGACCCCGCGTCGAAGTGGGTGTTTGGTCTTGCGCATGTGTACCAGGGCAGTGCGCCGCGCGATTGGCGTGGCGTAGTCGAGTTGTCGAGTAAGGGTTAGCGCGTGATGATTGTGGTATTTATTACGACAAAAATCACGCAGTCTATCGGTGGGTGTAAGTAGTATGAGTCAAAACCAGATTGATTATCATTCTTATCGTCGGGCGGGCAGGTTAGCCCTGTTAGCTGCGATCACTGTCTATAGTGCTGCAAGTTCTGCTACCGTTAACGCACAATCAGGGCAGTTACAGCAAACGCCGTCAACGTACCGCCGTCAATTTGATTCCAAGCTGGTGAATTTTATATCCCGAGGCCATGTTAACTGCGCGACGAAGTGCCATTCCGGTGGCAAGCCAAATCCGGGAGAGCAGTATGCCGCGAATGAATGGGATATTTGGTATCAACAAGAAAAAGGCCCGCATTTCATAGCCTACAAACGACTGATGGAAGACCCACGCTCAGACGTGATGGCTAAGCTTTTATATGGGCCTGAAGCGACGGCGGTAAGTCGTAAGGAGTGTCTCTCCTGCCACGCACTTTTCCCGGAGAAAGAGCGAAGGGATACACGGTTTGTATCGGCTGATGGTGTAAGCTGCGAGTCTTGTCATGGTTATGGTCGAGGTACTGATCGAAACGGCTGGGCTGATATTCATCAGGATCGCAAGAAGTTTTTCAGCGAATTTGCAACTGAGCAGCGAACTGAAATGGGGTTTTATGATCTGAGAGACTTATCTCGACGTGCGGAGCGGTGCATGGCGTGTCACGTCGGTACAGAAGACCATCGCGTAACGCACGACATGATGGCTGCCGGTCATCCACCGTTGATGTTTGAGTTGGATTATTATTCAGGCGGTGTACCAAAGCATTGGCCAGAAAAAAATTCATTCCTATCTGAAGATGAAGGCGAATGGATTCATGTGCGTAGTTGGGCGACGGGCCAAGCCGTGGCGCTGCGGGAATCACTTTATAGAATGATTGAATGGTCAGCTGGGAGTGATAAAATCGACTTTGCATTTTTAGATTGCTACGCCTGCCATCACAATCTGGATATGAAAACCAAACAATTAAATTGGCGGCAGCAACGTGGTTTTATTGGGCAGCGGGGGGAGCCTACTTGGGACGAGGTGAATTGGTCGATGTGCCGATCGTTGGTGCGTCTCTATCTGCCCAATGATTTTGAAGCTGCGCAGAAGAGTGCCGCGCGATTACTACAATCACTTTCATTATCGAGTATGGACCGCGCAGCCGTCGCTCAATCTGCGGACGTATTGCGTAAGACCGCTGAGAAATTGGTGGCAAAGGTTGCGGTAAATAAATTTGATAGAACGCAGACGCTGGCTATTTTGCATGCGATTTCCAAGGATCGGGAATATATTTCGGCAAGAGGATTTAATGCGGCTAATCAAGCCGTCTTTGCCGTGAACGCATTATATTTTGCCGCGTTCCCTAAAACGCGAAATGCTGATAAGTCAGGCCAAGCTGCGACGGCGAGCATACTGGCTATGAATAAGTTGGTCAGCGACGATAACGATGTCCCTTTGCCAGAGTATTACGATGCCAGGAAAATGTCATCTTTGTTAGCGGATTTTGGTGCGACGTTACCTAAAAAGTAATGCTCGCAGTTTGTAATTTGTATTCGAATGTTTAGGTCTGTGTAACTTGCTTATGGCTGAAAATAAACCAACTCGTATTGTCATTCTTGGCGGCGGTTTTGCGGGTATAGCCGCAGCGCGGGCGCTAGGAAAGCAGACCAGGCATGACCCATCAGTAGAAGTGCATTTGGTTAGCACCGAAAATTACTTCGTGTTTCAGCCATTGTTGCCAGCTGTCGTTGCCTGCGGTTTGGAACCTAGTCACATTATTAACCCCGTGCGGATGTTATGTCCGCATGTTCATGTTCACTGTGCTACTGTCCTTAGTATAGATTTGGAAAATGAAACAGTGTGCCTGGAGGGGCAGGATGCGCGACGTCTTTTTTGCCTTCCATACGACCATCTTATCCTGGGCCTGGGCTTGGCGATGGATTTATCGCGTATGCCCGGCATGAGCGAGCATTCGCTTCCCATAAAGACTTTGGGCGATGCGTTTCATTTGCGTAACCATGTTCTAAGTAAGCTTGAGCAAGCTGACTTAGAGGATGACGAGCAGGTCCGTCGCAGCGCTTTGACCTTCGTCGCGGTCGGCGGCGGCTTTAGTGGTGTGGAAACTATCGCTGAAATCAATGACATGGTTAAGTCTGTGACGAAGTACTACCCGCGAGCTAGGGCTTGCGGCGCGCGTGTGATTCTCGTTCATTCACGCGATCGTATTTTGAATGAACTGGGCGAAAAGTTAGCCCGTTTTGCCGAACGAAAAATGCGTGACCGAGGCGTGGAGATTATTCTGGGCGCTCGCGTCAAAGAGGCTACTCCCGCTGGCGTTGTATTGTCTAACGGAGACATGATTCAAACTGATACCGTGATATGTTCAATAGGAAACGCGCCTCATCCTCTAATCGCAAAGTCTTCATTGCCACAAGAACGCGGGCGTATACTTGTTGACGATTGTTTGCGTGTTAAAGATCATGCCAACGTATGGGCGTTGGGGGATAATGCGTTAGTACCCGACGTTTCCAGTGGCGGATATTGTGCCCCAACCGCGCAATATGCCATGCGTCAGGGAAAAGTTTGTGCTGGCAATGTTTTGGCCACGATTAGAAACCAGCCTGTGAAGCCGTTTTCGTTCGGCGGGTTAGGTCAGTTAGCTGTCGTCGGGCATCGTTGCGGCGTAGCCCATGTTTTCGGTATAAATCTTAGTGGCATTTTAGCTTGGATTCTCTGGCGTTCCGTTTATTTGATGAAGCTTCCCGGTCTTCGCTGCAAAATACGCGTCGGTATTGATTGGACGCTCGACATATTTTTCCCCAAAGACATAGCTATGATTAAGGTGGACCGCACAAAGCAGTTGCAGCGTGCCCACTTCCGCGAGGGCGAGACGATTATCAGGCAGGGTGAAATTGGGGATAAATTTTATATCATCGAATCCGGAAGCGTAGAAGTTTTGCTAGAGGATTCAGAAGGTGCTACGCAATTATTAGCCACCCTGTGCGCTGGTGATTCCTTCGGAGAAATCGCCCTGTTAAAGGATACAAAGCGGACAGCTACGGTTCGTTGTATTGGTGCGGTAGACGTTGTCATGTTTGCTCGGAAAGATTTTCAACAGTTAGCCGGCAGTTTTCGCGCGTTTCGAGATCGAGTTATGGTTGACTCGGACGACCGAGAGCGTTCGTCGTTGGCCAGTACTTCTACGAATGAGGCCTCGTGATGTGGCAGACGCATATTAGCATGGAATGTCTTTCTAGTTATTCAGGAGTGTCTATATGTTGACACTTACTTTTCTTGGCGTTGGTTCCGCCTTTGCCAAGCGAAATTTTCAGTCTAACGCACTCATCGAATTATGGTCGCAGTCCCCGGGTATTGGGGATGCGCCGAAGGAAACGCTGCTCATCGATTTTGGTACTACAGGCCCAAGGTCATTCGATACCCTGAAGAATCTATCGACTCATGCTTACTTGGGGGCCGACGGGCAAATAAACTACCGCGCTATAAATCGCGTGTTCATCACCCATTTACATGCTGACCATATAGGCGGGCTAGAGGAATTATCTTTATTAAACCATTACAAGTTTGCCGACCCAATAACAGGCGAGGCGCATCGCCCGGAGTTGATTAGCACACCGGAAATATTGGCAGATTTATGGTCGCATTCGCTCGAAGGTGGCTTGGGCGCACAAGTCGGACGCAGGGCAACACTTGAAGATTATTTTCAGCTCAGCCCTGTGACGGTAGATGGTAGCAGCATTGCTTTTACTATGGGAGATCGTTATGAGTTTCGCGTCTTCCCCACGGACCATATCCGTGTGCAGTCGAAGTACGATTGGCCCAGTTGCGGTTTGATGATTATTGATAAAAATACCCGCCGATCCGTCATGTATTCCGGTGACACACGCATTGACATGGAAGGCCTTGGATCATTGATGGAGCAGGCTGATGTCATATTCCATGATTGCCAGTTGGTAAATTCGCCAATTACAGTCCATGCCCGTATTGATGAGCTGCGAGAGCTGGATCAATCCCTGCGTAAAAAAATGATGTTGTATCATTATGAAGACGTGTGGGATTCACCAGAATTCCAGTTTGTTGACCAAGAATTTAATGGGTTAGCGCAGTCGCATCACCGATATGTGCTGTTCGACGGAGATTTGTGACGCTACTACAATGTTGAAACGACGAGACCGTAGGTAGCCCACGAATCATCGAATCGCTGATTACAGGCGTCAGGGCGGATATTTTCTTTGAGTTGATAAATATAGACGTCAAAATTTTAAGTGGACATTTAGCGACTGGTATAGATATGATAGAGTGCGTCAAAAAAATTAAGAGATGGCAGCTAGTCGCGTACTCAGTCCGTTAGCGAGGTAAAATGATGAGTGATGGCGAACACGACGATTCACAATTGATAGACGACTCCCGCGACTTCGCTACCGAGGTTCAGCCGGAGGAAGCAGTCAAAGCTTCTGGCAAGCGGTCTATTCCTTTAGACGCCAAGCAAAATAGCATCGCCCCAATTCTGCGCGGTTATATATTAACGACTGAAGAGGGCGAAGGAGGCTATGGAAAAGTCTGGCGCGGCTGGCAGGAAAGCACGAGTAAAGAAGTCGCAGTTAAGGTCTTTACGCGGCGAAGCGGGTCGGACTGGATATTCCTCCAACGTGAAGTAGAAAGATTAGCCAAGCTTGATAACCACGCCAATGTCATCACTTTGCTAGACGCCAACTTATCCGCAGACCCACCTTTTTACGTCATGGACATGATGAACGGCGGGTCATTAGATGATGCCATTGTCAATGAGCAAGGCGTCCCCGTCCACAAAGCGATGTCTTGGATGGAGCAAATATGTTCTGCACTTCAATATGTACATGGCAAGGGCCTGATTCATTGCGACCTCAAGCCAGCCAATGTGCTAATGGATGAACGAGGAACTATTCGACTGGCGGATTTCGGGCAATCGCGTGTGTTCACCGAGTCCGCCGCTTCACTGGGCACACTATTTTTCATGGCTCCGGAACAAGCTATTCCTCTTGAGCCAGGACGCATCGTGCAGCCGGATGTGCGATGGGATATTTACGCATTAGGTGCGTCAGCTTTAGCAATTCTCACCGGTCGACCGCCTCACGCCACCGATGAAAACCGGCGCAGAGTGGCAGACGCTGCTGATTTAGGTGCAAGGCTGGATGTGTATCGAGATATAGTAAGAACGCAAACTTTACCCTCATCATTTCAGGCTGGAAGCAAGCCCCTTGATTATGAAATCTCAGCTATCATCACGAAATGTGTTTCTGCTGATCCTGGTGATCGCTACGATAACGTGAACGCTGTGTTGGATGATCTTCAGGCATGGCGGGCGAAACGCCCGGTTTCACCCTTGCGACACAATGGTTCGTATCGGGCCAAGAAATTTCTACAACGAAACCCTTTTCTCGTTGTGCTGACGTTCGCCGCGATGCTCGCAACAGTCGGCTTAGCCCAGTCATTTATGAAACAGCGCGAGTTAGATCGTAACCAAGCCGGGCAAATTTTAGCAACGATAGCTACCAACCCCGCAGAAGGATTATCCCGCATGGATAGCGCGGGTAGCGGCGTGCAGCGATACTTCCCAGGTTTGACCCAGCGATATGTGGTTTCTAACGCTCACATGGAGCGTGCCCTTGGTTCTTTAGGGTCGCCGTGGATTAATCCTGACGCATTCTGGTCTTCCATAAAATCTGATGGTGCATTATGGAAAAACGGTGAATGGCTGGAATTGTGTACCGCACGTTGGCCTGAACCACAAAAATTATTAGACGCCCTCGACGTGGGAGGCATGGCTATAAGCGGTTCACCAAAGCAGCAATATGTAGCTTTGTGTTTAATTGGCCAACTTGGCCGTGGCGATAAATGGACGAAAATTTGTGCAGGCGCCGTGAAGAAAAATTCTACCCCTGGCGTGATTAACGCCGCGATGTGGGCTTCAAAACGCTTGGGGCGAAAACTTGATCCGCAAAATAGCGACCAATTTATGCGCGATGAATTAGCCGACGTGAATTTTGTCAAATTACCTGCTGCGACGTCCTTCAGTCCTGGCTCAGATAAAAATGAATTAGGCCGATGGAAAGATGAAGATCGTGCGGATCAAGGCGAAGAAATTCGGAGTATTTGGTTAGCCACGACCGAAACGTCAATCGCTCAATTTCAAAAATTCGCTAATGACGATTCGCGGGAAAAATTCCCACCAGCCATTGAGAAAAATTTGTTAGATTCGCTTCATAAACAAACTTCCGCACATAACGACATCGCATCGGCGGACAGAGCCATGGGGGCCATGTCGCCGGTCATCGCCTATAGATACTGCGAATGGCTAACCAAAAAGTCCAGCGCTTCGGGAAGTCGAGTAACCTATCGTCTGCCCACAGAAGCGGAGTGGGAATACGCCTGCCGCAGCGGGAATGGTGGGGCGTATAGTTATGGCCGGGATTCTCGTTATCTCGAATTTTTCGCGACTCACGGCGGCCAGGAAGGCGTTACTTTGCAATCGTCATTACACATGCCCAATAGCTATGGCTTATTCGATATGCACGGTAATTTGTGGGAAATCTGTTCAACTTCCTACCGTGAAAAATATAGTGATCCGCCGTTGATTGGCGAGTCACCGAATGGATTTGTGCAGCGAGGAGGCGCTAATTATTCACCCGCTAAGGCCTGTCGGTCGGCGCAGCGTAATTTCATTCCAGCCAACAAGTCCGGTACAGAAAGCACGTTTCGTATGGTTCGAGAAGAGGGAGTAACACCGTGAGGCGAGCCTGTGGGATTTTCATGATGATGCTACCACTGTGCCTATCATGTGGCACTACGCCTTCAATCGTGTTGCCAGTTGAGACAGAGTTTTTGATCGTCAACACGTCATCGCGTTGGTACGTCACGATGGGTTTAAGACCTGATACCGCATCAGAGGGCAGCGCATTTGATTTTCAATCTAAGTTGATTGCTCCGGGCGCTTTGTTGCGTGAAAGATTTATCAACATTTTCCCAGAAACGGGCGGGTGCCCAAATCGTTTTGACATTCGTGTACACTTATATAAGCGTCTCAACGAAGACCTGCCCATTGGCCTGGATGATATGGAAGAAGTTGCCCCTACGCCTGTCGCCTCCGCTGAGCTGCTGGACATCCTGGCCTGTGAAGTTGTCGTGGCTTCTTCATATACCATCGTCCTTCGAGATTCCGAAGAAGGTGAGGGTATACTCAAGTTTGCCCAGGAATTAGATGGCGAACAGGATGGCACATTTACAGGTAACACGCTAGAGCCGCTTAATCCTTTGCCGGATCTTTTAGAAAACGCCAGCCTGTCAGGTCGCGTGGTGATGGCCGACGGAACTGGTCTTGAAGGGGTCGGCGTACTATTGCGGACGCGCGTGCGTCGAGGCGATAATGATCCAGCTTGTTGTAACATAAACTCAGGTGGCCCGACCGATGTGGAGGATGCCACAGCTTGTTGTTACGACGCGCCAATCGCCATTGTCACGACCGACGCGGCCGGTAATTTTTCTTTCGATCGTCCCCCCGGCGCGTATTGGGTAGAAGTATTTGCAGACGATTTGCTGTTTCGCCCAGTAGCGGTAACGGTAGAATCGCCGATCGACAACATTACTTTCATAGCTGAGGTGAGTCCGTGAAGCAGTTGATTCTTTTAAGTTCAGTTTGCACCGCGCTGCTTTGCGGCGTCTCATCCTGCAATGTGTCATCTGGAGATACATTTGATCCGTTTGCTGATGGCCCACAGCTTAATACAGATGGAACCTCGCAAAGCTTAGCCGCTGAAATCTCACGATTAGGCATGCGTAGCGCGGGCGAATTGTTGAGTATCGAAGTTACTTCTGATGAAGTACGCGCGGTATATCTTCTTAAGCCAGACGCATTACAAGCAAGTGCGGGTGTCATTATTAGCGGCGGGCCTGTCAACGAAATGTTTACGCATGTCGTGCGCGAAGATGGCGAATTATTTCTGTTCGTTGACGCACTAATTGGTAGTCAAGCTACAGCTACCATCGAAGCCGCTACGAATTCAATCGCCGTGCCAGCACTGCCAAGCCAGCGTATACAAATCGTTTTTGATACGGATTTTCTAGTCGATGGATTGTTTGATCCAGACGCTGAAGGAGAAGCAGGCGATACAGAATCAATGGAATTTCTCTCATCGATTCAGTCAACGGTTCGCGACGAGCTACTCTCCCGTATTCAGCAAATTTATGACGGGACGGGTGTCACGTTGTTTGGCCCAGACGATACGCCACAAACGCCGTTTTCAACTTTGACCATCAGTGGCCAACGTATGCTCGCAGACGGTGACGAATTGGACGCGCTGGAAGTCGTTGGCTGTTCAGACATTGTCGTGTTCGGAGAGGTGCTTTCCGATACGGTTCGCGTGGATGCTGGCAACCAAGAGTTAGCTGACAACGCCATAGTTTACGTCGGCAGTTTTCGAGGCACGGGCACATGCAATGCCGGGTTAATTATCAATTCTACGAACAACATCATCAACGCCCTCGCCCTAAGCGGCGCGCACGAAATTGGCCATCTGCTAGGCCTGAATCATACCGCGTTGGACGGTATCATGTCGTCGTCTCCGAGCTTTGCGATTCAGCGTCAATTGCAATTTCAGCGAAGTCAAATAGCGTTGGATGTAGGCCGAGGCGACGAAGTGTTCACCACCGTTATTCAAGACCCGCAGTTATACTTCGACGAAATACTCGCGCCATAGCAAGGATGCAAATTATAACACTGCGTTACCGCCTGAAATGATTGCGACATCCGGTGACGTCCGCAAAAAATCCAGCCGTGATAAGTTCCTGGCAGCGATTGGTAATACCATTTGAACGAGGCGTAAAGATGTTCAGATTATTAGAACCCGTAAGCGGCGAGCCACGTTGAAGACCACGCTTACCGATACTACCCCCATCTCCAATAGAAACCGATGGCTGAAGCGCCTGCCGAAAACTCGCTGAAATATTGATATTCTCTGACGCCTCTTGCCCGCCATTAGCTATATCCTGCGTTGAGCCTAATGCCGCAGAAGCGATGGCCAACGCCGACGCACTGGATGGCGCAGTGTATAGCGTCTTAGTTGCCGTTGTGGCAGCAGTTTCTTCTTCGGCGTCTTTATTATTTGCCTGAAGTGTAATTTTCTGAACTGGCTTAGCGACGTTGGCCTGATTAGCGTTTTGCATATTCGCCTTCGTCGTACTTGTCTGAGGCTGCTGGATCAGAGAAGGGCTTGTGCGGAAGCTCGCCAATGCCACTGTCGTTGTTGTTTGCATTTCAGGAACATGTCTTGCTAGGCGTATTTCTGATTGGTTATTCGCCTGACATCCCAATAGGCAGCATGACAATACACCGACTGTCGATCCCAATGAAATAAGTTTATGCCTCATCGCAGCTTCTCCTTGAGTGGCAGCCCATGTTGATTCACCCGCATACATTTTAGCCATCGACTATTCGCCGGGCAAGCCTGAAGTTTAATGGATTGAATGCGGAAGCCCTTGTAGTCAGAAATACCGCGTTAAAAAGACCAAAATGTATCGATTCGCACTCAGGAAGGTGCAAAAAAATCTACGGACAATCGGCCACGCATGGTGGCAGGGCGGCGTCAATTTCTGACATAAACCCAAGACGTACGACCGTGATATCGTCATTGTCGATGATTCCGTCTGCCAGGCATGGCGCGAGATCGAACCGCGCGAGCGTTTTTTCATCCCACGAAGTAGCCTTTATTTTCTGAATGTCAAAAAGATCACGCACATTGACCAAGCCATCACTATTCACATCGCCCATTGGGCCTGTGCGGACCTGTTGCGTAAGAATAGTTTTGGGTAATTCGTCAATCAGCGTCCACAATTCGATCGTATAGTTAGTGTTAGATTGAACGGTTGGCCCGTTGACAATAACAGAAGCCCAGGCCTGAGGTGTTTTGTAAAAGGGTAAATCTTGCATTTCATTACTCGCGCCGACAAACGTATTGTCGCAACCTAGCGCTTCAAGCTCTGCTGTATTGATGCGCAGTGCGACAAGCACATTTGAATTGTCCATATTCAATTCCAAATGTCGCGACCCCGCTAATACGGTAAGCCCCATTTCGCATTCGTCCGGCGTACCATTGCCATCATCGTCCAGACTTCGGCCCAGTAGCACATCGCAAGAGTCAGGCCAGCCATTCGTATTGCAATCGGCACTTCGGCCTGTAACAATATCTTGTCCATCGGGATTCCCGTTTCCGTTGCAATCCGCAAACGAAGTCGCCTCGTCGCTGCCCAGGTCAGTCCGAGAAAATAAGACGCGCGTTTCAAGATCGACATCAGGATACTCAGCCAGGAATAGTCGCTGGCCTGTATTGATGCATGGCGAGTTTGCAGACAGGTGGTAGTCGTTAAATTCCAATTCGGCAAAGACATCATCTCTTCGAGAGGCTTTGACGAATCGTGGCGACGCATCGATCAGCCCTTGTTCAAAACTCAAGATACTGGAGTCGTCGCTTACGATACTTGAGACACCGCCGTCTATTAGCGTGTCACTAATCGTGAGTTGCGTCTTATTGATGACAACAATCGTCGGCTCGTTAGGGCATAATAAATTCATGCACACCGCGTCAGATTCTGAAACCTCTCCTGGCTGGCTGGTTTCGATATTATTCCAGATAACACTGTTAGTAATTGATACTTGCGAATCTGATGCGAACAAGGCAGGAGCGCCATTTCCAAAATTGTTGGCGACGGTGCAATGGTCGATCGTATATTGGCTACGACGTGCAAAAATGCCTCCGCCGTTCAGTTGTCCATTGTCAGCCATCGTGCAGCTATGCAATTCTACTGTGCATACATCACTGAAAAACGCTCGGCCTTGGTTGGCAACAATTTGTGTGCGAAGAATAGTTGGCTCTGATGTGACAAAATTAATCGCAGCAAATCCAGTAGAACCAGTGATAAGACAATCTTCAACGATAGCCTTGGAGCGTGAGCCAAAAATAGCTGCGCCAAAACTGTTTTCTATAACGCAATCTGAAATGGTAACGCTCGCGCCGCGTTCCATGGAAACCGCCGCACCGCAGTTGCGCATCGTTAAACGTTCAATTCGAGACAATGTGGTCTCATCATCACGGAGTGCAAAAGCGAATCTTTCGCCATCGCAATCTATGATGCAGTCTTCTCGACGTCCTTCGCATTGGACGGTTAAAATCTTTCCGCCGAAATCAAGGAAAAGATTGCCATTCCCTCCATAAGTGCCTGGTGCAAGTACGATCACGTCGCCTGATACTGCCGCGTTAATAGCCTCTGCAATAGTTGGGAAATCCGCAGGGACGAGCAAGGAAGACTGGCATTCGTCAGGGATTGTGTTCGCGTCTCGATCGATACTAGCTCCCAAAGCAAGATCACAAGTATCTGCTTCACCGTTTTCATTGCAGTCAGCCTCGCATTCATCGGGGATGCCATTGCCGCGATCAAAACAATCCCGGCTGGATTCGTTAGCGATGTCGCAAACATCCAGCGTGCCATTGCCATTACAATCGAAGGCCAGTCCATCTAATATGTCGCACGCATCAGTCATTCCGTTGCCGTTGCAATCTGGCTCGCACGAATCTGGAATAATATTAGCGTCGCAGTCTGTTTCTATGTCCGACGCAATGTCACACTCATCTGGAATATCATTATTATTGCAATCAAAACTTGAATCTGAAGTCAGGTCGCATTCATCAGGTACATCATTCCGGTTGCAATCCAGGCTAGTGCCCATCGCAATATCGCATACGTCCCAAGTGCCATTGCTGTTGCAGTCCGGTGTGCGATCGCAATTACCCAAGGGGATGTCCACCGTGACGCATTGTATCTCTGATGGTGCGATGGTAAAAAGTGATTCGCATTCAAGCAGAAAGGTAATCGGTAGCGAGTTGGATGTTTCCTGAGGGCATATTCGAAAGGTGCCGCTAGCCGTATCCGAAACTCTAACGGTTAGAGAGCCAAGATAGGAGGGGGCGTTATCGTCAAAAGTACAATCGTTTTCTACGATCAGCAGGCCGATATATTCTAGAAAATTGATAGTGTCATTAAACAATACAGATATATGAGCAAAGCCGGAAAAAATGTAGTCTGCTCGGTTCTCATTAATAAAAGCGCCTAATACCACGTCACCGGCGAGGTCAGGCCCGATACGGCCTGTGGTGCCGCTCGTGTAGCCAATAGGGTCTACCAATAAATTGTAAGCTACGATACTTCGTGGCGACCATCTTTGCCCGAAAAATTCGATGATCAATTCATCACCGCGAGCAGCGGTAATGAAATTTTGTGATCCGCCGGGGAGGAATTGCCCGTTCAAGCTGCTTAATACAGTTGTAAACAATGGGCCACAGGACGATGAGAGAATAAGCTCGCCTGCGCATTCTCCGGCATTGCACATGTCATTCTCGCTGCACATGTTGTTGTCGTCACATGCCACATTGTCCAAAGCCGTTGATACGCAAAAATTATCGAGGCATTCCATTCTCATACACGGATTGCTGTTGATACAGTCAACTTCGGTGAGGCAGCTTTCGCAAACATCTAATACGCCATTCATGTTAATATCATTGTCTGCGCTAGCCATGATTTCGCAGACATCTAGAATCTGATTGGCGTCACAATCGAGGTTCGAGTTCTCGGCTAGGTCGCAAGAGTCGGGTAAGTTATTTTGATTGCAATCGGTATCGAAATTCTGGGAAATAGCACATTCATCGATCAGTCCATCCAGGTCGCAGTCTGCCTCGCAAATGTCTAGTCTGTCATTCTGATTGCAATCTGAGGCTCCAGCAAAAATTTCGCTGCTATCGAGTAAGCCGTTTCGGTTACAGTCGCCAAGCGCAGCCGCTGCGTCGATAATGCCACCCGACATGATGCGCCCTTGCAAGGACGCTAGCGGTCGAGTGGTAGAGATAATCTGTTCCTTAATATTTACTGCCTCAAGGTCAGGTTCTTTACTGCGCAATAGTGCGGCAAGGCCTGTAGTATACGCACACGCCATTGACGTGCCCGTTAAAAATGCATAATTGTTACCGGGAAAAGTGCTTAAAATTAGCTGACCAG
Organism: Planctomycetota bacterium; assembly: GCA_024280855.1. Classification (GTDB taxonomy): domain Bacteria; phylum Planctomycetota; class Phycisphaerae; order UBA1845; family UBA1845; genus JAJRPG01. The sequence goes on along the minus strand of JAJRPG010000082.1, from coordinate 56,229 downwards.
GCGCACCAACATCAACGCTGACTAGACCTACATTTGAAACAATAGACAGTACATCAAGATTCTCAGTGGCCGTGGCAACAAGTATGTTATCCAAATTGTACGAAGCAGGGAAAACCAACCTATCATCTATATTTCGCCCTACGTCGTTACCGGCTGCGGTGACAAATAAGTGATCGATTAGCTGGCTAGCCGCGATAGTGTCAGACAGCGATTGTGAATGTGTATTGAAACCGTAGCTATTGTTTGAAAGATTTATGTTATTGGCAATTACATATTCTAATGCTTCGATAGCGTCGGATACGAATCCTCGCCCGTCACTACCAAATGCTTTAATCGCAACAAGCTGGCATCGCCAATTAAGACCGGTGACGCCGATGTTGTTATCGCCGACTGCGCCAATAGAGCCTGCGATGTGTGTGCCATGGCCATTATCGTCGAAAGGGTCACCGTCTTCGTTTACCACATCATAGCCATGTATGTCATCGACATAGCCATTCCCATCATCATCAATCCCGTTGTTGGGGATTTCATCGGGATTCGTCCAGATGTTAGCTGCCAGATCGACGTGTGTATAATCAATCCCTGTGTCAATAATAGCGATGCGATAATTGGGATCACCAGTCCATTGTTCCCATCCGTGTGACGCACCAATGTCAGCACCGGGTAAACCTGGTGTGCCATTTATGGTTTGCCCTGTATTTTGCATACCCCAAAGTTGATCGAATAGCGGGTCATTTGGTAAGGCGCTAAGTTGGATCACCGTATCAGCTTCTGCATAGGTGACATCTACATGTCTCTGATAGGAGGATAGAGCTTTGTTGTAATCGGCCACGTCCACTTCGACTAGGCATAGCCCGGCGCATGCGCGATAGTTGCGAAGATTTTTGACGTACCCAATAGACTTATGAATTAATTGTCGCTGTGGACCATCGCAATGGCGTGCGAAACGTACTAGGAATCGTTTGGGATGATAGTTGAACGATAGTCCCGGATTGGCAGGCTGAGAAGGCAATTTATTGGCCTGCGTGTCATGTATTTTTATTGAGAGGTCTAGCGCTGTGTCGCCGGGTGAGATCAGAGATTGGATTGTTGACTCAGGCGATTGCGCCAGGCCGGTTAATGCAGGGATCGTAACCCAGGATACAGTGACAAAAAGTAGTTGGAATGAGACCGATCGAGACATTCGACTTTGGAAGGAAATCAGATTGTCTTGTCGAGCGTGCATTCTTGACCCCAATGTGAGCATAGAGAAAAGCTTACGAAAACAGACTTTACTTCATTTTATAGAGACGTATCACATATCACAACAATTAAGTTGGCGAACGCCAGATTTTGTGGCGATGGCCATGTTTCTCAAATTGAATCCTTACCCTAATGATAGGAGGGTTTTTGAAGAAAATCCTTATAATCCACACAACCCGCAAGATCCAGAATTGAGAAGATAAACAGGTTAAGTCTACACCTGCTGGTAGAAAACGCCGTATTTCTCGGACTTGCAGGCGTATACTGAGAAATTGTTAAGGCTGGGACAGCATATGCAATAAATCAGGCATGGAAGGGAAATTTTCTATGTCTAGACATTGGTTATCACTGATTTGCGGCATCGCGTTATTTGCAGCAACAGGATGCAACGTAAAGTCGTCCATGAAATACACGTCTCAATATGCCGATAATATCGGCAAAGCTAACGTCATATTCAATCCGGATTATGTTCAACTACCGCCACAGTTCGTTGGTCGGGCAGATTGGCCATCCACATCGGCATACCAAGCCACAGGTGAGACCGTTGAGTACCGCGAAACGATTACCGATCAAGGAAGCCGTAATTTTGGTCATGGCAATACATATCAAAGACGTTTTTATTCAACTCGAACCGGTCGCCAAATTAGATAAGTAAAAATGGAATAAATCCATTTTAACTGTCGATGAGCGATGCTAAATCGCCAAAAATATCTAGAAATTGTAAGGAATCACAGGCGGCTTGATTGTCAGAAGTCTATACGCTACTATGACTTGCGACGATTTTGATCGACAGGGCCGGTAGAATTTAGAAGCTAGCCAAGTGATATATCATCCCGGTGAGGTGGACGGGCGTTTGCAGGTAAGCGTCACGCTGGTTTTGTTGAATAGAAGCAAGAGCGAGAAGTGAGTACATCATGGCAACGATTACAAAAAAAGAGCTAATTGATCGAATCGCCGATAAAGAGCAGTGCAAACGTGTTCTGGTAAAACGTATCCTGCAATCTTTTTTAGACGCCATTGTTGACGAGCTGAGTCAGGGCAATCGTTTGGAATTTAGAGATTTTGGCGTTTTTGAGAGTCGTATTCGTGCGGCTCGGTTAGCTCAGAATCCCAAGACGATGGCCAAGGTTCCCGTACCCCCCAAGCGCACGGTCAAATTCAAAGTCGGTCGAGTGATGAAAATGCGACTTGATGAGGCCCCCCTCAATGTCGATGCTGCGACGGGTTTAGTTATTCCGACCTCTGCCGACGCGAAACGCTCCTAGGCCTACCAAATAGCTAGCACCTGATGACAGTAGCGTTACGCCCCAGCTCCAGCTTTGGAAAGGGTTTGATTGATTTTCTCGCCCAGAGATTCTACAGTGAATGGCTTGACGATGTAATTATTTACGCCAGCTTTGATGGCTTCGATCACGCGCGTTTTTTCCGCTTCTGTGGTACACATAATTAGCGGCACGGTCTTGTTGGTTTCACGAATCTTTCTTATGAGCGTGATACCGTCCATGTTAGGCATGTTCCAGTCAACAAGGCATAAGTCCGGTGACGTTTCCGCGAACTTAGCCAGCGCAATAACGCCGTCCTCAGCCTCTACGATGTCTTCGTAGCCTAGCTGTTTTAGAACATTTTTTTGAATGTTACGAATAGTTCTGGAATCATCCACTAACATGATTTTCATCGTTCTATGCTCCCGTAGCCGCGACCGCTTGTCTGGATTCAGATGCTTTTTTGATAATCATACCTACCTCAACCATGAAATTTCCAACTTCGGTTTCGCATGGAATGATCACGCGCTTCTCACCCTTGGATGAAGTAACGTTATGACCTTTTCCAACTACGACGTTGGGTAGTGATATCGAAACGTTCAATCCTTCGAACTGTGCTTTAGCCGCACCAGCTACCATGTTCGCTAATTCACCAATGGCATCAGAAAAATCTTCATGATCTTGCGTAATTTCGCAACCTGCAAATTTACTTGCGATGGCAGAAGCTACATCAAAACTGAAGTGTAGGACCAAGCTACCAGCAGCATCACCTGAGAATCCGATGACGCCTGACACATCTGTAGAGCCATCATTATCGCCTTTGAGCGAAGGCTTTCCGATAGTCACCTTTGTAGCGCACATCGTTTCCAGCGTATTACAGATCGATGCAATAAAAGGGTTTATAAATCTTACATTCATAGTATCACAGCTCCATCACGTCAGCTTGGGCAATAATATATCCCTGGTACATGCCCGACCATAACCCAAGGAAAAATATAACAGCTCTACATTTGTACAACCGTATCTTACAATTTGTACAATCCAACTATCGACTTCGACTGCTGCTGACTGTAACCAGGCGAACAATAAACGATTCGAATTCAATCATGTACCGACTCCGATACAGATGGCGAGGCGATTGGTGAGCAGCTAGGTGATTATGCCGAGTTGCAAAGACGAGGATTGCGTAGGGGGTTTACAGCAATATTGGGGTTTAGTCCTGATATGATTAGCCGTAAGCTTTTTCTATCTCAAGCCGCGCAATAATGATCCCGATGCGGAGATGTAGAGCCTTCTTTATTGGGAAGATCTTCTGGGGCAATGCACCGTGTGTGGTTTGGTGGTGCATCAAACTTGTAGAGAATTGCAGATTAGATGACGTTTCTAGCGAGACTGCGTGACGTTATCAGTCGATATCGTAGTAGTGATCCTAGCTATGTTGAACTCTTGATAATAGTGATACGAATATGTCTACATTGACCGCAGACGAACAACTAACGACCGGCTCTAACGGCGAAATCGATTCGGATCTTCTTGCTGAAGATGCCTGTCAGTTGGTTAGCTTTAGGTTGGCGTCGGAAGAGTACGGCGTTGATATCATGGACGTCCAGGAGATTATTCTCATTGGACACACGACAGAAATGCCAGGCGTTCCCACCCATGTTCGTGGATTGGTGAACCTTCGAGGGCATGTGATACCTATCATTGATTTGCGGCGAAAATTCGGTCTTGAAGCTGCTGAGCCGACCGATGATTCACGCGTGATAGTACTCAACGTAGAGAATAGAACAGTGGGCGTCGTCGTGGACGCCGTGAATGAAGTTCTTCGCGCAAAGCTTTCAGACATTGAACCGGCACCGCGTGGTGCGCTAAATTGCGATACTGGTTTTGTTTCAGGTATTGTCAATCATGAAGGCACGCTGCTGATTTTATTGAATATTGGTGAATTGATAAAGATGGAAATGGCGTCATCGTAGAGGCATGAATTTGCCAGGCGGATATGAAAAATTTCCTTTACTGGAAATCGTTACGATAGTTGGCTGTTTTATTATTGGATGAGTTTAATAACCGAGAGGTGATTCGTGGAATTAGTCAATTTGACAGAAGCCGAATTTAAGAAATTCGCTGACACCATCTATGAAAAGACGGGGATTTTCCTGCCAGAATCGAAGCTGGGTATGCTCAGCAATCGTTTGCGTAGGCGTCTAAAATCATTGGACCTCGCCTCCTTCAAAGACTATTACAGTTTGCTTCAAGATGATAAGGCCTGCGAGAAAGAACTCCCGCACTTCCTGGCTGCGGTGACGACCAATGAAACCTATTTCTTTCGAAATGAAACACTTTGGAAATTCTTCCGTGAAAAGTGGCTGCCTGAGGTGATCGAGAGAAAGAAGCAAGTCGCTTCAAAGACGATCCGAATTTGGAGCGCTGCGAGCAGCAGTGGGGAAGAGGCCTATACTGCGGCGATTTGTTTACGCGAATCACTGCCTGGTTTTTCGACATGGAAAATAGAAATTGTTGGAAGTGATATTAGTCACGATGTTTTGGACAAAGCCAGTAGCGGCATATACAACGAATACGCTATCTCGCGTTCTGATCCTAAGATCGTTGCGAAATGGTTCACCCAAAAAGACGATACCTACGAACTAAAATCTGAAATTCGCAAGCATGTAAAATTCAAATTTCATAACCTACGCGACCCATTCCCCGAGTCAAAATTTGATTTGATATTCTTGCGTAACGTATTGATGTATTTCGATAACGCCATGAAATTGCGCGTGATCGATCATTTGACCAACGCATTGGGATGTGGCGGTAATCTGATTATTGGAGATGTTGATCCCATTCGTAGCACGCAAGAGCTTCGTGACGCCATAAAATTGGATTATGGCGGCCCTAATGTTTACACCAAGCCCTTGAGTGCAACAGCCGCTCGGGCAGTACTGGCTAAGTGATTGTGAGGATATTATGAGTAGCGGAATTGAAATCACTCCAGAATTGATGGCTGGCTTTCTCGACGAGGCTCCCGAGTATTTAGAAATGCTCGATACGGGTCTGATGGAATTTGAGTCGAAGGCCGGGTCGGGTGTGTTGTCGTTAGATGCGCCAGAAGATCGTGAGCAAATGAACACGATGTTTCGTGCTGCACATAGCTTGAAAGGGCTAGCGGCGGCGTTTGGATTCGACAAAATCAAGGATCTGACACACATCATGGAAACGCTATTTGACCAGGTGCGCATGTTAAAACGCGATTTATCTGCCAACAGTTTTGAGGTATTGTTTCGTGTATTTGATCGTTTGAAGGCGTTAGTCGCAGAACTATCTGAGCCACAGGATGAGCCTGTTGAGATCGATGATGTGCTTGCAAGCCTAAACGCTATTTTGGATGACAATTCGCAGAATAAAAGCGCTGAACAGGCCGAACAGGGTTCTTCAAATGAAGGTGCGAGCGATGCTGAAGGATCGGAACAATCGACAATAGAGGCAACGCCTGGTTCAGGTGCGTCTGGGCCGGAGGCAAGTGCAAATTCACGCACGACAAACGAAGTTTTTAGTGACCCGGAATTAGCCGCCTTGTTTGTCGAGACGACTGCGGAGACCATAGAAGAGTTGAATGAGGCTCTTCTAGGGCTGGAAGAGTCACCATCTGATATTGATTTACTAAATCGCGTATTTCGCGCCGCACATAACATCAAAGGCGCTTCCGGTGCCGCAGGGCTTACCGGAATGAATCGCGTGACTCACGACATGGAAACCATATTCGACGAGCTTCGAGCGCAACGACTGACGCTCGACGAAGAGTTGATGACGGTTTTCTTTTCAGTTGTCGATCGCATACGCAGTGTCAATGATTTGCTCAGGCAGGGCGAAGTCAGTGATATTGATCCTGATGAATTTGCGAACAAATTTGACAAATGGTCCCCCAATGGAAAATCGGCTGATGCCACAGAGTCAACAGAAGCAGGCGCTGCTACAGGGAATGCTTCCGGGGTAATTATTGATGAGAAAATTGCAGAGGGTCATCTTTCTGTCATCGTAAAGTTTCCAGAAAATTCGGATGAGTCATCCATCCAATCTTATCTCATTTTTAATAAGCTTGGCGAAGTGGGGCATGTGGTATCGACCACGCCGGATTTGGACGATGTGACGGGCGATTCATCTTTGAGCGAGGTTGTTTACCTTGTTGAATCGGACGTTAGCCCGAAAGACGTTCAAGAATCTATTATGACGTATTCTGTGGAGAAAGTGACTGTCGCTCATGCGGGTTCTGATGATGACATGTCAAGTGAGGAAGATTCTTCGCAGGCAGAAAATGCTGAAACTAACAATGATACTTCAGCTGATCTTTCGAAAGACGTCGCCGCGATTCCCACGCTAGATGGAACGAGTGATGCGGGAAAAACTGGAAATGTTCAGGCAGAGAAAGCAAAAGAGCCAGCGTCATCATCTCCACCAAAAGCACCACCTGTCGCGGGGAAGCCTGCTGCCGGTAAGCCCGCGGCCAAGGCTGAGAAGGCTCCTGTCAAAACCGGTGAAACATTACGCGTAGACCAGGCACGCCTGGATGATCTGATGAATCTCGGCGGCGAATTAGTAATTAACCGCGCACGTTTTTCTCAAGTCCATAGCCTGTTCCGTGAGGTTTTCGAGGGTAAAAATCTCGGATTCCTTGCTGATGATATGAACGAACGATTGGAACGACTGAATACGCATATCTCTCAATTACAAACTGGCAGTGCAAGCGAGTCTCAGCGGGAACTAGAGGAGGTTCGTAGTGATCTTCTTATTCTATCGCAGAGCATTGCTCCGGTTTGTTCGTTGGTAAAAAAAGTATCCGATTTACGTCCTGCGATGTACGATTTTGATGAAGCGTTGCATGGCCTGAGTCGTGTTTCTGAGGGTATACAAAAAGGTATCATGGGTACGCGCATGGTTTCAGTTGGACCGTTGTTTGGTCGATTCCGCCGGGTTGTGCGTGATATTTGTAAATCTACTGGCAAGAAAGTAGAGCTGGTATTAAAGGGCGAGCATACCGAACTTGATAAACGCATGATCGATGAGTTAGGCGATCCATTGACGCACATGGTTCGCAATAGTGTCGATCACGGCATCGAAGTTCCAGAAGATAGATTGGCAGCGGGTAAGCCGGAAACAGGCATTTTAACGCTCGAAGCATGTCATCGCGGCAATACCATTTGCATCGAAGTGTCTGACGATGGCGCTGGTGTCAACATCGAGAGAGTCGGGCAAAAAGCGGTTGAAAAAGAGTTGGTAACTGAAGCCCAGTTGGAGAAAATGGGACATCAGGAAATCGCTCAATTCATCATGCAGCCAGGGTTTTCGACCGCTCAAGTGGTGACGGACTTGTCCGGTCGTGGCATGGGTATGGACATCGTGAAAGCGAAGATTGATCGTCTTAGTGGCGCTGTCGAGCTTGATACGACGCCTGGTGTTGGTAGTAAAGTAACGATTAGATTACCTCTCACGCTGGCTATTTTGACTTCGTTGGTCGCTCGTATAGGTAAAGGTGTGTACGCCATTCCCTTGGAAACTGTAGCCGAGATCATTACGGTCAAGCGCAAAGAGATCAAAAGGATCCAACGCCGCGATGTGGTGCGGGTACGTGATCGCGTGATTCCGCTGCTAACATTTGAGAAAATATTTCGTACTAACGCGCCTTCTCTTTGTACCGAATCTCGTGACGCGGACGAATTAGAAGTGGTCATCATTGGATTTGAGAAAGACAACATCGGCTTAATCGTAGATGAATTGTATGGCCAGGATGATGTGGTGATTAAGTCAATCGCTGAAAACTATACGAACGTGCGGGGTATTGCTGGCGCTTCGATACGAGGTGACGGTACCGTGTCTCTTATCCTTGACGTAAGTGCCATGATGGACCTCGCCGCGAAGGTAAGTGAAGAAGTTGAATCTGAAGCGGCAACTTTAGTCGCATCGGGAGCCTAGAATGTCCGTAGAAATTCAGGATACGTCATTAGAAAATGCGCTACGAACCGTGGCTGTGAACGGTTCGTACAATGCGTCACGCGCGCTTTCTAAATGGTTTCATCGTGGCGTTAGGCTTACCAGTGACGGATTTCAATCTGTCCCTGTAGTTGAAGCCAGCGAAGTGCTTGGTCTAACCGATGATGTGATTGCCGCCGTGCATCTTCCATTAAGCGGAGACTTGACCGGGCATATGTTACTCATGTTTCCAGACGATGTAAGCATGCAGCTCGTCGACATGATGATGCAAAATAAGCCCGGTACAACAACGGTTATTTCGGAACTTGAGCAATCTTGCCTTGAAGAGACTGGCAATATTGTTTGTAGTGCTTACGCGAACAGTTTAGCGAAATGGCTCCAGCTTTCCATTGAACCCGAAGCTCCACTTTTTGCATATGACATGGGTAGTGCCATTATTGAGTCAGTGGTGGGGCAAATTGTTGTCAATAGCGATGAAGTCCTCGTAGCTACGACTGAGTTCATGATAGATGGGAAATGTATGCAGTGGCCCATGCTGTTTATTTTGTCTACTGAATCCTGGGACAAGGTGCAATCGCAATGTCAGCTTGAGCAGGTCCGCGAGCAAGCCCTTCGTACCATCGCGGTCAATGGTGCCTTCAATGCGTCTCGGTCTATGTCTAAGTGGGTTAAGAAGGGCGTAAAAATATCTACCGAAGGTTTTGTGAAAGTGCCATTGGAAGAATTAGGGGACGAGCTGACAAGCGATGAACCTGTGGCGGCTATGCATATGCCTCTGGGAAGTAATGTACATGGGCATGTATTGTTAGTGCTTGGTGAGACGCATGCCCGGAAACTGTGTGCCCTGCTTATGGGGGATCCTCACAATCTTCCAAATACGCTTGAAGAGCTTGAAATTTCGGCCTTGCAGGAAACGGCCAACATCATTTCAAGCTCATTTGTAAATAGCTGGTCTACGTGGCTGGAGATGCAGTTTGAGACTGGTCCGCCGATCTATGCGTTTGATCATGCAAGTGCGATTATAGAGTCGGTCATCGCCGATCAGGTGGTCGGTTCTGATAGTGTGTTTTTAGCACGCACCGATTTTATGCTGGACGATACCTGGCTGGAAATGACGTTAATTCTGCTGCCTTCGCCTACCGCGATGCGGTTGATTGAAACAGCGTGTCAATAGAAGGGAATGCGATGGCAGCTACGCATACAATATCACCGTCTAGCGCAATGGCGCTAGAAGAAAATAAGGCGGGTAAAGTGCATAGCATCGGTATTGCTGGTATAGCTGTCGTACAAGCCCCCGACTGCATACGCACAGTCCTAGGTTCTTGTATCGGAATAGCCTTGTTCGATTGTCAAAAAGGCATTGGCGGCTTGGCGCATGTTATCCTTCCAAGTTCCAAGGAAGGCGCAGGCGATCCCGGTAAATTTGCAGACACCGCCGTCGATGTTCTAATCGAACGCATGGTCGAAGCTGGTGCGAACTCCAAAATGATTCAAGCCAAAATTTCTGGCGGGTCAGTTATGTTTGGGGACCAGACTTCAAAATCGTTGGGTGTACGAAATGAAGCGGCAGTGAAAAAGCGTCTTACCCATCATGGTATCAAACTTCTGGCCAGCGATACAGGCGGCAAGAAGGGGCGTAAAATGTTGCTTGATCCCAGTCAGGGCGATGTCACCGTAGAAATTATTGGCCAGGAACCCGCGAAAATTTAGACCACGCGGATTACAAGAAGCAGGAGATACATTGTGTCCACTAGAGTATTAGTTGTTGACGACGCCAAATTCATGAGGCACATGTTGAAAAACATGCTAACCGAAGCCGGTTACGAAATTGTCGGTGAAGCGGGCGACGGGAACGAAGCTATTGAGATGTACGCGCAGCTCAAGCCGGACATCGTGACGATGGATATCGTGATGCCTACTGTAAGCGGTATTGAGGCGCTTAAAGCAATTCGTGCAAGCGATCCGAACGCCAAGATTATCATGATCTCTGCCATCGATCAGCGAGAGCCTTTGATGGAAGCGCTCAAGCTCGGTGCGGCTGATTATGTTGTCAAACCGTTTGAAAAAGATCGTGTGGAAGAAGCTATGGGCCGCGTTATGTGTGGTGCTTAAGACGCCGGTGGCTCCGTGGGCACTCGTGGCTTCTCGGGGAATCTACAAGCTCTGGTTTCGCTATGGCAACTCATTTAAGTTTGAGTGCGCAGTAAAAACTCGCGCTCTTCGGTCATTCCCCGGTTGAATATCACACGTTTGGCGTCAGTGGTTTTCGCCATCAATTGATCGAGCGATCGAATGCCCAATCCTCATTGCGCTCATTCGAGAGCGTAAAATCTCCTGCAAGCCTTCGCCCTTCAAGCCGAACCAAAATCTCGCAGACTGTGAGTTCTTTAATGTGAGATGCGCCCGCATCAACTCGCCAGACCTCGCCTCGATTTCCACTAATCTCACCTTCATAGTCCAGATAAGCTACGCGGTGGTCATCAATGCGCCTTGCCCGAATGGGCAGACTGGACAAGTTCACAGGTTCTTTGTCTAGCTGCCAGGTTAACAGAACGCCTTTATGCTCAATCATCAAATCCCAATGCTCGCTTCCGTTGACACAGTGATGTAGAATAACGAATCGACTGGGCATGGTTTTTCCTCTGCCCAAAGGTACTCGGCTGGGGGCGTTCGTCAAAGTTTCCCAGGCCTCGTGTTGGTTTCTGAGATGTGGCGCGATAGCGTCGATGGCTCATATAGGGGCATATGATGAGAACATATTTCAATAACAATCCCGCCGTTGCAGGCTGGACAAATATCGCGCGTTTAGCTTCACCCTGGATGACGCTTTGTACGCTCGTGTGTTTGCTTGCGACTGTTGGCTGTGGTCCAACCTATCGTAATCTTCGGCACGAAGGTCAAAGATTTATGATCTCAGGCAACTACGGCGAAGCCCGGATGCTTTTTGAGCAGGCAGACCAACGGCGACCAGACCGGGTTCATAACCTTCACGATTTAGCGGTCTGTAGTGAAATTTTAGCCAAGAATAATTTTGAACGCACCCAAAGAGCCGTTGCCTTGCGTGAGGTTGATGCCGCGATTGAATACTATCGTCGGGCGATTCGTGCTTTCCCTGGTCATCAACCCTCGCTTGAAGGGCTAAGCACTGTGCTGGAGCTTAAAGGGCAATTCGACCAGGCGCTTGATCACGCGGAATGGGTCGCTCGGTTTGTTGGCCCATCTGCTAAACAATATATATTCCTAGCCAAAGAGTTGGAAGAGCGGGGCCAAATCGATGAGGCATTGCTTCGATATAAACAAGCGGTAGCCATAGAAGGAAACTCTTCTCAGGCTCATCGGGCTTTTGCCAAATTTTTAATTCGTCATGGCCGAGACCAGGCAGCGGTTCACCATCTGCAGCGGGCGTTCCAGATCGACCCGCGAGATGAATGGGTGCGAAGCGAACTTATCGCACGAAGCGCTCTGCCTTCAATAGTCCCCGCCAAAGACGGCGGCTCATAAGTATAATTCGATGTGCGGTATATGCGGCATCGTACATTTCGATCAATCTCCCGTAGCTGCGGAGCCACTACGGCGATCGTGCGCGCTCATGCGCCATCGTGGCCCGGACCAATCTAATCAGTGGGTGAATAAGTCTGTCGGGTTGGGGGCGGTGCGACTTGTCGTGCAAGACCCGGCCCATTATGCAGGCCAACCGATGCACGATCTGTCCGGTCGGTTTCACCTTGTATTTAACGGGGAAATATACAATTTTGAATCTATTCGCCGCGAATTAGAATCGTTAGGCCACGCTTTTCGCACCAGTGGCGATACTGAAGTTGTTCTCGCGGCCTGTGTGCAATGGGGTGTCGAGGCGCTGGCACGGTTCAATGGCATGTGGGCGATCGCTTTTTATGATTCGCAAGATGATCGCGGTTTCCTATCACGCGACAGATTTGGTATCAAGCCATTATTTTATAGTATCCGGGACGATGGTTTTTGGTTCGCAAGTGAGATGAGTGCGTATCACGCATTGAGCACGGCAGACTCAGCCATAGACCCCGCTGCGGTTGGTCAGTTATTGCGTTATGGCTACATCGCGCATCCCAATACCATCTATAGCAAGGTCCGCCGATTGGAACCGGCCCATGTGCTTGAGTTTGAGAAGGGCAGTGTAAAGGCGGTTCGGCGATATTATGATCCTTACGAAGCAGTTGCCCCCTCGCTATCACCATCGTCTTATGCTGGCGCTCAAGTTCAGTTGCGCCGCGTATTAGGTGACGCGGTGACGGCACGATGCGTGTCGGATGTCCCCGTCGGTGCTTTTTTATCAGGCGGAACAGACTCAACGATTTTAGCCTATCATTTGCAGCGTTCGATAGGGCAGCCTATTGACACATTTTCGATCGGTTATTCATCTCACGGAAGTTATGATGAGTCGAGTTACGCGCGAACCGTCGCGTCTGGTTTGGGGGCCAGGCATCACGAACTGATACTCAGCGAAGCCGACGTGCTGAGCGCTGTGCCTAAGATGCTCGATCATTTGTCCGAGCCGTTCGGCGATAGCTCAATCCTTCCAACAAGTTTGCTATCCGCTTTTGCGCGTCAACATGTAACGGTTGCGATTAGTGGTGACGGTGCAGATGAATTATTCGCTGGATATTGGCGCTACGCGGCCCATGATTCCTGGCGGGCGTATCATCGCATCCCAGCTTTGTTGCGAAGCAGGATTATTGAGCCAGTTACGAATCGCTTCGCGTCTACAAGAGGCGGGGCGATCGGCAACCGTGTGCGACAATTGCGCAAGCTCCTGCGATCAAATTCGACTGACCCGTTAGCCAGGCACGTTGCTTGGTCACGCATAATCTCCGAGCAGACCAGCCAATCCCTATTCGAGCAAGGGGATGATACCACACTGGAACTGGCTCATTCAATAACCGCTGGCATTGACGCGGATGATCCTGTGAACCGCATCCTTGCGTTTGATTTACAGCACGGCTTGCCCGGTGACATGCTGCAAAAGGTAGATTCAGCCAGTATGATGCACTCGCTGGAGGTGCGGATTCCGTTTCTGGACCCGAGGGTTGTAGGTCTAGCCTGGAGTATGCCAAGCCAATGGAAAATTGATCGCGGGATGCGGAAGCGCGTGTTGGTTGACGCCTATCGAGGTCTGGTGCCAGATATAGCCTTGGATCGCCCGAAACAGGGTTTTGAGGTTCCTGTAGGTGAAATGCTGCGTGGCCCGTTATACGGACTATTCCGGGATGTGGTGGATCGGGCGACAGTGGAATCTTGTCAGGGACTCAATTTTGAGGGCGTAGAGAGACTTTTGGCCGATCACCGTTCCCGCAGGGCCGAAAATGCGGATGTTTTGTTCACGATCCTATCGCTATGCTGGTGGCTGAGGAAACAATAGTTGGATTTTCGCCGTCTGAAAGGTTGTTAGGTATGCCCACTTGAAAAGTGTCAGCGGAAGCATATACTTAGGTGCTCGAGAGAAATGAGCTGCTGACCGGGATTGGTAGGATAGACATGAAGAAAGATATACATCCGAAGTATGAGACATGCGTGGTTAAGTGTGGTTGCGGCGCAACCTACGAAACCCGCAGCACTCTTAGTGAAATCAAAGTCGAGATTTGCTCGAGCTGTCATCCGTTCTATACGGGTACGCAGAAGATGGTTGACTCGCTTGGTCGAGTCGATCGTTTTACGAAGAAATTCGGCGGCGAGTATTTCAAGAAGCCAGAAAAGAAGAAGGCTACGAAGAGCAAAAGATATACGCTGGGTTAGCCTACACGATTTGATTAACATGCACGCGCAGTCGCACACATGAGTGGGGATGCGCGTGTTTTTTTATCTATGCAACGCCTGGACCATCTACATATATTGATGCTGTCTCTGTCAGTTGTTGACGGCATTGGCTGGGATTTATTGCTATGGCTGTAGAAGTTGATGAACGACTGCTCGCGAGACTTGAAGAACTGTCATTACGATCAGAGGATCTAAACGAACAACTCTGCGATCCTGCGGTGTCATCAAATCCCATTAAACTCGTTAGTATCACAAAAGAAATAGGTCGATTACGTCGGTTGGTCGATCCGTATCGATTGCTTCGTAAAATGCGGATTGAGTTGACAGATGCCCAGGCTATTACGCTAGACAAAACCCAAGATGACGATATACGCGAAATGGCCTCAATGGAGGTCGATGAGTTAACCCCGCAAAGCGATGCGTTGCTCGAAAAGTTAAAAAGCCTGATTGTCACCGACGACGATGCTGCTATCAACTCGATTATCATGGAAATTCGCGCGGGCACGGGGGGTGACGAAGCCGCTCTTTTTGCTCGTGACTTATATAATATGTATCAGCGTTATTGCGAGAAGAAAAAATTTACCGTTGAAGTGCTGGACATTAGCGGGTCCGACGTGGGCGGGTTCAAGGACATCGTGCTGAATATCAAAGGTGAGGAAGTGTACCGGTATCTAGGCTACGAAAGTGGGGGGCATCGTGTGCAGCGGGTTCCCGACACGGAAACTCAAGGGCGCATTCACACCTCCGCCGCGACGGTAGCTGTTTTGCCCGAGCCGGAAGAGATTAACATCACCATTGACTGGGATAAGGACGTTGATGAATTCGTGTCTCGTGCGGGTGGGCCTGGCGGTCAAAACGTCAACAAGGTTTCATCTGCCATTAAGCTGCAACACAAGGAGACAGGCATTACCGTTTCGATGCGTGATGATAAAAGCCAACATAAAAATCGTTCAAAAGCCCGTCGTATCATGAAGACGCGCTTGTACGATCATTTCCAAAAAATTGGTGATGATGAAAGGTCCGCTGCTAGAAAAACAATGGTGGGTAGTGGTGATCGCTCGCAAAGAATTCGTACTTATAATTTTCCGCAGAATCGTCTAACAGATCATCGTATTAGATTAGACCTACACTCACTGGATAAAGTGATTCAAGGCGAGATGGACCAGCTAATCGATGCTTTGCAGACGCATGATAAAGAGCAGCGTCTACAAAACATTTAATTCAATTACCGCCCGTAACGGTTTCAGCTTGCGATTCGAAGCGCTGCCAGAATCGTGGCTGCTACAGCCCCGCCCCAAGCACAGCCCTGGAAGTAACCCCGCCAAGTGAAGGTGCTATTTCTATCAGCGGATTTCGCGTTGAGCTTGCTGAGATTTTGCTGGATCAATTTTCGACGAGTTGCCGGTGCGGTTTTTTGGTCATCGTCTTTTACAATGCGCATCACAGCTGGTGCGGCTTTAGTTTCTGGGAACGTCAGTTGATTATCGCCAGGCGAAGCTTGATGCCGGGATGTCGTCACAACATCAGGTGTCGCTGAAGGGCGGAAATCGTTGCGCGAGCAAATGGGGACATCAGGAGATACCTCGGGCTGTTCGTCGAAGTCGAAGTGGAATTCCTCCACCGACCGCTTGGTATTTGTAGCCATTTCGCGTCGCTGTTTGTAAACATTTCGTGCTTTACCAGCTATTGCATTTTTGTTTTTTCGACGACGTCGAGACATATCAGAGTCTCCGTTGTAAGACGCACCGATTTTAGTGCGTGAACCATGGCTATGCAGCGTATAATTAAATTTCCACTCTATGAGCGGCCATTTCAGGCTTGGTTAGCCAAGTATCGCTGCGGGCACAAAAAGCCGAAACTAATGTCTCGTATCGACGATTGGGGCGAAAATTGACCAGAAAAAACGCGATTTCACCTTGTCTCATGCAATGGAAAAAGGGCTTTGGCCTGTGATAAGGATCGATTGCCTGATTTTTGCGGGCGTTACACCGATTCTTTGCTTGTGGTTTGTGCGGACGGTTGCAATTCTGCTTTGTCTTTTGAACGAGGCCCGCCGCAGGTGAGGTAGTCATCGACGGCCTCCGCAATGCCATTTTCGTAGCCAATAGTCGATTTCCAGCCCAAATGCTTCTTGATTTTCTCACATTCAAAGAAACACTGGCGACCCATTAGCCATAATGCGTAGCGGGTGACGAGCGGAGCCTTCTTAGATTTCGTCGCATGGCCCACGCATTCCAGCATAAAAGCGAGCGACTTCGCTAGGCCATAGGGGATGCTCGCGGTGACTTCCGGCTCACCAAGTTGAGCAGCAATACGATTGAAGTATTCACGCTGGGTGATGTGCCCATCGTGGCAGACGTTGTATGCCTCGCCATTGGCATTGTCGCTTTGGGCCGCCAGGATAGCTGCTTCGGCTACGTTGGCGGCGTGAACTAGATTCAGCCGATTCTCTCCGTTGCCAATAAGTTTAAGCTTGCGTTTTCTTATGGACTCGCAAAGACGAGACATCGACGCTCGGTCGCGTGGGCCATATAACCAACTTGGTCGAATGACAGTGACAGGCAACTTCACGGCTTTGTGCATTTGCCAAACCGACCGTTCCGCTGCAACTTTCGCTCTGCTATAATAGCTCCATTTAGCCAAGTTCACGCCGAGCGGGGCGCTCTCGTCCAGCACTAATCCCCGACCATTGACGTGGCCATAGGCGCTGATTGAGCTAATGTGAATGAACCGCCGCACCTGCGCGCCGGCGGCTGCTTCGAGAAGGTGTTGTGTGCCATCGATGGAAATTGTAACAAACTCAGACCAAGGCCCCCAATCTCCTACCCTTGCCGCTGCGTGATAGACGGTGTCGATATCCTGGCAAGCGTGACGTAGTGATGAGGCGTTGGTAATGTCGCCTTCGACGATACTCGCGCCGATTGATTGAACGTATGAAGTATCGCTACCTGCCCGGCAGAGTACGCGCACGCGATGCCCTTTATGTCGAAGTTGTTCGACAATATGACTGCCAAGCAGGCCCGTGCCACCTGTGACTAAGTGTGATTTTCGTTCGTTTCCAACTGTCATATTACGGCTACGATAGTGTTTGTACCGCCTGTTGGTCAAGTAGAAATAAGCAAAGATGCCCTTACCATACCGTAAGTTGAAGATTTTCATTGAGAAATTGGCTATGGAATGGTACAATTGGGGGTGAGTACTCATACGCCTTGGCTAGGTAAAGTTCAGATCGCCCAGCGTATAGACTGAAAATCGAGGAGGTAATGTCTTCGCTGTAGCGCCCTCAAACCTAAGTCGGTCTAGTCTTGATAGCAATGTGTTGCTGCTTAACGCGCATTACATGGCCCTTCGTGTGGTCAGCGCTCGTCGTGCATTCGCACTTCTGTTCAAACGAGATAAGCAACGTAAACATGTGGCGGAAGTCGTTCATGTTGAGAATGGTCAATATCTATCCTACGACTTTAAGGACTGGGCTGAGGTAAGTGCGATGCGGAGGCAGTTAGATGAAAAAGGGCACGACTGGGTTAAGACCGTGCGATTCGATTTAGCGGTGCCTCGTATTGTTAGAGTTTTATCATTTTCCAAACTGCCAAGGCTGGACGTTAAATTTAACCGCCGTAACATTTTCGCCCGCGATGCAAATACTTGCCAGTATTGCGGCAAAAAGTTTGTCACTCAAGAGCTGAGCTTCGATCACGTCATCCCCCGTTCGCAAGGCGGGCGAAGTACCTGGGATAATATCGTCTGCGCGTGCATTCGATGCAACGTCAGAAAAGGTGGACGAACGCCGGCTCAGGCGCACATTCGACTTATCCGCGAACCCATTAAGCCGAAGTGCAATCCCATGTTGCAGATAAAGCTCACAGACGAGCGGTATGCTTCCTGGAAGCAGTTTCTAGACATTGCATATTGGGACGTGGAACTGAAGTAACAAATTCTCGTATTCATACTATCTTCGTAACCGCATTGTTCATCACATAACCGGAGTGTTCCACTTAGCCCGCGCGGTGATAGGCATGCTATGCCTGGAAAATGGAAATAGTGACGCCAAAGTTGACCGTTAAACGCTCTAAGCTTGATTGCTTCGAGGTTCACCCAGCATAACCGTCTTGGCTAACACCAGCAACGTCAATGTGAGTATCAGCAGTCCCCATTGGGAAACCGTGGGAATTGCTACGTTGCAATCGCCAAAGACCGCGTCATCGCCACCGGGGCATCGGTCTACACAGTCTGGGACACCGTCAAAATCGGTATCGCCAAAATCGTTTACGCCGCAACCGCATAGGCCTGGGGCGGTTTTGGTCGAATCAGTTGGACATCCGTCACAGGCGTCATCAGTACCGTCGTTGTCACTATCCAGTTGGCTGGGGTTGCTGATATTTGGACAGCCGTCGCACGCATCGCCAACGCCGTCAATGTCTGCGTCCGCTTGTGTGGCATTGTTTCGTAAGATGCAGTTGTCGCAAACGTCGCCGACATCGTCGTTATCAACGTCGGTTTGTGACGTGTTGCTGTCTCCCGGACAGTTGTCGCAAACATCGCCGACGTTATCAGAGTCGCCATCATCCTGCATTTCGTTAACTATGGTCGGGCAATTGTCGCAAGCATCTCCGAAGCCATCCGCGTCAACATCGGCTTGGTCTTCGTTGACGTTATCATCACAGTTGTCACAAAAGTTTGGAATACCGTCTACATCATTGTCGTCCCAAGGACCGCCTGGAATGCCGATGGGGGAAGCTTGCTTAATGAGTACCGCATAGTCCTCTGTCTCGCCCCAGCCGAAAATTCCGCAGGACTGCGTAGACGCATCATCGCCATCTTCTCGTACTACAATACGCATTCGAGAAATGCCGAGCGTCGCGTCGGCGGGGACGGTTATCATGCGGGCATAGGTTTCCGGGCAAGGCATGGATGTCTGCTCCGACGAAAGCACCAGTTCGCCCACGTCGTCGAAATCTGCATCCTGATTCCAGTCAATATAGGCCTTGATCCATTTGTCCTGGCAAGCGTTGCATGTCGAAGCAGTGATGCGTAGTTCGTGGGTAGAGCCGAGGGATAGCGTGGCTGAGAGATTCGTGAAATCGGAATAGGTAGCACAAATGTCAGCCGTGTTGTTGGTTAGGTCGTTGAGTACAATTTCTTCGCAAAGTGTGTCGGCTGAGGATTGAGCGCCAGATTCGCAATAGGTCGGCGCTGCGGCGCAGTCGGTTGCATTAGTGCAAACCGCGTCATCGTCCGACAGTGACAGGGTGAAGTCGCCAACGACTCCGAATCGGCTACCTACGCCAATCCAATAGGTGGTCCCTGCGGTAGAACACCAATCAACAGTCGAGCGTAACCCTTCGCCGCTGCCACACCCGTCTTCGTTTGAGGCTATGCATATTGGATTATCGCAATCGCGGCAAAAGACGACGATGGAAGTGTCATCGTTACTACCCTCGAAGTCGCACACCGAGGTCTTGATGGTGTTGCCTGTTCCTACAACGGTGTACCAAACGCTAAGCGGCAGTTCGCCGACGCCGTCGATGCAGTCCGGGCCATCGTCGGTGGCTAAATCGTTTGCGGCAGGCGTGTCGGATGGGATCGTCAGTGGGCCAATGGCTGCGCTGCAGTCATCGTTTGATGGGGGAGATGGGCAAGTATTTACCTGGCATGTTACGCCATCACCTTGGTATGCGCCTAAAGAAGATTGGCACGACGCTTGGTCGATCATGGAGCAAGTGCCATCGTCGAGGCAGCAGGCGCCTGTCTCATTGGTGCAATTAAACTCGAATCGAGTTAGCCCGCCGCCTGCGAAGTCGCCGGTCTCGCCGACTTGGATGTAATAGGTCGTGCCCGCAATAGCTGACCATGCAACGGTTTCGGATTGGCCAACATCGCCGCTGTCTCGACAAGTTACTTCCTGCCCCGCGATACATGCGTCACGAATGGCAATTATTGGGTCGTAATTCCCATCAATCGGAGTCGCCTTCACAACGGCTGTGCATGATTGCGTCGCCTGCCAAGTAAACCATAAGTCATTTTGCATGAGTCCTGATGCTGTGGGAGTAAACTTATCGCAACTACCGCTAAGTCCATCAGCTAATGCGGCACTATTATTAATTGTGATTTCGGCTGGCAGGTTTGTAATCAAAGTTGCGCTAATACAAGAATCGGGCAAAGGCCCGGGGCAGGAGAATTGGCTGCAATCTTCGCCGCGAAACCAAGTCCCGCTGCTTGCTTGGCAATCCGTGTCGCTCATGTTTCCAAGGCAGCTTACGCCGTCGCAACAAGCGCCGGTGCATGGTTTGGCGTTATTGCATGTCATCGCGTCGTCAGTAATGGTTAATTCAAAATTGCCCGTAGCGACAACACCTTGTCCGTCGATGAATCCGCCCACATGAATGTAGTAAACTTGTCCAGCGATAGTGCAAAAGGAAGTCGCGGCTTTGCTGTTGACACCGCCAAGGTTACAAGCGTTATTCGCGGCTTGGGCATCATCGTTGCCAATCACGCATCCGGCTGGTCCGCAGTCGCAGAAAACTTGTAGTGACGTATCAAAGTCTGTGCCTGGGTTGCATGTTGATATAGAAATCGTGTTCCCCGTTCCAACGATAGAATACCACACGCCAGCACCGGGAGAATCTGTGTCGCAGACAGGAGCATTATCACTTGATGCTGCAAAGTTATTGCCAAAGACACGGTCGCCAATTGTTAGAATCTCAGCCGTGCTACAAGAGTCATTGCTCGGCGGTGATGGGCAATTGACCGCTTGGCAAGTTGTCGCAGCTCCTTGCCATAGGCCTTGTGATGCTGCGCAGGTTAGTTCGTTGACATTATCCAGGCATTGGCCATCGGGCGTGCAACATGCCCCGGTGAGGCAGGGTGATGCGGAGGTTGTTAGTATGTAGTCGCTGCCGCAGGGGACGCCGGTAAATTCCGTTGGGGCAATGGCGATGAAGTAGTCGCCCGCTGGTAGGCAGTAAGAACGATCGACTATGCCACAAGACGGGGAGCTGATGCGAGGCGCCGCCGTTGATAAATTAGAGCAGTCTGATGTTGCATTGAAGATGAACCTATCATTGTGAAACTCTGCTTCTAGTTGTATGGAAAATTGCATATCTTCTGTCAATGTGAACGAGTACCAGTCGGTGTCACGTTGGGTGATGAATACGTCTTCGCATAGGCCATCGACGCATCGGCCTTGGGCGCAGTTTTCGTCAATCATGCAATCAATCGAAGCCCGAAAAGTGCCTGCGGTTCCGCAGACTGTACCGTTGGCGTTGATAGGCAGCGTGGGAATATTAAATACGTCATTGCATCCGGTATTGATCGTGTCATCATAGTCGTCGCTGCAAATTGGCTCTGCTTCAGTGGCTGCACCGCTTGGGCAGGCCAATGCGCACGCACAGGTGCCGTCTGAGCATGTAGTGAAATCACCGCCGTATATACCCCCAGAATTTACGCACGCGATTGGTGTGTTGAGTGTACACGAACCACCTAGTATCGCGCAACATGCGCCGATGACTGCTCCGCATGGTGGATCAAGTGTATCGCAACTGGTATTAGCCATGAATCTCGTGAAACAGTCTGTACTGAGTACGCAATCTTCGCAGGTGAGCAACTGATCGTCGCAACAAGCCCCAAACGTATCAACCTCAGTAGCGGGCAATCTCAACACGTCAAACCCGTCACTGTTGAAATTTCCACTGCCGGTTGGTTTATCAAAACCCTGGCCATCAGGTGCGATAAGCCCAGACGCAATCACCACAGTGCCAATCGAAAGTGGACGACGTTGCCCCGCCTGGGTCATGGCTAGAAACGTTTGAGTATCAACTATTTCAGCAAACGCCTGGTTGTCTTTTACCCTGACGATCATCATGGTGCGCGGTGTCGGCGGAAGCAGCACGGAGGTTTCGATTAGCGATTTCCCAGGTAGCTGTATGAATAATCCCGTTTGACCAGACGCGATTGGTTTGAAAAAAGATGCGCCTTCTGCGAGTTCAAATGTTTCTATGACGAGGCCTTCTCGTGATCGAAGGCCAACCTTTGCGTCGGGAATAACGGTCTGGTCTGTGTCAACAACAATGATCCGTAATGAAGTAGGGCCAATACTTTGCGCGTAAGCAGGAAGCGTTCCCATTAACAAAACGCAACAGGCTACGACTAACAATAGCCGAGTATGAGAGTAAGTAAGCGTTGAGTATTTAGGCACTTGTGTATATCCGTAGATTGTTCACCATCGTCCCCTGTGTGCGTCCAAAAGATTTGTCGGCCTATTTGACCGAACCTCTGAGTTTCCCAAGCGACGTTTATTATAGGGTGTTGATTGGACGCAGGAAACAAGTAATTAAAAAATATATCCCTTATGTAAATAGGACGAATTCCGTTAGGGCTGGATTTTACCGGGAGATTTCAGTACGACTTATCTTCCGATAATCTGCTCAGGGTTGTCGCAAAGTGGAGTAAGCACGCGGTTCGCGTCGATCAACAGAGGGGAGCGCAGTGTAATCGAAGAATGAGATATGTAGAATGCACATAGCCTATATACACCAGCACTTTTCAACCAAGCAGGGGGCGACGGGGACGCGGTCTTACGAGATGAGCCGCCGTCTGATCGAAGCCGGGCATCGTGTCACCATGATCTGCGGAAACTACGCCGTGGGGCATCAGGCTGATGTGTCGAGTGATCCGGTTTCGTCATATGACATAGATGGAATCTCTATTAAGCAAATCGCGGTTTCTTATGGCAACCAAATGTCTTTTATGCAGCGCATTGCATCTTTCTTAAAGTTCGCACGGGGCGCGACAAAAGTTGTGTCCCAACTTGATGCTGATCTCGTTTTCGCTTCATCCACCCCGCTGACTGTGGGGATTCCGGGGATGAAGGGCGCGAAAAAGATAGGCGTTCCTTTTGTGTTTGAAGTGCGCGATCTTTGGCCTGAGTTGCCGATAGCTATGGGCGTTTTGAAGAATCCCGCGCTGGTTTGGTATGCCCGAAGATTGGAACGAAAAATATACCGGGCAGCGAAACATATTATCGCGTTAGCCCCCGGTATTAAAGAGGGTGTTTGTCGCGCTGGCGCATCCGAGCAAAAGGTTTCAATTATTCCCAATAGCGCTGACATGGATTTATTCCAGCCAACTGATGCAAAGCCGCAAGACGCGCGTTACGGTTCGCCTGAAGAATTTCGTTTGGTCTTTACCGGCGCGCATGGATTAGCCAATGGTCTTGATGCGGTGTTGGACGCAGTCGCCGAAATTAAACGACGCAACATTTCCAACGTGCGTTTTATTTTCATTGGGCAGGGCAACCAAAAGCAGCGTCTTGTCGCCCGGTCGAAAACGGAAAAACTTGATGATTATATTAGCTGGATAGACTCCATGCCCAAGCAGGAGCTAGCTAAGCTTTTGCCGCAGATGGATGTCGGCATGATGATTTTGAGCAATATCCCTTCGTTTTATTATGGCACTTCTCCAAACAAGTTTTTTGATTATCTCGCCAGTGGCTTGCCGGTGTTGAATAATTATCCCGGATGGCTTGCGGATATGATTAAAGAGTGTGACTGCGGCCTGGCCGTAAATCCTAATGATCCCAAGGCTTTTGTGAATGCGATTGTTCGAATGCGAGACGACAAGCAGCGGCTAGCGCAGATGGGGTTAAATGCGCGAAAGCTGGCCCAAGACAAATTCTCACGAGACAACCTCGGCGCGCAAGTTGTAGCTGTACTTGAAAAAGTGCATAGCGAATCATCTCTGTAATTTTTTTATTGATTCATAATGTTCGGTTTGGTAGGCTGATGACTTAGAGCGGGCCAAATTACTCCGCGATATTTGAAGTTGTCTTGGGGAGCGATAGCATGAAATGGATATTTGTATTGATTGTAGCGGTAGTTTCCAGTCAGGGCCTTGCCCAGACTAATCCTCCCACTTTTGTGCTTGAATGGGGGACTAATGGTACAGGAGATGGTCAATTCGGCGGTTCGCACGGTATTGTGGTTGATGACGCTGGTGACGTGTATGTGGTTGATACGCTCAATCATCGCGTTCAGAAATTTACGAGCGATGGTACGTTTATTATGAAGTGGGGAGGTTTTGGTTCTGCGCCTGGCCAATTTATTCATCCGCACGGCGTGGGGATTGGTCCGCAGGGTAATTTGTATATCTCAGAGACTGGCAACAATCGTGTTCAAAAGTTTACCAGTGGTGGTGTATTCATCACGACATGGGGGTCGGCTGGAAATGGGGATGGTCAGTTTTCGCACAATCACGGACTGGCTGTTGATGGAAACGGAAATGTATTCGTGGCTGACAGAGATCAAAATCGCGTGCAAAAGTTTGACAGCAACGGTACGTTCCTCCTGGCTTGGGGAACTTTGGGGACTGGCGATGGCCAATTTACCGGGACGAACGGCGTAGCTGTGGACGGCAATGGTGATGTTTTTGTTGGTGACAGTAGTCCACGAATACAAAAGTTTACGAACGATGGCGTGTTTATTACTTCATGGGGGTCGGCTGGTGTCGCTGATGGTCAGTTCAATTTTCCACGCGGCTTAGCTACTGATGAATTTGGTAACGTTTATGTAAGCGACAGAAACGCGCATCGTATGCAGAAGTTTTCCAACACGGGTGTTTTTCTTTCCTCCTGGGGAGCATTTGGCAGCGGGGAGAGCCAGTTTAACTTGCCGTACGCGATAAGGCCTGGGGCGAATGGCGTCGTGTATGTTTCTGACTCGAGTAATTTTCGCGTGCAGAAATTTGTGTTTCCGACTACGGATGTACCGGCTGTCTCAACCTGGGGTGTGATAGTCATGGTAGGTCTATTAATGATTTCAGGCACGATAGTGCTGCGTGAACAAGTTGTCATTTGAGGTTGTTCGAGATTTCGATTCAAACGATAAGGCGTTATTGAGAAAATCTATTGGGGACTTTATTTCCCGTCATTCCCATCCCGAAGTACATCGGGAGCTGGAATTCAGTCTTGGGCTGAAGTGGGTGTGTGACAGTTTTGACGGGTGTATCGATTCCACCATGACAGCGGTACGCGGTATCAGAGCCGTGGGCGCAAGCCTGCGGACACGGATGAGTACAAGCATAGCGCTTCCGCGACACCAGGATGGCCACAGGGCTCGCGCCCTGTGCGCTGAAAGATGCTTGCCAAAGCTGTCACACACCCGGCTGAAGTTGGCAACGCGCTAGATTCCCGCCTTCGCGGGAATGACGGATGCTGCGTCGTCTAGCAGAACCATAGTTTCAGGATGTAGCTCGCGCCATTGTTTTAGAGAAACGATTGGCGGTTCTTCAATGAAAGTTATGCGCTGGCCTAGTTGTGACCCGCCGATGCCGTCGATGGAGCCGTCTTGCATGGGATACCATACCGATTCCGTAAGTCTATCGTAGAGTAGAAATAGATTGTTGTAGGTGTACCCCGTCGTGCCAAAAGTTGTGGTTTGGCCATTGACCTGACGTCCGTACACGACGGACAAACCGGCGAGTGGTCACCAGCCTATGGTGACGGGCTTTCCGCCAACGGTGTCGTTGACTAACTCGTGTCGGTATAAAATGTGTAGTGGGTAAGCGCGGGCGACGCCGTTGTGTACATATCCGACGACCGGCAGTTCGTCGCTGCTATCTTTGATGTACTTAGACCATTTATTTAATAGTCGCTTATCGTCTGGCGTGACGAAAAACGGATTGTCGATAGCGGGAATGTCGTCACGTCCCAGGCCATGATTGATTTTCTTCAGATCAAGCGGAGAGCCTGTCATATCAAACCATTCGGAAGAAGGGTCATCAGGCACTTTAGGCCCGATGGCCCAAAGGTATTGTTTGTCGCCGTCGAAATAGTATTTCAGGAATACATCGGCGGGTTGGGTATGCTGCCCGTGAGACAGTTGGAACATGATGTCGGCGGTGTTAGAGCTAACAGAGCGATAAAGCAGAAGGAAGGATAATCCAACAATAGGTATGACGCAGCACCACGCTAATCGATTTTTGTGTCGGGATGGTGTCATTTACTTGTTGGGCCTTACATAAATCTAAAGTCCGCGCAAGCTGAAGCGTGCGGCTCGATTTTATTAATCCGCAGACACCATTCTGTTTAATAAGTGGTTGATATGGTGCGTTGAGGCTGCGGCGACTATGAACGCGCCAGTATTTCGCTCGGCTAAGTGGGTATTGCCAATGATGACGCTGGCACCGAGGGCTTCTTCGGGGATGTCCGCGAAAGGTGCGGGCATCAACGGGGTGTTTGAATCGGTGATGGCTAAGAGTACGGGGTGGTTGCAGCAGTTAAGTCTGACTTCGTAGTAGTTTTGGCCCTTATTGTCTTGCTTGGTTACGATGGAGACCAGTTCAAAATTTCCGTGAGGTCGCATGGCTTCGGGCGTGAGGCTTTCAAATGAAATGCCAAATCGTGTGAGTATCTCGCGTTGTGATTCGTCTGACGGTTTTGATGTAACAGGAAATGTTGTCGCGGTTTGGGAAACTCTGGCTAATTCGGAAACCAGCCAGGGCTGCGCTTGCACAGTGTTTCGAGGACTCATCATCAAGGCCGTAAGGGCCAGTGCCAGGCAGGCGGCTAGGGCTAAGCTGCGCGGTGAGACTAATCGCTGTAACCAGGATGGATGAGCGACTGTGGTTTGGATGCGCGACCATGTCTGCTTGGGCATCGAACCTTGGGCAAGCGATTCAGCCATGAGATTGTCGGCGCGACGTTCTGCTTCAAAGCGATGCGCGCAAGCTTCGCAGCTTTGTAAGTGTTGACTAACCTCAAAGGTTTTGGTTTGGTCCAGCTCTGAGTCCAGATACGGACTGAAAAATTTCTGAGCTTCGTGGCATTTCATGATGCCTTCTCCTTGGCTCGGCGGTTTTCCATATTTAGTGAGGCTAATGTTTGCCGCAACTTTTTTCTGGCTCTATATACATGAGACATCGCGGTCCCTAGCGGAATATTCATCATGTTGGCGATTTCTTTATATGAAAAATCTTCTAATAGTCTAAGCAGTATGCACTGCCGTTCGTCCTGACCTAGCTGCTCCAAGGCTGCGACGAGTCGATCATCCAAAAGCTCCCGGAGTTTATCTGGATGATCGAGCAGGTATGACCAGGATTCTTCCTGGTCCATCGTCACCTGAAAATCATCGCCGATATCATCCAATGCGACACTGCGGTGTCTTACCGACTGTTTGTTAAATCGGTAGATTGTGAATACCAGTATCTGAAAAATCCACGCTCGAAAATTGGTCCCGGGTTGGTAACGAGAGAACGATTTCCAAGCAGTCATCACGGCTTCTTGTATGGCATCAGCGGTGTCGTCCACCTGCCATGTCGCCCTGTGGGCGTAGCGATACAATTGATCTTTGATAGGCTCCAATAGCTCAAGGAATTCCGAGCGTGAGTGCTTTGTCTTCAAGCTTTTAGACTCCTGCTCATAGCGTATCGAATGCCTCCCATTGGGCACTAACTTGGTCAATTCGTCGCTTCGTGATCACGCTTCACGGTGACGATTATATTAGCAGTTATAAGGCAACTGACCTATCAATGTCTACATTCCAGAATGATTCGGTCTATTGCAGAAAAACCGTTATCCTGCCGCGACAACTGTTTTTCGCAATGATTCGCCTTATTCTGTTCATCTATCAACGGTGGAGGGCCGATATTTACAAGGTTTTTCTGTGGCGAACATGGCGACTCGGGATCAGTGGTTTTCGATAAGGATCGAATTTTGGGCGTAGATTTGTCAATCGTAATTCCAGCGAGGAATGAGAGCGGCGTGCTTTCTGGGACGCTCAAGGGATTGACTACGGCAAATATCCGGGAAATCATCGTGGTTGATGGCCAGAGTGATGACGATACGGAGGCTATTGCTCGAGCGCATGGCGCTAAGGTCGTCGTATCTGAGCCTAGCCGAGGTTGCCAGTTAAATGCCGGGGCGGCGGCGGCTACTGGCGATTCACTATTGTTTATTCATGCTGACTCACAATTACAATGTGGATTTGAGCATGAGATTGAGGATGTATTGAATCGGCCTGGCGTCGTGGCGGGGGCTTTTCGGTTGCGAATAGATTCACAAAAGCGGGCTTATCGTTTGATAGAAAAAATGGTTGACTATCGATCGCGGTGGCTGCAGCTGCCATACGGGGACCAAGCTATTTTTGTGAAGGCAGGAACATTTCACCAGCTTGGCGGTTTTCCTGCGTTGCCGGTGATGGAAGATTTTGTATTCGCCCGCCGATTGCGAAAACTTGGAAAAATTTACATAGCTGGGTCGAGCGTTATCACATCTTCACGGCGCTGGGAGTCAGAAGGCATATGGCGGACGACGCTACGAAATCAAGCCATTATTGCTGCGTATTGGTTGGGCATTTCACCTGAGCGGTTGGCTCGATGGCGGTATGGCTTCGATGCCCATGAAGAAGTTGTAGATACGTCGCAGGCTTAATTTGTCCCTTGTAAAAATCATCTAACAGGTTAATTAGCTAGCCACGTTCGGGATTTGCCACCATGATGCGTTCGTAACTTTATTGGTGGCATAAGGTTAGGATGATTGTGTGCCGATCAGGTTATCTTCTTGACATTCCTTAGGTATAGATGTGTATAGAGGGTATTGTTGGCAGGTGTTTGCCCCCTTTTGGGCGTTGTTCTAACTGACTCGGAACGATAGATATTGGCCGCATTTCGGGTATCAAGTCGTGGTTGGGCCACAGGGCTTTCCCGAAATATCTTTTCACAAAATTCTCGAAGATTTGGGCCGTGTTTGGTGTGCTGACCTCGCCGCTGGGCGAGCTTGAGGGATTCAGGAAAATTAAGTCCGCTAATAAAACAAAATAGTCTGAGATTTTGAAGGTATTTGAGCGATTCGGGCGTTGGTTCTGACCAGTTTGGAATGAGGATTGCAATGACTATGGATAGCCATGCGGTGCGTCTCAGGATTGGCGATGCGTGCTTGAGCTAGGCTGCGATTCCAAACTGCGGCGATGCTGTTTGGGATGCCTGTAGGAATGGAAGTCGCCGTATTCAAAGAGAAGAGTGGATAGGGCGGCGAAGGGCCGGGACGTACCCCACCTTATCAGGTGAATAGAGAAAAATATTATGCCGTTGGGCAAACTACATGTTGAAGTTCCGGATGAGGAATACTGGCGAAAGCAAATTAAGTGCCAGTACGCCTGCCCTGTGAATACTGACGCCCGTGGGTATGTTCGGGCGATTGCCCGGGGTGATTTCGAGTCCGCTTATCTGATTGCTCGTGGTCCGAACCCGTTGGCGAGTATTTGTGGGCGGGTGTGTGGTGCGCCGTGCGAAGCAGCCTGTCGGCGGGGGGCGGTCGATGACGCCGTTTCTATTCGCGCATTAAAAAGATACGTCACCGAGCGGTTTGGCGCTGAGTCATTTACCAAAGAAACACTCAAGCCTATTGAACTGCTGAAACGGGTTTTTAGTCATGGTAAACAGCGGGACTGTAGCGGGAGCGAAGAGCTTCATGCGTTTCGAAATCTGTTAGATGGTATTGAAACGCGCAAACAAGATGGCGAAGCTGTGGCGATTATAGGCTCTGGTCCGGCGGGGTTAGCTGTAGCTCACGATCTGGCGATGTTGGGGCATCGGCCTACGGTGTTCGAGATGGAACCCATGCCAGCGGGCATGTTAGCTGTTGGTATTCCAGCCTATCGTTTGCCAAGAGAGCTGATCGAAGCAGAGGTCGAAGTCATTCGTTCACTAGGTGTTGAATTTATCTGCAACACGCAGGTCGGTAAGGACATTTCGTTCGAGGAAATTCGTAGTAAGTTTAAGGCTACGGTGATATCGGTCGGAGCGAAACGATCGCGCATTATTCCCATTCCAGGCGGCGAAGGTCCGGGGGTATTTGGTGGGGTGGAATTTTTGCGTGATGTGTCGGTAAGAAATACTGACGAAGATTCGATTTTGCCTCGGCTTGGAAAACGCATTGTTGTGATCGGTGGGGGGAACGTCGCTTATGACGTCTCTCGAACTGTCATTAGGCAAATTGGTTACGACGTATCCAGAAGTATGCTTCGTCAGGCGAATGTTGGCGAGGTTCATTTGTGCTGTCTGGAGAGTGTTGAGGAAATGCCCGCGGATGATATTGAGATTCTGGAAGGGCACGAAGAAGGCGTTTTTCTTCATCCATCGTTTGGGCCTGTTGAAATTCTCAGGAAAGACGGAAAGGTTTGCGGAGCGAAGTTTAAAAAGTGCTTGCGCGTGTTTGATGAGCAGGGCCGATTTTCGCCTAAGTTTGATGAAGATGATATGACGATCATCGAAGCGGATACGGTGATCTGGGCGATTGGTCAGCAATCGGATGTCTCTTTTCTTAAAACTGATGGCGATGTGAAAATTACTGATCGCGGCTTGATTGAGACGAATGATCGCACATGGCAAACGTCAGCTCCCGATGTATTCGCCGCCGGTGATATTACTTATGGCCCGCGACTGCTGATTGATGCGGTGGCGTCTGGGAAAAAATGTGCCCGCTACGTTCATGCGTTCTTAACCGGGAAACAACTCAGCGAGTCGCATGATTATGTTCACATAAATATACCTAATTATTCGCGCGAAGCTGATTACGAAAAACTGCCGCGAACAGAAATTCCTACGATGGGCGCAGCCGAGCGAAGTAAAAGTCAGTCAACCGTGGTTGAGCATGGCTATGATGAGCAGCAGTCTATGCGTGAAGCGTCTCGTTGTTTTGATTGCGGTGTGAATACTATTTTTGATTCTGAAAAGTGCATTTTGTGTGGCGGGTGTGCGGACGTGTGTCCGGAGCTTTGTTTGCAGTTGGTGTCGTGCGACAGATTAACTGGGGAAGCGACGTTGAATGAATCTCTGTTAGAGAGATACGGCGACGTCGATTTGTCTGGCATGTCTGCTATTATTAAGGATGAGGAAAAGTGTATTCGCTGTGCGCTTTGCGCGGAGCGATGCCCTGTGGATGCGATCACGATGGAGCGTTTTGGTTTTACGAGTTGTTGGGAAGCAGGCGTGGCGGCGAAGTAAAAGGACAATCTGATGGCAGCGGATAAAAATCTAATTGAAACCAGTCAACGGTTTAAGCCTGCGGCGACGCGTCGGGATTTCCTGGGCTTAGCGGCTACTTGGTCTGCGATCGTAGCCTTTGTGATGGCTATGCTGGGGGCACTCAGGTTGCCGATGCCTTCGGTATTTCCGGAATCGAATTCACGCGTGAAGCTTGGCAAACCGGCTCGTTTTGCGGTTGGATCATCAACTTACTTTTCAAAGCTACGGTTGTGGCTGTTTCGTGATGAGGCTGGTTTCAAAGCTATTTCTTCGGTGTGTACGCATTTGGGATGTGTAGCTGAGCGTGATGAAGAGGGTCATTTTTTGTGTCCTTGTCATGGGTCAAGGTTTGATGAGGTTGGTGATGTCATTAGTGGGCCTGCGCCAAAAAGTTTGGTCTGGGTGGATTTAACTTTGTCGCCAGAAGGTTGGATTGTGGCGGATACGCTTTCTGATGTTGATCGAGAGGTCGTGTTGAAGGCGTAAGTTTTAGGCATGCGTACATCAGTGTTGAGGTGTATGCAAGGAGCGTGGGTATGAGTGATTTGGGCGACAAGCAGACTCCACAAAAGCCGTTGCGCGAGCGTAGCATTGGCGATGAAGGGGCATTGAAAGAGTTTGGAAGCAACCTGATTTCAACCCCGGCTGCGTTGCGTGAATCGATCGTGCGACACGGTAAGCCGACGTCTGATCGAGCGAAATCTCAAACGATTTTCAGTAATTTTTTCCTGCATATTTTGCCCGTGCGTACGCATATTCATGCGATTAAGGCGACGACGACATTGGGGTTTGGTGTTGCGTCGTTTGTCTTGTTTATTTTGCTTTGCGTGACCGGCGTGCTGTTGATGGTTTATTACAAACCCAGCGTCGATCAGGCTTATGCTTCGATGCTCGACATTATGCATGTGGTTCCGACGGGGCGATTGATTCGCAATGTTCATAGATGGTCGGCGCACGCGATGGTGGCGTTCGTGATGTTGCACATGGCTAGGGCTTTTTATACGTCTGCTTATAAGAGGCCTCGGGCTTTTAACTGGGTTATTGGCATGGGGCTGTTTGTGTTGACGCTTAGTTTGAGCTTCACAGGATACCTATTGCCGTGGGATCAGTTGGCGTTTTGGGCTGTGACGATTGGTGCGAATATCGCGCAATCGCCGCAAGAGTTGACGGATGCGTTGGGGCTAACGCAATACTTTGACATTGGTTTGTGGCAGAAAGAGGTGTTGCTTGGCGCTCATCAGGTCGGGCAGGAAGCGTTAATTCGTTTTTATGTGCTGCACATCATGGTGTTGCCGGTTGCGATGTCGATGCTGCTTGGCGTGCATTTCTGGCGCATTCGTAAAGATGGTGGTTTTGCCAGGCCAAGTCATGCCGATGCGAGTTCACAAGAAATGCCTGCGCTAGCCTCTGAGCCTGCGCCTCTCAAATCCTACGGCTTGATGGCGATGATGAAAGATAAGACACCATCTGTGAACCGTGAGATGCGTAATACGATTACGACTTGGCCTAACGTTATGTACGTCATTGGGGCAGCTACGATGGTGACAGTGCTTGCGATGTTGCTGTTGGGCTACTTTTTTGATGCTCCATTAACCGAGATGGCTAACCCCGAAGTTCCTGAAAATCCTGCGAAAGCGCCCTGGTATTTCCTTGGTCTACAAGAGTTAGTTTCATATTCAGCGTTTATGGGTGGTGTTGCGATTCCAGCGATAGTGGTGCTTGGGCTGGGTTTGGTTCCTTACCTTGATCGTGAAAAAGAAGACGTCGGTTTATGGTTCAGTGGCCCACGAGGCCGCCGTGTGACGCTGGTTAGTGGCCTGTTCGCTGCCGTCGCGGTCATTGGCATGCTTTGGTTTACGGTGAGCGTCGGTTGGTTGCGGAATTGGGAGGCGACTGCGCATGTACCGCAAATCGTGATTACCTTTTTTAATCCAGGTACGGTGCTGGTCGCATTGTTTGCGATGTGGTCAGTGGGGACGGTTCGATTTATGAATTCGACGCGCATGGGCGCAATTGCATTGTTTACTTGTTTCGTGGTTGGGTTTGTCATTTTGACCTACTTCGCCATGGTTCATCGCGGACCGAATTGGGATTTCTATTGGTCGCAAAGTGATTGGCCTGTGCATTAGGCGGTGTGGTTATTGGCGGAGTGAAACCTGCCCGGAAAAATGTCATGGATTATCGACAAGTTAATATGATGAAGGTCGTGCTGCTGGTCAGCTCGCTGGCTTCGCTGCTACTGCTAGTATCAGCGGCATACGAAGAGAATCTGACTGGTGATTGGCGCGAGGCGCAGGCGACGTACAAAGAAAAGCTATTGGCGACAGCTGATGGCGAAGGTGCGCTGCGAGCGGCTTCGGCGTTTGCCATAGAGCAAAAGCAGTTGTATCTGGCAGAGCTTGGTACGATTGATCGTTGTACGTCGTGTCATCTTGGTGTCGAGAACCCCGCGATGGTTAACGCTGCGCCGCCGCTTGCCTATCATTCTGGCGGGCTAATGCAAAACCATTCGCCAGACAAGTTTGGTTGTACGATTTGTCACGAGGGTCGTGGCAGGGCGATGACAAAAACTTCGGCGCATGGCTGGTATGATGACGGCAAGCCCGTTCCGCATATTGATACCCCGATGTTGCGTGGGGATGCGGTGTATACGAGTTGCGGTCGCTGTCATGGTGAAATTGATTTGTTCGGAGGCGGTGAAGACCTTTTTGCGGGTGCTAATGGCGGGGCAAGTTCAAGTGGAAAACAAACTCCGCCGATTCGCCTGGCTTCATTGACGGCGTCTCTGCCTAGTGCCACAAGATTGGCACATGGTAAATCTTTAACGGTTGGG
This sequence comes from Planctomycetota bacterium, assembly GCA_024280855.1. Taxonomy (GTDB): domain Bacteria; phylum Planctomycetota; class Phycisphaerae; order UBA1845; family UBA1845; genus JAJRPG01. Next base: position 22,101 of record JAJRPG010000082.1, on the reverse strand, counting down.
CTAGGCTGTCTTGGTTGCCATCAATATCGAGGTCGAGGCGGGTCGCTTGGCCCGGACCTGACTTATGTAGGTGATAAAATACGTCATGATTATGATTTTGGTCATGTGAAGGGCGAGCATACTATCGAACAATGGTTGTTCGAGCATTTCAAGTTTCCGCAAGAGGTTTCGCCCGATACGCTCATGCCGGACATGTCTTTGAGTGATGACGAGGCCCGTGACCTTTCACTATATATGATGAGTCTGCATCGGAAATCCGCGCCGGCTAGTCATATGCCGTCGCCGTCGGTGGAATTGGTTAGCGGGGAAATTGTTCGCGGTGATAATTTGTTTGCTATGTTTTGTAGCGCCTGTCACGGTAGCGAGGGTTTTGGCACGACGATGCGCGAAGGGCTTTGGCCTAAGGATGCTGATCCGTGGGGGCATGACTGGGATGCGCGTAGTGTGGTGGTTGAGCAGCGAAGTAATCTAGATGTATTGGTTCCGTCGCTAAATCATGCGGATACTTTAGCTACGGTGAGCGATCAATATCTGTACAACATCATTTCAAAGGGGCGTCCGAATACGAAGATGCTAGCTTGGTCAAATGAAGGTGGGCTGACTGATGATGAGGTGACGCTGCTGGTGGATTACATTCGTGATTGGGATGAGCCTTTGCCTGATTTGGCGAGTGTGTCAGCTACGACTGGCGATGCTAGAGTTGGTGGGGCGTTGTATCGTGCGAACTGCTCGGCTTGTCATGGATATTTGGGTGAAGGGGGCATTGGTAACACGCTGAACTCTCCGACTTTTCTTGCTGTTGCATCCGATGATTTTCTCCGGGATACGATTGTTTTCGGTAGACCTAACACAGCTATGCCTGCCTGGCGCGGGTTCGATGGTCGAGAACTTAGCGACATCTTAGCCTATATTCGTCAGTGGCAAGTTCATCGCGCGGATGAAGCAGAGGTGCTGTCGTTAGTTGAAATGGAAGACTCGACGCAGGTCTCGGTTGACATTGGCCAAACGCTGTATAAGGCGAATTGTGTGATGTGTCACGGCTGGGATGGGGCAGGAGATTTGGCGCCGACGCTTAATACGCAAGCATTTTTGACCGTCGCACGCGACGAATATCTTGTGGATACGATGGTGAATGGTCGTGCGGGAACGGGGATGCCGAGCTGGCGGCACTTATCTAGCGCGGATGTGGCTTCACTTATTAAATATATGCGCACATGGCAATTGCGAGAAAGCAAACCGGATACGTTTTATAGTGAGGTTGTACCTCACGGTGATTGGGACGCGGGCAAGCAATTATTTGTAGGCCATTGTTCTGGATGTCATGGCACGGACGCTGAAGGTGCGACTGGTCCACAATTAAATAATCCAACTTTTTTGCGTAATGCAAGCGATGTAATGCTTCGAGAATGGATTACATTCGGTAAAGAAGGCACGGAAATGCGTGGCTTTCGTAAGGGTGGTCAGGGGATTTCGGAACTTAGTGATCGTCAGATAGAAGACGTCGTGTCTTATCTGCGACTGTTGGAACGTACTGGTCGGGATGAATTAAATCGTGTGGCTAAGTCTCCACATGGCAGACCGGAAAATGGTGTTTTGCTCTATGCGGCGAATTGTGCTGGTTGCCATGGCGTACATGGCGAAGGGGCGAGTGGCCCTGCGCTATCTAATCCGAATTTCTTAAAGTATGCCTCTGATGGTTTCTTAATGGCGACGATGGCTTTGGGGCGAACGGGTACGGAGATGAGGCCTGTAAAACGTGGTCCTCAATCAATCGCGGAATTAACCGGCGATGAAATAAATGATCTCGTGGCCTATTTGAGATTGTGGGAACACGAAAGACCTCATTTTGTTAATGCCACACCGCATCGATTTGTCGTGCCTTGGGATTTGTCTCGTGGGCAGGAACTTTTCACGTCGAATTGTGAAGGCTGTCATGGTGAAGAAGGCAAGGGTTCTTGGGCACCGGAGCTAAACAACGAGGGCTTCCTGGCTGCGGCGACGGACGGTTTTTTGCAGGCGACGATCGTGCGCGGTCGAAAGGGTACGGCGATGCGGCCATTTGGTCGTGGTGCGCAGGGCCTTTCTGATTTGTCGTCGGACGATATTGATGACATTGTGGCTTACATTCGACATTGGTCAAAAGATACGCCGTCACCGATGACATTGCCGGCGGCTCATTCTATCGATGTGGATATAACGAAATTGAATCACGAATCAATTTCATCTCCGATCACTTCGGCGGTGGATTTTGAACATACGCAGACGAATCAAAAGTTTAAGAACCCGCAGGAGTCGCAAGCGAAGCGAACCATAGCCGCGGTCGTTTCGCAGGTGCAAGGAGAATAGATGATGAGTGACAAACCACTTGATGTTCTAAATGACAAAGACGCAGAGATGCCATGCACGATTCACCGAAAGGTGAAGTACGGCGAAGGTTTTGATCGGCGAAAGTTTATGCAAATGGCTGCGGGGACTGGGGCAGCGGTAGCTGCGACTGGTTTTTTACCAGATGAATTTGTGCAGGCGCACGCAAGTCCTGTAACGGGGAAGATAAATAACGGCGTGAAGCTGTTGCAAGCTGCGTGTCCTTATTGTGGCGTTGGCTGTGGGACGCTCATTAAGGTGGAGCGAGGCAAAGTGGTGGGTATGGTTCCGGATAAAAAGCATCCGACTAACCGCGGTATTCAATGTATCAAAGGCCTCAATGCACACGAGCCAATTTATCGTGATCGACTGACCAAAGTTCTTATTCGCAAGGACATGAGCGACCCCTTGCGTGGCCATGTGTCTGCGACGAAGGGGCGGTTTAGTGACGATGTCTATCGTGAGGCGACCTATGAAGAGGCCGAGGAACTCGTCGCAGAACGTATCGCTGAGATCATCAAAGAGAAGGGGGCTAATGCTGTAGGTCTTAATGGTTCTGGTCAACTTACCATGGAAGCGCAGTGGATCGAGAACGTCATGATGAAGGGCGTGCTTGGAAGTAATTCCATCGAAGCCAACGCCCGTATGTGCATGACCTCAGCTGTGACGGGGTACTTTCATTCATATGGTTCGGATGCACCACCAACGAGTTATGAAGATATTGAAGAGGCGGACTTTATTACTTTTTGGGGACACAACGCACGCGAAGCGCACCCCATTTTGTATTGGCGGGTAGCTGACCACAAAGCAAAGCACGACATTCCTACTTGTATCGCTGATCCGAGAAAGACGGGTAGTGTGATTGGTTTGGAAGACATCAACCCGCGAAATAGCTATCACATTCCAACGCTCAACGGCGACATTAGCCATATCAACGCCATTGCCCATGTGATTATAAAGCGGTATCCAGCTGCTTGTATGTCTGAAAGTTGGTTGGAAAAGAATGTCAACGGTTGGCAGGCGTATAAAGAGGGTGTGCTAGCCAGGTATTCGCCTGAGCAAGTCGTTAAAAGCATGGACCCCATTGAAGGTGGTCGTGTGACGGTTGAGATGATTGAAAATGTTGCTCGTGAGTGGGCGGAGGCTTCGATCAAGGGTCGGCAGCGTGGTCGAGGTGGCGTGCTAAGTTTTTGGGGCATTGGCTATAACCAAATGCTTCACGGGCAACATAACACCATCAGCATTATCAATCTGCATCTGTTAACCGGAAATCTTGGAAGACCTGGATGCGGTAGCCATTCGCAAACCGGCCAGCCTAATGCGATGAGCGAACGTCTTATGGGTGGGCTTACGGGGCGATTGCCTTTCAATGAGTCACTAAAAAATGTTGAGTGGCGAAAGCATATAGCGAAAGCGTGGCGTGTACCCTATGAAAATTTAACACAAGCTTCTACGTTACCGAACCCGGGCATGGTCATCGGCATGATGGAGCGGGCTTTGAAGGGCGGCTTGGATGCGATGTTCTGGATGTACACCACGCACGTTCACATGCCGGACCTGGATACATTGGTTCGCCCCGCGTTGACCAAAATGTTTGTTGTTATTCAAGAAATTTATCGTCACGCGCCAAACAATTTGTACGCCGACGTTATTTTCCCGGCTGCGACTTGGGGGGAATGGACCGGCGGGACGTACATCCAATCGGAGCGACGTATTTATGTGTGTGACGGAACGGCAAACCCGCCGCCGAACTGCCGCCCGGATATGGACATGGCCATCGACAAAGCCAAGGTCTTAGCTGAAAAACTTGGCATGGATGCACACAAAATTTTCCCCTATGAAAAGACAATAAAAATGGGCAATGGCATCATGGCTTATGACCCCGAAGATATTTTCCGAGACATACTGAAAGCAAGTAAAGGCTCTGATGCGGATTTGACGGGTATGTTAGAAGTTGAAAAACAGGATGGCACGTCGCCCTACGATCAATTGCGCGCTCTGCGTGGTGTTCAATGGCCCGCGCCAACGGCTGACATCGCCAAGGCCGGCGGTACGCCACGCCGTTATCTGGGGCAAGAAGGGTGGAGCGGTATGCCCTATGGCGCCTTCCGTCATGCGGATGGCAAAGCGAAAATGAAACTTTGCGAGCAGGATTATTCCAAGCTCAAAGATGTGACCGAAAGACTCAGTAAATATGGCAATAAGAGTCGCCCCGGTGAAGGTCCGTTTTTAATTGATGACGTGTACACAGAAGGTAAAAACAAGGGCAAGCCAAAGATTTTGGTCGAAGCCCGTGATGCCGGTCTACCACCTGAATTGCCACATTTGGATGAGTATCGAGACGCTTCTTTAACACTAAACGATCATAAGGAAAAAGATGTTTATCCATTCTGGTTAGGGTTGGGTGTGGTGTATGAACACTTCCACACCGCGAAGACGATTCGAGGGGCTACGACTTTGAAGCTTGTCCCAGAGCAATATGTAGAACTTAGCGAAGAGGATGCGAAACGATTTGGTATTCGTGACGGTCAGCGTGTACGGCTGGTGACTCGTCGTGGCTCTTATGAAGCGCGTGTTTCGGTAGGGCAAATGAGCATGATTCGTCCTTCGCGTACAGAAGTGCCGCCTGGTTATTTGTTTAGTCCGTGGAATTTGTCGGTCGCGGATAGTGCCGATCCTAAAAAGAATAAATGGTTGGTCAACTCGGTGAGCCATCGCGCGTGGGATCCGGTTAGCGGTCAGTGCGATTACAAGAAACTCGCCGCTCGCATTGAGGTAATGTAAGCATGGCTAATGTCGATCGGCGACAATTTGTGAAGCAGTCGGCAGCCATCGGTATAACGATCGGCGGTAGCGCGTATGTATCCGGGCTAATGGGCACTGCGTCGACGGCAAAAGCTAGTCCATTGCGCCCGCCAGGCGCATTGGCTGAGGATGATTTTCTGTCAACGTGTATTCGTTGTATGCGATGCGTGGATGCGTGTCCTAATCACGCGTTGGTTTCCACGCCAGGAAATGCACCGGGTGGACATGCTGGTACGCCCACCATGAAGCCAAGAAAAGCGGCATGTATGTTGTGCCTCAGCGAAGAGGGTGATTATCTAAAATGTACGGAGGTTTGCCCTTCCGGTGCACTTCAACTCATCGAGAAGACCAGGGAAGACATCAAAGAGAAGGTAACTATTGGCGTAGCTGAGATCGATTTCGATTTGTGCTATTCCTATAACAATTGGAGTTGTGGCGCGTGTTTTCGCGCCTGCCCTTTAGCCGGTGAAGCCATGACCATCGGTGCGTGGGAACGACCTACCATTCACCCGGAGGCGTGCGTCGGTTGCGGCTGTTGCGAGCGTTCTTGCATTCGTTACCCGCACGCGATTCGTGTCAAGGCGGTGACGACATGAATCTCCCGTCGCGCAGGTCAATATCGATCAATGAGGCTGCAAGTTTTAGCTCGCGCGGTGATTCAACTAACAAGAAATCCATATATTCCCGTCGCCGGGCATTTACCCGTCGTGATGTGATTCAGACATTCGCAACTGGCATTGGTTTTGCGTTAGTCAGTGGGTTGGCACACTTTTTATCTGTGACAAGGCTTTCAAAATTTCCAGCGATCAGACGGCCATACGAAAAGCTAGCTGGCATTTTACGCCCTCCAGGCGCACTTGATGAGCCTGATTTTCTCGCGGCATGTATCCGCTGCTATCGATGTCAGGATGCCTGCGAACCAGGCGCGATTCAATTTTATACCGAAGCTGATGGCGAATATTTTCATACGCCTTACGTCGATCCCGCAAAAGCTGCTTGCACGTTATGCAACGCTTGCGGACCGGTCTGTCCGACTGGTGCCCTGTTGTCTTTCGACAGCTTAGTCGAGGTGGACATGGGCAGCGTCGAACTACGAGAAGACCTTTGTTTATCCTATAAAGCCAAGCACATTCGACACGAACAGGAACTTCTCATGCAGCTCGGCCAAGAACCGACCGAGTCGCAGGCGATAACAGAAAGACGCGGTCCGTGCGGTGAATGTTTCATGTTTTGTCCGCTAAGAAACCGCGCGATCAAATTAGAGCCGGGCGCTTTTCTGGCACCAATAGTGTTTACCGAGCATTGCGTAGGCTGCGGAATGTGTGAAGACATATGTCGTACTGTCGTTCGCGGTGAACCAGCGATACGAGTGGTTCGTACGCGCAAGCCTCATCGGTTGGAGGCCATATCATGATCCTCCAGATTTTAAGGCGTATGGTTCAAGCTAGTGTACTGCTCGTGATGGTCGGTATTGCACTGTTGAGTTTGTACGCGCATTACCGATCTGCCCGCGTCATTGACGACGACCAACTCATGAATGGGATGCGCGGCGAGACGATGACGAAACTGATTCACCCATATATCGATTCGCTCGATGATCCCAACACATTTTTGAATGGCAATAAGGGCACGCTTTGGTCCATGAAGTTTTTGGGGGTTAGTCTCACGGACCCACTCGCCGCAGCGGAGATGTTAGCAACCTCAAAGCGCGTTCACTGGCCATTGATGGCTTCGATTGTCATGCCTGTACTGCTTGCGGTTTTGCTAGGCCGGGTATTTTGTAGTTGGATATGCCCTGGGTATGTACTATTTGAATTAACGACCAAGTTTAGAAAAGTGCTACGTTTTGCAGAGATTCAGCCAGGCGAGGTTACGTTTTCGCATCGTAATAAATACATATTTCTCATCGTAGGGTTAGCGATGGCTGCGGTTTGCTCCGCGCCGTTATTTGCACTGATCTATCCACCAGTTGTGATTAGTCGCATCGTCCATGCCTGGATATTCGGCACCGCACTTTCAGGGATGTTGATACTTCTTGGCGTAATGGTCGCGGTAGAATTGTTTGTGTCACCGCGATGGTGGTGTCGGACTATATGCCCCGGCGGCGCGTTGTACGGTTTATTGGGCTGGGCACGCCCAGTTCGCATTAAACTCAGAAAAAGTATGTGTACCGGGTGTATGGATTGTATTCCGGTTTGCGAAGCGGGCATCAATCCAATTACACAATCAGCTTCGATTGAATGTGACAATTGCGGCGTATGTATAAGTCATTGCGACGACCAGGCCTTGTATTTTACTATCGGATTACCGGGGCAACAAAATTCGCAGCCAAAAAAGAAAACGCGCGTAATAGCCAAAGCCGCTGCAGTATTGATGGTGGGTATGATACCGTTATTCGCGCCTTCTCAGGCTCAGGCTCATCATGTTCTTGGCTTGCCACATTATTCATATAAAGAAAATTACCCACAGCGACCGACGTTGGAATACCCGGCTACGACTGGTCCTTATGACGTGTTGATGACATCGTACCCAGGCATTCCGGTCCCTGGCGAGCCTGCCAATATCGCGATGTATATAAAAAATCGTGAAACGAAGCAGGTATATACCGAGCCAATTACGATCTGCGTACTACAGACATATACATTTGGCGACAATACGATTATTTTGCCATCCACCACACGCACCCCATTCGACAACGAATACAAAGTTCAGGTGACGATGCCAATCGATGGCGAATACATTGTAGAAATATCGATGCCAGTGGAGGGGCGTATCGAAGTCATACCGTTCCTCATGGTCGTAGGGCAACCGACAGCTATGGCGTCCGTTGTCATTGCAGGGTCATTCGGAGTCGTATTTGTATTCGTCGTGATTCGGGCCATTCAAAAGAAGCGGCAGCGTCGGCGATGGGCAGGGACGCATGTCGGCAAGCAGCCTGATTCTTTCGCAGCAGGGAAGCTAGTGACGTTAGGGGAGAAAATATTGTGAAGCGATTTCACTTATTATTTCCGTACCTGTTGCTGGGTGTATTATCCGTAGCTATAGCGCTAACCAATATGGACGCGACTTCGTCTTCATCTACAGGACGTCTGGTAGACGTGGTTTGCAGTATGGAAGTCAATAAAGGCTGGGACATTCACGCCGACCATAATGACCAGCGATATTATTTTTGCACCACGCAGTGTCGAGACCAGTTTGTAGCGACGCCATCAAAATTTTTGACGGCCTCCTGCATGGTTTGTGAGCTTCCCCTCTCAGATCAGCCAACATTTCCCGCCACTTATTTAGGTCAAACTTACCAACTTTGTAGCCAGGCTCATCGCAGTACTTTTAAGCAAGACCCCGCAGCATATTTCATGCACAGCATGTGGGGGATACCGAGCTGGCTTTACTATGTGTCAATTGCGATTGTGCTTATCGTGAGTTTCGGCGTGTTCGATTGGCTAAGTCGCAAAACGACTACCACTCCGGACAAAGAGGCTGCACCTAAAAAATCGGTCCATATACCTGCGTCCGAAATCGTGGGGGAAGGCGAGCGACTGGCACAATCCGGTATGATAGGTGCATCTCCAGTAGCTGCGATTAATTTGTCGTTGCCCGTATTGTCTGCCCAAGCCATTAACATGGTCGGTGCTAATGCACAGGCTAAAGACCGATTCGATTTATTATCCCTTTCCTGGATTAGGTTTGCTGTTCGATCACGAATATTCAGGTCTATATGTCAGGCGATTGTGGTTGCACTCTTTCTCTTAACCATCGCAGCCGGGTTGTTTGGCAACCAAAACCCGGCACTCAATATCGCCCCGATTCTCACCTGGACGATTTGGTGGGCGCTACTCATCGTGTTAATCATGTATGCCGGAAAAGCGTGGTGTTATGTCTGCCCTTGGGACGCGATAGCCGGCTGGATTGAGAAATTGTCAATCTGGAAAAAATCCGAAGATGGATTAAGCCTGCGGCTAAAATGGCCAAGAGTCGTAAGAAACATCGCCATCGCAACGCTCATGTTTGTCGGGCTAACATGGATCGAACTAGGCTTCGGCGTGACCATGAAACCGCGCATCACCGCATACTTAGCCATTGGCATGTTGCTAATGACCGTGGTGTCGGCTTTGGTGTTCGATAGGAAATCTTTCTGCCGTTATGGATGCCTGGTTGGGAGAGTCAGCGGGTTGTATGCTTTGTTTGCTGGCGTAGAAGTCCGGTCGAAAGATAGCGGTGTCTGCAAATCCTGTCACACAAAAGAATGTGTTACGGGAAGTGAAAGCGCTTACGGTTGCCCCACTTTTTTGTATCCAGGAAAAATCGAAAGCAACACCTATTGCATTCAGTGCATGGAATGCGTTCAAGCCTGTCCGCATGATAATCTATCGCTAAATCTCAGACCCTGGGGTAGCGACCTCGTCAATGAGGGTAAGCCTAGAGCGGATGAAGCGTACCTCGCGTTGTTAATGCTAACCTTAGCTGCGTTTCATGGCATAACGATGACACCAGTCTGGCAGCAGCTAGTCGATGCGATAAGAGAAAGCGTTGACGTTGGCAGAATCCTCGGTTTTAGCCTTGGCATGGGGATGTTAATCCTCGGCCCTATTGCAATATACGCCGTGCTGGTTGGTATTTCTAAATCCCTGGGTGATGCCCACGCGGTACAATCATTTACCTACCGCGATTATTTCATTCGCTACGCCTACGCGATGCTTCCTATCGCGCTGTTTTATCACATTGCGCACAACCTGGAACATTTGCTCATGGAAGGTCCGAAGATCATAGCTATCATTTCCGATCCATTCGGATGGAAGTGGAACCTATTTGGAACCGCAGGCTGGGTTATTCCGCCGTTGATCGCTTTGGACAAACTTTGGATCGTGCAGGTATTTATGGTTTTAGTGGGCCATGTCTATAGCTTATGGGTAGCCCAAAAAATTTCTTTGCGAATATTCGGATCATCCCAATCCGCGTTTCGTAGTCAATTACCCATGCTCGCAGGGATGATTGCCTTTAGCGTCTTTAGCCTTTGGTTACTGAAGCAGCCGATGGAAATGCGAACGTCGGCTATGTAAGGTGTCAGATATATGGCATGCACAAGAAGAGAATTTTTTACCCGGTTTAGTCAATCGCTCGTTTCGGACGCGATTGATTCGCTGCACGCTATTCGCGGTCGAAGTGGAATTTTCGACGCGCCTATTGATGCGTCGCCCAAAATTGAATTAGCCAAGTGGCTGCGTCCACCTGGTGCACTGCCAGAGCCTCAGTTTCTAAAAGCTTGCACTCAATGTACAGATTGTCAGACAGCTTGCCCTTACGATTCGATAAGACGCCTTGGCCCGGAGTTTGGGGAAAACGCAGGTACGCCAGCTATCATTCCTAGCGAATCACCTTGTTATTTATGCGAAGACATGCCCTGTATTAGCGCGTGTGAGCCGCTTGCTCTGCTACCAGTTGCTCAATCTGATGTTACGATGGGAACTGCGGTGATTGACCTTCAAGCGTGCTACGTTTCGCAAGGTCAACGCTGCGATTACTGCGTGGCGCGATGTCCCGTTCAATTACAGGCTATCCAATTTGGCGATGATAAATTACCGATTATAAAAGAAGATGGATGCACAGGCTGCGGCGTATGCGATTACATTTGCCCAGCTAATGCGATCACGATTCGTCCAGAATTCGGACCGAAAAACACAAGAAATAGTTAGGACTCATCTTTATGGAATCATGTAACAAAAACGAAAACGCTTCAGATTTGCTTCGTGAAGAGCATCAAATCATTCTTCGAGTGATTGACGTACTCAACAAACTTGTGGCTCGATCACGCGAAGGTCGTGGTTTTGAAAAGGAAGCATTCAGACAATGCGTGAGTTTTATAAAATCCTTCGCCGACGCCTGCCACCACGCCAAAGAAGAAGAACTGCTTTTCCCCGCACTCGAATCGCGGGGCATTCCAAAAGATAATGGCCCCATTGGTATGATGCTTTATGAGCATAGGCTCGCGCGAGGTTACACGGCTGTCATGTCCGATGTGCTCGATGATTTCGACAAGGACGACGCAGGCGCAACCGAACAATTCCTGGAAGCGGCTGGCCAATATGCAGAGTTATTAACAGGCCACATATTCAAGGAAGATAACGTCCTTTTTAACATGGGAGACCAAGCATTAACCCCGGAAGATCATCAAAATTTGTGCAGTCAGTATTGTGAGGTTGGGTGTAAATCTTTCGGCGGTAAGAAACGAGAAGAACTATTGCGCCTAGCTGATGAGCTATGTCAGCAGTGGACAAGTGATTAGTGCGAGGGCAGTCTTGCCTAGCCACGACGGCTTTAGCGTAATGAATTAACCGCCGCCGCGAAGGCCTCAACAGTTTTGGCGATTTCTATTGCTGTCGTAAAGCGTCCCAATGAAAATCGAATGCTCCCGGCTATGTGACCATCACTGCGACCCATTGCCGCAAGAACATGACTTGGTTGAAGCGCCGCGCTCGTGCATGCCGAACTTGATGACACTGCGATGTCAGGAATGTTTTCCATAAGAACTTCGCTATCAATACCTTCAATACTAATGTTTAGTGTATTAACTAGACGATGTTCAACGCTGCCGTTGATAACTATACCGCTTATTCGATCGCTTAGACCTCGCTGAAGCTCATCTCGTAAATTCCGAATCCGTTGCTGTTCTGTACCCATATTCTGACGACAAAGCGTAGCCACAGCACCCATCCCGATTATGCCAGGCACATTTAACGTACCACTACGCATGCCCCGTTCGTGCCCGCCGCCATGAATCATTGCTTCGCACCGCACACGAGGTTTTCTCCTGCGAACGAACAGCACGCCCACCCCCTTAGGCCCATACATTTTATGAGCAGACATAGCCAACAAATCAATACCAAAGTCATCAACGTCGAGTAGCTGCTTGCCAACGGACTGCGTAGCGTCGGTAAAAAACAGCGTGCCACGATGCTTGCACAATGTAGCGATCTCCTGGATTGGCTGAATCACGCCGGTTTCATTGTTCGCGTGCATGACGCATACGAGAACCGTTTGATCGGTAATCGCAGCTTCGAGTTGCTTCAAGCCAATAAGTCCAAACTCGTCAACGGGAAGATATGTGACGTGCCAACCTTTTGTTTCAAGCCAGGCGCAGGTGTCAAGCACGGCTTTGTGTTCCGTGCGAACAGTGACAATATGACGACCCTTATCTGCATAAAATGTAGACTCAGCTACACCTTTTATCGCAAGATTAACCGCCTCCGTCGCGCCGCTCGTAAAAATGATTTCTCTAACATCAGCCCCGATTAGCTTAGCTATTTGCTGCCGCGCATCTTCTACTGCGCCCGCGGCCTCGCATCCGAATGAATGATTGCGACTAGCCGCGTTTCCAAACTTGTTGAGAAAGTAAGGGGTCATCGCCGTGAGTACGTCAGGGTCCATCGGCGTGGTGGCATTATTGTCGAGATAAATAGGCGCGTTCAATTGAAGAAATTTCCATTCCATAAAATCATGTAAACACCAAACTCAAGACGCCTTAGCCATGTTTGACGCGTCGATATATTTCAAGCTGCGCATCGCCTGCCCCAGCGCCGAAACCGTAAAGATAAGCGGATAAAGGCGCTCCGTATACCACAAGTTAGCGAAGTAAAGACCGATGGGAGCCGGCTCAAAAACCGTTCCACTTTCAGTACGTTTAATCAGCCATGCACAACCCCGCTCGATAGCAGGGCGTAATCCATCGTCATTAGATTCTTTAATTACACAAGCCAACGCTTCCACCGCCAACGCCGTTTCCTCGATACTGGACGGTGTAGAAACATCTCCGCCCCAGCCGCCATCATCATTTTGACTCGATAGCAACCAGTTCAGGCCTCTCAATCGAGCGGCCAGCCACGACTGCGCCGTTTTTTCATCGAGGCCCATATCAAGCGGCGCGCGTAGCACGCGCGACGTGCCATACGTCGGATTAAGTTGTTGCGGCGCGTGCTGGTTACCAAACCATAATGGCGTCCAAGCCCCGCTATCGTTTTGTATCGCCAGCAAATATCGCACGGCTTTATGCGACGCATGATCTATTTTTAATTGACAAGGCCGTGACATTAAAGATCGCCACACATGCCACGCCCGCAAACTATGAGCCGTAAGGTCCGGGCTACTCTGATCAAAAGGGAGCTTCCCCCAACCACGACAAAACGTGGGAATACCTCCATCTTTATTTTGCAAATCCATCAACCACAGCACGCCATGCTCGACGGCTTTGATTAGCTTCGCATCAACAATCGAAGATGACGATTGAGACAACGATTTCAATGTCAACAGCGCCCCAGCCGTATCGTCCGCATCGGGAACGCCGCCGCTCAGGTTGGTCCACGCCCAGCCGCCCGGCGCAGCGTGCGTGTACGGATGTTCGGTTTGATATTGTTGATCCAACAGCCATTGCGAAATGTTTTTTTGATCGATGTCAGTAAGCACATTCGACAAATCACCCTTGCCCGCCAGCGCTTGAACCGAAAGTGTGGACACCCACGTCGCCAGGTTTGTGTCGATAGGCCAACTACCGTCGTCGCGGGCGGAATCAACCAGGAATCTCACCGCTTTAGTGGCCACCTGTGTGACACCTTGTTCTATGGAAGCCAGGCTCATCAGTACGAAACCCGTCAGCGGCGCCGCCTCCAAAAAACCACCAGCGTCAGGCTGAATCGCTTGTAATACCCGCAGCGTTTTTTTCTTAGTCAGATTTCTAAGGCAGCGAGCGATAGGGTTCTTGGAAGGGCGATGATAGTGACGCGCTTGACCTATCGCGATTAGCGCGGGCAGCGCATAACTCACCACCGGCAATCCCAACCAACGAAACCACTGATGAGGACAAGCTGCAATCTCAAACGGAAGCGCTTTGATATGCTTCCACGCATCCGAACCTTTGCCAAATCGGCCTGACAGCGCACACATCGTCAGGATAGGCGCGGAAAATGTTCGATCCGAACCATATACCGCGTCGATAGCCTGCGACAAATCCGCCGGTGACAAGCTCTTGGCTCGCGATAACATCCAAGCCTCCGCCCGCTGCTCTGCATTAGCCAAGTTTTCAAGAGCAGGCGAATCCATATTCAGCGCAGCCCAACAAAGCGTCGTCGTGCTGATATTGCTTGGGCTATCAGTCGTATCTCCCCAGCCGCCGTCTTCATTTTGATACTGAATCAGCCATTGCAATCCACGCTCATTCAACTTTTGAAGTCGCAGGTTTTCAAATAAATCATTATCGCTATGGTGGTGACACACCAACGACAGCGCGCATACTGACGTCGCTGTAGATAGCGCACTGCTAGACAATTCGCCCGTCCAGCCTTGATGTTCATCGCGCAATTCCAGCAATCGCTTCGTCGCAGCTAAGAGTGTTTCTTCAATGTCGCGTTGAATAGTCATGATGATTAAAGGCTTAAATGCCCCAGTGCGAGCAGCCCGTAATAAGTGTATTCGCTATCGTGAACGTCATCAGCCCAGTGACCACAAAACGCTTTTCCCGTCCACAATGAATCAACAAAATCCAGGCACGATTCCTTCAAATCATCAAACGCCACATGCAGCCCAGCCAAGGCGTGAAGCGTCGTAGCTGTCGATAATAAATCCGGCATCGGCGCACGAGGCGCAGCCTTGAACCCACCTTCCGCGTGAGCTTGATCGCGCAGCCACGCCCCAGCCTGCGCGGGCACTGCTCCTTCAAGATGCCGCAACAAAGTTACGGCTGCTGCAGTCGTTGTCGTCGTACCTTCGCGGGCGCGTTTTTCATTCGTGAACGCGCCATCTTCAGTTTGCAATGCGTAAGTACTTTCACAAACATCGTTAGGATTAGGCAGATTTCGGGCAAGGTCTTGATAAGCGCCCAATGCTAAAAAAGAGTGGTAGACGGAGCCACTAGAAGCACTTTTCGTCGCGTGATAGCCTCCATCAGCGCTACGAAACGCTTCTATCCGTGCGATAATGAGATCGCGCGTCGAGTCAGCTAAACCGTCATGTCCAATCGCAGCCCAGCAGCGTGATAAACAACAAAGGTGAACGAAATCCAAATCCTGGCCATGCTCAAAATGATGTAAATAACCGCGCACACGGTCAATAGGGATCTGCGCACGCATCGCAATCAGACCGTCCAGGGTGAACACCGTGTAGTATAGATCACTTTCGCCAGCGCGATTGTTCCCACCGCCGTCTTCGTTGAATTGACCTTGCAGGAATTCGACGACCCGATCACCGGCTTCATCAAGCAGTTTCGGTGCGAGCCTGGCTACTTGCAGCATTTCGAGCCTCAAACTCACTACAATACCCTTCGATGAGATTGTCGCCGAACATTTTCCCAATCACCCGACGTAGCAAACCTTTCAAGGTCGCATTAGTCAGCGTACTTAATGAACGAATCGCTTGCTCAGTATAAGCCTCTTGCAATTCGCCAGCCTTCTCGATGACACCGGCATTTTCCAATATAGTGCCAAGCTCCTGACGCACCTTGTCATAATCGCACCGACGCTCCCAGAGCTTCGTGAGCAGGTCTTTTTCCTGTCCCAACGCAGCCCGCTTGTGGGCAATAGAAAGTATAATCGAAGGCCGTAAATCCTCCAGGTCATTAGAATCACTCTCGCCATTATAATCTTCAAGATCATCACGAATTTGATACGCTATCCCCAAGGACTCGCTGTAAGCCTGCAACACTTCGTGCGTGTTATCATCCGACCCGCCATAATAAGCGCCCAATTGTAAAGCCACTTCAAACGCCGGCGCCGTCTTTTGCCTGAAAATATCCAGCACCTCAAGCGACGACATAGGCTTGGGATCTCGCGTCCAGCAAAGCTCCGCCCCTTGCCCACGGCTCAGTGTCAAGTGGCCATGTGCCGCCACCCGCAGCATCTCAACCTTAACCTCGGCAGCTACGTCTAACTCACCGATGAGTCGATATCCTTCACCAAGAAGAAAGTCTCCCACATTAAGTGCCACAGGCATGCCATATTCAACATGCAGCGCCTTCTCGCCATACCGCTCATCATCATCATCTTCAATATCATCATGAATCAGCGACGCCTTATGAAAGCATTCCACTGCGACAGCCAATTTCTTGAAATCCTCTGGAATTATAGGCTCATCTTCGCCTTGATCCCCAGTCAGCGCTAAGTATACGCATGTCGTCAGATAAGGTCGCCAGCGTTTCCCCGCACGCGCTAGCCCGCGCTGGGCAATCTTAGTAGTCTCATCCGCAGCCTCTCCCATGATTTGTGACAAAGACTCAGCACCAAACCAACTTTGCACACGACCTTTAAGTTCATTTAGGTCCATGCGATAAGTATGATCGTCAGACGTAAGATGAATCACATCCCACACCCAATCAAGGTCTACAGATGTATTCACGCAATCATCTTGAAGCAGGGGAATGGCTACACCCGGAACAGCCGTCGCTTCTAAATGCGGAAAACATTTTTCCAACACGTTAAGACAACTCACGCCCACAATGGCTTCTACTTTACCAGACTCAATCATCTTCCGCACAATCGCAGACCCCTCAGCCACTAACACCGCGTAACCAAGACGCTCCGCTTCAACCGTAAGATCATGTAGCGAACAAAGTCCACATTCTTTACACAACAAACCAAACTCATCAAACGGCGCAGGACAAATATCCTCCGCTCGTAGGCATTTCGGTACCAGCAGCAGGCGACGATCGTAAGGCGTTCTCGCCAAAGTCTCACGCCACGCCGCATTACTCACCAGCACGGAAGTGTAATCATCATAGACCGCATCAACATCAGCTAACTCACGCACCTTCTTCATGAGCGTTTGCATCTCATCCAACGACAACGGAGGCATAACCCCATCCGCCTCAATCACCTCAGCCGCACATCGCTTCAGCCTATCGCGCACGTCACGATCATTAGGTATATTTGATTGCGAATCGCGCTCAACCTGCTGAGGTACTCGTGGCGGAAGCGTTAACAACGGCAGCGCGACCGACCTCGCAGCTTGACCGGCCTCATCAACCTGCCCAACCTCTTGCGCAGGCATTTGCGGAGACGTATCTATATCATTATGCCTAATCATAAGCGCTATTCCTTTTAAGACTCGTCCCGACTTTCCCAACAAAGCTCACGCCTATGTATATGCACCAAAGCCGAAAAACCAATGCTTCTTCGCAAATCGATATAGCCAATGATCCTCCGGAATTTCGTTACCGGGATTATGCTGGCTATTTAACGATCCCATCTCATCCAACTCTGCGTACATAGCCTTACGATCCGTCGTATCCGCAGCCCCATGTCGATTTCCCAACTCCTTAAGCAAGTCAGGCCGTTCCAACACAATACACCCGCGCGTCGCCTTGGCAGCCGTCTCTCGAAAATCTTTTAAGTAAGCAGACTCTGTCAACGTTTTGTATATGTCGCCATCGTTATCATCAATATGCTCAGTCGCTAATTGGATAATCGGGCACGGTTCCACATGTCCCCAAGGTCCAACATGATGGCTAATACCCGTCGCAGCAGGGCAGAGTGCCTGACCTTTGTCATCCCAATAGGCGTCTACAAAACCAATCGCCTTTTTCGATCGCATCTCCACCGCAAACCGCCGCACCATAAGCACCTGCTCAGGCCGAAGTGCAAGCTCCGGCGCGGCATCGGGGCCAACAGGCCGATAGGTGTGATACCACATGTAATGCACGCCGCGTTTAATTAACGCATCAACCCATTCTTCATTCACCAAATCATCAATGTTCGTCTGACACACACTCGTAGCTACGCCTGTAATAATGCGATGGCGCAAACAGGCATCAATCCCCGCAAGCGTTTTGTTATACACGCCCAATCGACCACGCCGTTGGTCGCTGACAAGTTCCGTACCTTCTACACTAATCAGCGTCGTCGCATTCCCAGCCTTTCTCAACTGAGCTGCAATCTCATCCGTAATAAAATGTCCATTCGTGAAAATTTGAAAATAGCAGTCCGGGTGTGCATTCAAAATACGCATCAAATCAGGGTGCATGAAAGGCTCACCGCCCAAAATCCCAAAAAAACTGTTGCCATGTTTCTTGGCATTGGTAATCAACTTGTCCATCTGCTCGAAGCTAATCAGAGATTGCGGGGCTTCAACATCAATCCAACATCCCGTACAACGAAGATTACAACTATTGGTAATAGAAATATACAAGAAGGGGGGGAAAGTCGTACCCTGTTTAAGACGCTTCTTAAATCGTTGAACGGAGCGCATACCTTTATAGCCAAAGTTATACGCAAACTTCCACAACAGGCGGGCGTCAACACTGCGAACCATGCGATAGCCAAGTTTTGTAATCATTTGCCCCACTCTTCCGTCAGGTGCCCCATTCTTCGGGTACTCCCGAAGGGTGGGGGAAGGAAATCGACAACAAGCCATCCCGCATCTATCGCGTCACCAATTTTGTCTAGCGCTGTCTTATACAAAGATCAAATACCCCATTCTTCCGTCAGGTGCCCCATTCTTCGGGTACTCCCGAAGGGTGGGGGAAGGACAATCGACAACAAGCCGTCTCGCATCTATCGCGTCACCAATTTTGTCTAGCGCTGTCTTATACAAAGATCAGATACCCCATTCTTCCGGTGTCGTTGTCGTGCGCGTATCTTTAACCGTCTGCGATCTCGCCTGGCGTTTTACCGCCTTAGCCTTAGCCCGTTCCGCACGTTCGTGAATATCACCAACCGACGGTAGCGACATCAAAACTTCGTTGGGAATATCTAAATCACCTTGAAGTTTCTTCAAGCATCGCTTTCGTTCCAGCAGCGCCTTCGACTCATCGCGCTCCGTAGAAAATCTTTTTCTCGCATCACTTTGACGACTACGCAATGAGGAATAAATATCACCACCAAGCAGCGCCGACACATCCACCTTCATCGCCTCACGCTGAATATCAGACTCACGCACCACATCGCCGTTGATAGGCCCCTTACTATACTTGGGGAATAAAATCGCGACCTCCGGACAAACGCGAGAACAAGCCGGGCAATCGGTCTTACATTTCTCTTGATTTTGAACCGTAATTTGCTCCTGCCCATCAACCGCATATACATCGAACAGGCAAAAGCTCAAACATTGCATACAGTTTGTGCATCGATCAAAATCAATCACCGGAAACCACGGCTTCCATCCACCCGGCGAAGTTTTCCCTAGTCGTTCACCCGCCGCTTCAACTTTGCCGACGATGTCTTGAGTCGATAGACCAGCTACGTCTTCAAAAATAACTTGACCATCACCCTGAGCATCCGCCGCCTGAGAAGGCATCTCCCCAGAAAACTTTCCGAGTACGAGCATCGACGCGCCGTGATTTTCTCTGACAAGCCCTTGACCATTCACGCACGTCACATCGTAGCCGCCAGTTAGCAGCGATGACACAAGTTCCAGTCGTTCATTGTCTGTGAGTCGCGTACTATCCGCGCCTTCATAAACAACCACCCGCAGCGACGATTGGCTACTATTCTTCATAACCAGGCCCCCCGGATAATGGTTGACCTTCTAATAGAAGTGGAACGATTTCGTCCGCATCCTGCTCGCGCATATTCAAAATCTCATGGCGCTCATCAGCCAGCGCAGCATCAGCCGCGTGGAACAACCACTTCACCGCACGCGGGTAACAAGCCGCAATTTTCAAATCACCAGATTCCGCCAACTCTTTTAGCACAGGGTCTTTTCTCGCCGACATCTGACAAAGGTCTGCAAAAGCATCAAAAGCTACGCCCGACGAAGTGAGTTCACGAAGCACCTTTTGCTTGGTCTCTTGGGGAACGACTTTGGCATAGGTGCAGTTACAATAAACTACGCGATGTTGAGGAAGTTTGGATTGTGATTGATTCATGAAAAACCTACTCATCATCATTCACGATTCAGAAACACTTACGCAGAACCACAATAGCAATGCGTCGAGTATGCTCGACCAAACCAAAGGCAAACAGACTTACGACTCAATCGCCACGCGATGTGTCGGCTCTGGCTTGCCAGGACGAAACTGTTCCAGGTGAACAATCTCTGTTGATACTTGATGCCCGGCCCGAACACATGTATCCAATGTTTGCTTCACAACTTCGCCTAGCAGTTCCGGCGCTGCTTCAGCCCGCAGGTTGATAATTAATTCGCCGCCGCCAATTCGATCATGCAAAGACTCACGCAGATCAACGGTATCATCGCTACCCACCAAACTAACCACCGACAGATTACCCGCCTCGTCACCAGCGTCCAGCGTCATTTTCAAATGAGCGATCTCAATGTCATGAGCCGACAACTTGTTACGAATCTCATCTGCAAATTCCACCAGCATCGCATTGGCATCAAAAAGTTGTTCACCAACTAAACCAACGGTGCAATTTAACCAACCAAGCAGCGCTTCACCCTCCGCATACGTTTCATAATCAACATCCATCGTCGGTGATAGTGCGGGTTCTCCCGATACAATTTCATCAAACCAATGATCCAAGCCATCGCCCATCTTAGCCGAGCATGTAATCACTTTAGTTTTTGGATATGTTTCGCGTAACGTAGACAATAACCTCGATTGTAACGGCTCTGCAACAAGGTCGCATTTGTTGACTACAATGAGGTCGGCCTCTTCGAGTTGCTTGCGATACACATAGCAAACCTTACTCGAAAAAGATCGCCCCTCGACCAATCCAAAAATTCGCGCACACCGTTGCGGATCAACAAGCACACTCAGCGGCGCGATGGAAAACCGCTCACCATAAATGCGTCGCAGCGGATAACTAACCGTAGCTACAAGGTCAGTACAACTACCCACAGGCTCCGCTATAAACACATCCGGCTTAGTCGATTCGCTTAATTTATTCGCGGCTTCGACAAGTGAATTAAACCGACAGCAGAAACATCCACCAGCAATTTCCTCAACATCAAAACCTTGCGACCTCAGCAGTGCCGTATCAACAAGCCCCGTGCTTTGATCGTTACTAATCAGCCCAACACGCAATCCCTTATCAAGAAGATACCGGCCAAGCTTCGCCACCGCCGTCGTCTTACCCGCGCCGAGAAACCCGCCAATCATGATGTATCGTGCTTTAGTATTGTCTGGATCGCTCATGCACTTTTACCCAACATTTTATCGATCGCACCATCTAAAATAGCCACATATCCTTCAGCATCCACGCAATCCTCAGGCGGCGTACCTTCAACCAAATACAACCAACCGTTACCGTAAGGATCGCGCTGCACAGCTTCGAGGTCTTCATCTAAACCAGGATTTCGCCCTGAAAAATTCCCACCAAGCGGGCTATACAAATCCGTCACCGCTTTGAACCCTTCAATCCACCCCACAATCGTCCCGGCACGAATCGGCGTTTGTACTTCAACATCAAAGTCAATCTCAACAGGCTCACCCAAAATCCGCGTAGCAAATTTCGTCAACCCAACCCGCCAAGCACCATCCGCCTGCGCCTCAAGCCAGCAGTGACTAGGCGAGTACAATCGGCCCACCGGCAACCGCGTTGAGAACCTCGAACGCTTATATAGCAGACTTTCACTTTGCATAACCACTCGCAACGCACAACTTTAATAGCCAAAATCATTCGTAGCTAACCAGCGTTTCGCTTTAAGTTCAAAAGTAACCAAAACGACCCATCTCTATCCACATAAGGCTAGTCGATGCAGTCCCGCTATTCAAGGATTGCGCGAACAACAGGTAACAAAGCCAGGCCAATACAAAAAACGTCACGCAAAGGTAATGAGTTGTAAGAACTTATATCAAACGGTAGGGCAGGTCGTTCTGTCGTTTACTGACGACAGGTTGACCTGCCTGAACTATGGCGTTCAGCAAACAATAACATCTAACCATTCATAATCTGGTAGCCGTCGGGTGGCCCATACCTGAAAGAGTTTTTCTTTCAAGTGTTTTCCTGACAGAATTTTCCTGCACATTTTCTGATCCGCTCACGTCGTCGCGAG
>JAJRPG010000081.1 GCA_024280855.1 Planctomycetota bacterium | reverse complement strand
TGCTCACGTTTACGCTTGCCCAACGCCATGAATTACCTCATCCTTGAGTTCAATCCTACTCCTCAATCACGCGACTCTAACATTATAACACAATTGCCAAAGAGTTCTTCAACAGGCTGCTAGACGGATTACCACGCAATGTATGCGGAGTGGATATAGGTGCCTACGAAAATCAATCTCCGTTACTGCATATTCAAAACATCACGACGAACACCTATTATTGTGCTATTCAAGATTGCATAGACTCGGCTGTTGACTCACAGGAGTGCGTCGCTCCGCCTAGCACATACTTCGAGGCCATCGACTTTCTGGGCAAGGCCATTACGCTGCGCAGCTCGGATGGTGCGGCGGTTACTACCATCGACGCGACAGGTCTCCCGAAAATGGGTGGCGGTGTAGCGGTGGTACGTTGCGTTAGCGGTGAAACGGCAGCAACGGTTTTGGATGGGTTTACGATTACTGGAGGGACAGGAGACACTTCGGTTTCGGGGAATCAGTCCGGGGGCGGAATGTTTAATAGAGGTAGCAGTCCGACTGTGAAAAACTGTACCTTTACCGGGAATACTGCACTAACTCGTGGTGGTGGTATGTGGAACATTGAGTCCTCTAATCCAACAATCATCAACAGCACATTCACTGGCAACTCATGCTTAAATACCGGAGGCGGGATATATAACTCCTTCTCAGCACCAACGTTGACTAACTGCATGTTCAACAATAACACAGCCGACTTCGGCGCTGGAATGTTTAATCATGAGAGCAGTCCGACAGTGACAAGTTGCACATTCAACGACAATATCGCCGAAACACGAGGAGGTGGGATGTACAACTTCATTTCGTCTAGCCCAACGTTGACTAACTGCATCTTTAGTGGCAACGAGGCTGGTTTCGCAGGCGGCGGCATGTACAGCAAACTTTTGTCCAATCCGAGATTAACCAATTGCACTTTCAGCGGGAATAAAACATTTGAAGACGGCGCCGGAATGTATATTGACGGCGGTACTTCAATGTTGGCTAATTGCACTTTTATTGGGAATTCAGCTGAACGCGGCGGTGGGATTTATACCTACGATTGCAGTGCGACAATTACAGGCTGCACCTTCATCGGCAACACGGCCGATCGTAACTATGGCCAAGACGGCGGCGGAGGAATGAAAAATGAATATGGTAATCCAAAGGTAATCAACTGCGTGTTCAAGTTGAATTCGTCCACCAGCAATGGTGGCGGAATGAATAATAGCGGCAGCAACCTTATTATTACCAACTGCATGTTTAGCGAGAACGTGGCCAACCGGGACGGTGGGGGAATGTCTATTGTATACTCTGTAGCGAAAATTTCCAACTGCACGTTCACAAAAAACATTTCGTATTCCGACGGCGGAGGAATGTTTAACGAAGGCTTAGGTCTGACATGTGTCAATTGCTCTTTCAAAATGAATAAGGCCTATGGCGGCGGTGGTGGCATGTATAATATCATTAGCAACTCCACTTTAACCAGCTGTACATTCAACGGCAACACAGCTTCCATCGGCGGTGGGATGTCTAACTGGGGCAATGCTTATCGTTTCAGCCGCGCTACGATAATCAATTCCACATTCTACGGCAACACCGCAACAAGCTTGGGTGGTGGGCTACATAATTCTACTTTTTCCAGCCCAATTTTGTCCAACTGCATCTTGTGGGGCGACGCCCCCGACGAAATATTTAACGACTCTGTCACATCGTCAATCGCCTTTAGCAATATAGAAAATAGCGGTGGTAGCACTTCTTGGGACGCCATGCTTGGCATCGACGGCGGTGGAAATATTGACGCTGATCCGTTATTCGTAAATCCGCTTGGGCCTGACGGTATGGCTGGCACTGCTGACGACGACTTGCGTCTTATGCCCAGTTCACCTTGCATCGATGCTGGGGATTACGATACTTACCTTGCGGCTGGTGGCGGGTTGGTTGATCTTGATGGCAAGGATCGCGCGATAGATAACGTGGGCGTCATGGATACCGGCGTAGGCAGCGTGACGTATCTGGATATGGGAGCCTACGAACAGGGGCCGTGCCACGATGACGGCATTATAAATCTTAACGATCTGGAAATCCTTGCCGGATGTCTGGTTGGCCCTGATGGCGGGGTGAATCCTAGTTGCGGGTGCTCGGATTACAACATGGACGGGAAAGTTGACCTGCGGGATTACGCTTCTTACCAGCTTGAATTCACTGGCCCGCCTACGCCGACAGCGCAATATCAACTGACGTTTGAATCTACCTGGAGCGCAGCTACTCATCCGCAGGATTTTCCTTCCGGGCCTCACTTTTCCGGCTTAATCGGCGGTACGCATAATCGCAATGTTGACTTCTGGAAGGTTGGCTCACTAAGCTCGGTGGGTATTAAAAACATGGCTGAGCTTGGTAGCAAGACGGCGCTGACTAACGAAGTGAACGCAGCTATCTCAGCGGATGATGCGGGGAGCGTTATCTCTGGCGGCGGGATATTTCCGTCGCCGGGTTCGGTGTCGGTGAACTTCACAGCGACGCAGGCGTTTGGGCTGGTGACGATTACCTCGATGCTAGCCCCTAGCCCGGATTGGTTTGTGGGGCTGAATAGCTTGGTGCTTTTTAAGCATAACCGATGGGCGGATGAGATTGTTGTGGTGGTAGAGCCGTTTGATGCGGGGACTGATAGCGGGGCTTCATACGCCTCGGCGAATACGGATACGAACCCGGCTGAGGCTATTACGCAGATTGTTGGTTTTCCATTTCTAAATGGAGCAGAGCAGGCGCCGCTGGGGACATTCACGATTACTCGGATTGATTGATAGCAGCATTATCACTTGGGTTTGCTTCAGTCGTTCTCGTGCGCATGGCACAGGCAGGTCAACCATTCGCCTCGGTCGGCGAAAGAACGACCGTGCCCTACGGGAAACAAGATCCGTCCCCACCCTTAGCCAGTAGGCAAACAATGGGGCACCAGGATGGATACCCGCCTGCGCAGGTATGACGAACCGTCCCCAACAGCATCTCTACCGTGCCCTACTGCTTCTCCATGGATACGAAACTAAAACAACAAATGAAAAAGATAATCTAACCGGCCCGACAAGACGAGTTTCCTTCCGGAATACTGCATCACTTCCCGGATGCCCTCTCGATAGAAAGGTGAGTAGCAATGACTGGGGCAATTTTTACATGCCGGCTTGGGGTACATCGGACAGTGCGATCTTTTAGTGAGTGCGTGGGCGAGTAATTTAGTACATGACGGACAGAGCGAAATCTCCTGGCCAAAGATTTCTCGAACGTCGTGCGTCTTCATTTCAAAGCAAGCTTTGTCATTCGTAGCATGGCGGTTAGAGCAAAACACGTTGACAAATTCAACCAGCGTTTTCAAATCTAGACTCATGCGTCGGCTAGTGTGCCTGTCAATGGTGGGGAGTGCCAACATCATATTCTCTCCGGTCCGATATCGCCTTCTGGCGACAGCTTCGTCAAACGACCAACTTCACTCCATATACATGCAAGTGGCGTACCATGAATCAGCCATGCAACGATTGTGAAGGCCAAAGGATGGCGTTTTTTTGGATTGCCCGCGATAATCCTGCTATGAACGCAGGCCATGAAAACAAAATTGAACATCTACGCGAGAAAATCCGCGCGCACGACCACCTCTATTACTCTCTAGGCCAGCCAACCATCACAGACAAGCAATATGACGCATTAATGACCGAGCTTCGTAAGTTGGAGGAAAGCCTACCCGGGCCTATTCCGTCAGATTCCCCCACGCAACGAGTAGGCGAAAAGCCCCTCGAAGGCTTCGAGCATGTCACCCATACCGTGCCCATGCTGTCCGTAGACAACACCTATAACGACCAGGAACTCAGAGAATTCGATGCCCGAATCGCCAAGGCCCTGGACGGTAAGCCATACCGATATGTGGTCGATCCAAAAATCGACGGCGTCGCCGCGACCCTCCTCTACGAAAATGGTCTACTCAAATTAGCCGCTACGCGTGGCGACGGAAAAACCGGTGACGACATCACCCAAAACGTGCGAACCATTCGATCAGTTCCTCTTCGACTTGTGGGGGATAACATTCCGCAAGTGTTAGAAGTCCGCGGCGAAGTCGTTTGGCCAACGGAAGATTTTCAGCGATACAATTCCCAGCGTGTTGAAGCCGGCGAGGATGTTTTTGCTAATCCCCGCAACGCCACAACAGGAAGTTTAAAGCAGTTAGACCCCAAAATCGCCGCGAGCCGAGGCCTACAATTCATCGCCCACGGATTTGGACACATCGAACCAATGACGGCCGAAACGGATCAAGCCTTATTCGAGCAGTTCTCAAGCTGGGGCATCCCGACAAGCCCCTATCGCACCCACGCAGAAAACATCGAAGAAATCATCAAACAATTATCAAAGTGGGATGAGCGCCGACACAATCTCCCCTACGAGACCGATGGGCTGGTCATCAAAGTTGATTCGCTCGCACAGCGTCAAACACTTGGCACTACGAGTAAATATCCCCGCTGGTGCATCGCCTACAAATTCGCAGCCGAGCAGGTGCAAACAACACTTCTAGATATTGAATATCAATTAGGTAAGACTGGAGCCGTGACTCCCGTCGCCAAACTCAAGCCGGTTCTGGTTTCTATGACTACCGTTAGTAACGCAAATCTTCATAATCCAATGAGGATCATAGGATTTGATCTATACAAGGGTGATACCGTTATCGTAGAGAAAGCTGGCGAAATCATTCCACAAGTCGTTGGAGTAATAAAACAGTTACGGAACAAAGATGCAGAAGCATTTAAGATCCTGACTGAATGTCCGAGTTGTGATCAATCTCTTTCATATGATCCGCCAGACTCTGGAAATGTGGTTTTCTATTGTAACAATAATGCATGTACGGATTGGTACAAACATATTCAGAGAAAGAAGTCACGCGATACATGTGTACGATGCGGTGAGGCGGTTACGCAATCGGATCACTTGCCTACGTTACGATGCAATAATATCAATTGTCCTGCCCAATTAAAAGCACGCATTGTGCATTATGCTTCTCGAGATGCGCTGGATATTGAAGGCTTGGGGCCGGGCACCGTGGATTTGTTAATTCAAGGAAAATTCATCAATAGCATTATTGATTTATATCGCTTAAAGGATAATTACGGGAATCTTTCAGAGAGTAAAGGGCTTGGAGACTTAAGTGTTGACTCGTTATTGACAGGCATTGCGCAATCGAAAAATTGCCCCCTAACACGGTTCCTCGTAGCTATTAATATCCCGAATGTTGGCACAGTCGTTGCGGAACAGCTGGCGAATCACTTTAAATCATTGAGGCAACTACGAGATGCAGAGTACTCGGAAATTTCGAAAGCCTTACGTAAGAAGATCGGATTAGATAATAAGAAAAATAAGCCGTCCATGAAGGTTTCGCATCGTATTCATGATTTTTTGCGCATCCCAACTATTAAATACATGCTTGACGAACTAATGAAGTTGGAAGTCGAGCCTTTTTTTGAGGAAGCTAGCACTACAGGCCATCAACCGTTAGCCGGTAAGACCATAGTCATCACCGGCACCTGGGAAAGCATGGGCCGAAAAGAATTGCAAACCCTAATTAAACAACTAGGCGGCAAAGTCTCCAGCAGCGTCAGCAAAAAAACAGACCTGCTCATATACGGCGAAGCCCCAGGCTCCAAGCTAGAGAAAGCTAACAAGCTAGACGTAGAAACACTAGACGAACAGGCATTTTTAACTCTTATCCGCAAGTAGGGCATCCCGATGCACATCGGGATTGCCTGACGTCTTCTCTTTATTTGTCTTCTTCACCTTCAAGAATAACCAGCCCGCGTTTATCAAAATCAAACAACCGAAAACCACAATCCAAAGCACGCTTATGATCTTTATCCCGCGCGACAAGACCACCATCATCAACCCCGTCTTCCGCAACAGAGTAGATAATGATCCCCGATTCGTTTCGAGCGAACTTCATTGACAAAGCGTCAAACGGATCAATCGGTATTTCAGCTAGATACAAAGGAACAAGCTGATCCAGACTCTCAGGCAGCCGACCTTCAACAAGCCGAAACCGCTCAGCCGCAATAGCCATCCGAGCCGCGTACATGTCAGTGAGGTTTTTCAGGTGCAGCTCAGAAAACCTCGGTAAGCTGGGCAAGTACATCCCCGTAAATATATGCGTTTTCGGAAGTGATAACTGCTTCTTTTTTACACTTCTATTTTCGATACATAGCGAAATGGGGTCATGGCTCGCGTCGATAAGCTGAGTCAATAAATCCGTGCCATGTTGCCTTTCTAAAGTTAAAACTGCCGACATCGCTACGCCATTGACCCCTGCCCCCGTTTTCATGTGTTCGCACAATTCAATAAAAATAGCACGTTCACCCCACAAAGCCCACTTGACGGAGTGAGAAGAAATATAACTAGCCAACGCTTTATCTAATTGCTTAAGAGACGCATCATCTACTGTTGAAATTCGTAACAAATTTTCCAGCGTTTGAATGGCTATGTCACTTACTGCAATCTGGATCAGATGAGCCACCAATGATGGCTCGTCAGTCAACGGTGATACAACTTTTAGCATCTTAGGAATTAATTCTGTGGCAGCCTCTAAATTACCATCAATCAGATGAAGCGTCGCATGAAGGTGAATAAGCCTGGTAACAGGCCTGATGGCCGGTAAATTGTCCAGATAGCTATCGAAAATGTCCGGAATTGGACGATCGTAATCTAAAGCAAACCGACCCGGCTCTAAACTCTCAATAACATCAAGTTCCTTAAGAATAGGCAATCGTTTAGACAAGTATTCGCGAGAAAGTTCAATCGTATCGGCATAGAGTCCATCAAAGAAATTAATCTTAGGACCATCGCGTAAACCATAGATACCATGCGGTATGCGGTCCTTCGCCTTTTCTATTGCCTCAGCCACTCGCGTGACTACTTCTGCGACCGTATTCGTAGCCGGTTGAGGCGAACGCAATGCTTGAACATCCTTGAACGTTAACGGCTCACCTTTCGCCACTAATTCCGCGCGGTATCGCTGCCAACTGCTGTTCTTGGATTGCACATACGATACGAATATTGCGCTAACAAGTAACAATAGCACGGCGATAAAGAAAAGAACTTTTTTCCAGGCGTTCATACGCAAATACCCCAACACAACGAAACAATCGAAATTGACCACATCAGTATATCAGCATCTCCCGGCGCGGATCGCGCAGCCTGCCACAACTGATGTCACGGCGATAATGGTCGCGACGTGGCCTGACCATCATTGACAAGCCACGCTAAGTTGATCCGGAACTTGTCGTGTAGCAGACGGTACTCCTGGGTCTCTAAGTCGATGAG
Organism: Planctomycetota bacterium; assembly: GCA_024280855.1. Lineage (GTDB taxonomy): Bacteria > Planctomycetota > Phycisphaerae > UBA1845 > UBA1845 > JAJRPG01. The sequence continues at coordinate 14,702 of JAJRPG010000081.1, read as the reverse complement.
CACGATCCCGGACACCGCCTTAGCCGCAGCGGCAGCGCTATAGACCGGCTCACCCGAACCTGCTGTGCTATAATAAGAGTACGCTAGGCGACTACGACTCCGATCGAAGCGCGGAGCGACAGCGAAACCAGCCGCAGACACAATTTTATCCTCTGTCGCGGTAAACACTACCTCACGCTTACTGCCGTCCGATTTGCAGCGCCACAACTCCGTGTCGCCAACGCAAAAGAAGACCCAGTCATCTGGGCCCCACACTGCGTATGACCCTTCAGTCACGAATTGTTGACCGCCGGTCAGCAGGTTCACCCGCACGATCTTCCTCGTCATGCTCTGCGGTAAGGTCGAAAGCAGAAGGCCACGCGCAGAATCGAAGTCCGCGAAGTAGTACTCACCCGTCTTACCCCAAGATGCCTGCTCGAATTTCGCCTTCTCAAAATCGACCAGCCCTCCGGCGAATGGTATGTATACCTTTCGTGTCTCTCTAACCACCGCGATGTGCACTGCGTGTGTAACGGGTACGACGAGGCGCGTCGCCGGTGGCTTGTCCAACTGCCATTCAATAATCGCTAAGCCCGTCGGCCCGCCAATGGAAGTCAGCCAGATGCGGGTGTCGGACATCGTTGCGCCCCAGATGAATTCGGCTCCGCCGAGGTTGAACTCCGTCAGAGGGATTCGCTTTATAAGCTCGGCTTGGCTGTCGAATTGTAGGAGAGCAGTTTCGGTGCCAACATAGAAACCGGAATCATCTGGTTTGACCGCGATACCCGCGTTGCGATTACCGCTCTGACTGAGCTTGATCCCTTTAGTCAGGCCCGCGTCCCGTGATACATCCATGTGCTCAAGCCGTTCGTAATTCGCCAGAAGGATTGCAGGTCGGCTTAGGCGCGCAACCTCCTCAAACGGCAATTGCATTCCGCCCTTAGCCACGGGCGCTGCCGCTATCACCGGCGCTGTAACCGTCACTGTTTTTGTCATCCCGAAATACCAATAAACGCCGCAAAATGCCAACACTATGGCAACTATCGTGGATGTGTCCTCACTTCTCATACCGTAGCCCGCCTCTTCAATAATCTGCACCGATTTGTCACCTGCATCATACCGTCATCGCGCTAAATCCTCAAACACAGGCCATTCGACGGGTGGCATGCCTAAGCCCCTAGGCGCAGGCATGTTGAATCCTTCAAAACGTGATGCACGCCCTATGATATGATGTGTTTTCATCACAAATAACATCCGAAGACACCGGGTGCTGGCGCTATCGGCTCGGTATTATGCGTTACATATCCTGCACGCTAATTTCGCTTTTCTCCCCAAACAAAATCGTCAACAACCCAGGCAACAAAACCAACGAAAACACCACGCACCCCACAACACTAACAACCACCAGCGCCCCTAGCCGAGCGTTCGCCGGCACTTGCGACAACACCAACACCCCAAACCCCAGCCCAATCCCCAGCGCATCAATCAAAATCGCAGGCCCAGCTACCGACATCGTATCTGACAGCGCGATGGCATGAGACAAGCCAAGCGCCCGCTGTCGCCGATAGCGCTCTAACAGGTGAATAGAAAAATCAACCCCAATCCCCAGCGTCATACCAGCGAACATAGAAGTCGCCACGCCCAGCGGCATCCCCGACCAGCCCATCACCGCAAAATTAAGCAGCACGGCCAACGCGCACGGCAGCACACTAAGCAATCCCCAAAGCAGTGATCGATGCATGAATGAAGTAATTAAACAGATGCCGACAAGCGAAATAAGCAACGATCGCAACTGTGTAGAAACGATCGCCCCAATAAGCGATTGACTAACAGCTACGTCGCCGCCCAACTCAATATGCAGTCCAACAGGCGCAAGATGCTTAGCCTCATAAGTTCTAATCTCACGAATAAGTTTTTCGGTCGCCACGAAGTTCGCATCTTTTAGAAACACAGACACCAAAGCTTTATCGAATTCATCGGAAACAATTTGCCGCCTTCGATCAACCCCACGAATACGTTTATATTGCCGCCACAACCAATCCACCCGATCCGCGCTATCGGGAATCATGCGCGACGATTCCTTCAAACCCTGGCTCATCAAATTTGTCGTCTTGAGCAAATCCGCAATGCCCACCGTCCCGCCAACCGCGAATTCTTTTTGCTGACCGAGATAATTTTCCAGTTCGTCCACCACCGCCAGCACGCCAGGCTCCTTAAACGGCTCACACGCAATATCATAATGTACGGTTTCAAGTTTATTCAGCCGCATCCGAAATAACGGCGAGCCGTGCTTCCCTAATGGTGTAACCACAACAGCCTCTTCCGTAGTCTCCACCGATTCAATCCAAGACTCCCACTCATCACGAATTGACGGACGAGTACCCGTAGGCTGCAGCCGCCGTATACGAATTCGACATTCAACCAAAGAATCAACATCATTTAACACGCCAAGCGGAAAGTTAATACCTTTCCGATCAATAACATCGCCGTTAATCGTGCCCGCCTGCGTTTTCGTCTCACCCTCAATACTAAGCAGCAATACATGCATACCAAGAAACTGCTCATTAAACCGCTTGGTGTTTTTATAAAACGGACTCGACGACGAAAAACCATCGATCCAACTATCTTGAATCGTAACCCGCCGCGCCCCATCACTACTAATCAGCATCAGCAACAAACAAGCAGCCACAATCCAAACGCGCTTCCGCATAATAAAATAAACCACGCCCACCGCAGATCGCGCGTCAGAAGTAGCAGACGCATCCTTCGACCGTTTACCCCGAGGCCTCAGACGCTTACCATCAATCAGTGATAGCATCGCTGGCACAACCGTAAGCGACCACGCCATACAAAACAAAACGCCACAAGCCGTAAAAATACCAAACGCCTGCACAGGCCGAATCGGAGATAACGCAAACGACAAAAACCCAATCGCAGTCGTCACCGAAGTCTTAACAATAGGCCATCGCAACTCCCGCATCGTCTCTTCAATAAGCGACCGATACGGCGCATCAGGCTGAGCTTCCAACAATTGTCGATACCGCGTGAAGATGTGAATCTCATCAGCTACGCCAACCGCCGTCAGAATCACGGGCAGCACCGCAATGGTCAAATAAATCGGCACATCAAAGTAACCCATCAAACCAAACACAAAAACCAGCGCAGCCCCAACTTCCGAAAGCGGCAACAACGCAGCCACTAAACTCCGAAAGCAGATCAGGAACACCAGAAAAATCACGCCCATCGCCAGCGGAACCAGCCCAAGATGCGTAGCTATCTGATCTCGCAATTCATTCAGCGATGTTGGAAACTTGTACGCGCCATCGACATGCGCCCCGCGCGTCGTCTGACCCAGCAATTCCGGCGGAACCCCAAGGTCTTCCAGCAGATGAGTCCCCAACGAAGCTTCCGCGACCGGCGCTCCGATCAACGCAATCTGCTCATCAACCTCGCCTTCCGCAGCGATAGCCTCCCGAATTCGCTGAAATTGCGACACCCGATCCGTCGCCATAGCTACGCCCACAAAAATAGCCGTACTTCGTTCGTCAAATGAGACCAACGTCCCGTGATACCTTTTGATTCTCCGCAGATCATCCCACAACATGCCTAACTGTTTTTCGGTGCGAGGCACCGGATCGAGAAACCGTCGAAAGTTAAGTGTCCCAGGCCGAACCCGATGACCTTGCTCAGTAGCCAGGCTAAACACGTCCGTATCCTCAACCCACGACAACGCGCGAAACCGATCAGTCAATCGCTGCACCAACGACAACGTATGTTCATTAAAAATCCCCGCCGGGTTTTCCGTCGTAATAAAAACAACCACCGGGTCTTTGTTAAGAAATTGTTCACGGATATTTTGGTCTATGCGAATCGCTTCGCTATCAGGCGGAATCAGCGCATGCCCATCCGTCCGCACTTTCAATCGCAGCGCCCCAGGCCCCACGCCCATCGCCAAAAGCATCGCTAATAGAAGCACCCAATACGAACGACGTATGCACAATGTGGAAAGCGTATTCAAATCGTGTCTCAATAATAGAAATTCAATGAAATAATCCGACCAAGCCAAGCTCACCACTGATGCTACGACATGCCAACAAACTGAGCAATAAGCCACCCGAAGGCATCGGGTGCCCCATTCTTTGCCTACTGGCAAAGGGTGGGGGAAGGACAAACGCTAAACGCTATCGCATTCCATCAAAAAAACCGAGCGGCGAGCGCCAGCGACCCGTGTCTTCATGCAAAGCTTCCATAACCCCAAGACCACCCATCACCAACAAGTAGTGCTGTAACCAGCCACATTTTCAACCTTCCTCAGATGTTATACGAGTTGACGTGTCAAATCGCCCCAAGAATTGACTATGATACAATGAAGGGTCGTGTTATAATGAGGTGGTTCGCAAAAAAGCGGCGTCAGGCGAGAAAATAAAGACGATAATTATTGTATGAGTAACACGTTACTAGCCATCCTGATTACCACCGGCATCGCCGTTTTCTTCTCACTATTCACCGGCTGGTGGCGTCTCGCGTTTGCCCCCTTCGGCATTCGTTCCAACCAGATGACTTGCAAAAAGTTGGGCCTGAAAGTTTACGCCCCAGACCAAATCCGCCGTGTAGACACAATCTTGGCCCACTTCGCCCGCGGCTTCAACCTCACCATCACTTCCCGCTCAACCCAAAATGTGAGCGACGCCTGCGATGCCATGTCACCGCTATTCCAATCATTCGCCGAAGAAGGCGTAGCCATGGGCTACACGCTTCGCCGATTGTTTTTTTACAACGCGAATCATTTTGAAAAAAACTGTGTCAAACCCAAACCGGAATTCCGCTACCTCTACTATGTAGGCCTGGGCTTCTGGTCTGGCATGAGAAACCACGCGCCCAAAAAGATCGTAAGCATCGCCGAACATCTGGACCCCCTACATCAATACCTCTGCTACGATGGCTACGGCTTCAAACTCGCTTTTTTCGATTACCCCGGTGACCCGCAGGTGTTGTCCAAGCTAAACGAGCTACCGGACTACGCCCGTCACGCAGCCTACCAAGGCGTAGGCCGAGCGTTCTATTTCCGTTTCATGCAGCGCGTAGACGAGATGATTGCCCACACCACCCGCTTAGGTGACACAGCCATAGACGCCGCTGCCGGGATAGGCTTAGCTGCGACGTTCGTTAATACCGACCAGTTGCACATCGCCCAGGACTTAGCCACAATGATGCCAACCCAATGGCAGCCGCATTTTCACCTCGGCATGTGTTTCGCACTAAAGGCAAGATCAATCAACGACGTTGATGCCTTCGAGCAGTATCTGGAAAACGTAGAAACCCCCGTTCGTAGCGCTATTTATGCTTCAATCAGAGAGTGCGATCGGGTAGAATTGCTCATTCGCGCCGATGATAAAGACGAAAAATATCGTCGTTGGCGAGACGCAGTCACCGCGTGGATGACCAAAAACATAAAATATCCCCTAGCCGGAATCAGGGATGTCGATCAGGTCATTGATAACATGAGTGTACCTGTCGCAGATATAAATTTACATTGCGAGCTTGATCGATAATCGACGCACCCGCTCGTTAATTTGCCAACCCGCTCAGTGTATGTGCTATGGGTCTCGCTACTAAACGCTGCCGTTTAACGGTTTTGATATTTTCCTGGCTATAAAATTAAGAGGCTTACTCATGAATCAACAAGTAGTCATCACAGGCCTGGGACCAGTAACATCTGCAGGTGTTGGTGTCGACGCCCTATGGGATTCATTATGCAACGCGCGCTCAGGCATTGGCGACCGCGTGGTTCCTGTAGACGTAAACAAAGAAGTAAAGCTACCCATAGCCTCTATGCCACCGGCAGAATGTTTTCCCGCCGTTCAAGATTACATGACAAGATCAACAGATAAAAATTGTGGACCCTATAGAGACTTAGCCTACGCCATGTTAGCCACAGAATTAGCCCTAGCCGATGCAAACATTGAATACGATCGACACGACAATCGCATCGGCGCTATTCAGGCTTTCGAAGCCCCAGGAGTTGAGTCTACCGTAGCCAGCCTTTTCGGTATGGTAAGTTTACTCCTATCCGGTGGCATGCCGCCTCCAGGCAGCCCACCACCCTCCGTATACGACGCACTCGCGCCATCATTTTACAACATGCAACCTTTTTTATACGTCCACTTACTTGGTAGAGCGCTCGGTCTACATGGCATGTCAACCAGCGTCCACAACGCTTGCTCATCAGGCGCTTATGCGATCGACTTAGCCGCCCAAGCCATTCTCAACAACCGCGCAGATGTCATGATCGTCGTAGGTGGAGAAGCCTTTGACACCGGCGCGAGGTTAGAATGGTTCAGAAGGCTGGAAGTATACGCCAACAATGGGCAGATGAGACCGTTCGATCAAAACCAGACCGGCTTCTGCGTAGGAGAAGGTGGCGCAGCCATCGTCTTAGAATCCGCAGCCCACGCCCGCGACCGCGGTGCAACAGTTTATGCCAACTATGCAGGAGGCGCTTTCGCACAGCAAAGCAAAAAACAAACCATCCCCGACCTACACCACAACCGCTTAGCCAAAGTCACTCAACAAGCTATTCAACTCGCCGGCTGCCATCCTCAAGACATCGACCTCGTCATCCCCCACGGCGCAGCTACAACCCTCTCCGACAGCTACGAAGCCCAGGCATTAGCCAAAGCCTTTGAATCGCTGTCCCCTGCGGACCGTCCTTCAATAACAAACTTCAAGCCGGTCGTAGGCCACATGTTAGCCGCCAGCGGCATCATAGATACAATCTGCACACTATTAGCCATGAAACACCAGTGTATCCCACCAACCCCAGCCGTGGACGAAAATGTCACCGACTTGACACTACCTTTGAATACAACACTAAACGACCATCGTATTAAAACCGTCTTAAAACTGTCAACCGGATTCACAGGCCACGACGCCGCCACCATCTTCACAACGTAGGGCAGGCTATTGCCTGCCGTTCTGAGCTTGCGACTGTTGCCTCCGCAACGACCCAATCTAATCCAGCCTGGTTTTGATTATCAAGAATCACAACCTTTCGACATACACACACAAGTCGTAACTTCGCTCCCTTGAGCTTTCCAGGAATGGCATAGTGATGAGAAAATGAAAATACTTACGGGCTAGAGGTCGGTATTTCACCGCAAGCGCATGGGAGTTGAGCTGTTGAACAGCAATACTGGTTATCCGGGCATTCGTAACATGTCTGCGTTTTGGCACAGGCACTACCGTCATGTACGCATGTTCCTGCCCCATCGCAAACGTCAAGGCCTGTACACGCCAGGTTGTCATCGCAATTCGTACCAGATGGCAACATGCTTGTTTGACAAATGCCTGCCAGGCAAACGCCGCTGGTACAAAGATGGCTATTGTCACATAAATTTAGATCATTGTTGACGTGGGCGCAACCACTATCAGGGTCGCAAATATCATCCGTGCAGGGATTGCCATCGTCGCAATAAGCATCATCGGTACATAGCATGCCCACGCCTATGAGCATGGCAAGCCCTTGTTGCGTAGCCATTGAGTGAGCGTCCGAACCAATGATAAACGCCCGACCTGACAAAGGTAAACTGATAGTAAATACACCGTGTGCGTCAGCAGATGCGCGCAACGTAAAAGTCGCAAGATACGCGGAAGCGGGCGCATTTGCAGGCAGGCCATCGCTTATGAGGTTGGCTATACGATTGCCAATAAGTTCTACTGCCTTAATGGTGGAGTGGGATGCCAATGCGTATGAAGCATTGAGCGTATCGACTGTAATGGATTCAAAGGCTAATTGCCCGACGTCCCCGCCGCTTACATCAAGAGAAAGTTCGTAACCAATCAGTGATTGTGCCGTAGCGCTGTCGAGCCTCACGTCGATTTTCAAAGACTCGTTTGGCTGAATAATGGCTTGACTTGTCGAAAGATTCAGAGTCGGCAGACTAACCAACGATGCTGTTGATAATGAAGCTACGAAGGGTGCATTCGGATCAATGAAATTACATGCACCACTACAACACGCAGGCGCGGCGAAGGGGTAGTCCTTGCCGGCAAATGCAAACACAACCAATAGTATATCAGAAGCGTTTATAAGACCGTCCGGAAGTTGTCCACCGAGGTCGGTTCTTGCTAATTGCGGTGCGCTAGGGCGCAATTGAAATCCTTGTACGATAGCGATGATGTCATTTCCATTGACAATAAGATTAGGAGATGTCCAGGAATTTCCGGATATTTGGCCTACCACATCCCCATAAAAACGCGGGCTTGGCTGCGGTGTGGTTGATAGCGTGAGTGCGTTCGTGAAATTGACGTCATCCGTCGTGGTTGCAATGTGGTATATCTGCCCAGGTACTATTTCGCAGCCAGTGACATGAATCACGGAGTCTGTCCAGATGCAAAATTCCGGCGCGTCTTGAAGCCATGCGAATTTCCCCTCGCTCCCCCTATCCGTCAGTGAACAGCCGATGTATTTAATTTCGCTTCCGCCTACTCGCGTAACTTGAAAAGCGACTGGCAATGAAATATTCGTGCTTAAATCAAGCGAGAGATATCTATCTTTGGTAATATCGTGAGGCGGCGACGGAACCGCTGGCGCCAAAACGCAGCCATTGTTTCCACATAGACTTCCATCACCCCGAAAATCTCCGCCTTGACCATCGCATTGAGCCTCAGTTTGACGACTGCAACTATTGCCGAGCAAGCAGCAGCCAAGCTGACAGGTGGTTGACATATCACATATTGCAGCGCCGCCCGAAAGCCCTCCCTGGTCAGAGCATGACAGTGGGGCAATCTCCGCGCAGCTTCCGTCAGGCAAACAACACGCACCAGCCTGTCCGCATATCGTCGCGCTACCCAAAGATTGGCCACCGAGACTATCGCAGCATCCAATATCTAAATCCTGGCAAGTATCCGGAGTGCCATTGATTCGGCAGGCCTGCGAATCGCTACAATATAAGCCCTGCAATTGGATACCGTTGCATGTAGATTCAATGCTACACCCGTTGTCGCAACACGCGCCGCAGATAGTGGATGGCCCGCAACAGGTGTTGACATTCCCGTCGCCGGACATGATGCAAGTGGTTGCGCATGTATCGAATTCGTCAATTTTCCCATCGCAATTGACATCCGCCATATCACAACCTGCGCCGGATGGATTTGAAATACAATTATCAATAAAAACGACATCAGACGAGTCGCAAAATCCATCGTCGTTGACATCACAATCACACACGCACGGGCAAACATCATCAACGCCATCATTATCAGCGTCGCCCAGGCAAGTAGTTCCGTCGCCTTTGTAAGCCCCATCGATGAGAAGGCATTCAAAATTTTTGAAGTTGTTAAGGCATGAGCCGTCCGCAAAACAACATGCCCCCGATGGATCAAATGTTAAGCTTAGAGGCACGGCAAACGTCGCAGGACTGAATCCACCAGCCGCAAGCACGAATCCTTCGCCCGAGTCGCCGGCAGTGACTGATACCGATACCGTGAAACTGCCAGCCTTGAGTGCTTGGTATGTTATGGAGGCGATAAATATATTATTACCAGCTACCGACGCGGGAAAAGCAATCGCAGCTAACCCGTCACCGTCCGATGTCTCGCTCACCGAAACCCAACCGAGCGGCGACGAGATACTAACAATAGACATCGCAGCCGGGTCCGATACATCGAGGTCAACGCCCCAGCCAACTATGGGTTCGCTGGCGTTAATGTACAAAGATAAGCGGTTGATTTTCCCTACGGTAACGCTTGATGAGAGAGGCGTGAGCCATACCGAAACATCAGCCATTACGGATTCGCCTGAAAACAAGCAGAAAACGCTAAGCGTACAAATGGTGAATTTATTTTTTAACATGGTTCTCTCTCCCTCGTTCGTAATGGTTAGCCCAGGTGAATTTCCCCCGCTACGTCAGCAAGCAAGGCAGCCAAATCGTCTCACTCTTTAGCTTCATAATTTCTTTCACCACGCGCTGCGTACAAATTAAGGACGGAACCGAAACTGCGTGCCCGGCTAGCCACTCTTGAGAAAAATTCCAATCTTCGACTACTTCAAGTACTTTATTTGCATATATCGGTTGTGGTTTTCCAAGCATGTATCCGTACCGTTTGCAATAAACACAAGCGTCTGGAGTACCATTGTGCTCAATAGGCGCAGTCGCGTGCATGGGGGGCAACGTTGACGTAATCCACAGTTGAAAAAATTCGCTGCTTTCCTGGTCTGTAGCAGAATCAATTACAGGCCTAAACGTTGCACCGGTCCATTGATGCTCGTCGAACAAATCTCTAATCCGCTTGGAGATTATTACCAATCCCGGCGGCAAACGTATTAGGTCGGCCTTCCCAAGTTTGGACAACTTTCCGCGAAGTGGCGAATGCGTTTCCAGCGAACCCTTACCGCAATGCTTGCAGGCCTCGACGTCCGTGTAATCTGGCTTATTCATGACTTCGTACATGTCGTCAAGCCAGTAACAGCCAGCATTTTTGAATAAGCAGGAGTTATCGATCTCTTCTGGAGATGATCGATAACTACTATGACGACCAATATCCAAGTCGTTGTCATTCAAAAAAGACTCGACTTTTTTTGCTGCCTTGGAATCGCTCGTGAGCGTAAAACAGGTAGCCGATCTTGCAGGATATTCATGTATGGTAAGTTTAATCTCGGCAACGTCGGCGAGTTTCTCTAACGTCGCTCGATGACCATGTGCTGAATATCTAATCGATTCAATCATTGCTTTTGTCTCTTCTAATGTTCGACCATTTCGTAGTTACTGACTGCCTTCAAACCAATGTTTAATAGCATCTAACACCTCTGGAATTCCAAAACTTATATGCTCGCTCATGAGCCTAAAAAAATCTGCTCGAATCCTCTACGGATCAATCTACTAACAAGCAAGGCATCCAATCTGTTTCGTTTTCTAGCTTCTTCATTTCTTGCGCAACACGTTGTTTGCATATTAGATGCGGAACCGATACCGCATGGGGAGCGAGCCATTCGTGAGACAAATTCCAATCTTCGGCAACTTCAAGGACTTTATCCGCATAGACAGGCTGAGGCTTATCGAGCCGGTATCCGAATCGTTTACAATACACACAGGCGTCTGGAAACCTATTGGCTTCTATCGGTGCAGTCGCGTGCATGGGCGGTAATGTTGAAGTAATCCATAGCTGAAAGAACTCTTCACTTTCCTGGTCTGTAGCAGAGTCAATAACAGGCCGAAATTCTGCACCGGTCCATTGATGCTCGTCGAACAAATCTTTGAGCCTATTCGATGCCAAAACTAAACCCGGCGGCAGGCGAACAAGGTCTAAACCTTTTATCTCTGTCAATTTGCCACTCAACGGTGCGTGCGTTTCAAGTGATCCCTTGCCGCAATATCTGCAAGCTTCAACACCGGTATAATCTGGCTTGTTTATTACTTCATACATGTCGTCTAGCCAGTAGCCTTCTAGTTCTAGTAATGCCGCATCGCATATTTCCTTGACAGTGGGAATGAACCATGTACGGCGAAAGGTATCGAGATTGTACCGTTTAATAGTTGCTTCCGCTTCGGAATACTCTTTCGTGCCAGAGATAAATTCACCATCTATGGTTGAACCTCCTGGCATATCCACGATGGCATTCTCCATACCGGCAGAATGTTTAAGTTCCTCGATATCGCTACGAATGCCCAAAACTGAGATAAACACATGCTGAATCATACTAATAATCCCGTAAATTAATTCGATGTAATGACGCCAAGGTTTTCAAACCAATGATTAATCGCTTCCATTACTTCTGGAATCCCTAATTTTTTATAAACTTTTCTATGTGCATCATAAATTTGTTGATCTGTAAATTTCGGATAAAGCTTTCCCTGCCCTTTTGGCGGAGTTGGTATAAATCGACGTAACTGATTCGTGATGCTCTCAGGCCCAATCCCCCGATGAAACAACTGCTCAACAAGCACACCCTCAATATCATCTACATCGCTTATACCAAGGCGCTTTGCAAATCTTTTCTCAATCAGATGATGAACTTCCAGGCTACCTTTTCCCGCGCCTCTTAGCAGCTTGCGAAGTTCCCTCACAGGCCTCACCGTCGCCAGGAACCTAGCCTTGTTCCCGCTGATAACTTTAAGGACATTGCCGCACCGGTCCAGTATTTTCAAATTCCCACGCCCGATGAATGGCAGGAGCGTCGCTAACTGCGTGATATGAAATTCGCCTTCGAGCCATTCGTCAACCACCAGGGCGAAATCAGCCCCATCGTGGAACGCCGCGATAAATTCAACCCCCGCGCCTACGCCATTAGCCAGCGCTACGATCCCCTGACGCTTATTCTGTAATTGAAGGATTAAATCATCTAAATCATCGCCCGTTGGCGTAACATCATACACGCCAAACAAGTCCCAGAAGTCCGCGTAGAGCGCGCCCTCTCTCTGGCGATCACTAAAATAGGCCGCCCAATTTTTCAAGCCCGTCGGGTCAACCCAAAACGTCGGGTCGCCCTTAAAGGCCTCATACAAATTCATCCCATCCACATACCCCGCCGGATCTCGCTGATGGAATCGACCATGCCGCGCATCGTATGCACGGGCACGATAGTGATAAAGTGATAAGGTGAGTTGGTCGCTGGTGTCGCGCAAGCTAAAGTCCAGTCGCCTGCCGGTAAAATAATACGGATTGCTGGTCTCGCCATTTTGAAAATCCTGATACCCGACATGCCACAACTGCCAGTCTGGCAGCGCAACAACGCCATCATTATCCAAATCATAAATCGTATTATAATTAGCATCGCCCGTGACAGCTCCGAACGCTGCGGCAAACAATACCGCATCACCCAAATCGAGCGTAAGATTTTGATTATAATCCAGGCTATCCTGAGCCGCGCTTGTCGTGCGATGTGTTTTCGTCACGTTACCGAACGAGTCGTAATCGTAAGCTTCAAAAACCGAACCCGTCTCATCCGCTAATCCAACGACAGAATAGTTCGGGCCTGGCAGGTAGAAATACTCTCTATCTTCAGCATCAGTCGGGCCATCTTCATGCAGCAGCACAAGCTCATCAACATAGGTACTACCATGAACAAAATAACGCAATCGCGTATCCGTATCATCGAACTCCGCCAGAACGTTTTGCCCGTCGTAATAGAAGATGGTCGTCGCGCCATCTTTGTCTTGCATAATACGTCGGCCCAGCGCATCGTAAGTATAATTCGCCAACGCCAAACCAGTCTGGTCACGAACTTCTATCAAATGATTATCGTGATCGTAATCATACTGATACCCCCGCTCATCCTGCGTGAGATTGCCATTCGCGTCATAAGACAACACCCCGTTACTCCCAAACGTCAAACTAATATCGCTATACTCATTAGCCAAGTTGTTCGAGCCATAATTGACAACGCTTGACTGTGTCTCCCTCGTGTCAGTAAAAGTTTTACGATTACCAATAAGGTCCAAATCATAGGTCTGCGTACCCGCGATAGTCCCTACAGTATTCGTATAATCCGTAGATATAAGTCGCCTGAGTTCATCGTTATTATGCGATAAATCAGCCGCGAATATATCTCCAGCCGCCGGCGCATTACTAATCTTCCTGCTCGAGGCTAACGGGTTTCCTGTCTTGCTGAAATCAGAGACAACGTCCTCAGTCAAGTTAGGTCCAGCCGGCCAATTCGTAACATTGGCATGAGCATAAGGCCGGCGAAACCTGTCATAATCTACGTCGTAAGTAATCGGCGTGGATGATGGCAGCGTGGTATATCGCCGCTTGAGTTGATGAGTCCATTCGTAAACATAACTCACCAATGGCAAGCCGACCCGATCAATAAGCGTAGCTCGGTTGAGCGCATCGTAATCATAATCCAAACAAGCACTCAAAACGCCGGGACAATCTAACGACATGCGATTACCGACTTGATCGCGCGTGTAAAATATAGTCTTGGAAGGCAAGCCATTCACCGTTTGCGTTTCAGAAATTAATTGCGAAAGATCGTTGTAAGAAAAGTCAACGCGACTCATTTCCAAAAGCGGCGAACCGCTACGACGAATCGCCGAGGTCATGCGCCGCAACCCGTCATAGGTGAACTCGTCCTGAATCAAAGGCGTACAAGGCGGGAGACCTGCGTCACAAACATTTTTGAATCTTAGCGAACCATTTTTGTCATATGAGAATTCAATTACCTGCCCGCGCTGATCGGTTCGACGAATCAATCTGCCGGCTCGATCATATTCACTGTTCACACTATCTGTCACGGGGTCGGCACTATCAGGATAAACCGTCCGCGTGCGTCGGCCAACACGGTCATATTCATACTCCGTGCGCTGAACTTGCCCGGCGTCGCTCGTTTCAAGAGAGGTCAATCTACTCAGACGATCATACGTTCGAGACGTAGACCGCTCTAATGGCGTACCAACTGCCTCTCGTACATTCGTTAGCCTACCCAACAAATCGTAATCAAACTCACTAACCATATTGTCCGGGTCAGTGACAGTACGCTGACGATTCGCATCATCAAAAGTAACAGTGGTCACCAACGGTGATTGATCCCCAACAGCCACACCCGTAGCTGGACGACGTGTCGTTTGAAATTTTCGTCCTAACAGCCTGTTGAAGAACTCTTTGGCAATTGTGTTATAATGTTAGAGTCGCGTGATTGAGGAGTAGGATTGAACTCAAGGATGAGGTAATTCATGGCGTTGGGCAAGCGTAAACGTGAGCAGCAGAACCTATGGGTGGCGACG
>JAJRPG010000080.1 GCA_024280855.1 Planctomycetota bacterium | reverse complement strand
CAGACATGATAGCAGAGAGCTACGAATCAAGGTATTAGACAAACCTCTCGCGACGACGTGAGCGGATCAGAAAATGTGCAGGAAAATTCTGTCAGGAAAACACTTGAAAGAAAAACTCTTTCAGGTATGGGCCACCCGGCTATTCTGAAGCTGTAATAACACGTCTGATTGGCTTATTCTGCCGATTAGAAACTGGAGTCTAATCTCTACTCGCCCAGTTGTGGGTGGCGCTTGTATAATTCTACCAGAGGCGATGGATTGCTTACGCCTGATGTTGCACCTGAGCGATTGACAAGAAGGATGGTAAGACCATGCAGACGCTAGCTTATTACGGTTTTATTGACCCCATGTATTTTGTTTATGTTGGCCCCGCTATGTTGCTTGGCTGGTGGGCACAGTCCAAGGTTAAGCGTGCCTACGCGATGGGTAGTAAGTATCAGGCTAGCAGCGGCATGACCGGTGCGGAGACGGCTCAACGCATTCTTAATGTATACGGTATTACGGATGTCGGTATTGAGCCAGTGAAATCTTTTCTTGGCGATCATTACGACCCCAGAAATAAAATGCTGCGACTCAGCCCGGATGTGTATAACGGTCGATCGCTTGTCGCACTTGGCATCGCCGCTCATGAGGTTGGCCATGCGATTCAGCATTCCACACGATATGCGCCATTAGCCCTGCGGTCTGTCATGGTTCCGATGGCTTCTGTGGGTAGCAACCTATCGATTGTCTTGGTCATCATTGGCCTGATTTTCAATATGATGAATATCGCGATTGCGGGTTTGGTGTTTTTTGGTGTGGTAGTTGTGTTTCAGCTAGTGAATCTACCTGTGGAGTTTAACGCTTCGTCGCGTGCGAGAGAGATTCTTCTGAGTCAACAAATGATTACCGCTCAGGAAGACGTTGTTGTTGGTAAGGTGCTTAACGCAGCGGCTATGACATACGTCGCTGCTACGCTGACATCTGTGATGACGCTGCTTTATTATGCTTCGATAGTCTTCGGGCGGCGAAACTAAGCGTGATTCGATATGAGTGCGACAAGTGTGGCCTGCGCTTAGACGCGAACGATCATCAGCGATATATCGCCAAGCTGGAAATTTTCGCGGCTGCGAGTCCGATCGATATTGCAGCGGGCGGCACTGAAGATACTTCGCAAGCGTTGGATAAAGTTATCAAACAATTGCAACATGCCGACCCCGACGACATTGAAGACCGCACTTATCGAGCCTTTCGATTTGATCTTTGCGATGCTTGTAGAAAAAAAGTAATCGACAAGCCATTAGGTTAAAAGCGCATTCCCCATCATACTGGTTTCAATAATCCGAGCGGTGAGCGCCAGCGACCCGTGTCTTCAAAGTGTAATTCGACGCCCATTTTCCTTTGTCAGAAATAGATGAATATGCGAAAGGTCCAGTCTGGCTATCACTGAATCACCAACCTTCACGCTGGTATAGGAGTGCGAACTAGCTACCATAGCGTTGTTATTTGCGTTTCGTAAATGCACCGTTGTCGCGTAACCCAATGGCTCGACGGCGACAACTTCAAACTTGCCCAGCGTAGCCAATGGCGTGTGATCGGATGGTATTTTCGTCTCTCGTATTTTTTCATTGGCGATGGAGACGTGTTGCGGGCGGATGCCGATTGAAATGTCTTGGTCCAATTGCGTTTCATATGCTTGATGAGGTAAAAGTTTTAACTTCCCGATATCGCTGGAAAAAAAGTAGTCGCCCTCCTCGCGGATCAATCGACCTGGCAAAAAATTCATCGGCGGTGTGCCCATAAAGCTAGCGACGAATCGATTCGCGGGGGTATCATAAACTTCCTGGGGAGAGCCACACTGCAAGAGTTGTCCTTGGTGCATAATGGCGATTCGATCGCCGAGCGTCATGGCTTCTTCCTGATCGTGCGTGACGTAGACCATGGATATTTCCAACTCTCGCTGTAGACGCTTGATTTCTGTGCGCATGTCCAGCCGCAGTCGTGCGTCAAGATTGGCTAAGGGTTCGTCTAGCAGAAATACTTTGGGGCGTCGCGCGATCGCTCGGCCAACGGCTACGCGCTGTTTTTCGCCGCCGGAGAGCGAGGCTGGTTTTCGATCAAGTAAATGTGGAATGTGTAGCATGGAGGCTACTTCTGCGACACGTCGCTTGATCTCATCTTTGGGTGTGCGTCGCATTTTTAGTCCAAAGGCGAGATTTTTGAAAACGCTCATATGCGGATAGAGGGCGTAATTTTGGAAGACCATCGCGACATCTCGATCCTTGGGCGATACGCGACTTACATTGCGGTTATCGATAAGCACCTGCCCGGCGTCAGGATTTTCAAGGCCTGCGATAATGCGTAGGGCGGTGGTTTTTCCGCAACCCGAAGGTCCGACGAGTACGAGCAGTTCTTTTTCACGCACCTGTAAATTGAGGTCCAGCAGCGCGTCCGCGTAGCCCGTCTTGGTTTTGAATCGTTTATGAATATGTTCGAGTGTAATACTAGCCATGTTTAATCGCCGCCGACTTTATATCTGTCTATTGGGATATTAAGGGCTAATGCCCGAACGAACAAAGATCGACGCTACGCACTTGCGTGTCGTTTCGCAGCGAGTAATGTACCTTGTGTTCACGAGTGGTGGGATAGGACAAACGGTCGTCAGGCATTTGTAGAGGCCCATTTTATGGCCAATGATTTATTCGATGCGATCATTTTAGGGGCAGGGCCTGCCGGGGCTACGGCTGCTATCTTATTGTCACAAAATGATAGGCGCGTCGCGCTTATAGACTCGGCTACGTTTCCGCGCAAGGGCACAAACGCGGGCTGGCTCAATACTCGCGCTGCGCCGTTATTAGCCGAGTTGTCCGTGGACGTTAAAAAAATACTTCAGCATACATTCAGCGATGTGACTTTTCACAATGAAGATTTTAGCAAATCCGCTAAGCCCAAGTTTGATGGGGCAGCTGGCTATCTGGTCGATCGAAATGAGCTAGATAACGCATTGGTCAAACATGCCAAGTCCTGCGGTGCTACGATTTTGTCCGAAAAGAAAGTACGAGAAATTCAACTTGGTGAATCAGCGGCTACGGCTTGTTTTGAAGATGACGATAAAGTGGAAGGCCGTATGCTCATATTAGCGGCGGGTAGGGCGTCGTCATTGCTGGATCATGTCGGCATTTCGCGCGGCGGTTCTGGCTCTATCATATGGTCCGGGCAGGTCAACGCGCCATTACCCAAAAGTGCGAGCAAGCGTGAATCAACAGTTGGCGTCGTGCTAGGCCTGGACCGCAAGGGTAGTTTTGCGATGTATTGTTTATCCGCGAAGTGGGCCTCCGTTACGATTAATTGGTACGGCGAGCGAGGTGAAGTTATGCCCGCTTTCATTCATATTTGTCGCACCTTGTTTGAACAAAATCTTCTCCCAGAAAATTTATCTGCCCAAGCAGCCGCTTCGCCCGTCGTGCCTTGCCCCGCTTCTGCGGCGTTGGATATGGATTCTCATGTAGGCAAGAATACGCTGGTCATTGGTGATGCTGGCGGATTTGTATCTGCGGCTAGCAACGAAGGCATTTACCCTGCGATGTGGTCAGCGCAAATCGCGGCTGGCGTCGCCCATGAAGCGCTGGGTATCGACCATTCTCAAGACGCGCTGATGACATTCAACACCCAGTGGCGATTGCAGATGGCTGACTATCTACGCTCTCCGAACACGGATGCCCAGTTCTTGTTACCCTTAATTTTTTCCAATCAACCGATGGCTGACCGTATGGGGGCGGCCTTTTTCTCTGGCGAAAATATATAGCGTAGCCCGTGAAACTGAAACTAAGTCGGTCTTATCCGTTTACATCGTCTGGGCCTGCGCTATAATTGGTGTTATCAAGGATACGGAAGCTTTATTGCGGATTGAGATGTCTTCATGCCACCCCTACTCGGTGTAAATATTGATCATGTAGCTACCGTTCGGCAAGCCCGTCGCACGGATGAGCCTGACCCTACATGGGCTGCGGTTGAGGCACAGCTAGGCGGGGCAGATGGTATCACGTTTCACCTGCGCGAAGATCGACGACACATTCTCGATCGTGACGCGAAAATTCTAAAAGAAATGGTTTCCGTCAATCTTAATATGGAAATGGCTATCGATTCAGACATCGTAGCTATAGCTGTGGATTTGCGACCGGGTCAATGTACGTTGGTTCCAGAAAAACGTGAGGAGCTAACGACTGAAGGTGGGCTGGACGTGATTCGTCATAAGACGCGCGTCGCATCAGCGGTGAGTGCGCTGCGAGAAGCGGGCATCAAGGTTAGCGCGTTCATTGAACCGATCGAAGAACAAATTCGCGCATCAGCAGATATAGGATTTCAAGCTGTTGAATTGTGGACCGGCGCATGGGCACATGCGACATCTGAGCAAGACCAGCAAGCGGCATTAACGACCTTGCGAGAAGCCATTGAGGTTGGTCGCTCGGCTGGTGTTGACGTGTTGGGAGGGCATGGGCTTACCTATCGAAATATAGGCCCGGTGGCAGCGCTACCGGGATTTACAGAATTTAACATCGGTCATTCAATTGTCGCACGGGCAATCTTCGTCGGTATGAGGCAGGCGGTGCGTGAAATGAAAGACCTAATCATTCGGTATGCTCCCGATTGAGGTTTGAATATCCTCGGGTAGAATAACGTAGACCAATGAGCGCGATTTATAAATGAAAATATATATAACAATCGATCATGGATGGAGGTTGTCAGGCCATGAATAATAATGTTCCCGCACTACGCGGCGCGATGACCGCACTAATCACCCCGTTTCGTAATTGCGAAATTGATTGGCGATGTCTGGATGATCTTATCGACAGACAACTAGAGGGGGGTATTGACTGGCTGGTTTCATGCGGTACGACCGGCGAAGCGCCGACGTTGTCACCGGCGGAGCAAGCACAGATTCTCGACGCCGTCATTTCGCGTGCGGGGAAGCGTTGTCCCGTCATGGCTGGGACTGGTACCAATAGCACGACGACAACCATCGAGAGAACCAAAGCCGCCCAGCGGGCTGGTGCGAAAGCGGCCCTTATCGTAACGCCATATTACAATCGCCCCACGTCAGAAGGCTTGTTTCGTCATTACGCAGCTATCGCTGATGCGGTTGATCTTCCTATCGTGCTTTATAACGTGCCCGCGCGGACGGGGGTTCATCTTGATAACGATGTGGTGGTCAGGCTTCACGAACAATTTCCGCATATTGCAGCGATCAAACAAGCGACCGGCAGTGTTGAGGGCGTGACGGAATTGTCGCGACAGTCTGACATTACCGTACTCTGCGGCGATGATTCTATGACCTGGCCCATGATGTCGGTGGGGGCGGTCGGGGTGATTAGTGTGGTGTCGAATTTGGTGCCTCGCTTGGTAAAGTCAATGATGGCTTCTGCGATGGCAGGCAATCATAGTGCAGCTAAGAAGCATCATCGCCAGATTGATTTGTTGTCCAGTGAATTGGGCAAGCTTGGTCCTAATCCCATTCCGATCAAAACCGCGATGGCTTGTATGAACTTGACGCAGGCGGAATTTAGATTGCCCCTTTGCCAGCTTGACGAGCAAACGACTGATACGATCGAGCAATTGTTAAAACGCCTGGAGATTCTTGAAGCCGTACCCGCATGAACGACCTTTCGAGTACCATCATGGCCCACCGCCTGCAGCTTAATGCGATAGACAAAGCGTTTGTTTGCGTAGCATGGGGCTTAACGACAGCCATCTTTTTTACCGTTGGGTGGTCGGTCATGGAGCCAGACGATCCGCTCGGTGCTGTCAGCCTGTTGACACATCACAGCGCGATCATCATGTGGCTTCAAGCCGCGCTATTGACTGGTGTGACAGCGGCTATGGCTACGGTCATCGCTGGACGTCGGTTAGCTGACGTGGGCACTTTTGCCGCGTCGCTTGGCTTGGCTGCGGTATCACTCCGGGGCACGTCGGCAGGTTTTTGGTTTATCCGAGGCAGCGAACAACCTGGGACTATTGAGCGCGGCTTAGCCTTCGCTTTGGCTTTGGAATCTTTTGCGTGGTTTTTGTTAATCGTCTTAGCCGTGATTATATCTGCTATCGTGATGCGCTGGCTATATCCCGTTGAGCCTGGTATTTACGCTTCCAAAGATGGCGAATTAGATGTAAGGCACATCGCCGTATGCGGCATGGCTGCCTTTGACGCTCCCGTCTTGTCACAGCTATCACCGCACAGTTTGGCCAGTGAACGTACTGAACTACGCATAGGGCTATACCATTTTCTCATCGTAGCTGGCGCTGGCATGCCGCTGTTTGCATTGCTTACAACAAACCAAAATTTTCGGGCTATTGAACATGGACAGGCTTGCTTTGTCGCGGCTGCGACGATTAGTCTCGCGGCGTATCTTGCTCATACGCTCATGCCTGTACGTTCGTCGCTTTGGTCAATTTTAGCAGTGCCGGTTATAGCTATTGGCGGATATCTCTGGGCCGGTGTAAACGCCAGTTCCATCTCGCCGCCCAACCTTGCGTGGAGTCGTTTCCTTCGCGTCTTACCGATTCAGTACATAGCTGTGGGCAGCGCCGCAGCCTTAGCTACGTTTTGGCACATGTACATCCCCGCCTTTCGTACTGCTCCTAAAAATAAAAAATAAGTTGGCTTTGCTAAGAACGAGCCGCATGCTTCAGCTTGCGCGGTGTTTCGATTGTTATGGAGTACAAGATTTAAGGGCGCGAAACAACAGCGCAATAGGCTGTAATCTGGCAGTGAATCTTTTAACTGCTGCGCAGCCCGCCGAGGGTGATAACCTCGTTCATGCTGCCGCTACGAAAACCTTTCAGGTCGAGCGCAACATATTGATAACCAATCGCTTGAAACTTCTGGGTTAGCTCAGCCGCTACGTTAGGTTCAGACAATTTAGTAATCCACGCGACAGGAACTTCGATCCTAGCTAATTTGTCATGGTGGCGAACGCGACATTCACGAATACCTAAATCATGCAACACGGCTTCCGCAGCTTCTATCATCCGAAGTTTTTGCGGCGTGATGGCCTCGCCATATTGAACGCGACTGGATAAGCACGGACTAGCTGGCTTGTCATAGGTTGGTAAACCCCACGTCTTGGACAAGCTGCGAATATCTTCCTTAGTTAATTTCGCCTCAGCAGCGGGGCATCGCACCTGGTGTTCGTGGGCGGCTTCGATGCCGGGGCGAAAATCACCGAGATCATCCGCGTTAATACCATTGACCATGGCACCGATACTGCGCTCAGACACGAAAGTAGCCATGTGGTCATATAGCGTCGTTTTGCAGTAGTAGCAGCGATTCGTAGGATTGCTGATGTAGTTTTCGTTATCAAACTCGTTGGTATTCAGCACGACATGTTCAACGCCGAGCAGCTTCGCAAGTTGTTTCGTTTGTTCAAACTCAGTAGCGGCAAGGCTATCGCTTCGACCAGTGACAGCCACTACGTTTTCTGCGCCAAGTGTATCGATAGCGGCTTTGAGGATAAACGTAGAGTCCACACCCGCGCTAAAAGCCACAGCTACGCTGCGCAATTCTCTAAGAATATCCTGCAAGTGAGAAAATTTATTTTCTAACGTAGTCATTATCAAATCTATTCACCTCTAAGATGAGGTGGTAAAAGGATGGGGAGCTTACTGAATTCTTTTTCCGGCTTGTTTAATTCAAGCTCCTCAAAAAGTACCGCTGGTGAAATAATACTCGTCGATACTGGCGACAACGAATTGGTCACAGCATACTCATCAGAGGTCGCGACGATACGTTTCATCGCTCGAACCGGTATTGAAGAAAATTGCAGGCCTCGCACTAATTCTTCGTGACCATCGCTGGCGTACACTTTGTAAGCATAGATGGGATTGCCCGGTCGTCGCCAACCTCCCGCCCTGCAAGTTTCGACGCGAAGCCCATACTCTAACCCCTCTTCCTTAGCGACGCTTATCAGATCTTCTTTGAGATCAGCCGAAGAAACCGCCTGCTTATCTCGAATATACAGGCATCCAATTGTCGCACGCGGGTCGCCCAGTTGCGCACCTCGGGCATGTCCGGTCGTACCAACTACTTTTCGCGTAGGCGCTCTTCCAGCTAGCATGTTTTTTAATATACCCTTTTCAACAAGGTTCACGCGATGAACCGGTGTTCCCTCGTCGTCAAATTTGTAGGCCCCAACCAGCACGTCGTCTTCAAACAGCCGATTCGTAGCGTCGTCGTAGACCTCGAACGAACGCGGTAAGATGCGCAGGCCTATTTTTTTCTCCATACTACGCTCATCCCAACTTGACCCCGCGCCGAGCGGCTTGGGTTGTGCGCAAACGCCAATTGATAGTAGCGAACCAAATACCTGCCCCGCAGCTGGGGCGTCAAACAGCACAGGCCCGGTATATTGATCCTGCGTGGGTGCTTTTGATAATGCCGTCAACTTGGCACACATAGCGTCAATATCGCTTAGCATGTCATCCACCGAGGCTAACTCATCAAATTGTTCCGCGACGTAAGAAAGGCTATCCGAAAGAAACATACCATCTTTTGCTTGAGTCGTAGCTGCGATTCCAATCAGTACCCCCGTGTCCCCTTCACGAAGCTGCAAACCCTCCGAGTTCACCGAATAAGAGTTAATCGCTCCCGCAAAAAAGCTGACGCGTGCATTTTGAATGTCTGGGTGTTTCTTGAACCGTGCGGATAATCGTTCAACATTTTTCGTCCACATTTGCTGGTCGAAGGTAAGTTTTGCGGCTGGGGCTAATTGTTTTATAGGCTTGGCTGAGGTGTAATCCGCAGGCCGATCATCATCCTGTTTGTCCTGTAAATAAGCTTTTTTTCGCGCGAGAATTTCTACACCTTGCTTGTATTCCTGATCGGTTAATCGCCATAGTGCATGTCGAATCGCGGTATAATCATCTTCAAACGGAAGCCTGCCGCGTGAACCTCCACCTCGGCCCACGTTGGTATTGTCCAGAATCATATCACCCACACGAACCCGACAAATCGCACTTCGAGAACGCTGATTTTTAGATAGTATCAGACCGCCAAACGACGCCTCTAAACTAAGACTCCTGCGATCTTCTACATGATACACCACTAGGTAAGGACGAGGCAGGTCATCAAGCTTTAGCTCGCGCTGGGAGCGGCCCACTTCATCAGTCATCGCCCGGAGCAATGGCTCGCTTATGGGAACTGACAAATCCGCTCGCGTCTCCGAAACGCACATAGCCAGGAGGAAAATTGTCATTGGCCAAGATGTTACGTTCATTACAAATTTCATAGTCAAAGGCCCTTAAACAATTTCTCTTTATCAAAAAACAGCATCACAACTTTAAGAACCAGGGGCATTATTTGGTCTTATTAGGCTTCGACACCGGCGGCGCGAGAATCGGAGGCCGACTTTGACTTCGCCGTCGTTTCTCAATTTCAATCGTCGAGATCAACACGCTAGGTGACACCGCTGAAACCGGCACCCATCCAGATTCCGCGCCACACGAACCATTAAACACAGCTGAGTCATCAGCCGTGTGCGTAATCGTTTCAAAACAAGTAAGCGGCGTACCGACAATATCCGCACCGCGAATCAATTCATCCGGGCGACCGTCGGCAAATATGCGATACACCACGATAGGAAGCACCTTAAACGATTGAGGCCCCTGCCGACTTGTTGTGGTAAATCCCCCGGAAATATCCTCAAATAATAGGCCATAAGGCTTGTCCTGCTTCTTGCATGATTCAACGAGAAGTTTACGCAACTGTTCAAAGCTGACCTGCTTAGTAGACTTCACCACCAAATTCGCCTGCCTGGACACCACCGCAAAACCAGATTGACGCCGACCGTGGCCATTAGACTTGGGAAAGCCTTCGACGGGCGTGCGCGACAACAAAAAAGTTTTAAGAATGCCATCTTCGACAAGCGGAACCCGCTGAGCTTTCACGCCCTCATCGTCGTATTGATAATATCCTCGTAAGTCGACATCGCCAGATTTTGCCAAGGTGGGGTCATCGTATATAGAAAGAAAAGTCGGCAACACAGGCTGACCAATTTTCTTCGTAAACGTCTGTCCTTCTGTGACATCGCGCTGTCGGTGACCTTCGATACGATGCCCAAAAATCTCATGAAAAAATACACCGCTAGCTCGGTTACGCAAAATAGCCGGGCCAATATAAGGCTCAGCGATAGGCGCTACCCGCAAAGACAACACCTGGTTGAGGACTTTTCGAAAGGCGGCTTCGATTTTCTGGTCGCTGGGCAGTCCCCCTTCTGAGGCCGCATTAAAATCAAACGACTGCATGAGATTCATACCATCATCAGCTTTGGTCCCCGCTCGCATGGAAATTCGATATCGAGTCTGAGCCGTCTGCAACTTTGTTCCTTCGCTCGTGACGACATATCGCGTTCCGGCATAAGTACCCAGCGTAACGCCTGAACTATAAATAAAGGGAAAATCTCTAGCAATCGCGGATAATTTCCGAAGTCGATTAGACCATGAATTGCGATCCAATGTTATCGTAGCTGGTGCTTCGATAAATTGGTTTGATTTCTCCTTGCTAAAATCGTCGGATTTATCTTCTTCTTCAACTTTGATTTTAAGATTCGTTTCCACGCGTGCCAATCGTTTCGCGGCACGTTTGAACATGCGGTCGGTGTGATACCACACGGCATGACGAATAGACATCTCGTTGTCATCAATGGCTAGCTTGATATTGCCACTACCAGATTCACGAGATCGGCCTGAGTCGCGTAGCTGGTGCGTGTTATCAAGTTTATAACTCCCGACACGAAGATCGATGTTCAAATTTCTTTCGCGTGATACATCCTCACGCATCATCGCACCCATGCTAGCTGAAAGCACGGTCGTCGTTTCGTCGTAAACGGTATACGCGAGGTAATAAGGTTTGGCGCCTTCGTCACTGCGCAGATTATCCATCGAGTAGGTTAATTCTTTTTCAAGATGACCAAGCAAAATCCCAGGTTCAGCCGAGGCGGTTCGCACCATACCAAAAGAGAATAGCCACGCGATGGCAGAAACCGTTACGACGCTTATCTTGATCTTGTGAAAACGTATCATCTCAACTGGCCACGACAAAACGATCATGGATTATCCTTTTCAAACATTAGCGATATTCGCCCGATTAACATCACATCAAGCACCTGTACTCTATTTTGACTGTGTAATGAAAGTTGTCCAGCAAAACGATCATTGCACGCAACACATATTATCATTTTCGGCTGCCAGCTTAGTCTACATCAGCGCATTAGCCCATAGAAAAAGCCCAGGCGATTTACTGCGCCTGGGCTTCATTCAATTCTGAAAAAAACGATTTTCGGCTGCTATTTATAGTTGGTTTGCCTGGACAGCCGCCTTAACAATCGCAGTCACCTTGGCACGAGAAAGCATCGTAGCCGCCGTCTTGCAACATGGGGTTTCTTTCCCGGCTAGATAGGTCATGGACTTTGCTGTAGACTTAGTCATCGCCTCATCAGCCATCTTGTTAGAACGGAACGAGTTGTCGCCAACCTTATAAGTCATCTTCACTTCGTTCGCAGCGGCCTGAACTAAGGCAACTGCTTTTTCAGCTTTAGATTGATCCGAAAAATCCATGCCGCCTACGCGATAGACTACGATTGCCCCCTGCTCTTTCGCCAGTCGCTTAGCTGTCATGGGACAACTTCCACATGAACCGTTGACCGCATATTGCATCGATTGCAGAGATTTAATTTCTTTTTCAACCAGCGATGTTAGACGAACATTGGCTTCTTCCTCTGTGGCGAATACATCCTTACCAACAACATACTTCACTTCTTTTCCGTCTTTGACGGCTTGGCCAGCGCTCATCGAACAATCAATTGTTTCGCCCTCAACCATAAACTGCATCGCCGGCATGGAAGCGAGAATCGTATCTACGGTTTTCTCGATTGAATCACTGCTGCCCTTTTGAGCCACAGTCGTCGCTTTACTTCCGCAACAGCTGCCTTTTTGCGCAACTGCTTCCACTTTGCTACCGCAACAACTGCTCTTTTGTGCCACAGCCTTCACTTTACTTCCGCAACAACTACCCTTTTTAGCCGCTGTCTTTGCTTTGTTGCTGGAACTACCCTTGCAACCAGGGCATGCCCACGTCACAGACGCGAAAGCGAAAATCGCCATAACCGAAACACTACCTATCAATTTACTTTTCATCTCTTCATTCTCCCAAACAATGCCTAACTTGAATCACCTTTGCAAAAGAAAGCCGTCAAAACCAAAACAGCCAACCTCTTAGCCTCGCCGTTTCGCAGTATTCTATGAACTATATACATTCGTAGCCCGGCTTCATGCGTAACATCTCTGTACCACATGAAACTTGTAACATTACTGAACCTGTTCTGCATTTGTTTTAACAGTTGAATTAGCCATAGACCCTTGATAACAAGCGACTTACAACGCTTCCGGTTAGGTGTGACTACGTTAGGTCTCATTTCTGCTTGCCTGGGTATCTGACAAACAAGACATCTTTTTACACGGAAAACTCAACCAATCGGGATTATTCAGGCGTTGCCCGAACTTGGCTGGAGGTTTACAAGTAGGACATTGAAGTGAAAAATGGGCTTGCTGAATTGGTTAAGATAATTGGCATAACCATAGTCGAGAGTAAAGGGATTTATCATGCTTGCAACATCGAACCAACGTTGGCTAATGAGCGTCGTGTGGGTTAGCCTGATTCAGATATTATTCGTTTCCGCAACGCACGTCACCGCAGAGGAACCCATGCAGTCATCAACCGACACTGAAGTCATCATCACCTACCTCGCCAACGAAGGCATCATGGTTTCTTCCGGCGATAAACATGTACTCGTTGATGCCTTATTCCGTAGTCGTATTCCAGGCTATGACCATCACGACAAAGATATTCAAACTAAACTCGAATCAGCCAAAGAGCCTTTTGATAAAATCAACGCCATCCTCGTGACACATTACCATGCAGACCATTTTAGCGTTGATGCCGTGACTCAACATCTTATCAATAATCACAACACCCTGTTGGTTACATTCGAACAAGTGGCCGAGCGCATGCAGGAAAACAGCTCCGATTATGAGAAGGTGAAAGCTCAGATTCGTTCGCATGTGCCGACTACCGATGCCGCTTCAATCGACGAATCTTCTGGTGTAAGAATCGAAGTCATCAAGCTAAGTCATGGCGGGGGAAGATTTGCCGAGACCCGCAACATGGGTTTCATCATTCATTTAGGCGGCAAACGCATCCTCCACATCGGTGATTCACAGATAAGCAAAGCCTGCTTTGTGAACCACTGAAAAAATTCGCCCAAGGCGTAGACGTCGCCTGCATTCCTCATTGGATGCTCGAAAGCAAGCGAGGCGCAGCCTTCATCCGGGACGAGGTGCAACCCAAGCACATCGTCGCCTTCCACATCATGCCGGAACAAGCCCAAGCCGTGTCCGCCCGAATCCTGGCTAACTTGCCCGACGCGATAATCTTTTCGAAAAAAATGACGCAGCAAAAGTTCTAACTGCCCATGTATTCCATGCTATTGTTATGGCATGAGGAGGTGACATATGGCTACACATCATGCTGAACACCGATCCTTGCTTCTCAAAATGTTAGACGACGCTTTCGACAAGCCCGGTTGGCATGGCCCCAATTTACGCTCGACCGTGTGGCGACTAACACCAGAACAAGCCATCTGGCGACCAGGCCGAAATCGAAAAAACATTGCTGAAATCACGCTTCACTGTGCGTATTGGAAGTACACAGTGCGCCGCCGCATTACGGGTGCTAAACGAGGGTCATTCATTATGAAGGGCAGTAACTGGTTCGACATGCCAGCGAGGCTCACAGTGCAAACCTGGAAATCGTATATAAAAATACTTCTCGACGAACACGTTGCATTACACGAGGCCATCGCAACCGCACCTTGGCCCATGTTGTGTCAAACAGTCAAAGGCCCAACGAAAGGACCAGCCGGTCATATCTTTGGCATCGCCATGCACGACACTTACCACACAGGCCAAATTCAAACCATCAAAGCACTGCATAATAAGAAATAAATCCGGAGCATGGGACACAATTGAACGCCCCACGCTCCGGATTAAAATAACAGTGCCACAAAGAAGGCACGGATTAGCCAAACAACGGCCCGCGACCTGCTGCCCGTCGGGCATCAGCTACCTGTCCAAAGTGCATAGCTGGATGTAGGCCTAGCACGATAAAGCATTTGCCCACTGTGCCGATGATCTCCTGACGCTCTGGCGGGCAATTCTTACTTGGCTTATCAAAATCAGCTTCGGTGAAACCGTTCAGCAAAGTCATCGTTCGCTCGCGCACTTCTTCAAACTTAGCGACTACCTCATCGAATGGTGGATACTTACTCAAATCCGTGACACACTCATAGCCATCGCCAAAAATTTCCTTCCACTCAATCAAAGGATTCGTTTCTCCGAGGATGATATGATTAACGATATTCGCCTCTGAATAAACCAGATGACCAAGCACCCACAAAGGATGATTGCCACCCTTAGCCGTAGGCTGCGTCAGCGGCGCATCCTTCATATCCATAATCAACATCATGACGAAATTCTTACTCGTCTCCAACGAACCCTTCGCAAAATCAATCGCATTCATCTTTTTTTCCTTCTCTAAAGCAAACTATATTTCAAACCCCAATAACATAACCTTTAGTACTTCGTGACCCACCAGCAGATTATTAGCCATTCTTCCTAGCTATGATCTGCACCGGACTGATGCACCCACGTTCGATACCCTGAAGCGTGTTGAGAAACTTTTCCTTAGCCGAGTCGCCCAACACAAGGTGTATCCCCAGTGGTGCAGGCCCTTGTGCCCCGCGCGACAGCGTCTGGTTAAAAAAGTTTATGGCAAATGCCCCACGGTCTGAGACTTCGCATACTTCAAAGCCTGCGTCATTTAGCAGCTCGCGCATCTCTTTCGGCGTCACCAGGTGAGACGTAGCTGGCGTTTGTGCCCACGGGACAGGAAATGATAATTCTTCCTCGCTCTTTTTCATCACGTCATAAATGCAAAACGTCGCTCCAGGCTTCATCACCCTAGCCGCTTCGCGATATAAGCCCGCCCGGTCCTTCACATTCATAGCCATGTGAAACGTAATCGCCGCGTCGAAAGTCTCATCTTCATACGGCATCTGCAGCGCACTAGCCACTTCAAAATCAACTTTTTCATTCAGGCTCGTTAACTCTGTCAGTGCCCGCGCGATAGCTATGTATTCTGGTGTTAGGTCAATGCCGCTGACTTGGCATCCAATTTCAGAGCCGATATACCTCGAAGCCCCGCCTATCCCACAGCCAATATCCGCGACATGGTCTGATGGCTTCAAATCCATCTTTGATATCGCATATTCGGTAGCCTCTCTGCCGCCGATATGGAATTCATCAACCGGGGCTAAGTCGCTGAGTTGTAATTCATTAAGCACAATCCCAGCCGCTTCCAGCCCTTCGAAGATTCGTGTCATGAGGTTGGCATCTGTATAGTGTTGCGATACGTTATTTTCTAATTGCTCTACTTGATTCATATTGCCACTACCTTGTTTGCAAGTATTATTTCCCAAATAGCGAGCGCAAATATCCTTTGAAATGCTGCAAGCTTTCTTTCACCACTTTCATATCACGTCTGGACTTAGCCAAGATGAACGCCCCCTCCAGCACCGCGATGAAATGCTCGGCTAAGCTGAAGGTATCAAAGTCCGCGTCCGGCGCTTCCTGGGCCTTCGCCTGGTCCAAATCAGCCTGAAACGATTCGGTCCATTTCATAAAAAAATTAGCACAGGTGACGCGCATATTTTCGTGCGTGTCGGATAGCTCCATCGCGAAGTTACCCAGCAGACACCCCTGTTGAGCCATCTTGCTCTGGGACATTTCAATCACCAGGTCCACATACCCATATACCCGGTCAAGCGGGTCAGGAAATTGGCGAAACGGAGCCTCGGCGAACATGCGGTTTTTGTATTCAAACACCCGCTCCAGCGCCGCCCGGGCCAGGTCTTCTTTGCCTTTGAAATAATGAAAGAAGCACCCCTTAGTAACCTCCGCAGCCGAGCAAATCTGATCCACAGTGGTAGCCGTGAACCCCTTAGCCAGCATCAACTGATGCGCAGCATCCAGCAATCGCTCCTTAGTCGCAGGTTTATCGCACTTTGACATCATAACATACCAACCAGTCGGTATATAGTATGAGGGAGGGGGTGGGGCGTCAAGGGCTTATAAGAAAAAGGAGGCTTGCAGATTGTTGATGTGCGTAAGTGCTTTGTTATTAAGAGGTTACAGTCTATTGTTGGGAATCGAAATGAGTACTTAGGTCTTTTGCCTGTTTGCAGTTAACCGAACATGTATCGCTAATTGTTAGTAGCAGGTTCTTCCACTTGAGTTATTACGGGTTTTCGTTCTCTCGGTAGATGCTCTTCAAGCAACGGAATTCGCTGGTTGAAATGATGGAACCGTAATAATAAATGCTCATTGTACGGAGAGGCAAGTCTTGTCTTGATTCGCAATGCGTCACTACTTAATGAAAGCCTGAAATAAAGTTCAGCGGTTGGCACAGTAAAATAATTACGAAAGTCAGCTACCATGTCCACCTCCACACCTTCTTCCTTGAAGCAATCCATTCTTCGTAAGTATTGATATCGCTCATGCTTATTCTGTGTTGCCGATTTCCAATCACTTCCTTTCAAAATTTTGGACTCTTTGTTTTTTACCTGATGCACAAATTTCAATTCGGTCATAATGACGTTGGGTAGCAAACCTTTGATAGGCTGGACAGCTGCCTGCCCAGAAAGCTTCGCTAAAGAAGTACGCTCTCCCCAGTCCGTTTCTAGGTCGCAACATTGGCTGAGAACAATAACTATTGGATGATGAACATACAGTATTTTGGGCTTATCTGAATTGATCGAATCTTCATCAAGAATTGTGACTACCCGTCGCAGGTCTGTTAGAATATCTCCTTGTTGTAAGCGGCTGCCATCAGTTCTTGATTCATAAAAGTCCATAGTGCCATCCGCTAGTCTTCATCGAAATCAATCGATGGACTTTCAATTGTTCCGACATTATCTGCAACAAGAATTTGTGGTATTGGAGGCAGCGCTCTGATTTGATCCATCTCTGTCGGTCTATAAAAATCCCAAGCTTCTTCAAGAGACTCGATAGTATCAATCATAGCTGATTCAGGTAGCTTGCTAATCAATTCATGACATCGAAAACGGGGTTGGCTCATGACTACTGGCGCGTATCCCGTACCCTTATCTTGAGTTTTGATTGAAGTAAAATCAACGGGATTTCCTTTTACATAAAATACCGCTGGAGACCAGTCTTTAAGTTTTGATACTGGCAGTTGCGTCGGATTCAATAAGCTCTGGACCCATTGCGGAATGCAAGGCATCGGATATAAACCAGCGGAAGATTCTGATGGCATACTGATGCAGATATTCCAGACATTCTGTTGCATTTTCGCACTCCACTTTACTTTCTATAAACAAGTCGGTGTCAATAACGTAGCATATCTCATTGGTTTCGGTGACGGTGCCCACGCCATGTTGGATTTGTGCTTTCCCCCGTCCTAGGTCTACAAGTAGAGTTTTAGATAGTTGTTGGATATTGCTAGCGACCCTTGAGTCGGTCAATTCGCCAGCAATGTATGGTTGAAGAACCTCTGTCCAATCACTATTAGTAAACCCTAAATTCTTTGGCACGATGGCATTTGTGTATCGTAAGCCAACGCGAACATAAAAACCTGGAGAATATGAAGACTCCAAGGCTTGCACTGCGGGGTTGATCGACTCAACTACGAAATCGCCCCATCTTTTATAATTATTGGTTCCAACAACTATTCGGTCTGAGTATAGTTGTATTCCTGTACGTTGATCTTGAGATCCAAATATGTATCCGTTTGTACCTAAAAATTCTTGAGGAACATGTTCTCTGATTTGAGCTGGTATTTGGTCAGCTTGAATCCCTGCAACACGATGTTCATAGTGAGGGAATCGGCCTCTTACGGCCTCTTGAAATTGTGCTGGAGGCTTTGATTGAATACTCAATATGGTTGGGAAACGCAGATCAGCATAAACCTGAGTAAGAGTATTGTTCTTGTAGATGACACGATCTGTTTCAGGAAATGGCATGCCCAATTATACCTTAATGATTTCGTTGCACCGGCAGTTCTCAATCCCGCTGGAGCGGACTCTAGTTATGATCAATGGCCTAGTCAATTTAGTACATCTTAAGTTCCTCTGGTACTACGATCGGCTATACATGGAGGATCAATTAAATTGTACATCATCTAAAGAGTTGTAGCACGAAAGTCTGCTATGTTACCTTGTCAACATCATTGACTAGCTAAGCGTCGATGCTATGTATCATGGATGTCTTGTTACTGAAACAGTTTGATTACTAATTGGCCAGAATAGAGATTTGAATTCGACTGAATACTTTATTGGGATGTGTGGCGATGCTGTTATCGGTCCTGAATGGGTTTAGCAGTCGAAATCGATCCACGTCAGAAATGAGGGGTACTGGTCATATTTGCCTATAACATCCTGCCACCAAAGCACTTACGAATACTTTGTGAAAAATTTCTTAAAGTTTGCCGAAAGTCGTATACAACCCGGCTCCCAGTGTTAAACTGGCGGGCTTGAATGTGGTGTGCTGGGGCTTTGGCGCAGCTATTGCTTCAGAGTGAT
>JAJRPG010000079.1 GCA_024280855.1 Planctomycetota bacterium | reverse complement strand
CCATCCCGTAGGCAAATGGTTAAATGACGCTTGTGCTGATCGATTCCCATAAACAACATAGCTGAGTTCTCCTGCGTAAAAGAATGCGGTTTTTGTCTGTCCCACGAGGAGACGCCGTCCAATGAATTCTGCAGGAGAACTCTCTTTCATGGAATCATGTCCTTCTTTTTGGACATGGGGGAGTCGATGATAAACGCTCAACGCTAAGCAAGGCATCCCGATGGACATCGGAATGACCTTCTTCATTAAGCATGGTGACAATAAGATGTCAACGCAAGATCGATCATGCCATGATTTCTCAATCAACAACATCCGCACTAGCTAATCCTTCGACTTTATCCTGGCCATGCCATACCCACACGTCAGCAATTTCAACATGTGTCGTGAGTCCTTCAACGATTCCAGACAATCCGCGATACGAGGATAGTGCGATATATCGCTTAGCGCCTGGCATCATTGGCCCGCGCCATGCGTCATCGTCGATGGCGATTGGCGTCGCAACAACTTCAGTCCAATCAAGAATAGGCACGCCACGAGTATCCATCGCTGTCACCCTGATAGCTAATCCGGAAATCACTTTTTCGCCATGATTGGTGATTGTTAGAATAGGACGCACACGATCTTGCCCTGTCACCGCTACGATTTGGGCGGACACATCAATTTGCTGCGCATATCTTGGTGATCGTTTGAATTCGGCTAAGTCGCCAAGCCCGCCGGGAAGATCACCAAGAATTTCGGATACTTCGCCAACAACTTGGCCTGCTAGAGCCACGGCGGTATCTAGCTCACCGTCCACTACGCTTAGCGTGTAGAGAACAACCGACGTGCCAGAGGCGATACCCACGGCGCCAACGCCGAACATACCCAAGAAAAGTGCAGTCAGTGGTGACATTCTGTTATTCGTCGTCATTTTATCAGCTCCCAAAATCGCGTCGCCGTCAGATCGGCAACAGTTACGCCCAGGCCTGCCTGACCTGGAACATCTTGATATTCGACATAGAAGCTTGGATATTTTTCACACGTCAATAATCGGAGATTTGAACGGCCGATGGGGATATATATCCCTTCGAGCAGGTTTTGTAGCAATAGGATCGCCCGGACAGTGGGCAATCATGTTTTTAGGTGAATCAATAAAGCAGCAGATGAGAGAAAAGAAAAAGGAGGGCGAGCGTCGTTTCGATGTTGTGTCCTACAGAAAGCGTTCTACGGTCCTCATTAGCCCCCAAGGCCGAGTCGACTGGTCGCCTCCAGCGACGGGGTTTGCAGTTGGTTCCCACCGCCAGCGGACTTATTAAGACCAAGTCTTCATTCTCCCCGAAATATTCCGGAGAACGCTTCTCAACAGACACTACGAAACGACGCCCACACTCCATAGCTCAACAGCACCTTCAGTGTCCCCAGGAGGCCACCGTCGAACCATATCGCCTGGGCGGGTCAACCAACCACTCCCCCCAAGAAGTAGCGGGCACAAAACCACACCAAGGCTTAGCGCTACTCACACATAAAAAATGTGCAAATCGCGAGCGCGAGTTTTTTAGCTACAAAACGAACAAAAAGTTTTGTTGCGTACCTCATAAAACGCTTCTTCGGCGCAAAAAAAGCATAAACCGAAGAAATACAAGATCGCAATCAGCGCGGAATAGGCGCTTCAGGAAGGGCTACCGAATAAACGGTTTGAAAAGTCAATCGCGGAAGGAACTGTTAGGACTTTTGAAAATGGCGGAAAAACTGCAGTATGATTTCTGCTTATTATAAGGGCACGCTAATATATATATTATTATGTCCGCCGATCAACTTACCTTCAACCAAGGCCTCCGATAACCCACTCTTTGCAATCCACTTAAACTCTAGCAATGCCTTATACCCAAGTCAAGAAAAATCTTTTTTTATGTGAAAATAATTATCACTTGCATCATGAGGATATCTGCCATTCGCTAGACATATAAGTATTTGCGACTATTGTCTCGATATTTACTGATACTGCGAGTTGGTTCGCAGCGATATTTATTACGTCCAGACTTGAATTCACTTCACAGGCTAAATACATGATTATTGGGGTACAATCCAATATTTCAGGGGTATGCATTGGCGGTATTGATCTTGCAATACTGCCATACCAGTGACAGCGCCACGAGGGTTGTGGTGTGCGCATGGCGAGTTATCGGTCTATTTGGTAAGGCCTATGATAGAATGAGTTCATCGTACTTGGATGCATCCATGACAAACGAGTTAAACGTACTTGTTGTTGAAGACAATCTTTCGGCGGCTCAGCTTATATGCGAGGGGTTTGCTGACGAGGGCATTCGTGTGCGATGCGCCAATACGCTTAGTAGCGCTAAAAGCTTACTGGCAGATGGGCCTCATTTTGACGCCATGATCCTCGACCGCAATTTACCTGACGGCGACGGGGCTACGATAGCGACCGCCTGCCGTGAGTCCGGTAATACCATCCCCATCATCATGGTTACAGCGAAGGATAGCGTCGATGATCGTGTGAACGGTTTGACATGCGGCGCAGACGATTACATTTGCAAGCCCTATGATATTAAGGAGCTTGTCGCACGCCTGAGAGCTGTGATGAAGCGTTCTCGGGGGACTAATTCTCATGTGCTACGGTATAGCGATGTTGAGCTTGATTTATCCAGTCGGCGCGTGCGGCGGCGAGATTTGGATCACACGCTATCGGCTCGCGAGACAGATTTGCTGGCCTTCTTCATGCTCCACCCGGAACAGGTGCTTTCCAAGGAACGCATCATGAATGAAGTTTGGGGAGATCAAATAATGCGCCAGGGCAATGTGCTGCATGTGTACGCCAATTATATTCGCAACAAATTGGAAAACGGGCGTTATCCCAGATTGGTTCATACGATTCGCGGAACTGGTTACATCATGTCCACCCAAGACCCGGAGCAGCGCCTCGGCTAGGATTCTATAGTGCGCATCCTACCCCCCTCATCGCAGACGCATGGCTTCAGACAGTTTGCGGATAAATTACGTCTGGATATTTTTCCACGCACAAGCAAGGCCCAACCAGGCCGCTCTATTGGGCACAAGATTAAGCACGCAATATTGTTATTGAGTTTAACGATGGGCTTGCTGGCAACTGGCAACGTGCGGGCGACTGAACCGTTTTCAACATATTGCGACTTACCCCAAGATAGCGTGGCTTTACGCACTGACCCAGGTGGGCTAACCCTAATGTCGGATGACATTAATAGCCGGGTTGAGTTGTTAGAGATAACCATTGGTAACTGGTCCCCCACTGACGCGATGCTTGATCTTTTTGCTGGCGAATATATTTCATCCGGCTCCTTTCTGCGTCTTGAATTGATTCTTGATGGGCTGGTCAATCCACCAGGTAGCGTGGACCCTATTGATTTTGATCCATTCGCGTTTGGCAATTTTCCCATTTATGGATTCGTTGAATTAGATGTTGATGATGACATCGACACAGGCGGCGAGTTAGATGCGGTGTCATATCGTTACGCGGGTAACATAGCTAGGTTCGGCGGATTGCCTGGTAGCAGAGCCTATCAAGATCGAGTGGCTATCGACGATTCTGATATCGATACGTCGTTTTTATCTGAGCCTCAGGTGGAACGCAGTGGCGATGATTTTCATCTCTCCCTGTTGGGGAACTATGTTCAAGTAAGCGGCTTAGATGAAATCGTCGGCAATGGCGATTTGATTTTTGATGCGGGAGAAAGCTGGAACGTGTGCGGGCCTTTCCTGCATCGGGCGCATGGGTATGAGCCTTATAGCTTCGCGGACGGTGGCTTTTTCCCAGGTGAATATATGCCCGATGTTTGCCTACGCTTTGATCATAATGCGGTTGCGAATATCACGTCATTGTCAGTAGTGTTCCCACTTGATAATGCGGCGTCTGCTTTAATGCGTGGTGAACTGGTCGAGCCTATCGATCAAGACCCGACGAACCAGGCTTCGATTTTAGAAGGCCTGGACGATTTGGTCTTGAGCGCAGAATATCTGGATACGTCTGGCACGGGTGATCCCAGCAAAGCCATTATCCTGGACTGGAAGGATAAAGACCCGAGCCGATTTCTTGAAGCGTCGAGGTGGCGGGTCAACGCATTGCTTGGGATGAGCTATCTTAAGCCTCACGCATTGGGCGAATTTTTTGTTTGGACTGACGCTTATCCAAATGTATTTCCGGGCGATGTGAACGGTGAGTATCGCAGCAATG
This sequence comes from Planctomycetota bacterium, assembly GCA_024280855.1. Taxonomy (GTDB): domain Bacteria; phylum Planctomycetota; class Phycisphaerae; order UBA1845; family UBA1845; genus JAJRPG01. Next base: position 109,272 of record JAJRPG010000079.1, on the reverse strand, counting down.
CGGATGACCGAGACGAAGTATTGGCGTATATTAAAGATCACGATTTGGATGATGGTCTGCTCGATGGATTAGTCGTGGTGTTGAATGCGTTTGCGGGTTTTACGGTGTTTGATGTGAATCAAGACGGGCAGGTTGATGCGCTGGACGCCGTGTTTCCAGATTATGCCGGCGATTTAGATTTGGACGACGATGTGGATTTGTTTGACATGAGCCTGGCTCAGGTTTTGTTGTCGTATTGCAATACTACTTTCACCTGTGATGTATGTACGAAAGTGGATATTAATGATGATCGTCACATAGACCTGAGCGATGTTGCGCCATTATTGTTGGGGCTTTCTGGGCCGTCTGCCCCGGCTGATCCGTAATATAATATGATGATCGAATCCCCCTCATCCCGACGACAGAAGCAAAGACTGGGTAGGAGCATTGTACGGAATCAGTCTCAGCAGGCGGGGTTTACGATTATCGAAATTCTTGTGGTCGTCTCTATTATTTCGCTACTTCTATCTATTTTGCTGCCCACTTTCTCGAAAGCGCGTTCGAGCATGAAGGAGCTTAAATGTGCGTCCAACATGCGATCGACGGTGGTAAATTTTATATTGTTCGCCGACGGTTTATCAGAAACCGGTCAGGGTGATAGCGAAAAGTTAGGGCCAAAGTATTTCAGGATGGGCGATTTCCAGGAAAGCGTGTATGGGATCGACGAGTTTTGGGATGTGGGCGCCTTGCCTGCGGCTTCGCTTGGGACGAATCATGTACTTGCGTGTCCGAGTAACCCTGGCGTTCTTACGAAGCGAAAAGGCTTTCCTTGCGGTAAGAAATCTCTCCAGCCTGTAAGCGAAGTTTCTGTGGCTTTTAATATGCGATTACATCGAGCGCCGATGGAAGTTCGCGGAAAACAGTTACTTGCGCCAGTCGCTTTAACGCGCGTGCCAAGCAATGTCATCGAACGGCCTTATGTGCCGGTGCTGTTTGATGTTGATAGCAAACGTGCAGTGGGCAAGGGCGTGGAGCCATTTTACGCGGCTCCGCCTTTGGTGGATGAGGCTGACGCTTATCAAAGTGGTCGATACTGGTCGCCCTCGACCAGGCATAATGGAAAAACTAACGTTGCGTTTATCGGCGGCCATGTGCTGTCGAGCAGCGCCCCTAAAAAAGAGCGTTGGAACTGGCGTTATCATGCCAAGGCGGGACGGTAGTTCTATGTCTCGTAGCGTGCCCATGTGGAATTAAAAAGAAAACTCGTATACTTGCACATCGTCTTCGCGGTGTTTTCGATTAGCGCAGCTATTGCTTCAATATACGCGATTCATTTGCATGTGGGCACGGCGCTCGATCGTTTGGAGCTGTTGGTCGATCAGTCGAACGTGGTTGACCGCCTAGCTATTGAAACGCGCGAACAGCGCTTAGCGTTGCGGGCTATGGTTTATGACAAGTCTTCGGCACCAGAAGATTACACCGTGCGCCGTCATGCCTTTTTCGATAGAATTTCTCAAGTGACAGAATATATCATCGACGAGCATGATGCGGACTTATCAGTCACGATCAAGACTTTAGAGCAGCAGATACGCCAGCGATTTAGTGACGCCCAAAATCTTAGTGCGCCGTCGATGCACCTTGACGCGCGATTGTTGATTAGTGATGGTCATCTGGACAAACTCTTTGATGATTTACAGATGGCTTTGAAACGAGTGGCTAGCCGATTGGACAGTTCCCGGCATGACGCAGTGAATCGTATCGTGGCTACGGATGCACGCGTCTTTAGTTTGGCTGCGGGCATTGTGATTAGCTGCATTTGTTTTGTGACGGCCAGCGCTTATTTAATTCGTCGCTGGCTAGTTGCGCCGGTACAAACGCTTGTTTCTGGCACGAAAATTCTGGGGAAGGGGAATCTTGACCATCGCATCAAGCTATCCTCGCAGGATGAGTTAGGCACTTTAGCCGCTAGTCTTAATTCAATGGCTGGTTCGTTGAAAATTTCGCAGGATAAGTACCGCTCTCTTTTTGAGAACCAAAGAGATGCGGCGATCATTTGCAATCAAGACGGAATAATTATCGAGTGCCACGATGGCGACCCTGTTATATTGAACGTGTTTCCCACGGCAACGGTTGGCCAACCGTTGGCGAGTGTTTGGGCAAAATTTGGTCTAAAACTTGAGACGTGGCAGGACATGTACGAACGGGCACTCATGGGTGAAACTGTTTCGCAATTGGATGTCGAAATATCGCAATCCACCGGGCGCAAAGCCGTGGCTGATGTATTGGCTTATCCCGTGCAGTACGGCGGCGAGGACCATGTGGCTATCGTAATTCGTGATGCCACGGAGCGTCATCAGCTTCAGCGATTGAGCAAGCGGTCTGAGACGATGGATGCGACTGAAACGTTTGCCCGTGGTATTGCTCATGATTTTAAGAATTTACTTAATAACGCTGTCGGGGCTTTGTCACTAATTAGACATAATGGTGACGATGACAGGCAGCAGCGGCATATCCAATCGGCTATTAGTGCTTGTCGCCAGGCGGCTCGATTGTCTACGAGACTACTGGACTTTTCTTGTATTGATAAGGGTCATGAAGAACTCATTGATGTTTCGGAGCTGGTCGGCGTGGTGTTAGAGTCAGTGCAAGATGCCGCGCCTTCTAAAATTGAAGTTACATCGACGTGGGGAGATTCTATTGTTACGACCATCGACCGAGACCATATCACACAGGTCGTGCTAAATTTATTTCAAAATGCGATGGACGCGATGCCTGATGGCGGAAGCTTGCATGTGGAGACCGGCATTACGATGGCTAGTAACCCGGTGGGAAGTCAGCCCCCTGCTCGTTATAGTTTTTTATCCGTAGAAGACACGGGCGTGGGCATGCCGGATGATGTTAAGGCTCGCTTGTTTGAGCCTTTGTTTACGACGAAGCCTTCGGGGCCTGAGGGTACGAGGGGGCTGGGCCTGGCGGTTGTGTATATGATAGTCAGGAATTGCGGCGGCTTCATTCAGGTGCGTAGCGAAGTTGGTCGCGGCTCAACCATTCGCGTTTTACTACCCCATAGTCCAATCATTGATAAGTCTCGCTCAAGTACGACGCAAGCCAAAAACCAGCCTCACCACGCTTAATACCTCCCATTTTATCGCTTAGATTAGACGCTTCTAATCCAACTTAAATATCCTCTAATAAGCGTTGTACGCCTTTATGCACGCTATATCGTGATATATGGACCTGCGACCGGTTCGGTGATGGATAATCCGTGGGAGTCGCCATAGGTAATAAACTTTACGGCGGGTAGAAATGACTGGTAACGGTATTGGAAAATTAGCCATCGTTGTCCTCGCGTTTGCATTGTCGGCTCAAGATGCTTGGGGGCAACAAATCACTTATGTAAACGGTAACGCGACCGGCTTAAACACCGGGGATAGTTGGGGTAATGCGTTTACCGATTTGCAAAGCGCATTGGCTGATGCAGGCGGCGAGGTGTGGGTGGCGGCTGGTCGGTATACTCCGGCGGCGGCTGGTGGCGCACGCAGCGCGACGTTTCAACTTAATACTGGACACGCACTTTATGGCGGGTTTGTTGGTGGTGAACTTACGCGCGATGCGAGAGACCCGGTAGCTAATGTTACGGCGTTGAGCGGCGACTTGCTTGGCGATGACCCGGTGGGCGCGGCTTGGACGAACATGACTGATAATAGTTATCATGTCGTGACGGCTACTGGCGCGACGGGGATTGTTCTAGACGGCTTTACGATTTCAAGAGGTAACGCGCAATCGTCGATAGGCGGAAATAGTCATGGCGCGGGACTTTTGATATCCAGCAGCGGCCTTTCTATCGCCAATTGCACTATAAAAGAGAACGTCGCATCCTGGTCGGCGGGGATGTACAATGTGGACAGCCCTACAGTAATTACAGGAAGTAATTTCTCGGATAACAACGCATTTAGTGGGCGTGGCGGCGCGATTTATCATGTGACTACGGCAGGCACATCAGCCACATTCCTAACAATCAAGGATAGCCAATTCGTCCGCAACCAGGCACACTCGACTTCGCGTTCGGGAGATGCTGGTGCTATTTGGAGCGATTTTAATGCGCCCCTCGACATCGATAACTGCCTGTTCGATCGAAACATTGCGTGTTGGCGATTCACCTTTGGAAACTACGCTACCGGCGGTGGGGCTATATTGATCTTTGGCGATGGCACGACTATTCGCAATAGCGTGTTTCGATCTAACACGGCTCATATCGGCGGCGCGCTTTGGATTGCGCGTACGGCGACTGTGGCGAATTGCTTATTCATTGGGAACGAAGCGATACGTCAGGGTGACGGATTTTATGATTATGGCGGATATGCTGGGGCGGTTTATTGCACCTCCAAAAGTTCTACGACGTTTATCGGCTGTACGTTTCACGCGAACAAAGCGCGCAACGTCGGCGGGATTTGGGCTTCGCCTACGACGACGATTGTAAACTCGATTTTGTGGTCGAATATCTCTACGGAAGTTGGGGCTACGATGCTGGATCAACAGCTTAGTGGTAGTCCAATTATTAAATATAGCTGTGTGAAGGGTTTGTTTACAGCGGCCCCTGGTGAGCAGGCACCAGACCCGAATAATTATCCTGGTACGGTAGCGGTTGATCCGATTTTCTTTGATCTAGATGGTGCGGATAACGTTCTTGGCAATCTCGATGACGATCTTCGTTTGGGTAGTGGTTCTCCTTGTATTGATGCCGGAAATAACTCGGCGGTCACTGCTTTGGTGACGGCGGGGCTTGATGAAAATCTGAGATTTTTTGATGATCCCAGCAGTGTTGATGCTGGCGTGGGGGTTGCACCTATTGTTGATATGGGTGCGTATGAGTTCGGGCCTTGGGTGGATTATGGTGGCAATGCTTTTCCGACGGCTAGTTTTGTTGTTACGCAGGATTTAGCCAGGGTGACGCTTGAAGATTTCAGTACCGATACCGATGGGACCATCGTTGAGTGGGTTTGGGATTTTGGCGATAACATGTCTTCGACTTTCCAAAGCCCGCAACACACTTACGCTCAAAATGGTAATTATGAAATCACGCTCACGGTCAGAGACTCTGGAGGTGCGACACATCGCAGTGCGCCGCAGTTGGTTAGCGTGACGAGTTATGCGGATTTTACGCTTAGCATAACGAGTCCTATCGCTAGGGCGACCGTGTCTAATTATGTTACATTGAAAGCTCAAAGTACGAATGATCCGATTGTTGAGCAGGTGAATTTTTACGACAACGGCGTTTTCATAGCTAAGACAAAAGTTGCGCCGTTCGAGATTATCTGGAATACAACCCTTGTGGCTGAAGGCACGCACACGATCACGGCGAAGGCGAATTATTTTAGCGAGGTCGAGATTAAAGCGCCTCCTGTGATGATTACCGTGGACAACCTAACGCCTGTTATTACTTCCGCGCCGTTTGATTCAACGGCAAATGCGGGTTCTACGTTTACATACCAGTTTGCCGCTAACGGCGTACCATCGCCAACTTTTTCTATCATCAGTGGACCTGTCGGTATGACTGTTGATAGCGTGTCTGGTTTGATTTCCTTTGCGCCTACGCTGGATCAGTTGCATTATTCCTATGTGGTCAAGGCCAGAGCGACCAACACGCTTGGTAGCGATGAGCAGGTTTCGATGGTCACGGTTGTTGACACCACGCCACCCTCTGTCCCCCTAGGCACTGCCGTTGTTAATCTGACTACGACTTCAGCGACGCTTACCTGGGACGCGGCTACGGATAATGTTGGTGTGGCAGGTTACGAGCTTTGGTATTACCGCAAGATCGATCGTTTTCCAGGCCACTGGATTCTTGTAAACCCCTTCGTTCTCGGAACATCGATAATTGTTAGTCCAGGTACGCAAAATGTCTACGGTTTTAAGTATGCCGTTAAATCGATCGATACAAGCGGAAACGTTTCAGGCTTTAGTGCTACGATGTTATTCCGTTATGCCACTGCTCCAACGCTTACACATTTTCCTTTGAACGAGGTTTTCCCCGTACAGGCTACGACCTCTGGAAGTTATCAGATTACCGTGAGTGGCAATCCTGCGCCCACGGTTGAATTGATTACGCCACCAGCGGGCCATGGCTATCGATGCGAACGGGGCAGCGGGACAATTGTTCATCGCAGCGGAGGGAAATAGTACGAGAAACAATGACGCTTTTCCTGCGTACCCGACTTCTTATAGTTCGCCGACAATCATTTTGGTAGCAAGTATAGATCGTTTAGGTGGTCTATCATCATTTAAGAACTATGGAATCCGACCGGTGGGGATGGCCGGTCGTCGAGGCTGATTAGCGCAGCTCGGCGATTGGCCTACTTTTTTATGATGACTCGCCATAAGCACGCCAATCCGTTAGACTGCTCGCCCTGGTAGTTACGGAGAACTTGGCATGTCCTATACAGATTTACAATCTTTCATTCATGACCTCGACGAGCGAGGGCAGCTAAATCGCGTTCGCGCGGAAGTTGATTCCATTTTAGAGATCAGCGCGATTACAGATCGCGTTAGCCGATTGCCCGCTGCCGGTGATGCTGCCCCCCCGCCTACAGACCCTGTCCACGGATTACAGGGTGGGCACGCTTTGCTTTTTGAAAATGTCAAAGGCTCGGACATCCCCGTAGCTATCAATGTGTTTGGCAGTTATGAGCGGATGCGACTTGCGCTGGGCGTTAATAATTTTGAAGAATTCGCCGACCGTATTCAAGACCTCATCAAACCGAAGATGCCCACCGGCTTATTGGATAAAATGAAAAAGCTGCCGCAGCTGGCCAAGTTAGCTAGCTTTGGTCCTAAGGTGGTTAAGCGGGGGCAGTGTCAGGAAGTTATTCATACAGACGACGCGAATTTGCTCGATCTTCCGATTATTCAATGTTGGCCTCACGACGGCAAGGCGGGGTTCGGCGCTAAGCCCGCAGATGCCGAAGGTGGGACGGGAAGGTATATCACCTTTTCAGGCATTTACACGAAAGACCCCGACTCTGGTGAACGGAATGTCGGGATGTATCGTGTGCAGGTTTTTTCTGAAAAGCTAGCCGCGATGCACTGGCATTTGCACCACGACGGGGCGCGGCATTTTCGTAAATATAAAAAACGCGGCGAAAAAATGCCCTTGGCTATTGTGCTTGGTGGTGAGCCGATTTTGCCTTACGCAGCGACTTGTCCGCTACCGCCCGACATGAGCGAGCTGCTCTTTGCGGGCTTTTTGAATGGTGGCGGTATTGATTTGGTCCCCTGCCAGACGATTCCGATGGAAGTTCCGGTCAATGCGGAAATCGTGATTGAAGGTTGGGTTGACCCTGAGCAGACGCTAATCGAAGGTCCGTTCGGCGATCATACGGGCTATTATTCGCTGGCTGATCGTTACCCGGCTTTTCATGTGACAGCTATCACGCATCGTCGGAATCCTGTTTTTCCTGCGACCATTGTCGGTAAGCCGCCGCAGGAAGATTATTATCTTGGAAAAGCTACGGAACGCATATTCTTACCACTGCTGAAAATTCTTATCCCGTCGCTCATCGACTATTCATTGCCACGGTTCGGCGCGTTTCATAACTGCGTCTTCGTGAAAATTCGCAAGCATTATCCTTTGCAGGCTCGGGCGGTGATGAGTAGTATCTGGGGTGCGGGGCAGATGATGTTTGCGAAAATGATTGTGGTGGTTGACGAACATGTTGACGTTCACGATGAGCAGGATGTGTTGTTTCGCATGGGGGCTAATGTCGATTGGCGGCGCGATACGGTTATCGCTGATGGGCCTTGCGACGTGCTGGATCATGCTACGCCTTACTATGGCGCGGGGGCAAAAATTGGTATCGACGCGACAGAGAAAATTGCTGGTGAAGGCGTTGTCAGAGAATGGCCGGAAGAATTGCATATCAGTGAAGAGATTAAGCAACTTGTCGAAAATCGCTGGAGCGAATACGGGTTTTGATTAGGGCACGGAACTAGGGCGTGTCATCGTCACCATCTGGTATTCCGTCGCCATCGCTATCGTCGTCGTTAGGGTCAGTGCCAAGTTCTTTTTCTTCGCCATCGCTGAGGCCATCATCGTCAGAATCTTCGTCTAATGGATCAGAGCCATCGTTGATTTCATCCCCGTCATTCACGCCATCATCATCCGAATCAGAATCATCGGGATCAGTGCCTAAGTCTCGCTCTTCTCCGTCGCTCAGCCCATCGTCGTCCGAATCGGAATCTGCTGGATCAGTCCCCAAATCCCGTTCCTCGCCATCGTCCAATCCATCATCGTCAGTATCTGAATCATTAGGATCAGAGCCGTCGTCGATTTCATCTCCGTCGTCTACACCGTCATCATCGGAATCCGAATCTGTGGGATCTGTGCCAAGTTCGCGTTCTTCGCCATCATCCAAACCATCATCGTCGGTATCAGAATCTTCGGGGTCGGTCCCGTCAGCTATCTCGTCTCGATCAGGAATGCCATCCTCATCGTCATCGGTCATGCCATCGCCGTCCGGGTCGTTGTCGTTGCAATCAGATACGCCGTCGCCATCCATATCGTTTTCAAACAGGGCAGCTACGAAACACAGTGGATCATCATCGTCGTCATCACACCCACTGTCATCTTCCTCGCATTTTTCATCATCGTCGTCGTCATCATCATCTTCGCCGTCGCTATCGTTGTCGTTGTCGATGATATTAAGTCGCCCGTCACCATCCATGTCTGAATCTGAAAAGTTGAGTAAGCCGTCGGCGTCCATATCTGGATCGAACTTATTTCGCAACCCATCGCCATCGATGTCGATGTCATACGCATTCGGAATGCCGTCGCCATCAACATCCAAATCTTTGCCGTTGGGAATGCCATCGCCGTCGATGTCCGGGCCATCTAACGGGTCTTCGGGGTCGAGGTCCATCTCTATCTCTTCCAGATCAGACAGGCCGTCGTTGTCGCTATCCAACTCGTCAAGAAAAATCAGACAAGCTGCAATCACGCAATCCTGGCCAACGCCAAGAAATGTGCCTCGCTGCAAATGGCAATCCAACGGAGAAAGCTGCTGGCAGGTTGTAACTATACAACACGCGCCGAGTCTTTCATCGATCACGCCGTCGAAAAAGTCAGGCGTCGAGCCAAGCTGAGTCTGGTTTGCATCCGGCAAAGACTGACCTGGCGTATTGCCATCATCCGGCGAAGTTCTTCCGGACAGGTCGCTATCGACCTGCGCACCGTCAGACGCTGCCGGCCCTTCAACCATAGGCTGACAAGCAAGCGGTAGCGCCAACGCGCAGGCCAATATCCATAATGCGGAAAATCTCATGAAATACTCAAATACAAAAAGTGTCAGCGGCGCAGCTATGATTAGCTACGCCACTAACACAGTCACTTCATCAAACTACGCACCTTGCGACGTAATGCTAACCTGTAACGAATGACCATCGAAACATTCATCGTTAGGCTCGCCCGGCCTTGGACCAATGCCCAGCGGCACTGGTGGCGGGCTGGTTTTTAAGCCCTCAAAGGAGAATGTCCGAGCGCCAATGTTCCACACTTCGTCCCGCCCGCTGTCGGATTCACGCGAGACACCGGTAATGCTAAAAGTCTCACCGGGTCGTAGTAAAAACGTCGCCTGGTTCGATGCGAAGACGTTCGTGCGATTATCATCCAAGTCATTATTTCGTGCAGAGAATCCGAATCTTCGTGCCGGCGTGTTGACATAAAAGCTCCAACTAAACTCGCCATCGCCGCCCGATGGATCACAATCATCCGTGACGCGATACTCCAGGAAGGTCACCGTTACAATGATACCGCAACCGTCAGGCTGTTGATCCACATCGGGGTTATCAACCTTCCCGTCGCCATCGGTATCGGGATTATTGGGGTCAGTGCCTTGCGCCAGCTCCGCACCATCCGGAACGCCATCTCGATCTGCATCGCTGGATAATGGCGATGAAAATACTTCGGAAGGAATTTGCTCACCGGTAAGTGCGTCACATGGCAAGATAATCCAACTATCAAAAATTTCCTCTCGATCCGTTCTTCCATCTTGATCCGTGTCAGCCAATACCACACTCGTGCCATACGGCGCGTCAAACGGTACAAAAATGCACCGGTCAGCCGCAAAACATTTGCGCTCAAATTCTCTAACCGTACGAAGATCAATACTGAAGGTGGACTCAAGATCAAACTCATCAAAGTCTAATAGGCCATCTCCGTCTGTATCGTCAGAGTTCGGATCAGAACGAATCAAGCGTTCTAATAAATCAGGCAGACCATCAAAGTCAGAGTCAGGCTCGAACCGATCCGGACGAACAAACTCGCAGGCTGCCGGCGGATTAAACTCGTCGTCAACTGCGATAAAAGTACCTGATTCTGTACGACATTTTAGCCCCGTAACGTCGGTATAACCGATAAACCAGCCATCGGTTTCCTCAATGTTGACTAGGCCATCGAGGTCGTTATCCCGGAATTTGGATGCATCAAGGGAATCATTTGGATTACTTCCTAATGTCATTTCCGCGCCATCAAAAAGCGTATCCTCATCCGTATCGCGATTAAGCGGGTCTGTCGCAAAGAGGGCTAAGTGAGGCGCGCCGACAATATCATCCCCACGAGGCTCTGTATCCAAAACACCGTTTGGTCCAGGCTGAATAAGCACCGCACCTGGTTCAACTTGAACACCTAGCACGACTTCAATCATGACTGTAAGTGTTGCGCCGCTAAAGCAGCTAGGGCCATTGTCAAAAGTGGCGATGAACACACCGTCGTCACCAGCAGCGGCTACAATTTCCGATAGCTCCATCGTAATAGGCGAAAGCGACCATTCATCGAATAGCAGATTTTGTAAACAGCTTCCGCAAGGGCACAAGCCATCTTCGCATGAATCACCACCGCCTCGAACTAGAATCGCATCATCCCCGACGCACTCACCCGTAGGACATAAGGCGCAGGTTTCGATTTCGTCGATAAAGCATTCTCCCAACGCACAGGTCGCACACTGCATATTCGCTGGCATAACCGCTGGAATCAACACATCGTTGCCTGCTAATCTTACATCGTCACTTGATGCGGTGGTTTGCAAAATGCCATCAGGCCCTGGCGCAATAATTAACTGCCCCGCTGATACTGTCGCATTTAATGCTACGACTTGCACATCATCCGAACCAGCCATCGCTGTAGTATTAGCCTGGCCATTACCACCGCTGGTAGGCTCGGTAATAACGAAACTCGCGGGGATCGTATCGATCACATTGTCAGGCCCGGGATCAATAACAATCGCCCCAGCCGAGACTGATGCACCAACAGCTATGCGTTGTATATCATCCGAACTTGGATCGACAGTAGTTTGCGCAACACCCGAACTAGCCGAGTTTTGCACGATCACCGAAGCACAGGCCAACGGCGCTCGAGCGGTTTGAATCTGCTCTGAAGTTCCCGCCACCGCAGAGTCAATCACTCCGTTAGGCCCGGCCCGAATTATCACATCGCCCGCGACAACTGATGAGCCTGGCGCTTTAACCTGAATATCATCGCTGGAAGGATTGGCTACGGTATCAGCGGTGCCGTCTCCGGTATCGATGCGGATAACCACGGCTTCGCAAACGCCGGGAACTGTCGGGTTCATATTAGAATCCGGCTCGCCGTCAGGCCCGCAAGAAACAATTAGTGAGCCAGGCAATGAAGCATTGCCTAGTGGGATTAGTTGCGAGTCGTTACCCGTAGCCAATGTATCCGCGATGCCGTTACCAGCCGGTGCGATGTCGCCTGACGCTGGCACCGTATCCAAAATGCCGTTAGGGCCTGCACTAATAACAACCTGCCCCGGAATCACTGGATCACCAACAGCCACCTCTTGCACGTCATCGTTAAGCGCGAGGCCTGATACCGACTCTGGAACCATCGAATCAGCGATGCCGTTACCACCAGACCAAGGCTCAATAATTAATTCGCCCGACTCAACAATCGCACGACGTGTGTTGATGTCGCAAACGGCGTCATCTTCTCGAACAGAGCCTGAAATCGATAATGAATCGTTGGGGTCCATTGAAAAAGTCAGCCTGTTGCTACCGTTCGCCCCACCAACCAAAATGTCTCTGGCGTCTGGCGTGGTCTCAAGAATGCCGTTTGGACCAGGCCTGATAACGACAGTTTCCGCCGAGGCTGGGTCGCCAGCTTGGACGACCTGAATATCATCCGAAGATGAATTCACGACGGTATCAGCTACACCATTGGCACCCGCTATTATCATGCCGCCTAGTGAATGGGTAATAAACCTCGAGACGGAAACAGATTGAGTAAACGCAGCCCCAACGGGATTGGTGTTCCTTCGTGTGCGAAGATCAAAATTAAATTCGCCATCCTGCAATCCATCACAAGCGTTACTGCCCGCATCATATTCCAAATATGTCACCGTTATTGTCGTCGATGAAACTGGCGAAGGACCAACCTGAATGTCATCTAATAATGCCACAGATTCTGGAGCGCCGTTGCCGCCATCAAGAATGACGAATGTTTCCTCTAACGTATCGTTACCATCAGGCCTGGTATCCAACACGCCATTAGGACCAGCCGTGATAATCGGCCGACCATTCGGGTCCGTGCCGACCGTATCCAGCGGATTGAGATTTGCATCGAGTACCACAAGCGTTTCAAGATCGTTATCCGAACCAGGCCCGATGATCGCGGACTGATACGGAACGACGCGGCGAATCAGCTCGTCATCCCGCCGCACAATGTCATAGCCATTGATCTCATCAAAATCTGATATGCCATCACTGTCCGTATCCTGCTTACCTGGGTCGGTGCCAAACTTTTGCTCCTCATCGTCAAACAGCTTATCGCCGTCTGTGTCGGGCTGAACAGGATTGGAATAACCAATAAAGCTACGCTCACCAGCTACCGCAATGGTCCAACCTTCTTTGACTTCTTCAAAGTCGCGGACGGTGTCAAAATCAAAAATGTTCGCATCACAACCAGCAGCGCCGTCACCCAGCGGACAGCCATCCGAATTCACTCTACGATCGGAACTGCCGTAAAGATATTCTTCACGAGCAAGCAGGCCATCATCATCACGGTCCTGCACATACGCCAGCGAGAAAGTATCGCTCGCCTGAATCAGAATGTCATCAAAATTCGTATCTGGAGCAATATCATTTTCCGACAAAATCAGCCAAAATCTAGCATCAGCCGGGTTGTTGCGAATGCCCTTAATACGAACAAGTCGTTCAACACTTTTGCACAAACCCAAGCCCGGACAGTCCGCATCCACATCACAGTCAATACCAGGCCCCTGGAAAATATCGTCGTTGCCTGGACTTGTTTCCAAGATGCCATTCGCACCAGGCTGAATCTCATTACTTGTAAATACATCATCGCCAGCAGGAATAGATTCAATCGTGCCATTTAGGCCCGCACCAATAAACACCGCCGTGCTGCCATCGCATGAACCAGAGAACTGCGTCTCGTAACCATTCACCGCTGCAACCAAATCATCACCGTCGGGCGTAGTTTGAAAAATACCGTCAGGCCCTGACGTGACCATGACACCGTCCGGAGAAGCTCGCTGACAATCACCTTGCACAATTTGAACATCATCACGAGAGGCCCGCGTATGGGCGCAACCATCACCGCCATCAATCACAGTGTTTCCGAATCGAATATCATCACCAGCAGGTTCGCTATCGAGAATACCATCAGGCCCTGCGTCGATGATGAGGCCATTCAGCGCTACGGGGAAACAAATCGGCGTCGCCACCTGCACATCGTCTCCCACAGCCCAAGTCTCACCACAGCCATTGTCACCAATGGTAATCGCATCCTTAGGGCCATTCTTGGTCATGCCAAGAACGTCTTGCAGGATGAACTTCATGCTAACACCGATAGGCCGAGCGCTACTAAATACACATCGCCCGCCATCGCAATCACTATCAGCCAGGCAGAAACCGGCGGGATTAGCCGACGCACCACTGCACTCATTCATATCAAATTGGCTATGGGTCGAAACGCGGAAACGATCGACCTCGCCATTACCGAAGTCCATAATCATCCCGGCTGTGCGGTCGTTTACATCCTGAGTCACAAAGGCAAAGTTGCGACCTTCTTCATCTTCAATATCGAAATTAGCCACTTTGAAAATCAGCCCGCGTGGCGACTTCATTAAATCTTCAACCAACGACGGAAAAACTTCGCTACTCTTGAAAATGAATGGTCCACGCTCTGGAATGAATGGGCCAAGGAAGACTTCAAAATCGCCTGCGCCATCAAGCAAGGAACCAGGAAGCATCGTAGCTACGGGTACAAAGCTGCGTCTGTTGAACGGGTCTTGCAACAGGGCGGTGAGCTGGATATTGGTCATGGTAAAAGGAATGTCGCCACCGTTATTGATGGTGACTAATACTTCAATGCTCGCCCCTTCAATGGTTCTCGTGACGGCTTGGGTCACATCACGCGCGACGTTGGTGGTCAGAGAATCTTGATATTGCTGTTGCGATTCTCTCGTCGACGACTGACTAGCCGTGAATGTATTTTCACGCGTGTAGGTGTAACCGACATTGGCTTTGAAAGTCGCCTTGGGCGTCGCAGATGCTTCTCCACCAACTTCCAGCCCAGCGGTTATTGCATTTTGCGTAGTAGAAGCGTCACTCGTAGCAAAAGTTTGTGAATCGCTTTGAGCCAGCGTTGTTGACGAAGATTTCGCTACCGATTTAGATTCTCCTTGCGTGTCGGTAAAGGCAAATCGCGTATCCAATCTCAACGCCACTTGGCCAATATCAATTCCAGGGTCTGGCAAGTCAGAGATGCGGGGATCACGATTTTGGCGAATCACTTCGTCGCCATCTTCCATGCCGTCGCCATCAGTATCAGCAAACAAAGGTGACGTTTTGAAAAATCCAAGCTCAGATGAATCACGAATACCGTCACCGTCCGTATCCTGATTGGTTAAGCTGGTCCCCCATTTGAATACTTCATCAAAGTCCGAAACGCCATCAAAATCTGTATCGTCAGACCGAGGATTGGAAAAACGCACGCGCTCACCAAAGTCATTCAAACCATCACTGTCAGTATCCCGATTGAACGGGTCGCTAGTCACTTCCCGAAAAACGATCTCGCCGCCAGTCAATTGCACATTGACTACATACCCTCGAAGCTCCTCGCTATCAGCTAAGCCATCACCGTCGGAGTCGATTTTATTTCCACTCGGTGGGGTGCCAGGAAACTGAGCCGACGCAGGATTCACCAAAAGTTCAACAGGGGCAAGATGATTGCCCGCAATGTCTTTCACGTTGACCACATTGATCTCATAGGTAACTTCATTTTGCGACGAGGTGTTTAGCTCTACCGCAGTTCGATCCAATCCCAGGAAACGCGGGTCAGCAAGAATTGCTATCGTACCGACTTCGGAATTCACGTTGACCTGAGCCACGACATAATTCGACGGCTCTAACGCACTATCACCCATCGGCTTATTATAAGTCACGACAACCGTGGTGTTACTCGTTGAAATCGCCCCAACCACGCGCGGTAGTGCAAAGCCAGGCTGAACCGAAGGCTGCCCAAGAAATCTAAAAATAGCCGAGCTAGGATCGGGATCAATCGGATTGGGATTGCTAGCCAGGTCCGTTAGCAGGCCATTATTATTTTCAATCAGAATCGTGTAATCGACATTAGCCGCTTGAGGTGGTGTCGTGACGATGATGCGCGTGTTATGGGCAGACAAAAACGCATCCAACACCAAAAGCGAAGACGAATCGCACGAAGGACAGCTAATACTGATATTGGAGGCAACCGCAGCCGCGTCGTTTAGTGGTTCAATAAAGGCTAACACAACCGATGTACTGCTCGTTGACGTAGCACTCAAAAGCTGCGGGCCTTGCACATCACGCGAAGCAATGCCCAAAAACGACGCCCTGTCGCGTGTGCCATCAATGAGCAAATCATCGCGCAACGCATGGATATTGTTAGCTGTAATGGTGAAATCCACATTCTCTTGAGAAGTCGTCGTTAGAATAACAGAACGCGGATCAATCGGGTCCACAATCACATCCGTGAACCGGATGATCCCCTGCATATCGTCAACAGTTTCAGCTATATTATAAAACGAAAGGTCAAGCCCCATGGCTGGGGACGGCGGCTCATTGAACGATAGCAACACGCTCGTATTGGAAAGCGCGACCGCAGACTGTACAAAAAATCCGCGACCAGTTCCCTCGAACATCGCAGTATTTGCATCTGGATCAATAGCATTGCCTGAAATATCGCTTGCCTGAACAACGGTCACAGTGTATTCACGATCTGGAATCTGCGTGCCGGTTGTCATTAGAACCTGCGTACCATGACGAATTAAAGTAACGGCATTCACAGCTAATCCATCCGAAAGACGGAAACTATTTTTATTCCCCGCACCCGCAGTCAACGCTTCGCTAAACGAAACCAGTACCGAATTTTGACTCGTAGCCACCGCACCAGTCACACGAGGCCCCACTGCATCACTTGGTGAAATGCCTCCAAACGAAGCACTATTAGCCAGCGGATTGACCAACGCATTTTCACGACGCGCTCGCGCTTCACCCACCATCACGCGATAATTCTGATCGCCCTGATCGCTCGTTTGCAATAGCACAATACTCGGATCACTATCCAATGTCGCGGAGATAACCGTTAGTCCAGCACCAGGATTTCCAGCTTCATCCACTAAAGAAAAGAACGCAGCATTCGTAGCTGAGGCTTCATCCATCGCTTCGCTAAAAGCAATCAGTACCGTTTGGGCATCCAGCGCAACCGCGCTTTCAACCATAGGCTCTTGCAAGGTCGACCCCGTAAATGAAACCATTTCGGCGGGCGGACTATCATTGCCGCTTGGCGGAATGGGATTGGATTTAACTTCAAGCGTATACGCAACATCCTGCTGCGCGTCGGTCGTCAATAATATCTTGCTGGAACCATCAAATTTCCGAGCGCCAGTAATATTTAGCGGCTGCCCTGCAGCATCGACAATCGCATACAACGCCACCGACTCAGCCGAGACATTAACCGCAGCGCCAAAAGTCACTTCAACATAATGCTGACTTAGCGCAACGGCTTGATTAACCGTCGGCAAGTTTCGACCGGCGGCGTTATCCAACATGGCTTGGTCAGTCGAGCAGCTCCCCAATAATGCGGCTACTATGACGACGCCAGTAAACGAAATACGATACAACATGGCTCTACCTCTCCAGCTTCCTTGATTATGCCCGACCCACTAACGTATATGAGCTAGGTGGATGCGCTTGCCCAATAGGAACAAGGGCGTACTCCCTCGTCAACGCACTGCCAAGGCTATCGAAAAAGGTATCTCCAGTCAAAAAAAGAACCCGCAAGACGATTAGCCCCGCGGGTTCCGATGCGAAAACATTTTGTTGTAAAATGCAGCTTCAGGCTAACCGCCCCCGCCGCTTCAAGATCATAACTATTATCGGCTACGCTGGCTTTCGATTCTCAGGCTCTTCTGTCCTGACGACCGATCGTCACCGCCAGCATTCACGATCATTTTCATGGCCTGACCGTCATGATCGAAGTCTAACGTGATCTTAGCCCCGTCCATTTGCACCTCTGACACTTCGAGCAAAGCAGGATCAACACCGGTCATTTGGCCAATGCTATCATAAACCCGTTGCCCATCATCACCTTCGTAAGCTTTGAAAATATACACGCTACCATCGCCATCATCAGCAGGCACACCGTACATCACCAAGTCAAATGCCACGCCGTCGTCATCAACCCAGCTATGGATAATGTCGGCAGCAGCAAGATCAAATTTTTCAACATCATTTGGAAAGTTCCCCAGCCTCCGCATAGCGGCATCCATAGCTGAGGCAAGCGACGTCGTGCTGGCGCTAAAACTACCGAACACGGCGTCAACCTTTTCACCTTCCATACCTGTCAACGTTAAGTTCTGCGTCGATATATCCTGGCCAAACTCTGCGTCCTCATCACCGACTAGAATCTCGATGGTCGTATCGCCCCCCCCTATGGTAGACAGTTCAGCCGTGATAAATTGTTCGTTACTGAGAGAATTATCGACGGTAAGCATGGCTTGTAGTGTGTCGGCAACAGCGCCGTCCAGAACATTTCCTTCTTCATCCACATTGATGCTATTAATTTTCATCGTCGCCGTTTGGCCATCACCTAAATCCAAATCCAACACGGTTGGCTCATCAGTTACGCCAATCTTTTCGATGATTAATTCTTGTTGGACTTCCCCATCTGGTCCAATCATCCGTAGCGTCACAAAAATTTGTTTCACGCCTTCCGTACCGCCGACCGCCGCAAACGCCCCGCCACTGGCTAATACTGCCGCCAGCGCGACAACCACAAAACGAGACGTACCCATCATTTTATTTGATCTTTGTTGATGAAAACTACCCATCAGTTTCTCCTCTAATTTATGTTTGTGAGACGAACGCGACCATTGCTGAGATCGCACCGTCGATAACATTTGTTCTACCGGATCCAATTTGTCGCGCACGATTCTATCCTTCCCGCGAAAGTTTTTCGCGCAGGGCTTCTCGTCCACGCGAAATTAACGATTTAACTGTTCCTAAACGCCAGCCAGTCGCCTGCGATACTTCCTCTAGAGATAAATCCTCAAAATATCGCAGTGCCAAAACTGTTTGATACTTGGGCGATAGCGTCAGCAAGGCCAGACGCGCCCGGTCGGCCTCAGCTATCTCGCTTAGCGTAACGTCTACTCCGTCGTCGCCGACGATAGACTGATCTGCTAAAGGCAAAAAACGCCGGCGTTGATGTTTCGCCCATTGGTTGACCGCATTGCTAGCCAAGCGATACAACCACGCACGAATCGGAATACCTCGATATCGAAACCGCCCTAACGTTCGCATAGCTGCGAGGAAGACATCGCCGACAATATCTTCCGTCGCATGAACATCACCCACGCGCCGAAAAACATATCCAGCGATTGGCGCGTAATGACGCTCATAGATGAGGGCAAACGCCTTCGGATCTCGCTTCGCCCGCTGGATCAGCATCGGCTCCGATTCGTTTACATTCACCCAATCAGCCTGGCTGGCTGCTATTGGCAATTCCGTCACGATCACTTCACTCCAACAATTTTGCCACGTTCACAGATCGTAAGTATAAAGGAGGTTATACGGAAAAGGTTGCACAAAATGAGATAATCCTGTGTATTGTGATGTAGAGGCTGTTTTAGGAATCAATCTCGGCCCGAAAAACTAGAAATCATGGAGGATTTACCGTGAAACGTATTGGCCTATTAGCTTTCATTTTCGCAATTTGCATGCAACCCGCATTGGGGCAGCGTCCGCTGATAATGCCTGATATTCCGACCTGGGCTAAGCAGGCTCGTTGGTATTACATTAATGTCCCACTATATAGAAATGGTGATAAATCCAACGATCCCAAGGGAGGCACATCCTTATCTATAGATTGGCCTGACCTTGGCATGGAACGCGAGTTTTCCTATCCGCCAGTCTCGCGCAATAAACGTCAAGAAGGTGGAGACTTAGCAGGCATCATCGTCAAGCTACAATACCTTAAAAAACTCGGCGTCAACTCTCTACTCATTTCACCGATTCTCGCCAGAGGAGATGACGGTCGAAGCGATCTATTACCTCTGCGACATGTGGACCCCAGTGTCGGGATCAAGAGTCAAAATCCTGATGATAAGGATAGAACGGACAAGAGTAAATTCTCATTTACTCCAAGTGACCAGTTGCTGATTACGCTCATAGCTAAAGCGCATGAGTTAGATATGCGCGTCGCCATCGAAATCGATTGCCAGGACCGAGCCCGCCCCGCCGGAGATGCGGATAGTCAGATTGAAGAGCTTCTCAAACTCATGGCTAAATGGATTGATCCTAACCAGGATGGACACCCTAAAGACGGCATAGATGCCATAGCTTTTCGTAACACTCATACTCTCAAGAGAGAGGTGTGGTTCAATTGGACAATCAAAATGAAACACACCAACATGAAACTATTAACCATTGGTCCGGGGCAGGAAGGGTTTTTCGACACGCAAATAAACTACCACATGGCCAATGCCATTACTCACTTTTTCCACCCTGACAAAACAATCTATACTGCGACGTATTTTCTGGAGGACTTAGCGACCGCGAAAAAGAAATATGGGACTCGCTCGCTTGATAATACGATTGTACCGATTAGCGCCAGCCGTCATGGCCGGGTGCGCAGTTTTTATCAATCTCTAAAGTATAAAGAAAATTCTGCTACGGCTGATGACTATCGGCGATTGGCTATGATCTTTCAATTCTTCTACAGCGGTGCGCCAATGATCTATTTTGGCGACGAAGTTGGCATGACAGAAAGTGAAAACCGCCAATTAGCCAAGCCCATGTGGTGGAAGAATTCATCCCCCACAAGCGAACTAAACGCGACCATGCAAGGCGAATTTTATGCGCTTCACAAACTTCTCAACATGCTGCGAAACAAGTACGAGTCAATCAGTCGCGGCGAATTATCAATTGCATTGGACGACTCAAAAAACAAAATACTAGCCATTTCTCGCAGCATACTGTCTGAGCGAATTGTGCTGATTCTCAACTATGGCGCAAAACAACAGCGCGTTACCTTGACATCGAAACACCCCAAACAAAAATTGGCGATACTAAGCCCGCAGATAAAATCCTCTGAAGCGAATCCATTTACAACGCGAAAGTCTGGTAATGCCAATACGTCTAAAATTCCGCAGTTTCGTTTAAGCGGGGAACAACAATTGTCTGCCGCTGACGGGAGTGTGTCATTCTGGGTTAAGCCGATGTCAGTCCGGGTGCTATTAGATATTGACGCCGAGGATTAACTGCCAGTCACGTCGTTGCGAGTCTTGACTCCGCAACTTCACGAGTTGACCGGTTATAGTACCAGGAAATACCTGCCTGCAACGGCAATGCGAATACCGCCGCAGCAAAGGTTGTGTCGATGGCTAGCCAAGCAAATTGCAGACGGTCCAACGTCGGTGTCATAAGAGCTACGAAAAACGCTTCAGCCAACCATGCGCTGAGGATAAGTGCGCATACATTCCGGTTTACTCCGAACACAAAGCAAGCCATCAGCCCAAGTATCGGCAAAACGCTTCCCAACCAACGAAGACTATCAAATGTCACGTCGAACGGTTGAAGCGATAAGTAATATCGAAAATGACTCCAAATCTTTTCATCGCCAAAGGGCGCTCGCGTCTGCGCGGCTACTTTCATTCGGTCGACCAAGGCTATTGATTCCTGTAGCGGCATATGCGGATGCCCCCAATAGGCATACCAGTACCATTCGGCCTCTTCATCATCCAACGAAGCGGAATGGGCGAGCCAGCCTTTTCTTTGAGACTGTGACACCAACGGCTGAGCGCCATCTTGCGGCTGACGAAAAAAATGTCGCAGGCCATATGCGATGGTGTGGCGTGCGTAAAAACTTAGATTCGCAAGGACCATATCGCGGCCAAACTCAGCCATTAAATCGTCGTAAGTCCACTCGTTCATCCCCCCGTCGTGAATGGCTCTATATCGAGCGATCCAAACATCCAGCGGGCTACACAAATAGGCGTCGTCAATGGATCGATCAGGCAACCATCGAAGTGCCCCGGCGGTGGCTACAGTATTGGGCATGTCAACGCCGTCGTAATATCGCATACGAAGCGTCAATAACGCGCCGACCGTACCATTCGACGGACGCCATCGTCCTGATAGCACGCCGTTCAGGCTACATTCAAATGCCACGCACATGGCAATGGGCATACCGAGTGCTAGCAATGACAATACCAGCTTGCGGCGATCCGCTCGTAGCCAATAGACAAAAAACAGGGCAGTTGCCGCTATAATTGGCGTCGCGTTCCCGCGCGTGAGCCAAGCTAGTCCCAGCATTGCACCCGCACCAGTTAGCCAGCCGACATATCTTTTTTGAGTCATGCCAGCGGCTAATAATAAAAATCCCGCCGACAATAGCAGCGCAAACAAGGATTCCGACATAATCCGATGGCCATAGAAAGCTGATTGCAATTTAGCCATGGTGAGCGCAGCTGCGAACCAGCCAAGCAGTCGTGAGCGCAGCACGCGCCCAAGACCGTAAGCGATCAGAGGTAGCAGCGCCAATAGGCCATGCTGCACGACGACCACCGACCAACCAAGATGGCCAAAAGCAAGTAGGACTCCGGCGAGAAATAGCGAGTAGCCTGACTTTCGCATTTCAAAATGCGGCAGGCGCTCACCGAGGACCATCGCCTCGGCGGTATCCACATATTGCGCGGAGTCGGCGCAGATGATAGCTTTCCCCTTTTGCGCGGAAAAATGCGTCATCTCAGCCACAAGGCTCACGGCTAGGATCGCCCCGCATTCGAGTAGCGTAATCCAAAGTCGCTTGGCTTTTAATTTTTTAGTACACTCGTCCATCACTTAAAGAACAACACCGCTGATCTCTCCAGAGGCCTGCGCGGAGCGATCGCGCACGGCAACTACGCTTATTATCGGTCAATTTGAGGGATATCTTGCTATAAGTCAGTCCCGCGCAGGCGGGAATATAGGCAAGGGTTATTACAGTTAAGGACTGGATACCCGCCTTCGCGGGTATGACACGGGGGGGATGCGCGGGTACGAAGGTGGGATTCGTGAGTTTGACAGGTGGTTCAATGGTTTAATCGAAAGATTCTTCCTGGCTTTTTCTTGTCATCGTCATCAACAGTCGTGTGAGTCGTAACCTGAACCTCGAAGCCGAATTCACGGGCGTGATCCGGGAAGCGGTCAGCTACGCTTCGGTTGGGGTCTGCGATTAGCGCGACGCCCCCTGCTTCGAGCATGACCTGTAAACATTTCAGCAAGGGCTTTTGATCCACGAGTTGATAGAGAACGTCCGCGGCCCATATGTGTTGGTATTTTTTTTCGCTCGGCGGATGGTCCCAATCCAGCACAGCGCAGTCGTGTAGAGAAATTTCGTTGAGCTTGGCGTTGTATCGTAAAAAATCCAGGGCAAGCTCGTCGCAATCGGTAGCTGTGACCGCCCATCCCGCCTTGGTCGCTGCAAGAGATACAAGCCCTAGTCCGCAGCCAATCTCTAACGCCTCACCGACGGGGCCTATGTCACCGGACAAAATCTCGTTAGCGAGTATTTTGGATGCAGGCCAAAGCTCGACGCCATATGGCGCGCGATCTTCGTCGATAAATTTTTGTGCAAAATCCGGCTCATCGAGCAGTTGAGATGCGTCAGATAGACAGGCTAGCTTTAACGAAAAACCATCTAAAGGCACTTCACGGTGAATTACCTTCAAATCGCGGAAATATGCTTGGCCATTTCGCCAATTAAATAATGAGGATGATGATTTCGGGTCTTGCATTTACAGGGCAACCTTTGCAGTACAAACATGTATGATACAGTGTTCAAACGATCAGGGAAATCTTATAGTATCCTCAGATGTTGGCCGCTTTTACATGGCGGCGATATGGCTTGATGTCCTGGCGAGCATGATAGGAAGGTAGAGTACAATTATGCGCGAGTTTTCGTTCCCCGCGATTATTCTAGGCGTTCTCATCGGCGCACTTTTAGCGGCCGCCAATGTTTTCATTGGTCTAAAAGTCGGCATGACCATTAGTGCATCAATTCCGGCGGCTGTCATGTCGCTGCTGATTATGCGCACGCTGCTCAAACGCAAATCAATCCTTGAAAGCAACATGGTTCAGACCATCGGCTCTGCTGGCGAGAGCGTCGCGGCTGGGATGATCTTTACTATCCCCGCACTTTTCATCATGGAACAGAATGTGATGTACCTGGATATGGTTATCTGGGGAAGCATCGGCGGGCTACTGGGCGTTTGCTTTATGGTTCCATTGCGGCAGGTTCTTATTGTCAAGGAACACGGGAATCTGCCCTATCCAGAAGGCGTAGCTTGTGCGCAGGTTTTGGAATCTGGTGAACGAGGTGGCGGGTCAGCATCGGCTGTTATCTGGGGTGCGATTGTCGGCGCGGTGTATTACCTAATCAATGGCCTGGGTTTTTTTAATGAATCCGGTCGTGCGTCGATCAAACGTTTTCGTACAGAATTCCAGCTAGATTCGTCGCCTGCCCTACTGGGCATAGGCTACATCCTTGGTGCGCGCATTGCCGCTTTTATGCTTGCGGGCGCAATATTGTCCTCATTCGTTTTGATCCCTTCGATCGGTTTTTTCGGGGCTGATGCGACGACGCCCATCTACCCGGAAATCAAGACAATTATTTCTAATATGTCGCCCACAGATATCCATAAATCCTACATCCGCTATATCGGTGCGGGTGCGGTGGCGATTGGTGGCCTTATTTCATTGTTCAAAAGCTTCCCCACCATTTTCGCGTCACTCTGGCATGTGGCTACCGGGATTTTTGGCACAGGCAAACGCAAGCGCGCACGCACGGAAAAAGATTTACCGTTTAGTTTAATCCTGCTCATTATCGCTGGCCTGGGATACGCCATGTGGGAGTTTGACCAAGTCGGCTTGAATCATGTTGGCGCAATCGCAGTGATCATATTTACATTTTTCTTTGTGACTGTTTCGTCCAGGCTGGTGGGGATTGTCGGGCAATCATCTAACCCGATATCCGGCATGACTATTGCGACGCTTTTGGGTACTGCACTGGTATTTAAGTATTTTGTACTCGATCAAGCGCTCGATCCAAGTACGATTGACTTGATGGAACTCAAAGTAACTTGCATGTCTGTCGGGGCAATTGTTTGCATAGCCATTAGCGTCGCTGGCGATACGTCGCAGGACTTGAAAACTGGCTTTCTAGTTAAGGCTACACCTTACAAGCAACAAATGGGTGAAATGATCGGGGTACTAACCGCTGTGATCGCGGTCTCTGGCGTGATTTTATTACTCAACAATACTCAGGGATTTGTTCAGGATGCGAATCACCCGCACCCGCTGCTCGCACCTCAGGCCAACATCATGAAAATTTTGGTCGAAGGGGTGCTTGGTGGAAACGTACCGTGGACGCTTATTATGATCGGCGGCGCGGTAGCTGTCATTGTTGAAATGCTGGGCTTGCCTGCGCTGCCTTTTGCCGTGGGCATGTATTTGCCGCTGGGCGTATCGACGCCAATTATGGTAGGCGGCATCGTGTCTTGGTTGGTCAACAGAAAGAAAAAGGCCACTAAGAATGATAATGATCTTGGGGTTCTTACGGCTTCGGGGTTGGTTGCAGGTAAGGGCGTGATGGGAGTGTTGCTCGCAGCATTCGCAGCGCTCATTAGTTGGTTGTGGGGAAGTCCGCGTTGGGAAAACCCGCTCTATGGTGCGGAGGAACCAGTCACACCAGTACATTTCGTGCCGTGGGTATGGAGTAAAATTGACGCGATACCATTACGCTGGGGATTATCCGAAGCTTGGTGGGATGCGTTGCCCATGGTTCCGTTCGCGGCCCTCGTGGTTTGGCTATGGTGGTGTGCGAGGAAGCGGCCTACAGTTGCGCTGCCTCCAACGCCTACGCCGTTGCCGAAAATGCCGGTTGATCCAATAGAAGCGAAGATTACAGCTAAGCCTACACATCCGCCGGTTGATCCGCCAACACCAGATGAACCAGCGCCAAGTGACGTGTCTCCGACACCCGTCGATGACCAATCGAAATGGGCTGGGCCGTCATTGAAACAAAAGGTTACGCAGTCACCTTCCGAAAAAAAGGAAGAGGCGCCTACACCGCCCCAAATGGACGAGGTTATCGAGCAAACTGAGCCTGCACCAGTCGAACAAGAAGATGAAAAACCTGCCCTCGGCGCAGGGTTGCCACCTTCTGCCGGCGACTTTGGGCCTCCAGAGCCGTTGATAAGTAGCGAGGCTGAGGAGGATGAAACGCTTGTCGATGAACCAGAAGATTCTGCAGGCGAGGATTCTGTTGAGGATGCCATAGAGCCTGCATCGCCGGAGATTGAAGACGAGGAAGCTTCCACTGAAGAGGATCAAACTTCATCACCAGCCGCAGAATCAGATGACCAGTCTTCGCTTGATTCGATGGAGCCTCTGTCCTTGGAAGAACTCGAACGACAGACGACCCTACGAAGGTTGCGTGAGCCGATAGACCCTCGCCACGATGATGAAGACGAAAACAGTAGTCAAGCCGAGGAAGGTCCAAATACCGACGACGATTCTCAGGATGATAAGCATTGATAATCACGGCAACCTGTATTTTGCATGTCCAGATCGTACTGCTTTAAGGTGGCCTTTAAGTAACCGGTTGGCCATGCTAAGCTGAAGCCGATGGGCATATTCGATATTGTACCGCTGTTATTTGCCATAGCCTGCTCAACTTCTTGGTGGATTGTGCGTCATAAACCACTGAGGAATTTGCGGCTTATGACATGGGGGATGTGTCTTGTCCTTTTTGCGCTACCGTGGTTTTCTGGTACCAACATTGTCTATCGTGCCATCACAACGCTTGTGTGTTGTGCTATCTTAGCCCCGAAGCTACTCGACGCAGCCATCGCGCCTGAGGTGTGGAGCAAGCGTACTTTTCGCTGTTGGATATTCTATTTAGCAAACACATTCGTTCTTTGTTATCGAAAGCATCTTCTTGATCCGCAACTCTCTCAGCGTAGAAATAGATTTCTTTGTTTACGCGGGGTGGTGCAAATCGGAGTAGGCAGCGCCTTGCTATATTGGGCGTTCAACACTAATTGGGAAATATCCTCATTCTGGTTTGAGCATACCATCAAGCTAGTCGGTGCGTACCTCGCCGTATTCGATGGGGGATTCGTATTAGCCAATGGGTTGCTTGGCTGCTCCGGTGGCGCGTATATGCTCTTTAGCCGTCACCCTTTTCTCGCACGCACACCCGCAGAATTCTGGCGAAGATACAATCGTGATGCCGGACGATTTTTAAGAGAAGATGTGTATGCGCGTCTAACTTTGCTTCCTCTTTCGGCTCGGATAGGCGCAGTGTTCCTGGCCAACGGGTTGCTACACGCCTATTTGTTACTGGCTATGGGAAGTCAAATGGCTGGGGCCGTATTCACTTTTTTTGTGATTCAGGGCATAGCGGTTGTCTTTACTTGGCGACTGCGACCGAAAGGTTTTACTGCGGTGATAGCTGTATTATTAACGATCACATTCAACATTACGACCAGCGTACTGTTCTTTTCCAGCGTCAACACAGTTTTGAAGTGGTACGAGACTTTTAGTGCTGTTCGCCCTTAATGAAGCCAGTAGCGTTGGTAAGTTATTCGATTCTATGAGTTAGGACCGCAAGTCAAGGCTAGCCAATCTCATGCCCTTGGGCAAAAGATTGACCAGCCATATTGCGTGTACATTAATACGTTGTGTCAGTATGCCTTTCTCTGGCCGCTTTCTGGGCGATCATTTTTGGGTCTGGGCCTAGTCTATTTAAAAATGGCGTGAGTATGAACAAGGCTACGCCTACGCCGATGGCACAGTAGACCACCATCATGTAAACCTTTTCATAGCCCGCATCGCCGCCAGTCATTCCCGCGATTACCCCGGATAACACGCCTGCAAAAGCATTGGACAAGAACCATACGCCCATCATCAAACCAACCAATCGAGGTGGAGACATACGTGTTATGGTTGATAGACCAACCGGGGACAAGCAAAGCTCGCCAGTGGTGTGCAACATATATGCTAGAATCATCCACCAAATCGAGGCTAGCGATCCGTCTTTCGCACCTTGAGCCGCGATAACCATCGCAACAAAACCTAATCCGAGTTGAATGAGACCTAACGAAAATTTAATTGGCGAAGAAGGATCTCTATGGGCTCTACCCAATGCAGTCCACGCATAGGAGAAAATAAAACCAAATATCAATATGAACCCAGGATTCACAGCTTGTAGCGCCGAAGCCGGAATTTCGTATCCGAAAACATGTCGATCCATATGACGATCTGCAAACAAAGTAAATGAACTACCTGCTTGCTCAAAACATGCCCAAAAGGTGATTGAGAATGTAATCAATATCAATAACACGAATAACCGGCCACGTTCGAGCGGCGTGCATCGCATGGCTTCGTAGGTCACATACATAATCGTTAGTGGGCCTAAAATGTAGACGCCAGCTTGCACAAAGTCAGGATGCTTAAGCAAATAGGCGGCGAAAGGAACGAAAGCTGCGATGGCTATCCACAATAATAGCGTTTTTGGCAACCCAACTTTGCTTTTCTCCCAAAGTGCTTCAGGCCTGGGTGGCAATCCGTGCGGGCCGAGGAGATGTTGCCATTTCAAGAATGTCAACAGTCCAATCACCATTCCGATACCAGCGAGGCCAAAACCATATACCCAACCATATGTTTCACCCACCAGTCCACAGGCTAATGGTGCAAAGAAAGCACCAACATTGATGCCCATATAGAAAATGGTAAACGCACTGTCACGCCTTGGGTCATCTTTTTCATAAATGGAGCCGACCATAGTTGATACGTTCGGTTTGAAAAACCCGTTGCCGGCAATAATCATTCCCATGGCTAAGTAAAAGAAAAATGGTTGTTCAATAGCCATGACGAAATGACCGGCGGCCATGAGTACGCCGCCTAATACGATGGCTTTTCTCGCACCTAGAAAACGGTCAGCTAGAGCGCCGCCGATGATAGGAGTCGCATAAACGAATCCGATGTACGCACCGTAAGTCCCGTGTGCGAGGTGGTCGTCGTAGGACATAGCTTTTGTCATGTACAACACAAGCAATGCTCTCATGCCGTAGTAACTAAATCGCTCCCACATTTCAGCGAAGAACAAGACGAACAGTGCCCTGGGATGGCCCATGATTGTTTTTTCGGCTTCTACATTCACTTGATCGTTCTCCGTGCGGTTGCGTTAGCCTACGGATTCACCGCGATTGGTGAGGCTACCCGTGATACCAAATTAGGGGATTCAAATAGCTATGGGCTTTCCCGACAGCGCCGAACCCGAACACCCGATTAGCATAGCGAAAACTTCCAAAACGAGCCAGCCGGTCTTCATTTGGTAAAAGCGGCTTGATGTTTTGCGTTATTCCCCCATTTTGACTTTTTTCTACGATTCGCAGCAGCCATCATTGCCCCATGTCAGCCGGACCATATTATCAAGGTGTATTTCGTTTTTCACGAAGCATCTAACAAGGGGATGAGGCTAACCTATGCCCGAATTACCAGAGGTTGAGACGATTGTTCGGGCGTTGAGTGCGTCGCTGACTGGGCTTACCGTCTCGAAGGTCGTGGTTCATCGCAAGGATGTCATTCATGGCTATCCCGCGCCGTTGTCAAAATTTTTGCCTCGTCAAACTATCTCCCGAATTTATCGTCGGGCTAAGCGTATTGTCATGGTCTTGGACGAGCCGACTGAATTGGTCATCCACCTCGGCATGACGGGTCGGCTGGACGTAGTTTCACCGAAATCAGTCATTGAAAAACATACACATCTGCGCATGGCGTTTGTCGACTATGATTGCGAGCTTCGATTTCGTGACCCGCGCCGCTTCGGCGGGGTTTGGCTATTGCCCGCAGTGGATAAACACCTTGGCCCGCGATTGGGGAAGCTTGGGCCTGAGCCATTGCCGTTGAAACCGACAGACTTTTTTGATTTGTTACAACGCAATCGTCAAATCAAAGCCCTGCTGCTCGACCAGTCCGCCATAGCCGGGATTGGTAATATCTACTGCGACGAGGCTTTGCACGCTGCGGGGATTCATCCCACTATAAAATCAGACTCACTAGATAAAAAAATAGCCGGGCAGTTGTTACGACATATCAAACGGATTCTTAACAAAGCCATTGAGCTTCGTGGGTCCACTTTGTCCGATTATCGCAGACCGGATGGCTCTTCTGGTGGTTATCAACATCAACACAAGGTTTATGATCGAGAAGATAGGCCATGCCGCAACTGTGGCACTATGATCGAAAGGTTGCAAGTAGCCGGGCGCTCGTCGTTTGTTTGCCCTAATTGCCAGAATAAGTCAGTCCCCAAAGTTTAATGCAAGCGTCAAGTTTTTGTCATTCCCGTGCAGGCGGGAATGACGGCTTAATTTGCCGTAGAATCGCCAGACCAACGCATGAGGTTTTTCTTCGATTGAATTAGAAAGCCATCGTCAACGACTAGCAGAGACGCGGCTTTTCCAACATCGCCAACATCTACTGTCCCGCGCAGTAATCCGCTGGCGTGTCGCAAATCGTATAAAAACACCTGCGATACAGCCTCTTCGTTCTCGCTTTTTGAATAATGCAGGGCTAGAAAATGGCCGGCTACCATGCCACGAGAGATGAAGTTCGTGTCGTCCGGCGCAACGCCCTCCCATAAGGTCAGCCCATTCACTTCGTCGACGGCTGCAACACTGGAAGAAGTGTGCGCTATCACGCTGGCCCCTTGCCGGTCGATACGCATATCGTCTTCGGGACGACGACATAATGCGTCTGACTGCCAGACTGTTCGGCCATTTTCTACATTCAGCTTTCGTACGCGCCGGCCATCTTCGGTAAAATATATGGCATCGAAATCTACAAAAAGTGATGACCGACGCAGCAGCCCTTTGATGGCATGTCGCCAGATGCGCACACCTGTTTCTATATCATAAGCAGACAGTGACTGCGCGGTGACAGTAATCAATCGGGCATCAAGGGTTAGGAAAATGGTCTCCAGCGACCTGGGGTCATCCATCAGAAGATCACGCACCTGCTCGCCGGTTTCAGTATTGATAATTCGACAAAATGTTCCGCCATCTTCGGCAAAATGATATACCAGCCAAGGTTCCACGATGCGCATGATGCCCCGAGGCCCCTGCCATTTTTCATGCTGCCAGCGAACTTTGCCGGTGTCCGCTTCCAGGCAAGTAACGCCCAGCCTGTCTCCAGCGACAACCACGGCGGAGTTTGAAATCGTGACGGTTCGAATGTTTTTCTGTGCTTCCCAGTCCTGATCCGGTGCCCCCTCCTTGTCAGCAGGAGCGCCATATTCCCATAGCTTCTTTCCGGTGGCAGGATTCAGCGCGTGCAGCGTCTGAGCCGTCAGAAACAAGGCTATTTCCTGGGAGGAAAAAACCAATTCGGCGGGGACGTCAGAGGGCAATAGCCAGCGCCATAATGGCTTTCCATTAGTGGCATCATACGCGACAACCTCTTTATGAGAAGTAATGAAATAACGAGACCAGTCCGCTTTGGGATGTTGAGAAATGCGCGGCAAAAGTAGGTGCTGGTTTTCTTCCAGCAGAACGGTCTCCTGAGATACTACTGGCCAATGCACCTGCGGTAGAGAGGGTTCGATCTCTTTACGCACATGGGACAAGCGACTTCGATAATCTGCAAACGACACCGACGTGCCATCATTATCAAAGTGGGCAGCCGGAAATTCTCGGACACCTTTCGTCAGCCAACGATAAGCGTGGGGCAGGCGGCCGGCAGACTCATAGGCATCTGCTGTGCGCCGTATGATTGTCACTTTATCTATTCGGTTTGGGTATCGATAATAAGCCGCTGATAAAATAGCCGCTGCCCGGGCGGGTGAAGCCTTGGCTAATAACAATTCCGCTTGAGCAAGCATCGCCAGCGGCGCAGTTTGACTGTTGGGAAACGTGCGTACAACCATTTCTAAACGACCAAGGTCTTTGCCCGCTTTGCCGCTTTCCAGCCAACGGCGAGCTTCGGATTCATACCGCGCGTAGATGGAATCACCAAACTGCCGAAGCAAAGCATCAATCCGCTCAGCGGCTAATGCCCCCGACGTTTGATCCTGCGAATTCGCCTTTTCGTTTCGGTTTACCGGCTGAACCTTTGAGGTGACTGGCTCTTCGCGCAGTGTCCGGTCACGCAATATTTGTTGATATAAGCGTAGCGCCTCTTGCGGCTTTTCCAGCTTTTTGTATCTCGCGGCGAAAAGCAGCCGATACGCGACCTGTGCAGGGCCACTCGGCGCGGTGTCGCTGGCGTAATCGAACAACTCATCCAGCTTGTCTAATTCAATCGCCGCCTTATTCGTGTTGGCCCGAACATAAGCCATGACGTTTTCATAAATGCGCCGTCGAACCACGCCGTCTAAAGTTTCCTGCGCCGCGTTAGCACGACGAACAGCTTCACCTATGGCCGCGTACGCTTCAGTGGCTTCACCATTTCGCATGGCGACCTCGGCTAATTCCAACGCGGGGACGGGGTCGGTCGGCGCATCAGCCATTCTTGTGCGAAGCGAACGCCAAAGTTGAGAACGACGAACATACGCCGAAACCTGCCAGGGACCAGCTACATAGACTTCATCTGTAAGCGCCAGGATATTTCCCATGCGCAGATTTTTCTCCAAAATCGTATCCCGCCTCGCCCCGGTAGATACATCAAATCGAGACACGCCAACTGTCGTGGGAACCATAAGCTCGTTGTCCACCCACATCCCCCGGCCATAGATTGATGAGCTTTCAGGGAGGTCCGTAGACCAACGTATCTTGCCGGCGACCAAGTCATAACACCCGACCTTATCTCCCGCACTACAAAGCAAGCCATCTTTTATACCGAACACACTCTGCACGCCCAGCATCTCTTCTCGCGGAACTCGATGCAATAAATGCCCCGTCCTGGCGTCGTATACGAATAAGTGAGAGGCATCTGTAGGCAAAATAAGTAGTTGACTATCATGTAACATCACAGGGTTATAACCCCAAGGCGAAATCATCTGAGATTGACCGCCCCAAGGCTGAGCGTCAGCCGTTGAAGTTCTGTCATAGGTACGAAGCCAACGAACGCTGCCCGTTCGCGCCGCCACTGCAGCAATTGTGCCCAAATTCGTACAGACATAAACCGTATCGCCATCCACCGCAGCCATGGACAATGTAGCGCGACGAGAACCGAACGATCCGGTCGAAGCGCTGCCTAAATGCGTCTTATGAATGAGCGTGCCGTCATGGGCACGAATGCGCAATAGGTAGCAATCTTCAAAACCAAAAGAGCGACGACGCCGGCCAACAACATAAACGCTTCCTTCGCGCACCAGCGGCGACGTGTCGAAAACGATTTCTTCAAGAACCGCACCCGCTGATTCTCGCGTCAAAGACCAGATGAGTTTTCCAGTGGCAGCGTCCAGACAAATAATCCCAGGCGGCGTTGAAGGTGACTCGTAGCCATAGTAGGAAGCAATCTCGCCGGGTAGAGACACGAAAACGCGATCACCAGATACGGTTGGCGAATAAAGCGCAGGCGGCTGTTCCTCAAGATCATCAGCCAGCGATTGATCCAAATCGTCTGTAGCTCGACGCCAGGCAACAGCTCCCGTGCGGCGATATAGCGCAACAATCTCACGCTGCTTTTGGATGATAATAAGATCACCACTCACCACAGGCTGAATCG
Source organism: Planctomycetota bacterium (assembly GCA_024280855.1). Lineage (GTDB taxonomy): Bacteria > Planctomycetota > Phycisphaerae > UBA1845 > UBA1845 > JAJRPG01. Next base: position 76,011 of record JAJRPG010000079.1, on the reverse strand, counting down.
ATAACATCCTGGCTTGTGAATCGCCATCATCCATCGTTATGTGCATCGTACGCCGGTCTTCGACTGAATCCGGACTGCCAGGCATCGCAAATTGCCACAACAATCCAAGTTCGTCCACGTCGGAATTGCCAATACTGTTGCGTTGGTTACTGCCGCCAAAAATAGGCCAACCGACCTGAGAAGAAGCCATCCCCAGCGACATGGGTTCAAGGGAGGCCACTACGCTCTCTAAGGTTCGCGGCTCGCCACGCCAGGAAATTTTTATTTTCGCAAGTCGTTCAGGCACTTCCCGCTCGGCGTGCCCTTGCCATTGCTCAAGCAGAAAAAGCATCGCTTCGTAATGCCCTTTGATGCGCTCACGGTCGGGATGAGCGTCAATGACCGTCTTATAGACCCGCGTCGCCAGCGCAAAATCCCCCGCTTCAAAGGCGACCTGACCGATCGTATCAGCCAATGACGGCGCACCTTCGGCACAAAAAAAACGTTCAAACAATTCCAGCAGCGCATCAAGATCACGACGGTCGCCAAGATCGCTCAAACGTTGCTGCAACTCTTTTTCGTATAGGGCGCGATAGGCCTGTAAACCAACCTTGGGCCAATGGGCGATGATTTGATTAAGTCGATGGCGAACTCCTACATAACGCCCCCCATCCTCTCGCACCAGCATGTGGCTATGAACATCAGACATGCGCTGCAACAAAGAAGCCGCATCTGTCCAACGCTCAGCCCGTGAAAATCGCCTAGCTTGAGCAATAGCGTCAGCCACCTCAAAACTGTCATTCAAGTAAACGTCGTGAACATTTACGTTGTCTATGTTGACGTCAACAGCATCTTGGCCAATGGCTACATCGCCACACCTGGCTACTGAAAATAATGCGAAAACTAAACCCTTAGTGTACCGCGAAGCTGCGCGCCGCATCAAATTTCCAGCAACATTTTCAAAAGTCGCATTCACATTCACACCTTCTTCGCGTCCCAATGCCTTTGCAGCAATGGAGAAAATCGCTCACGATGTTCATCGCTAAGCGTCTTCTCATCAGTCCACACGGCTAATTTCAACGCATCTCGACAGCGACAGGCTCGCGTTGACTTCGTAATCTTCGGCAAGCTCTCGCGAATGAGCGCCATCGCTTGCTCGGTCGCACGTTGCAAATTCCCTATGATTTCCTCTAGTAGTGCGGTTGGGCTACCCGAACCGTCATGCGGTCGCCAACAATCATAATCCGTCGGCAACGCAATCATCGCATAACAAATTTCAGCTTCGCGTGCGAGCTTCGCCTCAGGCATACATGTCATGCCAATGACATCTCCGCCCCACTGCTGGTGCATGACCGACTCGGCCCGTGTGGAAAATTGAGGCCCTTCCATGCAGACGTAAGTACCAGCATCGTGTATATCCTGCTCCGCACTTTTACCAACAGCAGATAAAGTTTCTCGTAATGACGGGCAAAACGGCTCGCCCATTTCAACATGAGCGACGACGCCTTCATCAAAAAATGTGGACGCCCGCCGAACAGTTTTATCAATCACCTGATCGCAAATGACCAGATGCCCCGGCGCGATTTTTTCCTGCAAACTGCCCGTCGCACCGCTAGCTAAAATGGTATCGACACCAACTTTTTTCATCGCCCAAATGTTAGCTCGATAGGGAACGTTTGACGGATTGTGAATATGCCCCGCGCCATGTCGAGCGATGAATGCAACATCAACCCCGCCCCAGTTAGCCAAAATCGGGGCCATGCTCGGCTGGCCGAACGGGGTCTCCACATGCACCGGTTCGCCGCCTTCTTTTAGAAGAACATTCCCCAGACCTGTGCCGCCAATAATTCCAATACGTGCATTTGACATTATGCCTCCAACTTACCGATCGCAAAAAACTTCGCGCATGCAAGCTTAGCTTTTTACCTATCGGCGACCTATACGAATATCACGACCTTTCCGACCACCCGCTAGCGCGACCCCAGCCTTGACAACCTCGCCAACAGCCCTGGAAGCCGTTCGACAACACTCGCAACTTCCGCTTCTGAACTATATCTCGACAGGCTAAATCGAATGGCACCGTGGGCAACATGCTCCTCAATCCCCATCGCTTGCAACACATGAGAAGGCTGCAATGAGCCACTACTGCACGCTGCCCCACTCGAAGCGTATATGCCCGCTTCGCTTAACAAAATCAAAATCGCTTCAGCTTCTAAGTTTTCAAAGGATATATTCGACGTATTGTAAACGCGATTAGCTTTAACCCCATGCACCGACGCTCCGGCTACCGATTTTAGAAGCTCGCGTTCAAGTTGGTCCCGCAAAGCGCCCACGCGCGTCGCTGTTTCAGCCATCGTAGCGCCGCAACATGCAGCCGCTACGCCCATCCCCACAATCGAAGCCGTGTTTTCTGTGCCGGCTCGCAGCTCTCGTTCCTGACTACCGCCAACAATTAGCGGTTTGAGGCGTGTACGACGTCGCACATAAAGCCCGCCCGCGCCCTTGGGACCATGAAATTTATGCGCGCTAAAGCTGACAAATTGAACGGGCCAAGTCGCCACGTCTACCTCTACCTTGCCCACTGTCTGCACGGCATCTACATGCACCGCGACGCCCTTTTCTTGGGCTAGCGCTGCCAATCGATTCACGTCCATCATCACGCCGGTTTCGTTGTTGGCATGTTGAATAGATGCCAGCACCGTGTCACCAGACAATGCCTCGACCCAAGCCTGTTCATCAACTTGGCCATCCCTATTCACGCCAACGACAACAATTTCATAACCTTCTCGTTCAAGCACTTCAGACAATCGCAACACCGCAGCGTGTTCCACAGCCGTCGTCACAAATTTTCGCTTGGCCGGAACCATTGCCAACGCGCCTCGGATAGCTAAGTTTATACTCTCAGTCCCGCTGCTAGTGAAAACAATTTCACCTGGAGTGGCATGAATCAAAGCTGCGACCTGTTCGCGTGCGCACTCGATAGCGTGCTTTACCGACTGCCCAAACTGATGTACGCTCGACGGATTGGCATACGCATCAACCCAAAAGGGTTTCATCGCTTCAACCACTTCCTCAAGCGGTTTCGTCGTCGCGTTATTGTCGAAGTATATCGTATCCAAGGCTGCTATCCTCGCTCGTCCTGCGAAACTCGTGTCAACTACGCCACCACCTCAGGCACAAGCCTCGATAAAGATACCCACTCTTCGGCGCTGAGCGTTTGAGGCCTACACTGACCATCAAAGTCCTGACAAATCCGTTCGCAGATGTCTTTATCTAAATAATAACTTATCGCACTACGCAATGTTTTTCGTCGATGCTCAAAGGCGCGTCTCACCACTCTTACAAATGTATCCTGCTGCTCTCGCATGGCAAACGGAGAAGGCTTACGCGTCAGCCGCATGATAGCCGAGTCAATCTTAGGACGAGGCCAAAAGGCCGACGCAGGCACGCGAGCCACCATTTCCACTTCAGCAAGCGTCTGCGCAATAATACTCAAAGGCCCATACGCTTTCGTATTCACCATAGCTGCGATGCGCTGCCCAACTTCTAACTGCACCGTAAAGCAAAGTCGAGAAACCATCGGATAATCAATCAGCAGATTCATCACAATTAAAGTAGCTACTTCGTAAGGCAAATTCGCCACCAGCTTCACTGGTCGATCACCACTACCTGACTCACCACTCACCCAGGCCCCGACAGGTCCATGAAGCAAATGTTTTTGATGCAGCGCATCCGCATTAAGAATCGTCAGATGTTCACAGTGCGCGAATCTCTCTTTTAGAACCACGGCTAAGTCTCGATCTATTTCCACAACATATAGTGACGTAGATAACTTTGCTAATAAATCAGTCAAGCCGCCCGTCGCACCGCCGACTTCCAATACGCGGTCGCCCGGTGAAATATCAGCCGACTTCACCAATAGCCTCATCAAGTTGCCATCTATCAAAAAATTTTGACCAAACATTTTCCTTGGGTGCATACCAATTCCGGTAAGCACAGCCTCAATCTCTCGTTTGGTTTGTACGGGCAGATTATCCATAAAATCCTCTCCACTCTATTGTACGGTGAGTTTAGACTACGGACTAACCATCGCAGCATGAAAAAACACGCGCTCTAGCCAAGAGAGCCACAAGCTCTAGGATTAAGTGAAATATGCAGATACCAGAAGGCTTGTCCGCCAAAGCAATACAGCCAAGCGGCCACAGTAAGGATCAAAGATTATGCGTTCCCACGAAGCCATCAAACACGCCGCCGACAAAGTTGGTGTAAAATCGTTAGCCGCAAGCCTTCGGTTATCACAAGCTTTAATCTACAAATGGTGTCAGGAATCAGACCCGAACGACCCAGATACCAGCGGAGCGCGAAACCCCTTGGACCGCCTCGCTGAGATCGTTCATGCCACAGATGACACCAAAGTTGTAGAATGGCTGTGTCATCAGGCGAACGGGTTTTATGTGCCAAACGCCCCAACTACAAACGATGACATCCCCACGCAACTGCTGGTCAACACACAGCAGTTAGTCAATGAATTTAGTCAGTTACTTATGACCGTGACAAAATCGATTGAAGATGACGGGGAAATTGAGCCTTCCGAAGCCGAGCGGATTCGGCAATCCTGGCAGCAATTCAAATCAACGGCTGAGGCTTTCACGCTGGCATGCGAACAAGGACGATTCCACAACGGCAAGTAATAATTGCTTACCAAGGAGCCGCGGGCTTCAGCCCGCGCGGACGCTCAAGTGATGTCTACCGCAGATGTCTACCCCATGCCAAACGAACCACCATCATCCGCGTGCCACCGTCATTCCCGCGCAGGCGGGAATCCAGCGATACAATGACGGACAAGACTAGATTTCCGCCTTCGCGGAAATGACAATAAGTCCGTGTATGCTGAGAACGAATAATGGACAGCGAACACCGGACAACCGCTAATTTTGAATCGCCTTGAACTCGTTACGAGCGCGAATCTGATCCGGGTCAAACCAGTCCCGCATCACAACGATACGCCCCTGCCCAATCAGTTGGCTGGTGATCTGTGTTCGCTGTGCGAAATAATCCTCTTCCGTGCCTGGTGTTGTGTCCTGCCATTGGACCACCATCACCATAGCTCGCAATTTTAGCGGAAACACCGCGGCAGTTGTATCGCTATGCTCTAGTTCAAACCACGCATCAACAACCTCAGCAGGCACGCTGCCAATGCCGCCGGGAATTCGGGCCATGTTCGCTTCAGGACCTGTAATATAAGGGCTTGGCACATGACGAAGAATGCTAGAGGCGACCATATACCCGCCATCAGAACCTTCGTAAGCTTGAACGATTTCATCCAGCTCGGTATCGCTCGTATAGGCTTCTTGTAAACCGCCCTCACTGATATTTTCTACAAGACCCTGCGCGTATCCCAAGGCCACCTCGTATCCTTCTTTGGTACGAAGGTCAGCGATGACTCGTTCACGAACTTCGTCAACCGAAGTAGCGACATGACCTTCAACATGATCGACGACTCGAAACACATATCGCACACCATCACCACTTTGCAGCGCGGCCCCGAATGTATCGTTCACCGCATGATAGTCAGAACTAACGACGCCATCGCCTTTCGGAACGACGGGAACCAACGCTTGATTCTTTAGTACCATAGTAGAAAAAGTCTGGAATCGACCGCCGGAAGGGCGATGGCTGGAAGTACCAATCCCAGATACCAAACTGGCGTTATCCGCATCAAAGAAATCTGTTAACTCAACGGTAATCGCAACAGGATAATTCAACGTCTTGGGTAAACGATCCAGCAGTCCCTTATAATAATCTGCTGATGCAACATCCTCGGATACTTTACGATAACCGCTATCATCCCGCTGCCCAGCCAGAGAATCCTGCACCGTGCTTTGGATAATATAGTCAGCCATCCGCGCGGCGGTTTTCTTAGCTTCCTGACGGCGAATTGCGTCCTGTGCTTTTTCTTTGGACTCTTCCCAAGTGAGAAAATCTGGCGCATCTTCCGGCGTATTATCTTCTCCCACGGCAGCAGGCCGGCGGAATTCAAAGCTGCTTTTATTGGCTTCGTAATAACGCTTAGCTTTGCGTTCAAGATTAGCCACGCCAATCACCTCAGCCAATCGATCAGGACTAATCTTCACATACTGAACTTGAATAGTTGGTTCTACAAAATAGCCAAACTCCATTCCGGAACCAGGCTCATTGTCTTTATGGGATTGCCACTGCGCATCAATTTCAGCCTCGCTGAATTTTCGTCCCTCAAGCTCAAACGCCTTAGAGGGAAGTGCGACAACTTGAACATTAACCGTCTCAAGCGAATCGCGCCCTCTTAATCTAATCGCTGCCGTACTGGGAATAGTACCAACGCTCATCGCTTGCGCCGTGAGTTGAACAGATTGATACTGACGAAGCGCGTCATAAAATTGGTCAGGCTTGATGCGCATTCTTCGCGACAAAATTTCGATCCCACCATCAGAGGCATAAATCGCTCGCGCAGCGTCCATCCCCACGGACGTGCCAAAAAGATCAGCTTCTCGTGTGAGCAAAATCCAATCGGGTAATTCGATTTGTTTGAACGCACCATAAACCGGACGCGTCCAATCAAGATTGAAGTTAGCCAACAAGTCCGTAGACCGTCGAGCCTGATCTCGATCGTTCGTGCCAATTTCGCCAAAACGCGAATTCCACACCGCGTAATCGGAATTTGGAGTCAAAAAGCTCTGCAAAGCAGAACCGCCCACGAACACCACCATAAGCAGCATCATGAACGTCACCAGGAGCGCCTTGTCATATTTACGAAAGAACTTCATCATTTGAATATAAACCCTTTGTACAGCGGGAGTTAAATTTTCAGAGCCGCAAAACGTCCACTATAAGGCCCAAACCGCCGAAAATCAAGCCCGGCGACGACCTTCTCACTACAATCGGATTGACAGTATGAGGAAGTCCTGCTAAATCCCCCCATCTTACCGACATGGTGGGGCCTATAATTCCACATTATTGGAGCAGGTCAATACCTGTGACGATAACAAGGACCGTCGATGTATACCTGGAGTCGGGCCGATAAGACTCTTTAGAGAGGAAACACGGATCGTGGCGAAAAAATCACAATCTAAAGGCAAATCGCTGGTCATCGTTGAATCACCAGCCAAAGCCAAGACTATAAACCGATATCTAGGCGACGATTATACCGTCATGGCCAGCTACGGGCATGTGCGAGATTTGCCTCCCCATGACCTTGGTATCGACTTTGAAAACAATTTTGAGCCTGTTTACGAAGTGTTATCCGGCAAGCGAAAAGTCGTTAATTCACTCAAAAAACTGGCTAAGGATGCCCCTACGGTCTATCTCGCGACTGACCTTGACCGCGAAGGGGAAGCGATAGCCTGGCATTTGGTCTCAGCCTTGGACCTGGAAAACACGCCAACCGAGCGCGTGGTTTTTAATGAAATCACGAAATCGGCTATTCAAGAAGCATTTGCGAATCCTCATAAACTAGACATGGCTAAGGTCAACGCCCAGCAGGCTCGCCGCCTTTTGGACCGTATTGTGGGCTATCAATTAAGCCCATTGCTCCAAGCGAAAATTGGGAAAGGTCTATCTGCGGGGCGCGTACAATCCGTTGCGGTGCGGCTAATTGTGGACCGTGAGCGAGAAATTCGGGCGTTCATCCCGGAAGAACACTGGCGACTTCATGGCTGCTTTGCGACCGACCCTGCGACGCTTGGCAAATTATCTGACGCCTGGAATAAATTTCTCGCCAAAAGCGAAAAAACAAAATCCGGACTCACCATCAAAGCTCGCAACAAATGGCTTAGCGAGCACGAATGTTTATATGCTGAGATGACCTCGCTCAATGGAAAGTCATTCAAGCCAACCAACGTCAATGAGGCTAAGGAGATTGCGGAGTATCTTGGCTTTGTCGTTGAAAAAGTCGAAGAAAACGATTGGGAAGAATACGCCAAGCTCTCGCTCAAGCGAACGGCTATCATTGGGGCTGCTATCGCGGGAAAATCGCCTGCGTTTGAAATATCTGAGATTCAAAAACGCCGCACCAAGACCAAGCCAAACGGCCCGTTTACTACCGCCTCCTTGCAACAAGCGGCTTCTAGTGAGCTAGGATTTTCTCCATCACGCACCATGCGCGTCGCTCAGCAGCTATATGAAGGTATTGAGTTCGGCGGTTCAGAAGGTCCGGTCGGTTTAATTACATACATGCGTACCGATTCAACTCACCTGAGCAAAGATTCAGTAGCCGCTGCCAGGGATTTAATTGGTAAAGATTTCGGCGATAAGCACCTCCCGGCTAAGCCCAATGTATATGGTAGTAGCAAACGCGCTCAAGAGGCTCACGAAGCGGTCCGGCCTTCCGACGTCACGCTGCGCCCTGCGGACATCATGGCTCATCTTTCTGCCGAGCAGACCAAGCTTTATGGCCTAATTTGGCGACGATTTGTTGCCTGCCAGATGACACCCGCGGAGTGGGATAGCACCTCGGTGTTAATCAAAGCGCCGACGCCAAAGGGCGATGCCATTTTCCGCACCAGTGGCCGAAGACTCGTTTTCGATGGCTTCCTTCGCGTTATGGGGCAACCCGATACCGACGATGTCGTCTTACCGGCACTTGAAGAAAGGCAAGGTCTAGGCCTGCTCCAACTCAAACCGGAACAACATTATACCGCCCCGCCCCCGCGATATGGCGAAGCTTCTCTGGTTAAGAAAATGGAAGCTGAGGGTATTGGACGGCCGAGTACTTACGCTGCGATTATCCAAACGATTCAAGACCGACAGTATGTCGAACTGACCGACAAAAAATTGCGCCCGACAGCTATCGGCGAAGTGGTTACTGACAGTCTCATCGAACATTTCCCCAAGGTCATGGACTTCAAGTTCACCTCGTTCATGGAGGAAGAACTGGATAAAGTCGAAGACGAGGGTGCAGAATGGCAAGACGTATTGAGCGAATTTTACACGCCATTCAAAGCCGCCCTCGAAAGTGCGGGTGCGAATATGCAACGCGCCCGTTCTCAACCCAGCGAATTCACCTGCACCGAGTGTGGCCGAGAAATGGTCTATCGAATTGGCAAAAAGGGCCGCTTCCTCTCCTGCTCAGGGTATCCAAAATGCAAAGTGGCGATGAATATCGATGCCGAAGGCCAGCCCGTGGCTGATGTCGTAGCCGACGAGCCTTGCCCTACATGTGGCAAAGACCTCATACTCCGCAAAAGCCGCATCGGACCATTCCTCGGTTGCAGTGGCTATCCAGATTGCAGCCATACCCAGCCTTCGGACGAACACGGCGTGCCGTTGAAAAAAGTGAGCGAAGAGGACATCAAAGAAACTTGTCCTGAATGCAAATCGGAAATGTCGGTCAAGTTTTCTCGGGGCCGTTCGTTCCTTGGGTGTAATGCGTACCCAAAATGCAAAACGACTCAGCCATTGCCCGAAGGTGTGTATGTAGAAAAGCCCAAGCCTGCAGAAGCTGGCGTGCGCTGCGACAAGTGTGGCCGAAACATCGTGATTCGCACCGGACGTCGTGGACCATTTTTGAGCTGCTCCGGATTCCCGCGTTGCCGAAATGCCATGCCGATGGACAAAATAGACCATCTTCGAGCTTTGGAAGAAGCCGGAGAAATTCCCGACGCACCAGCAGATAACGGTAAGACCGGTCGCGCGAAAGTTGACGTACCTCGTGATGCTAACGGAAAGGTAGACTACGCTGCGATGGGGCCTCCGCCGCCTGGATTTGCGTGGACTAGAACAGGTAGACCCGTAGTGGAAACCTGGCCTGAAGAATCTTTGACGTGCCCGGATTGCGGCGGCGAAGTAGACATGAAGACCGGACGCTTTGGCCCATACTATGGCTGTACGAAGTTTCCGAAGTGTCGCTTCGTTTCCAACTTACGCGGCGCAGCTAAGAAACAAGCCGAGATAGAGTTCCCGACCGCGCCAAAACCCAAGCCCATTCCCACAGACGTACCGTGTGAAGAATGCGGCGCTCACATGGTGATTCGTTCGGGTCGTAGCGGAGAATTTTTGGGTTGTAGCAAATATCCCAAGTGTAAGAATTCTCAGCCTATGCCAGAAGGACAGACGGCTGCGACGTTGGCGGTGGAAATAGTGGAAGCCGACAAATAACGTGCCTTAAAAAACGAGCCGCGTGGCTTCAGCCCGCGCGGACGTGCAATTACGATTAACCTCACGACCCGTTATCGAGCGTCCTTCCCCCACCCTTCGAGAGTACTCGAAGAATGGGGCACCCAATGGCGGAAAAAAGCGCTCCATCAGAGCCGCACGGCGCAAGCCTGCGGGCAAGTCTTACAAGGTTCGTGCCTCATGAATACTGCCACCAGGCTTGCGCCAGGTGCTCTGAAAATCACTATTGCCCGGCGAGACTAATCGTTCCCCAGGATTGCAGCTTTTCGTCGCCGTGCCCTCGAAGCGGGCCTGCCCATGACCAGAAGTTCACTTTTTTACCCTTCCAGCCTAGCAGCGACATATTAAAACGTACGTCGTAATTGCTTTGGCGAATTAGCGGATGCAAATACGCCTGACCAATCGTCGCTTCAATAGTCAGCTTACCATTTTCCATACGCACTGCTGCGGAACCCGCTGGCGATGATTGCGATTTCCAATCTCCCCCCCCATCCCAAGGCAATGGTTGCTGCATACGAAACACTTTCGCCTTTTGCTTTTTATCAATAACGGTAATGGCATACACAGAGGTGCCCACCGTAGGAAAAGCACTATCCAAGTCGGGCGAGACCGTCACAAACAACGTATCGCCAATTGGCCTGGAACTTTTTTTTCCCTGTCGATATGGAATAGTGACAGCCACATGCCACCCTTGCGGCGAGGCAAACATCTTCGCATGGAGCGATACGCCCGACCGTTCCGGTTTCAAAGAAAAAGCAGTCGCGTCCGCAGGCCAATCATCCGTGCGACCATCTAGCGTGATAGTCGCGGTTAAGTTCGCAAGCTTTTGCTGGGGGCGTGCCATACCTATCCAGGTCGTCCCCAAAAATTCTTCGACTGGACGCTTCCATAGCTCCTGATTCTCATTGGTAATGACAAGAGAATCACCATCGAAACAAATCGCTTCACATTTCCCAAAGCTGCCATAAGTATAGTGCTTGGGCTTGGTGAGTAAGTCCTGCGGGCTAGCGAAGTCGTAAAATGCCACGCCATGATAAGTGAGGACTGCGACCAGCTTTTGCTGTGGAGAATATGCCACATCGGTGACACGTCCAGGAAGGTCCATTCGACCCAATCGCTTCGCCTGGCTAGTCCCACCATTCCGGGGGATTGGCAGCTCAAAAAACTCGGCTTTTCTATCGTATAATTCCTGCTTGGTTATGAGATAAAGCTTGCCGCTATGGGCAAACATCGCTTCACAGTTTCTCGGCTTATGGTCTTCATACTTAAAATCAATTCGCGTAGCCTGCGCCGAAGAAACGCCATCAGGTATAGATGCGGGTAGTTGATATATTTGATACGTTCCCTGCGACAAACCATTGTCGCCAGTATCTGCTATGTAGATGTGACCGCTCGCGTCCTGAGTCATCGCTTCGAAGTCTCGATTGTTGGCACCGTCCAATGCAACGGATTGAAGTACCTCACCTCGGCTATTGAACCTATGTATGGCTGGCGCAAAACCAGAATCGCTATGCCCCCAATACTGCCCCGCGATATGGGCGTTTGTCATCCCCGAAATTTCATCTAGCGATTTCCCGTGAATGTTTGCCGTCGGTAGGCCTGGTTCGTTAGCGACTGCTATCCTGGCGATAAGCATAACAGCTGTGACAACCATAAAGACCTTGGCTATGACTACGCGAAGATTCACACCATGACACATCATAATTCTCACCGCCCTATTATCGTTTACGATAAACTATTCAATCCCCTATCGCGCAGCCTATGGCTTTGATCATACCCTTGCAAGATATTCATCATTGCCAGCTAACCATAAACGTGTACGATCAACGTAAGTAATTTTTGGCAGCACGGGCGATGCGACTTCGAATTTGGCGATGTTCGAGACGGAAGAATACTGCAATATGAACCGTGAATACTTTGTCATCGACGCTTTCACTACCAGCGCCTACGAGGGCAATCCCGCCGCCGTGGTACTACGCGCTGATGGGTTAACCGATAAGCAAATGCTTTCGATAGCTGCGGATTTCAATCTCAGCGAAACAACATTTATTACAAAAGTTGATTCGGATTCCCCAGACGAAGATACCGCGCCGCTTCGATTTCGGTGGTTCACGCCAACGACGGAAGTTGATATGTGCGGCCACGCGACCCTGGCTGGGGTTCATGCACTGCTCGAATCGGGGCAGTTACCAGCGCCTACGCTTTCTGCGAGTGTTCGCCTACCAATCGAAACTCGCTCCGGCAGGATAATCGCCCATGTCGAATCGCTACCGGATGCGCCAGACCGTCACGCCATTTGGCTGGACCTTATTGACCCAATTGTCAAAGACCTGACGATACCAGGCCAAGACTTAGTCCAATGCTTGGGTGTTACGCTCGACGACATTGAAAAACATCTACCACCAGCCGTCTCTCAGGATCGAGACGCGATCGTTTTTGTCAATGACTTTTCTGTGCTAAACGACATCAAGCCTGATTTCAAGCAGCTCTCTGCATTTTTGAATAAATTTGATCTCAGGGGTCTCTCCGTAGCGACGATTGCTACGGTAACGCCATCCATAAATGTGCAGTCTCGATTTTTTGCACCTACCTGCGGGATCGACGAAGCCCCCGTCACAGGAAGCGTGCATGGCCCACTCGGCGCGTACCTCGTGGAGCGTGGCGTGATTCCTGTGCAGGATAATTTAGTCGGTCTTCAATGCACGCAAGGTATCCCAGGTGGCAGGACGGGATTAGTTTGGGTGTTGGTTCAGCGTCAAGAAGGTGGCACTATGGCCGCACGCATCGGGGGGCAAGCAGTCACATCCAAACGCGGCGCCTTACTGAATTGTGAATGAATCAAGGCGTTTTTCCACTTATTTATGGTAGCATATGAGTCGTCAGGTAACAGCTATTATCAATCCGGTTTCAGGGCGAAGGGATATGATGCCCGTCGTGGAGGAGATTGGCCGGCAACTGAAAATGCTCGGCGGCGAGCTGACCATTCGGGCCACGCAATCAGCCGGGCATGGCACGGAGATAGCCTCGAACCTTGCCCCGCAAACTCAGGCCGTACTCGTCGTCGGCGGAGATGGCACGGTCTGTGAAGTCGTCAACGGCTTAATCGAAAAGCCAATTCCCATATTGATATTAAGAACTGGCACGGAAAATTTGCTCGCCCGCGAGTTAGGTATGCCCACAGAGCCAATCGACGTCGCCCGAACTTTGATGCAAGGACGGGCGATTCCTTTCGACGTAGGCGTGCTTAACGAGAAACGTTTTATCGCGGTAGCTGGCGTTGGGTTTGATGCGGAGTGTGTGGTGCGCATGACCGCGCAGCGTGAAGGACACATTACGCATGGCGACTACTTTTGGCCTATCTGGCGAACCTTCTGGTCACACCGCTTCCCGGAAATTATGGTTCGCATCGAGGGCAAAACGGTCTACCAAGGCCAGGGGTTCGTGTTAATCGGTAACATCGCCCGCTACTCGGTGGGCATGCGGATTTTGTCTGAAGCCAAGTATGACGATGGCCTGCTCGATATTTGCGTGTTGAAATGTTCGTCTCGAATTCAGCTAATAACCCACGCCATTCGCATCATGCGGGGGCAGCATGTGAACCATCGTGATGTCATCTATAGCCAATGTCGGGAGTTTTCGATTGAGTCCCCCACCCAAGTCCCGGTTGAAGTTGATGGTGACTTCGCAGGTCATCTTCCCATAAAAGCCTCCGTTCTACACCACGCAGCTAGCTTCCTGGTCCCGAGCTAGTCCCTCTGTTCACCCTAAAAACACGATTGGTGAGGCGCACTCCTCCTTGACAGTGTTCGTGAAATATTTAACAATGTCTCGGAATAATGACGACTGGATGATTGGAAAAGAGGCCTTTGGACCGATAAATAACTCTGAGCTGTGGCTATGGTGCCGTGGCTGACGAGCGAACTGAGCTAAATTAGCTGTCGATTTGTGAAACTGATGAGCGTCGAAGACACACATTCTTCTCCTACAGACTCGCACAACGCTGGTGATGCCTCTCCCGAGCCGGGGGTTGATCCGTCAGTGGCAGATGGTCTTGATTACCCTGTCGAACCGTTGTCGGCTTCGATGCTGACCAAGATGTTCGGTGTTCCTCTGCTCATCATTACTGTCATCGTCGGTGGCGCGATTTGTGTCGTGTTGCTGTTCGGCGCACCATCTGCCCCCAAGGCCCATAGCTTGGACTATTTGCTTCACGCCTTGGAAATCAGCGGCGGCCAGCGCAATGCAGGCATGTTGCTACCACGCGAAAAAGAACACTGGCAAGCAGGACTTGAGCTTACAGAGCGTTTGAAAAAGGGTGAATTTTCGGCGGAGCAACTGGACACAGCTGCGACTCGGCTCGTTCAAATGGTGGAAAGTGAGATGGAATCGACGTCTGAGTCGGTGGCGCCATCTGAAGACTCTACAAAGCAATTCCATTTTTCTGGCGCGATGAGGCTACAGTTTCTCATCCGGGCGTTGGGGCGAACGAATCAGCCTCAAGTGGTTCCTGTTCTCGTTCGTGTCCTGGACCATCCCTGGGATTCCTTCGACGCAAAAGAACGCAAAATGTTTCTCGTATACGCCGTCCAGGAATTGGCTAACTTGCATACTCTTGAGGGTTCTGACGCAGCCGTAGCTCCGTTGATTGCTTTGCTCGAAAGCATGGATGACGCGACGATGCGACTATCGACCTGCACCGCTTTGTCTGTGCTCGCTAGTCCTACTAACCAGGAAGCCATAGACGCTTTGTCATCGGTGAGATTGTCATCTGATGGTGAAGTCGGTTGGTCTGCGGCGTTGGCCTTGGCTCGGCTAGGTAGCAGTTCCGGAAAAACAACCATGCTCGACCTATTGGACCGAAAGTTTTGGGAGACGGGCGAAAGATATCACACGACTGATGAAGGCGGTGTCACAAGAAGCTATCCCATGCCCCCTGATTTGATTCGGCAATGGCTCATGGCTGCGATTGATGCAGCGGCGAATTTAGATGATATGGACTTGTGGGAAATGATAAAGCGATTAAAGTCTGACGCGTCGCCATCGGTACAGCAGCGTGCTGAGGCGGCATGGGCGGCGCGGTCGACGTAGTTTTTGCAGGATAAAACGAGAATGGCCAAGAAAGAACTCATCACCAAGGTGTGGATCGAAGAAGGGTGCATCGTCTGCGATGCATGCGAAACCGCCGCCCCCGATGTGTTTGAAGTGACTGAGGATAGCTGCATTATTCGTCCAGATGCCCTCAACGTCGAGTTCGCAAAGCCGCGTAGCGTGGAGATTGTGGACGCGGCTGAAGAGTGTCCGGTTGATGTCATCAAATTTGAGTCTGAAACTGTCGAAGTCGCCGATGACGCAGCAGCAGAACCAGCCGCCGCGTCTGCGGACGCTCCGGTTGCCGAGGCCAAAAAGACTGCTCCAGCAGAACCGAAGAAAGCGACTCCGGCGAAGGCCCCAGCCGCAAGCAGCAAAAGCAAAGCCCCCAGTGCGGGCGAGCCTGACCCATCGATTCAAGCATTACTAGAGGCGGCTACTTCACGAGGTGGCCATGCAGGCATCATGAAAAATGCTGACGACATGCCAGCTAGCACACAGGACTGGAAAGCGGCTGATCCAAAGTCTCTTCCACCAGATGCCCGGCAGGCGAAAGTTGTCGAAGCCGCTCAAAAAGCTAAGAAACAATCTGAACTTCACCGCCGAGATTTTGTCAGCAACAGTGCATTAGCCATTGGCTGGACAGCGTTTGGTGTGGGTACTGGCATTTCGGTCGGTCCAGCGTTCGGGCGGTTTATGATGCCCAATGTGTTGGAAGAGCCTGACCCTCGTATTCGCGTCGGGAAGATGGACAAGTATCTCGAAATGGTTCCAGGCGGCGTGAATGAAGACTATAAGCCGCAGGGTATTTGGATGATTCGCGAGGAAGATCGTATCGCAGCGTTGAACATAATTTGTACGCATCTTGGGTGTATTCCGAACTGGCTGCCCAACGATCGAAAATTCAAATGCCCCTGTCATGGTAGTGGATATTATCCTGATGGGATCAACTTTGAAGGCCCGACGCCTCGTCCGTTAGAGCGTTTTAGGATTGCGATCAAAGACGGAATCGTCGTTGTAGATAAAAGCAAAAAATACCAGTACGAGCTGGGCCAATGGGATCAACCGGGAAGTTTCATCTTAGTCTAAGCCCCCCGGAGGCATGTACAGGAACTGCATTAAACCATGATTAACCAATTTGGTAACTGGATACGCGAAAGTCAGATTTGGGGCAGCATTTTTCGTCACGGCGTGCCGCGCGATCGTCGCACGCGAGCGATGGCTATCCTGAGCAATGTCTTTCTGCATTTGCATCCAGTCGCTGTCCGTAAAAGCGGCATTCGTCTTTCATTTACATGGTGCATGGGCGGTATCACCTTCTTCCTGTTCTTGGTGGAGATTGTGACCGGCGTGCTGCTGATGTTCTACTACCGCCCTACCGTTGAGTATGCGTATTTCGACATCCAGGGATTGCGGGCGCACGTTACTCTTGGATTGCTGAGAGAATTGCATCGTTGGGGCGCTCACGCGATGGTCATAGCTATTTGGCTGCATATGCTCCGTGTATTTTTAACGGGAAGTTATAAACCGCCGCGCGAATTTAACTGGAGCGTGGGCGTTATATTATTGGTGCTGACGCTGCTGCTATCTTTCACGGGCTATTTGCTCCCGTGGGACCAGTTGGCGATGTGGGCTATTACCGTGGGGTCGAACATGGCCAGGGCAACGCCTGGCGCTGGTTCGGAAGGGCCTTTGAGCGCTTTTATTCAGATTGGCGGCGTGCCGCTGGTTCATGCGGGTGACGATGCCAGGTTTGGCCTCTTGGCTGGTACCTTTGTGGGGCCAAATGCCTTGCTCCGATTTTATGTTCTCCACTGCGTGTTTATTCCGTGCGTGGTAACGGTGCTGCTAGCCATTCACTTTTGGCGTATCCGTAAGGATGGCGGCATAAGCGGGCCTCTGTAGTCTTGTTCATTGAAGAAGTTGTTTGGGCCGTAGCACAGGCCATAGACTGAAGTGTTCGTAAATATGGGAAGCGGAATGGATTCGATACTCGCGTCATCTACATCAACACTGGAGAGCGTTAAGCATTTTATTAACGTCGCCTGTGAACCCCACTGGTTTATGATTATATCAGTGGCCGCGTTCTTCATATTCCTGATTGGATACCGCTTCTGGACCAAGCCAGCCGTCGCCGCCACTATCGCTGCGCTAGTCACGCTGTTTTTCCTGGCTAGCTGCCTGGATGACAATTTCAATAAAATTGTGACCAAAGCGGACAACGTGCCCATCGTCATCATGATGGTCTCGGTAGCGTTTCTGCTTTGGCTAGCCTTTAGGCAAGCAGCTATCAACGACGAGCGCATGGAAAAAGGCGAGCCTCTATTAGAAGCTGGCGCGGACGACAAAGTGCTAGTCTGGCCTGACCTTGTTTATAGCGAATTGATTGCACTTGTTCTGTGTACAGCTTTGCTCATTGTATGGGCTATTGTCTTACGCGCTCCGCTTGAGCAACCAGCTAACCCCAACGTCGCGCCTAACCCTGCAAAAGCGCCGTGGTACTTCCTGGGCTTACAGGAAATGCTCGTATATTTCGATCCTTGGCTCGCGGGCGTTGTCTTGCCCGGTCTGATTGTTGTCGGGCTTATTGCCATTCCTTACATGGACAAGAATCCCAGAGGCAATGGCTATTATACCTTCAAAGAACGCAAGTTTGCGATTACCAGCTTCTTGTTTGGTTTCATCATCTTGTGGGTCGTGCTAATTATTTTCGGCACCTTCCTTCGTGGACCGAACTGGAACTTCTTTGGTCCTTACGAGTTCTGGGACCACAACCGTCCCGCGGCTTTGCTTAATACCGAGTTCCATGACTTGTTCTGGGTGAATCTGCTCGGTCGGCCGCTGCCTGGTCATTACCTCATGAGAGAGTTGCCGGGCATCATACTGCTGGGCGGTTACTTCCTACTCGGTCCGTTGATTATGAAGGCGACGGTATTTAGAAAGCTGTCGCGCGACATTGGATTCATGCGATATAGCATGTTATGTGTGTTGATGCTCTTTATGTTGCTTATGCCGATTAAAATGGTGCTGCGTTGGACGCTGAATTTGCACTATATCGTTGGTATTACTGAATGGTTCTTAAACGTATAGTTCGGCGCGTTCGGCGCGTTGAATGGATAAAATTTATTGCTTTGTGGTTCGCGGATTAGAGCATTATGCCGATTCCTGAAAGTCGCCTATATCGCCCGGACAAGATTAACATCTGGTTCGCTGTCAGTAGTGTCTTAATGGCTGCGGCCATCGGTTGGTTAGTGTATGTGGACTACGCACGTCCCTGGCACGCCTACCAAGACGATTACTATGTGGCCAAAGCTGCTATTGCGCACCTTGATTATCTGGATGCGCTGAAAGAGGAAAACCAGCAGAAAATCGTAGAGGCTAAGGTGCGGCGCGATGAAGCGCAGGAATACCTTGATAGCACCGCTTCCCAACAGCTAACCGAACTTGGCGATAAATTAGTCGAGGCTAAATTAGAATTCAAAAAAGCCAACGCCCACTATAGCGCCACTTCGCAGGTGCTTGATGTGACGCGGGCTGGGTACGAAGCCATCCTGGCTGAGTATGGTGAACACCATGAAATAACGAAAAAATCTCATGAACAGGTTCGCCATGAAGAGGATATGGTCGTTGGTTATCAGCAAGATAAAGAGCTTTGGGAAGATGCTGTTGACGACATCGAGGACCAAATCAAAGGGCTTCGCGAAGAGCTAACTACTGTTGAAAAACAGCTTCGTGACTTGGAAACTATCGCGGCTGAAGCGTTGCAGAAGGACCAGCAATATCGTGGCGTACTCAGCGACGAGGGGATGCTCGGCGGCATTCCAATTGTTAGCTCCGTGATTAACGCCCCGCTGCTCGACTTTATATCTCCCAAGAATACGCCAGCTCGCTATCAAGTAAACCAGTTGGTACTGCCGGAAATTCGTCAGCAATTAAATTATCTGGAAACGTATACCACTGACCGTTGCACAACGTGTCATGTAAGTATCGCTGACCCAGACTTCTCGAAGAGCAACTTAGCCAGGAAACTTGAGCAATCATTACCAGGCGTCATGGAAGCCATGCAGCGTGACGGGCAAAATGCCCCCAGTTATCCCGCGCCTCCGGAACTCGCTTCCGGTGCGACGATTCCCACTGGCCAGGTGACCGAGCATTGGGGAGAGCTTTCGACGCAACAGCAAGATGAATACTTTGAAGCGCTATTAGCCATAGTCAACGATTATTTCACGGCTACAGGCCGCAAAACGATTGAACTTGGCCAACCATTATTAGCCCACCCAGACCTCGAGCTTTACGTTTCAGTAGATTCCCCGCACGGCATGGCGAAGATGGGTTGCACCATTTGCCATGAAGGCAATCCACAAGAAACAGACTTTATATTCGCAGCCCATTCCCCACCTACGCATGAAATTGAAGAAGAATGGGCTGATGCGTATTACGATCACAACATGGGCGTCCCCACGGCTACGTTCGAGCTTATCTCCCATTATTGGGACCGCCCTATGCTGATGCCAAGACACAGCGAAGCCGGTTGCGCCAAGTGTCACTATCAAATTTCAGATATATCCCGACACCACGAAAATCGTGTGGGGACAACGATCAACCGTGGCCAGGAGTTGTTTACTTCGGTGGGTTGTGTGAATTGCCATGTGGAAGGGTCCATGAAAGATGCGCGTCGCGTAGGCCCGGACCTCTCGCATATCGCATCCAAATTGAAGCGAGATTTTGTCGAACCGTGGGTCATGTTCCCGCAAAAGTTTAGACCATCCACCCGCATGCCGCACTTTTTCTTGCAGGAAAATAACCGTGAAGGCAGCGAAAACCAGTTTGATCTGAAACCAGTATTACGAACAGAAACAGAAGTCGCAGCTATCACCCAGTATCTTTTCGCGGTGTCTAGTGAGGTAGAGCTTCTGGAAAAACCGGCGGGCTTAGAGGGTGACGCAGAGTCCGGTCGCACTCTGTTTAAGTCGCTGGGGTGCCTCGCCTGTCACGGTAATATTGCGGAATTCGGCGAAGCGTGGATTACGACTGACTTACAACACAAAGATAACCTCGACGAGAAAACCGCCGGGTTCCGCTACAAGGGTATGACAGACATTGAGCGTGTTAAGTACGCCATGGAAAATTTCGGCTTAGAGGCAGACGCAGTATTCGACCCGGAAAGCGTTCGGTTTGAGCCAGACCAGGCTTACAAGCCGCCTACATTTAGTCGGTTCGCCCCAGAGCTTTCGGATATTGGTTCAAAGGTTACAGCCGAGTGGCTCTACTCCTGGCTAATGAACCCCACCCACTTTTCGCCTGACACGAAGATGCCCAACATGAGGCTCAGCAGCGAAGACGCCACGGACATCGCAGCTTATCTGATGACGCTGCAAAGCGGATCATTTAAGCAAGATCAGTTCGACATGAACGAAGACCGCTTAGCTATGGCTGACGATCTCATTTTCACTTTGCTGACTGCCCAGCGTAGCGAGCGACGAAGTCGGGCTATCATGCAGGACGAGGGTCATGAACTCGCTGACACTCTCGTGTCATTGCTCTCATCTTCGCCAACAATTGATAAGCAACAGGCTTACGATTTGGTCTCCGCGATGTCGCTCCAGGATAAAAAGCTAACCTTCCTGGGCAATAAAATGATTGGTCATTATGGCTGTTATGCTTGCCATAATATCGCGGGCTTCGAGAAAACGACCCCGCCGGGAACCGAGCTAACCATCTGGGCGGAAAAGCCTATCTCGCAACTTGATTTCGCTTTTTACGATCACGCATTCCATCACATGCGTGAAGAAAAAGAAGAGACCTTTGGTCATCTCTATCCGAAAGGTTCGGAGTCTGACCCGGAAGATTTGAACTACTGGTCTCCAGGCAAAAACCCTGGCGAGCAGGTCACCCATACGCATTCCGCTTTCGCTAAGCACAAACTACGTAACCCAAGATTGTGGGACCGCGAAAAAATCAAGAAGCCTTACGACAAGCTGAAGATGCCTAACTTCTACCTGACGGATATGGAATCCGAAGCCCTGACGACGTTCTTACTTTCTCGTAGGCCAGCGCTAGTCGGGGATTCGTTGCAAATCGACTATGAAAACAATGGTATGGGCGCTATCGCTCGTGGTCGAAATCTCACGAGAGAGTTAAACTGTGTTGCGTGTCATCAAATTGAAGACAACGCGCCTATCATCCAACAATACTTTAGCCAGGACATTTCTGGCATTACTGTCTTTAACGCTGTCAACGCCCCGCCGCTTCTGTGGGGTGAAGGGGCTAAAATTCAGCATCATTGGCTGGATAAATTTTTTCAAAATGTGGAGACGCTTCGACCTTGGCTACAAGTGCGTATGCCGAGCTTCACACTGACCGAAGACCAGTCAGCTACACTTGTCGAATACTTCGCCGCCCTCTCTCAGCGGGATTCTCACCATCTTGATAGTATGACCAAGCCAGTTGTTGAATACATGGTTAAGAGCGCAGAAAAACAAAGCACTAATGATGACTTAGCCGAGGGTGAAGAAGCTGGCTCAAACTGGTACGCACAAGAGTCCTTAGCTTCAAATGCAACGAATTTGCGTAACTGGTCTAAGGAGCGAAAACTCATTCGACCAAGCGAAATAGACCTATTAAGAAGGTCGCCGAAGCAGCTTCGTGAATCGCATAAGAAGCTCTTGGGTCGCATTGATTTTCTAACCAAACTTTACGACGTTCAGTATCCCTTCGTGCAGCCGACCCAGTCGCTTTCGTCAAACGATCGCTACGACAAAGGCGGAAAGTTCTTCGCAGACATGGGCTGCTTACAATGTCACATCTTCGGTGACATGTTGCCAAGCCCGGCTAAGACAACCGATGAATTCGTCAATGTATACCGCCTGGACGGCGTTCGTGGCGAGGGTGACACCGCCAAAGCGATCATCAACGGCAAGCCGTACAAAATTGGCTCTGTCATTGATGGCCATACGCTGATTAGTGCGGAAAACATCTTCTACGAAACCGGCGATGTAGACACCAATGCAAGCTTCACAGGCCCCAATGCCGCCGGTGAAACTGAGACGATCATGCTTGTCGCTGCCAGTGCCCCTAATCTTGCACTCACGCATCAGCGTTTGCGTCGCGACTGGGTGGTGAGTTGGATGCTCGACCCTCAGGTGATTCAGCCAGGTACAAAGATGCCTCAGAACTTCCCAGGCGGGGTAAGTCCTTTTGCTGGCTCCGAGGAGTACCCGGGCGACGCGATGGATCATATAAATCTATTGGTGGACTATCTCTACGACGCTGGCATCAAGGGGGCTAGGTCTCCACTCATTAAGATTGTTCTTGAAGAGGATGACGGCGAGGGCTTTGACGAGGATGAAGATTTTGACGATTAGCCAGGCTCGTAAATAGAGCCCAAAATATACTTGCCATCGCGTGCGCGATCGCATACAACCCACGCCCGTAGATCGGGATGGTGATTAGGAGAAGGAAATTATGAAACTCAGCATGTTTACTCTAACGGCAGTCTTGGCTATCAATACGTTTGTGTTCACCCCAGACCAGTGCCTGGCAGATGGCCAAAATTCCATCACGGGCAAGGTTATCTTCAAAGGTGATCCAGCCAACTATAAACGAACCAAAATCAACACCACGAAAGACCCGAATTGCAAGAAAGCCAAGAAAACAATCGGCTCTGAAAAGGTTATCGTCAACAAAAAGACTGATCCCATGACGCTTCGCAATGTCGTGGTATCCATCAAGGAAGGCTTAGGCAAAAAGTCTTTCCCTGTAAGCAAGGAAGAATTGACCATCATCCAAATTGGTTGTCAGTACAAGCCCCACGTCCTAGCCGGGCAAGCTGGCCAAACGTTGCGTATTCTTAACGGCGACAACACCAATCATAACATACATTTTCTTCCCAAAGTAAATGACGAGCATAACTTCACTCAGCCAAAAAAGGATACCGAAAAAGGAAAGACAATTATCCTCAAAGCTGAAGACCCATTCAAGGTGAAATGCGATGTTCACCCGTGGATGAACTGCTTCGTGGCTATTTTTGAACATCCGTTCTTTGACGTAACAAGCAAAGACGGTACATTCACCCTTACGGGAATGCCTGATGGCGCGTACACGATCGAAGCATGGCACGAAGCCTTTGGCAAGGTCACAGCCGAGGTCGAAGTATCAGGCGGCAAAGCGGCTAATATGGACTTGACTTTCGAGCCAAAGTCATAATAGCCGACGATAATTGATACGAATTATCAAAAAGTTTTCACGACAGTTGGCGAGAAACGTACAAAATCGCCGACTGTCATAGGGCCGGGTTACAGTAATAGTAGTTTTCAATGCCTAATGTTAGCAAAAGGAAAGCGAGCATGAACCGTTCGCGGATCATCGGTATAGCTACAATCCTGGTTGTCGGGATTTGTCTGATTGCACCGTCCGTCGCCTTAGGGCAAGCGGATGCACCAATTGCATCAGGAAACCAAATCGACGGCGATTACGGGTACGGCCTGCCCCCTATGCTGTCCAAGGATGGCCAGGGTGTTGATGACCTCATCATCATTTTGCATTGGTTTATGACAGCCTTGTTCGTTGGCTGGGCTATCTTTTTCGTGTATTGCCTCTTTCGTTTTAGATCAAGAGCTGGTCACAAAGCCACCTACGACCCTGTCAAAGCTAAGGCTTCTAAATATGCTGAAATCGGCGTAGCCGCGTTTGAGGCATTCCTTCTGATTGGCTTGTCCATGCCCATCTGGGCTGCGACCAAAAACGACATGCCCTCCAAAGACGACGCGACACATGTACGCGTGGTAGCTGAGCAGTTTCAGTGGAATTTTCATTACCCAGGCGCTGACGGCAAATTCGGACGCACGGCTCCGGACATGGTGGACACGGTAGAAAACCCGCTGGGCCTTGATCGTAGCGATCCTGCGGCTACGGATGATGTGTATGCTACCGAGTTGCACCTCCCAGTGAATAAACCAGTCATTTGCGATTTGACCTCAAAGGATGTGATTCACAGCTTTTCTTTGCCTGTTATGCGGGTAAAGCAAGATGTGATTCCGGGTATGCGCATTCCTGTTTGGTTCACACCAGTCAAAGAGGGGCGCTACGAAGTAGCTTGTGCCCAGTTATGCGGTAATAACCATTATTCCATGCGTGCAGAGATGGTGATCGAAGACGATGCCTCTTTCGCTACATGGCTTAAAGAAGTTGGTATAGTAGAAGAGTTCGACGAAGACGAACTGGACTAGGACGAATATAGATGAGCGGCGACCACCACCACGAACCAGGATTTATTCGCAAGTATGTATTTTCCGTCGATCATAAAGTGATCGGCGTTCAATACGGCGTAACTGCGCTTTGTTTTCTATTCCTGGGCTTTAGCCTAATGATGTTGATGCGCTGGCAACTTGCCTACCCAGGCGAGGAAATGCCTTTCATCGGAAACATCTTCGGCGAAGACGCCATGCCCGGCGGCGTTATGCTACCAGAGTTTTACAACTCACTAGGCGCTATGCACGGCACGATCATGATTTTCTTGGGCGTGGTTCCGTTGCTTGTGGGTGCATTCGGAAACTATGTCATGCCGTTGCAAATCGGCGCACCAGACATGGCCTTCCCCAAGCTCAACATGGCTAGCTACTGGGTTTATCTGCTCGGCGGCATCGTCATGCTATGCAGCTTCTTCGTGCCCGGCGGTGCGGCAAATTCCGGCTGGACGTCTTACCCCCCTTTGTCAAACATCGCCACAACTGGGCAGACTTGGTGGCTCTTTGGCATGGTCTGCCTGATTACTTCATCGCTACTTGGTTCGGTAAACTTCATCGTAACGATTATCCAGTTGCGTGTTGAAGGCTTGACCATGTTCCGCTTGCCCTATTTTGTTTGGGCACAGCTAATCACATCTTTCTTGTTGTTGCTAGCTTTCCCGCCGCTTGAAGCTGCCGGCGTTTTACAGTTAATGGACCGCTTAGCGGGAACTAGCTTTTTTATGCCCGAAGGTCTAGTCGTCAGCGGTGTGGTACAAACGCAAATGTCCGGTGGTGGTAGCCCACTACTCTGGCAACATTTGTTTTGGTTCCTCGCTCACCCGGAAGTATATGTGCTAATCCTCCCAGCGATGGGTATTGTTGCTGAGATTATTGCCAATAACACCCGCAAGCCTTTATGGGGCTATCGGGCGATGATTTACTCGACCATCTTCCTTGGCTTCATGTCCTTCATCGTCTGGGCGCATCATATGTTTATGACGGGGATGGGCACAAAAATCAGTGCTTTCTTCGCCACCACGACCATGATTATATCGATACCGTCGGTGGTCATTTTGACGGCTTTGGTGATTAGCCTTTATCAAGGTGCCATTCGCTTTACCGTGCCGATGCTTTTTGCCCTGGCCTTTTTGCCGATGTTCGCGATTGGTGGGCTGACCGGATTGCCGTTGGGCTTACCCGCATCAGACATTCATTTGCACGACACCTACTATGTGATTGGTCACTTCCATTACGTCGTGGCTCCAGGGACCATATTCGCCATTTTTGCGGGCATTTATCACTGGTATCCCAAAGTCACTGGCCGCACGTTGAATAATGCGTTGGGTTATATGCACTTTTTCTTGTCGTTTGTTTTCATCAATATGGTTTTCATGCCCATGTTTTGGCAAGGGATGGCTGGGGTTTCCCGTCGCCTTTATGACCAAACGGTGTACGCCCACGGTGATGCGGTTCAGTCTTTGACCATCATGTCCTCATGGGGAGCGTGGATGCTCGGACTGGCACAAATTCCTTTTATCATCAACTTCTTCATCAGCGCAGTCGCTGGCAAGAAGGTTTCTAACAACCCATGGGATGCTACGACGCTAGAATGGCTAGCTCCTTCGCCGCCTCCGCATGGTAATTTTGAAACTGTACCCGTTGTCTATCGCGGCCCGTACGAATACAGCGTTCCCGGTGCGAGCGAAGATTTTCACCCTCAACACGTAACTACGGAGGCTTGATTAAGTGTCAGCCGAGGTTCTTCCATATACCGTAAAGCCCCATCCCGTCACCGGCCTATACAATGGCAAGTTCGGCATCTGGCTATTCCTGGCGTCAGAGGTCATGCTTTTCGGAGCTTTATTTTCGACCTATGTATTCCTTCGCATGGGCGCTCCCGAAACCGGCCCCACTGCTTGGCCTACAGGTGAAGAAACCCATCTAAACTGGATGTTGGGCGGCCTTAACACGCTGATTCTAATTCTTTCCAGTGTGACAATGGTGCTAGCTTGGGTTCAGTTCAAGATGGATAATTTCGCTAAAGGGCGAATCTACTTAATTATCACTGCGATATTAGCCATCGCTTTCGTAGCTATCAAGTTTAAGTTTGAGTATGCTCATAAATTCCACATGGACATCTACCCCAAGACAAGCGTCTTTTTCGCTATTTACTACACCATGACTGGTTTACATGCGATACACATTATTGGTGGCGTCGTGGTAATCTGCTACTTCATTGGCCCGGGCGCTAAGCTTTGGGAAGAAAACCGCGAATACTACACCAACCGGATCGAGTGTACCGGACTATACTGGCACTTTGTCGATCTCGTTTGGATTTTTCTGTTCCCTATTTTATATTTGCTCTAGGAGATTTGGTTATGAGTGATGCGCACGCAGATGTCAGTAAGCATGTCAAGACGTACATAGCCGTTTTCGCTACGCTGGCAACTCTTACCGTCATCACCGTTTGGGCTTCAACCTGGCATTTTTCGCATCCAGTGGCTATCGCTGTCGCCCTCGCGATTGCCAGCGTAAAAGCGACATTAGTCGCCACGATTTTTATGCACTTAAAGTGGGAAAAAGCGGGAAACATCTGGTTTGTAATTGCGCTTACTGCCGTCTTCTTTGTCTTCTTAGTAACCATTCCTTCCCTCGTACATAGCGACAAACCGATGGGAACCGTATTTACTTCTTGGGGGTAATCTCTGAATTAAAAACAGAGAAAGCATCTTGTAGGAATTTTAAGCAGATATGTCACTCAAAGCTTTCCATATCATCTTCATATTTTTCTCCACGCTAACCGCCGTAGGATTCGGCTTCTGGGCTATCAGGCATTACAGCGACAGTGGTGAAGTAGCTGCGCTCATCGCTGGCATCGCCTCGTTCATCGGCGGAGCCGTTCTCATCATTTACGGAAAATGGTTCTTGAACAAGCTAAAAGGGGTTAGCTATCTGTGAACCTGCGACTCTCACAAAAGATAGCGTTTGCGTGCGCTCTCGCTTGTTATAACTTCGCTGGTGCAACACCTGTTTACGCCTGCGCCGTCTGTTTTGGAGACCCTGATTCCCCCATGTCCAAAGGTTTGTTTATGGGGATGGCTGTGTTGCTGGGTGTCATCAGCACCGTATTATTTGGCATCGCAGGAACGACAATGTTTTGGATGCACCGCGCGAAACAAATTAGATTCCAGCAAGAAAAGCCACCAACGAATTCATGACCGGGCCTAATACATCTTCTTCGCCAACCAGCTACCACCGCATCCTGCATTATTTAGCTGTCGCTACTGCCTGTGCCGTCTTTCCACTCATCATTGTCGGCGCAGGAGTCACTAGCCAAGATGCAGGCATGGCCTTTCCAGATTGGCCTACTTCAAATGGTCACTTGCTTAATCCTCCAAACTGGTTGCAAGAAAACGACAAGCTATGGGAGCATGGCCATCGTCTCATAGGCTGGGTAGTCGGCATGTTAGCCATCGCCTCAGCCGTCATAGGATTCAAACGAGGCAAACCCATCCGGCAACTCGCCATCGCCACGTTGCTAGCTATCATCGTCCAAGGCGTACTCGGCGGGTTTCGCGTCTGGGAAATTTCCACACCCTTAGCCTTGCTTCACGGCATCTTCGGTCAGCTATGTTTCGGCTTAGCCTGCACCACCGCCCTACTTAGCTCAAAAAGCTGGCATAATTACGACGGCGGGCCTCATCGCGTCCAGGGCGCAACAACTTTACAGCGTCTATGCGTCGTATTGGTCGCGTCGGTATTCATTCAACTGCTCAGCGGTGCTATTTATCGGCACATGGCTATTAGCGCCGCAGTCTTGATTCATGTGTTGTGGGTCGTCATACTAGCCCTCGTTGTGGGATGGGTGGCTATGTGGGTCATCACGCAGCACAGTAGTCAATCGCTCATGGGAAAACTAGGCAGAGCCTTAGCGGGACTCATGGCCTTGCAATTATTCCTCGGCGGTTCGAGCTTTTTAATTATCGTATTGAAAATGACGAAATCCCCAACCTTAATTTGGGCAGTCCCCTCAGCGCATGTAGCCGTCGGCGCGTTAATGTTGGTATGTTCACTCTCGCTTGCTTTATGTTCTTACCGAGTTCTTCGACCTGCCCCCGTAGTTGTTGATGCTTCGACAGATCAAGCCGGAGCCACATCATGAGCGATGCCTTACCACTCACTAACCATTTGCAGGCCTCAGGCTTATCTCGACTCGCGGCTCATGTAGAACTTACCAAGCCGCGTATCGCCAGTTTGGTTATTGTCGCCACAGCCGTGGGTTATATTCTTGCTCTGCCTGCTACGATTGACCTTAGCACGCTCGCCGGTCTGATTAGCGTTATCGTAGGCACTACGTTAGTCGCAGGCTCCGCCAACGCGATGAACCAGTTGATTGAGGTTAAGCACGACGCCAAGATGATTAGGACGCAGGACCGACCATTAGTCACAAATCGATTGACGCCTCAAGAAGTTTTTATATCTGCGACGTCGGCCTGCGTTCTCGGCATTTTTATCTTAGCTATCCAATGCAATCTTCTCGCAGCCGCTATCGCACTACTCACTTTTACGAGTTACGTTTTTATTTATACGCCCCTCAAACGAACAACTACGCTCTGCGTCATTATCGGCGCAGTCCCTGGCGCGTTACCCCCGGTCATCGGATTCGCGGCTGCCAGCGGGACGATACCTTTAGAAGCTTGGCTACTATTCGCCATTGTTTTCGTCTGGCAATTGCCTCACGTCGCAGCCATCGCCTGGCTTCACAAAGAAGACTACACCCGTGCGGGCTTTGCCATGCTCCCCGTAGTTGATCCATCCGGTTTGCGAACCTGCTTGCACATGATTACGCATTCCGTCACGTTGCTTACGGTCAGTTTTCTACCCGTAGTGTATGGTTTAGCTGGCACAACTTATATGATCGGCGCGATGGTCCTGGGCATAGCCTTCTTGATTGTTGGCATCATTTTTGTGTGGTTACGAACGGCGTACATCGCCCGCGTACATTTGTTTGCCTCCGTCACATACCTACCCTCGCTGTTCGCCGTCATGGTGATAGACAAGGTGAGCACTTAACACGAATACCCGGTGGACCATGACAGACAATGTTTGTGTTGAGGTTCAGTCGATTAGCCATCAATACGGCCAGCGCCAGGCGCTTACCGATGTTAGCTTCGACGTTGACCAAGGCCATTTGTTCGCCCTACTTGGTCCCAATGGCGGCGGCAAAAGTACACTGTTTCGTATTCTCACCACCCTTATTTCTCCCACCAAGGGCACAGCCCGAATTGCTGGCGCAGACATTACCAAACAGTCGCATGAAGTCCGCTGCGCCATCGGTGTCGTGTTCCAAAACCCCAGCCTGGATGATCGTCTCACGGTGATGGAAAACCTCACGCACCAGGGACATCTTTACGGCTTACGGGGATTATCATTGCGAAATCGCTGCCACGAAGTTATGGCTGAGTTTGATATTGATGATCGAGCCAAGGACTATGTCGAAACTTTGTCCGGCGGTCTTAAGCGCCGCGTCGAGTTAGCCAAGGCGAATCTCCATCGTCCCCGCGTACTCATCCTCGACGAACCCAGTACCGGCCTAGACCCCGCAGCTCGCCAAGGTTTATTTTCTTATTTAGAAAAACTTAAAAAATCTCAAGGCGTCACAACACTGGTCACAACCCACTTAATGGACGAGGCTGACCGATGTGACACCGTAGCCTTCCTAAATAGCGGCCACCTGATCGCTCTAGACACCCCAAAAGCGCTCAAACGAGAGATCGGCGGTGATGTTATTACAGTGACGGGCAACGATGCCCCAGCCTTGCACAAACGAATCGTAGAAAAGTTTGGTGGCAAGGTAGAACTGATAGACGGAGGCGTCCGGATTGAGCGAGACCAAGGCCATGAATTTATACCGGAGTTAATCAAAGCTTTGCCAGACGAAATCGACAGCGTTACTGTAGGCAAGCCAACACTGGACGATGTGTTCCTGCATCTAACTGGTCATCACCTAGCTAGGCACAGTCAACCTCAAAAGAAAGGGGAGTAAGCCTTGAACATTTTGCAACAACAACATTGGCTACTTCCAGCCGTGTCACTCTGGCGTCGGGAAGTGGTTCGATTCCTTCGCCAAAAGGGCCGGGTCGTTGGGGCATTCGGCACGCCGGTCGTCTTTTGGCTGCTGATTGGTTCAGGGCTGAGAAATTCCTTCCGATTGCCAGCCATGAGCCAAACGACAGGCTCTAACGACCCGTCGATAAATTATCTGGAATACTCCTTCCCTGGCATGTTAGCCCTCATCATTTTATTCACGGCTATTTTTGCGACAATTTCGATTATCGAGGACCGACGCGAAGGCTTCATGCAGGCCGTCTTAGTCGCCCCCGTCAGTCGCACAGCTATTGTTCTGGGAAAAGTATTTGGCAGCACCACCCTAGCCGTCGGACAGGCGTTGGTGTTCATGCTGTTAGTGCCGCTGGCAGGAATCCACGTTTCGCTCGTCGGCCTGCTATTGGCTTTCGTAGCGTTAGTCGTCATGGCTATAAGCCTGAGCGCAGTCGGCGTATTGATAGCTTGGCCAATGGATTCTGTGCAAGGTTTTCATGCCATCATGAATCTATTTCTGATGCCCATGTGGCTACTGTCTGGCGCTTTTTTCCCTGCGAGTGGCGCGTCCTCGTGGATCGGTTGGATCATGGCTATCAATCCACTAACATACGGCGTCGCTACGTTGCGGTATGCGTTGTACACCGGAGGTGAGTTGCCAGGCTCGCAACATCCTTCGCTGCTAATGTCCTGGCTGGTCAGTTGCGCGTTCGCCGTGGTAGCCATAGCAGCGGCCCAGCATATGATTTCTCGGAAGGCGTAATATGCTAACAGTAGATAATAAACCGACCTCGCAGCCGCCTGATGAAAGTCGAGAGGCAGTGTCTGCACCTTCGCCGCGAAATAACAAATTGATCGTGATAGGCCTCGCTATTATTTTGCCTACCCTGGCTTTTGTCTGGGCATGGCGCGGCGGCCCACCACCACTCGACAACACGCCTCTCAATATATTGGCAGAGGTTCCCGATTTTTCGTTGATCGATAGTACCGGCAAAACATTCACGAAAGATGATTTTTCCGGCCAACCTTGGGTCGCCAATTTTATCTTCACCCGCTGCTCAGGCCCATGTCAGGAACTTAGCGCACGCATGAGAAGCCTTCAATACGCTCTGAAAGAAAAAGCCAGCGATGTGAAGCTGGTTTCTATTACCATCGATCCCAAGTATGACACTCCGGCTAGGTTGGGCGTTTTCGCAAAGCGATACAACGCAGACCCAGGCAGGTGGTTTTTTCTTACGGGAGATAGCCAGGATGAGATACACAAACTAATGCGCTTTGGATTTATGCAAACGGTCATGCCAGCCAGCGAAGATGAGCCGATCCAGCATAGCAACTATATGGTCATTGTGGATAAGGACGGAAAAATACGTTCAGTCCGAGACGGTATGTTGCCTTCGAGCAAAAGGCTAATCCTTCACGATCTGGAAAAATTGCGTAACGAGAAGCCCAAGGCATGATTGAAATAAGCGACCTCCCTGCATTTAATGCGACATTGAACAGCATCAGCTTCGTCTTGCTATTGTCCGGTTACTTTTGCATGAAGAAGGGGCGAATCCAGGCCCACAAACGCTTCATGATCTCAGCGTTTGGCGTTTCGGTGCTTTTTTTGGCCTCCTATCTGACTTATCGTTTTTGCGGTGAGGAAAAGCGTTTTGGAGGCCAAGGCTGGATTAGGCCGGTATATTTCGTCATTCTCATCACGCATGTGATCCTAGCCGCCACAGTGCCCGTGCTAGCCTCCTGGACGCTTGTGCTGGGCCTTAAAGGCAAACTCGACAAGCACCGCAGGCTGGCCCGTTGGACGCTACCCATTTGGCTGTATGTGTGCATCACGGGCGTCATGGTCTATGTACTGCTTTTTAGACTCTACGGACCGGCGGCTTAACACCGATGAGTATGAAGCGATATATGTATGTTTTGTTGACGGTTGGCTATTATTGAAAGGTAGAAACATGTTTGACCTAACGATTGGAAGTATTCTATTTTTCGGTATTATCTTTTTGACCGCATTTTTCAGTTTGTTCCAGACGACGGCATAAGAAAGCTTATCGCCGGTAAGACTATTTAGGAGAGAATTAGAAATGAATCTATTTTTAGGTATCACCGCATTCGTATTTGCCTTGCTTTTTGGTTTGTTCGACTTTTTAATTCAGACAAGCTAATCGTTAAATATGTGCGAATTATAGGGGCCGCTAAGGTTTTCCTGGCTGTTTTAGCTGCCCGATGCTTGTCAACTTAACCATCTTCTTGTAGAACCTTCGGATTCTACTCGATGATGTGGAGGGTGATGCCCTCCTAGCCTCGGGTTGATGGAGGACGTGTGCCCGAGTGGCTAAAGGGGACGGGCTGTAAACCCGTTGGCGTAAGCCTTCGCAGGTTCGAATCCTGCCGCGTCCATTTGCAAGAATCGTGAAAGAATCGCTATGCGCATCGACGAACTTCTTAAGGAAAAGAAACCTTCTCTTTCCTTCGAGTTTTTTCCACCCAAGGACGAAATAGGATTTTGGGACTTGTATCGCACGATCGAGTCGCTCAAGCCTCTGAAGCCGACTTACGTCTCCGTGACGTGTGGGGCGGCTGGGAGTACGCGAGAAAAAACCATCAATCTTGTGCAACGCATCAAGACGGACATTGGCATGGAAGCGATGGCTCACCTGACTTGCGTTGGCTCAACCAAGACGGAGCTGGGCGGAATTGTAGATGATTTGCGCCAACACGGCGTGGAAAATGTACTCGCCCTGCGCGGCGACCCGCCTAAGGGACAAGAAAATTTCGAGGCGGTCGAAGGCGGATTTCAATACGCCAATGATCTGGTCAGCTTTATTCGTGATCGATGTGATCTTTGCATCGGCGCGGCTTGTTATCCAGAGGTTCATCCTGAAGCCAAAAACGCAAAAGCGGATTTAACCAATCTCAAACGCAAGGTGGACAGCGGCGTCAATTTTCTGATCACCCAGCTTTTTTTCGATAACGATCTTTTCTTCTCGTTCCAGGATCGTGTAGAAAAAGCGGGCATCGATCTACCGATCGTAGCCGGGATCATGCCGATCCTGAGCGTGGGGCAGGTGAAAAGATTTACGCAAATGTGCGGTACCCAGATTCCACAAGAACTGCTCCGCAAAATCGAAGCCGTGGAAGATGATGCGGAGGCCGTCCGCCATATTGGAACCTATCACGCCACGCAGCAATGTATCAAACTCATCGAGCAAGGTGTCGCGGGCATTCACTTTTATACGCTAAATCGATCAACCGCGACGCGGGCTATTTATCAACATATTAAAACGATGGTTTGTGTTTAACCGCGGCGAAGTATCACTTTTTCTCCTACGCTTACCGTCGCACCGTCTAAGACTTCACCAAAAACGCCGCCCCGCCAGTCTGGTTTTAACACCTCGCGCAGGCCTTGGTGTTGATAATCCATTAAGGCGCAGGGCTTCGTTTCTCCCCGAATGACGACGCGCATTTCGCCGAGCATGATAGTGCAGCCAACGGTGTCTTGTAAATCGAGGCCTTCTACTAAAAAGTTTGCGCGGCGCATTAGCCAAGACAAATTCGTGCCGAGTTTTTTGCACGTCACCAGCCAGGCACGGTGGTCCAATATGGTTACCTGTCGGTTGTTGGCTGGTCGGTCTTCTATCGCCAGGCCAATGCCAGTGATGACTTCGCACGATTCGATTGGCTGCATATCCTCTCTGCGCTTGTCGCGATAGGCGATGGCTTTGATAGTGCCGACTGTTGGTTCTATTGGTTTGGCCATTTATAACTCCTGTGTTAGCAGGCGAAGGTAACATGAATAACTTTGTACCACACGGGTAAGCTGGGGCCTACTCATGCCACCCTGGGTGCTTAGCCACCCTGCTTTTGTTGTATTGATATTTCTTCATGCGCCTTCGGCTTTTGTTTTTATGGCAATAATAATGACGCCCATTAACACCATCGCGATGCCAACCATTTGCCCCGCATTAAGCTTCTCCGCTAAGGCGGGATGCAGCCGGGCGATGGTGGCGATTAGTGCAAACCCGCCGCCTACCATGATGGGATAAGCCACGCTAATTTTGAGCGTGTCGCTTTGCAATGCGTACATATAAAAGGCTGCGTTAAGGCCAAAACAAGTCAGACCGATGATTAGAGTCGGCGTGGTAAGAATGACCATCACTGCGCCAAGCGGGCCATCCTTGAGTACACCGCCGCCTGCTTGAACGGCTTTCATGCCAAGTTTCATCAACAAATTCGCCGAGGCATTTAGAACCAATGCGATGACCAAGGCCACTATATATTTCATCCGCTACTCCTATTATGGGTGAAGGCAATGCCGCACGGCGACTATGATAGAATTCGCCTAAACGCCTGACATGCCCCGTCGATGGCACTCTGGCAATACTGCTATGACGAAGTTTTCTATTTCTTGGTCTCGTCGATCAAGATGGCACCTTCGCTATGCGGTAAATCGAAAATACTCTCCAATAGTTTCGTGTTTTCAGCGGTTATGGTTAGTGTAGACATATTCACAAATGCGTTGTTTATATCATAAGTCGTGATTCGAACTGCAACACCAGTTTGAAGGTCAAAGTGGACTACGATGCGCGAGACCAGGCTTCCTGGTGTGGTGTATTTCGATTCAATCACATGCGTGATTCGACTATCAAGCATTTTGGATTCAAGAAGAGTTACCATGCCCGCCTGATGTAGAAAGTCCAATACTATGGGGGCATCGCGACGGTCACTATATGTAGCCTTCTTACGGATGATGTATTTGTTGTCGATAGAATCAGACATGGACTGTGTGATACCATCGATGGTTACAGCAATTCCTGCGGAGTCAGTAAGTAGCGGTTTATCATTAAAGTTAGTAGTCACGACCGTTTTTAGCTGTTTATAAAATCTGTCCTTACCCGTTATTCGATCAAGGGCAAATCGGCCTTCACCTTCACTGCTAATTCGTCCGTATTTATTATTCATGACGGCTTGGACATGCAGCTTTGCCGATATAGATTTCAGATTATTCCAATTGGCTTTCAGCTCGCTTTCGGCAACCTCTAATTTCGAATTTCCCGCGTAAGCTATGGAAGCAAATACCGCTAGTACAATAAACGTCGGCCATGCTATTCGATTACTACTCATTTCACTCAACATCAATTTACCCTGTCTCAAATCGCTATAATTTCAATGCCGTGGTTCTATCACGCTCGTTAAAATACCACCCAAAGTATTATATTGTTATCGCTAAATTATTGAAGGGGAAAAGTAAGCGCAATCTGACAAATAGTTACATTCGCGTGATGTTTTCCATCTTAACTGCCAGACCATAACCATTTTCGGTTATCGGCGATGGAGAGATGATCAAGATATCATTCGCCATACCCTATAAATCGATGGCTACTTCTGGGATAGTCCGTCGCTCACACCGGCTGAATAGCTTCCTCCACGCCGTCGTGTAAGATGCTGGTCTATGGAAACCGAATTCGCCGGACGATTATATGCTCTGTTTTCCGCATTGTCTTGGGCATGCGCGCTCGTACTATTCAAGCGCTGCGGCGAGAGCATGGCTCCCCTATCGCTAAATTTGTTCAAAAATATCGTGGGCATGATCCTGCTGGGACTGACCTTGCTTTTCCTGGGCCAACATGAAGGAGTCACTTCCTCATTTGAAACCGCAGACATCATGCTGCTCTGCGTCAGCGGAATTCTAGGCATCGCCTTGGCAGACACAGCCTTTCTTTTTGCGCTAAATCGCCTAGGCGTTAGCTTAATGGCTATCGTAGAATGTGCTTACAGCCCGGCGGTTATTTGCTGCGCGATCTTTATGCTCTCGGAGGAATTACGCTGGCCTCAATACTTCGGCGCGGGCCTGATTGTCTCAGCAGTCATGCTATCCACCCGCCATACACCGCCAGCAGGACAAACCAGAAAGCAACTGAGTTTGGGTTTTATGTGGGGCATCGTCGCCATGATGCTCATGGCCTTTGGGATAGTTCTTGCCAAGCCGGTATTGGAGATGCAGCGATTCCCGCTTATCTGGGCAACGACTATTCGACTGGCTGCGGGCACGGCGATATTACTTGCATTATCCTTGGCATCTCCCCATCGCCGCAAACATTTTAGCGTGTTTATTCCGAATGCCACTTGGCGAACGAGTATTCCGGCATCCATCCTGGGCACATACCTGGCACTGATATTTTGGATCGCTGGATTTAAGTATGCCAAAGCGAGCATCGCGGCAGCATTAAATCAAACCTCCAGCATTTTCGCCATTATCCTAGCTACGGTCGTGCTAAAAGAAACCTTCACTTTCCGCAAAGCGATTTCATCTACGCTGGCCATAATTGGTGTGCTACTGGTTACGTTAACTAGGTAGTTTCCTGGGGAGGCTACGCAAGTTACGACCCGAACAGGTCCTGCTGGTCAGGACTGTCCTGTGCGACGCGCAATTTCACATCCGTAATCTCTTCGACGAATTGCTCGATGGTACTGAACTTGCGATGCACACTCATAAATCTAACGTAGGCTATCTGGTTGAGTCGTCGAAGGTGTAAGCCAACATACGCCCCGATTTGCTCTGTGGTCACGTCTCGATCATGGTTGGTAAATAACTCCTCGTCTACATGGTCGACCAGCTTTTGGATTTGCTCCTCCGAAACATCGAGCTTAAAACAAGCCCGCTCGACGCCCCTGAAAACATTGTCCCTTTGGTAAGGCACACGCTGACCGTTGGCTTTGCAAACAGTCAGCCTAAGCTCTTGCTCGACGCGTTCTTTTGTCGTGAATCTTCTCTCGCAGGAAACACACACGCGACGACGTCGAATGACCCCACCACCTTCGGTTAGCCTAGAATCTATCACCTTGTTGTTCGTATCTTTACAGGATGGACACAGCATATTACAAGCATCCTCCAACAGGGCGTGGCTTGATAGCCTTTGGATATTTTCTTGCGGGCTAATGCCGCACCTATGTCGCCGCATATCTAGCGTAACGGGCTTGGTTGTCGGGTGTCAAATATCGAGATTCGTTTTATTAACACGACCTCGATTTTCGTGTCATTTCAGGCCTTTGTTCACGCGAATAGGCACTAATAGGCCTCTGAGACATACTTCGCTATTGCCGCTTTCGCCTAAGTGGCGTAACTTCCTGCTCCCATTGAGAATAGCTAAGCTTGTGGGGAACTGAGTGGTAGTATAGAGCTTGCTAGAAAAAGGAAGTACGAAAGTTTATGGGCCGGTTGGTTAAAAAATTATTAAATGGCGTTGAAATTCAAGGGTTCTCTCTCGCGGGCGAAGAAACGGTCATCGCTGCGCCAGAGCTTGATGTAGTATTCGACATTGGGCGAGCGCCGCGTGAAGTCATCTCGATTAACAATCTGTGTTTAACTCATGGCCACATGGACCACGCGGCGGGGCTTGCCTATTACCTTTCGCAGCGCGGATTTATCGGGAACGCACCAGGCCGAGTAATCCTGCATCGCAGCTTGGCACAATCTGTTCAGCGATTGATGGATGTGTGGTCGGAAATCGAAGGGCATCATTCGCCGGGACAAATCATTGGCGTTGAATCCTTGGAAGATGTTGAAATCAAACGTAA
Source organism: Planctomycetota bacterium (assembly GCA_024280855.1). GTDB lineage: Bacteria > Planctomycetota > Phycisphaerae > UBA1845 > UBA1845 > JAJRPG01. The sequence continues at coordinate 37,891 of JAJRPG010000079.1, read as the reverse complement.
TCTTACGGTCAGGCCATTTGACGTAAATCACGCGGCTGGGGCGCTGGGATATACGTTAATCGACGTGCGTCATAAACTTAAAGATGAGTTTATCGGAAAGACGGGTCCGGAACTTGTCGCGTTGAAAAAGCAGGGAATTAAAATTCAGCATCGGGTTGAGATGCCGATTTTAACCTGCACAGGAGACACCGGGCTAGGCCGATTTCTCGATCATGATTTTGTGCGTAAAAGCCCGGCACTGCTTGTTGAATGCACTTTTTTCGATCCAGAGCATCGCAGTCGGGCGGTGGCTGGTAGACACATTCACATTGATGACTTGAATAAAGTACTGGAAGCTGTTCCTGACGCCCAAGTTTTGCTCACACATTTATCTCGGCGAACTGACTTGCGCGAGGCGAAACGGATATTGAAGCGCGCACTTTCAGCTCGCGATTTAGAACGGGTGTCATTTCTGATGGATAGGCCTCGCAGAGAATATCCGACGCCAGCTATTCCGCAAACTCATTCGTCGTAGGCCGTTCTGCTGGAATGGGCGAGGCCAGCGCTACGGCACTGTGGGGCATTGTAAATTGCGTTAGCGAAAACTTGACCAAATCGGGAAGCGACCGAGCCTTCATTTTTCGCATTACACTCGCACGATGAACTTCAATGGTTTTAGGACTCAAGTGCAGTTCGGCTGCGATTGTCTTGTTAGACGCGCCATCTACGACAAAGGCCATGACCTCTTTTTGGCGAGCGCTTAATTTGTTGATACGAGAAACGATTTCCTGGTGACGATTCATTTCAGATAACCGCAGTGATGAATAACTCAACGCTTCGTCAACGATAATTTGTAACGCATCAGCGTGCTCACTCGCAGAAACGACATTGAACGCGCCCAACTTCATCACGCAGACCACGAATGCAGTGTCCGGATTGTCCGCGATAACCACCGGCGTAAGACAAATCTCAGCACTAAGTACCCGCTCAAGAACTTGTGCAACTTCTGCTGCGTTTAATGATTCGCCAATGAGCAGGCAGCATGGCGAAAGTTGTTCATCCTCACATGTAACCACATTTTCAGGAGTCACGGTGCTTAGTAGAATGTTCGCCCCAGCTAACATTTGGCGATATTCTGAATTGACGACGCGAGATTCACCGCATTGAACAATTGTTTGGTTCATGATGGAAACCTACTTTCAAGTTGACCAGTCACTACTTCGAATAGACGCATGCCTTCTTCTGATAAGTATGAACCACATAAGGGACCATTCCAATGGGGAATACGCCTTATTTGAACATCGTGTTAAGACGATGTTAAGATATCATTAATTATACAGTTAAACTTTGAAGAATACCACATTTTTATCATTATCTATTACGTCTACAACCAATTACCTACGTTGACATAGATATATCGTCATTGCGGCATCCTGCGAAGTGACAATCGTATTCACGTCCAGTGAATGGCATACCAGCCTGTTTGAAAATTGGCTGAGCTAGGTCAGGGCTAAGTTTTCTGAATTTACGTTGCCCTCACGATTTCTGGATGCCCGGCCAACCACTTCTTCGTACCGCTGGCGGAATTGGAACACGGACATTTTCGCCTCATGGGCCAATGCCGCCAAAGTCGTAGGAGTCTCAAAATCTACAGGCTCTGGCCTAATCATATAGGCGCGGGCGACTTTGTAGGTGTAGCTTTCCAGGTCTACCGTTCTAACGCGCGTTCGGTTAGTTTTTGGATCGATCATATCCTCGAATGGTACGGGAACTAAATTCCCACCTTGCAGTGTCACCATGACGCCGGCTGGCAAGTCGGTCGTTGAGTCTAATAGTAATCGTACCCCACCGTGGCCAAGGTCGCGGGTGTAAGCCATGTCGGATGACGCAGGCCTGGCACAGCGTAATTCGTAGCCTAGATTTTGATATACGATGGTAACATTATCGCCCCGCTGCCCGAAACGTCTCGATAATTCTTCTTTGAGAAGCTGACCAAGTGGAACTTCCGCGAGTCGCACATGTCCGGCTGCGTCCACTGGCACTTCTCGACCTAGCATGACCTCCAGCTCTTTTTGGTCGCCTAATTTGTAAGCTAACCCCTCGGCTAAGACAGCTACGCCGTCTTGTCGGCCCATGACACGTCGCTTGAGAATGGCAAGTTCCAAAATGTCGGCCAATTGCTTAATGCTAGTCGTTTCGGGGAATTCTTCAGGGATTATCGTCAGCGTCGCACCAGCGGCTTTGCCAATTCCCAGTGCCAGATATCCGGCATTACGCCCCATCGTAATCACGATATACCATCGTCGGGTTGTTCTCGAATCTTCCATCAAGTTAGCCACGATTTCAGAGCCGATGTGTCGGGCGGTCGCAAAGCCGAAAGTGGGGATGTCACCGGGTAGTGGCAAGTCGTTGTCAATAGTTTTGGGAACGTGAACGACCTTAATATCTCCGCCTGAAACCTCAGAGACGAAGCGAGCGCTTAAGGCAGTATCGTCGCCGCCAATGGTTAATAGATGTGTGATGCCGAGGGACTTTAGTCGGTCACATACGCGCCCAGCTTTGACTGGGTCTGGCTGCGCTCGCTCGGATGTTGATAGTTTACTGGCGTCTAGAAGGCTAGTTCGCGCAGTTCTCAAAATAGAGCCGCCGGTAAAATGGATGCGGGCCATGTCAGCTATGGTTAGCTTTTTGACATGCTCATCAGGATCAAAATCAGCATCTGCGAGGTGAGAGAATCCATCGTAGAAACCCATCACCTGCAAGCCATTGTTGATGGCTTCAATGGCTGCCGCGCCGATGACGCCGTTAATCCCTGGCGCTGGACCGCCACCGACGATGATACCCATTTTAGATGTTTGCATAGTTGTCACCTTCTACCGCCTTTGCCTATGATCCCAACGTAGTCTTATCGACTATTCATCCTGAATTATTTGGCCTTATCGGTCGCCGCTGCGTAGCGCTAATCATAGGTATTATAGGCACGAGCTACTGGACTAGCAGAATAACGCCCGTATTAAACAGAACCGCGCCCGTGAGGAAGCGGCCTCTGCCCCGCACACGATGCTTGATTGACACACGCTTGACATAAACACGGCTACGGCAGGCAGATAGCCTGCGCTACTTTTGGAAATATTCTACAATCGCCTCGGCTAGGGCGTGTTCGGTTTGCTGGGAGGCTTCAATCGAAACCTTTAAGCCCGCGAATTTCGCAGCTTTGCTGGTTACGGGGCCGATGCAGGCTATGTTTGCCTGTTTGATAGAAATTTTTAGTTCCGCAAAACGACGAACGGCTGTCGGGCTGGCGAAAGTGATAATGTCAGCCCCTTGTTCTAAAGCTAATTGCTGACTGGGCGACGGTGTTACCGGGCGATTTTCATAAGCAATGACGTCGTCAATTTTCAGGCCTCGCTCGCGCAATTTTTCGACGAGCATTGAACTTGCTTTATCTGAGCGTGGGTAAAACAAGCCTCTGACTTTTGAAACATACATTTTGCCCAAAGCCTGAACCAACGAGTCGGCTGTATATCGCTCCGGGACGACGTCCGCCACGATGCGGCCTCGTTCGTAAAGGTAAGATTTCGTAGCTTCACCAACCACGGCGACGTGTTTATCACCCAAAACACGGGCATCTAAATCATTACGCTGAAGCGCTCGCCAAAAGGCTTCCACACCGTAAACCGAAGTGAACAATATCCAATCATAAGCTTCCAGGTTTCGCACATACTCGTCTAGCTTTGACCCATGGGACAAATGCTGAATCTCGATTAGTGGGCATGAGATAACCGTTGCACCATAGGCCGAGAGCCTTTGGTTTAAGGTGCTGACGCCGAATACGGGGCGCGTGGTGATGATACGTTTTCCGAATAAAGGTGATGCGGCTTTGGCTTGCAAATTTTCATGCAGCGCAACAACTTCTCCAATAATGGTAATCACCGGAGAAGATATTTCCTGTCGCTGTGCGGCGCTTGACAAAGTAGCGAGTGTCGCGCGAATGACACGTTGCCTAGGGGTCGTAGCCCACTCAACACAAGCGGCTGGTGTGTCACCACTTCGGCCCGCCGCTATAAGCCCTTGAGTCAGCAAGGGCAAGTTAGCCCGCCCCATCATAATGACTACGGTGTCGAGTGAGGCTAATGATTGAAAATCTATTTCGTTATCGTCCGCCGATGCGGATTTTCCTGTGATGATGCCCACCGAGCGAGCTAGGCCTCTGTGCGTTAAGGGTATAAGCGAAGCCCCAGGACCAGCTAGGGCACTGGAAATACCGGGGACGACCACACAAGGAACCCCCGCTTCGTAACAAGCGGCTAGTTCCTCGAAACCTCTTCCGAACACAAAAGGATCGCCCCCCTGCAAACGCACGACGCGACGACCGGCCTTGGCGCGATCTATCATCAACGCATGAATGTCATCTTGCTGGCACTGTGATTCACCTGGCGTTTTTCCTACGTCAATGAGTTCTGCGTGAGGCGCAGCATGTAAAATAAATCCAGGAGCTATAAGACGATCGTATAACACCACGTCGGCTTCGCAGAGAAGCTTGTGTCCGCGAAGGGTGATTAAATCAGGATCGCCAGGGCCTACGCCAACGAGATATACCATACCAGGATCGTTAGCCATTATGATTCCTTGGCTGCTTGATGCGCGAGTTGGATAATCCAATCAGCGATTTCGGGGTAATGTCCGACGGGTTTATCAATTAGAATTCGCTTTCCATTTGATAAGCCAGCCGTCGATACATGTTGGCCAGACTCGATAGTTAGGCCTAGTCGAATAGGGAGATCGCGCACGGCGTGCGTGCCGCCACCAATCAGGAATGGAATCACGATAACTGACTTATTCGTGGCACGCGCCATAACAGATTCAATCGGCGGCTGGTCGTCGAGATAGGCGGTTAGTACCTGAACTAGAGGCATGCGCTGCCGTAGAGCATCAGCCGTGGTTTCGGTAGCCCTGCGACTAGCGACGTTTTTCGGCGTGCCATGTCCGATTAGTGCGAGTGTTATATCATCCTCTTTAGCCAAGTGATCTGACGCGAGTTGACGCACACGATTAGCTATCGTCTGCGCTAACAATGGATGCGTACCAACGGGTCGCGTTTGCACTACCGATATTTTTTCAAATCTAGGATTCAACGCAAGATCAGCCGGGAGCTTTTCGGTCGCGTAATACCCTTCACTGGTCATCAAAGGGACCACGAATACTCGATCAGCACGCACTTCATCTAATACGTCGCAAAAATCAGGCTCGCCTTGATGAAACGTCGCAACGACTTCATCGAAATCGCCCCGCTTGAGAATTTGTTCTGCCAGTAACTGAATACGCTCGTTGACATTTGCTTCGCGCAATGAGCCATGCGCCGCGAGTATGATGGCTTGGATATCATGGGCTTGGCGAATCATGGTTAATAACTATTTGAAATCAAGCGGCAGCCTCTTGCTTGAGCCTCATGATTTGGTGGTGCAATCGTCGGGTATCGATAACCTGGCCAGCCTGATTCGCTTGATGGTGGGTGGACTTAATGAGGCGGGAAATTTTCGGCGCGACGCGACGATGAATGGACCAATCCATCAGACGAGACAATTCCTGCCCAACGATAACGTCGCAGGCGATTAGCTCTTCTTGTCGAACAGGTAAATCTTGTACAAGTTCGTCAAGGTGAGTCAGCTTAATACCCTTCAAGTTGTTCACGGAAGGCTCGACCGACCTCGGCGACGATAAATCCCATATGCACAAATCATCTGATGCCGACGAGGCTATAATTTCGCGGGATAGTACATAGGATGAACATGTCGTACACATGACCACCGCATCAATCGTTGGCAACTGCGATAAAAATTCATGCCGCGTCCAAGCTGAGGCGCCGGCAGCGTTAGCCAATGTTCTTGCTCGATCAATGCTTTCGCTTACTACGATAAGATTATTGGCTTTGTCTTTCATCGCGGCGGCGAACCCCGTAGCGAGCGTGCCGGTTCCGACGATGGCGATGCGATGAGGAGTTCCTCGGCGAAGGGTTTGTTTCATGTTTTGAATCGTCAGCGATACAATGGATTGCCGGTGGCGGTTGATGTTAGTTTCTTTGCGCACACGCTTTCCGGTATGAATAGCTGATCGACACAACGCGGATAGTGTAGCCCCCACCGTGCCAACCTTTTTCGCTTTATTAAAGGCTTCTCGCAATTGAGATAGAATATGCGGCTCACCGATGATTCTTGATTCCATACCGGCAGCGACGCGGAGAAGATGCCTGGCTGCTCGTTCACCTGTCAATGATTTGGTGTACGGCGAGAGGAAGTGCGGCGACAGGCCAAACAGTCGGGCAATTGTAGCCAACCAATCGTCTGATGATTTTTGACGGTCTATGACATATATTTCAAAACGATCACAGGTGGACAACACAAGCAATTCGCTCGCCCCGTGATAGCTATACGTCTTAGAAATCTGTTGCCAAATATTTTTTTCTGTGTGGAGAAGTTCTCGAATGCACAGAGAGGCCGACTGGTGAGTGATACCGAGATACAATAGCCGATCAATCGCAGCATCGCTTGCGGATGTAGCCCCATTTTCGGTATGAAGTTGGAACGCTCGCCCCATTACAACGCACCTGATTTCAGTTGGTGAAGATCAATTAGCCACGATGCCTGTTTGCGTCTGACCGCTGATCTAAATTCCTTCGCCGCCATGTAATCCGCACTCTGTTTTGCCCAACTCGCTCCATCGACCTTTGCGCGAGTATTCGCCAATGGTAGAGCCTGGGACCATCTTGGTACAATGTGTACATCCTACGGTCGGATAGCCCTTCTCGTGTAATTCATTATAGGGAACCTTGTTGGCCTGTATGTAGGCCCAAATTTCTTCCCGTTCCCATTTTACAAGCGGACTTATCTTGAGTAATTGATATCGCCAATCCCACTCGATCATCTTTAAGTTAGCTCTTGAGGCAGACTGACTCCGACGCAGGCCTGTAATCCAAACATCAATCTCGCCCATGACAGTATACATGGGATCAACCTTACGAAGCTTGCAGCAAAGGTCGGGGTCTCGCTCCCAGAGCTTATCGCCAAACTTCTTGGCTTGCTACTGGGGGGTTAGGTCCGTCCCGCGATTTACGAAATCTACATGTGGGTATTTTTCGATAAGCTTATCACGCAACGTCAGTGATTCGGGGAAGAAGAACATGGTGTCCAGATAAATCACGGTCAGTGGTTGGCCATGTTTGGCGTACATATCGATCAACGCACAGCCCTCCATGCCGAAGGACGATGTAATGACTAGTCGCTGATGAGAAAATCGCTTGAGCGTCCACGCGATGAATTCATCTGTCGAAATGTCTTCAGAAATTTGCGTAGACAAATCTTTGCTATAAATCGGTAAATTCACAAAAGACACTCCATTCGCAATCAACAAAAAAGCCCACAGGAGCGAACCTGAGGGCTTTGTTTAATCAACTTTTTTTATCGCCAATGCCCAGGCTCAACACGCTCCTCTTGCGAGAATGCAACAACAACAGCAACAAGCGCACTTTGACCCACCAAAGACACGGCAGAGGCAACCATACCTAGCTTTCAAATTACATGTACAATTAGTCATGCCCATGGGATCATGCTAGCGAATACGCTGTGAAATGTCAATGAAAATCGACGCCGCATTTGATTGGCAGCGGTGTGGATTCCCGAGTTTCCAGGGCGAATCCCATAATCATAGCCATAATTGTGCGGCGCCACTGATTTCATGCTCGCAGCAGCGGCATCGTGAGCGGGGAAGGGTAACCCGTAAAGGATTGGTAGCCGTTTACGCTTCTTGCATGCTATCGTCGAAAGCATCGGCGGCATCGGTCTTTGGTCGCCGCGGGGCACGAGCCTGGGCACACATTTTCAACAACTTGTCAATGTCCGGTTTGGTATTCTCAATAGAATCCCCGGCGATGAGACGTGTTTCTACGATGCCAGCTAATTCGGTTATGATTTCGTAGCCATAACTGGTTCCGCGAGATTTTAGGGTTCGAGAAATTTGCTCAACCAGCTTCAGGTCTTTAGATACAAGCGCCACCTCTAATTCTCTAACACGCTGCGGTAATTCTACGACGAAGGATTCTATCAATCCGATCATATGCGGATCATCAGCCAACGTACTATAGAGCGGCTCCTCACGCATTGACATCAGTAGCTGCGATAGGTCTTCTCGCATGAACGGCTTAGGTAAATAGCGATCGCACCCGGCTTCGAGGCAACGTTTCCTGTCTTCATCACCAGTCATACCCGTCGCGGCTATAATCAAACCGCTGTACCCCTTACTACGAAGTTGCTTAGTCGCTTCGAAACCATCGAGTACGGGCATGTCCATGTCCATGAGAATGGCGTCGTACGTATTGTTCATCGCCATCTCAATAGCCACTTCTCCGTTTTCTGCATGATCGACAGACGCGTTTAATTGTTCCAGATGAAACTTGGCTAACTGCACTATTGAAGGGTCGTCATCAGCTAATAAAACCCGGCTTTGTACCGCTTCGGCGCAGTATTCAGCCAGGTCAATCGTTTGATCGAAATCCACATTAACTTCGTGGACGTTGCTCTCCAGATAAGTGCAAACCTTGACCGTGCCAACGACATTGTTCCATGTGCCGTGCGTGGTGATTAGCTGGATAGCGCATCGTGTACCTACATGAACAAACCCGCCGTGCAAAAATGAGATGCCGTCATCGCTCAGGTCTCTAGTAGGTGCCAGATATGGCACGGAAGAATTTGAACCAGGCTGTTGCAGATGAAACACTACGCCCTTTCGCCTGTACGCGTATCGCGTTTTTGCACGTCCCCCACTAGCGCTCGCAGTTAATGCCGCTTCAGATTCCAGTCTGTCAAGAATCTCCGTCACATGCGCATCGTCGAGACGAATTGTTCGAATGACCTGAGCTGTTTTTTTAGATTGGCTATTCACCATTATGTCTACCGCATTCAGAGATTACTTCAATCAGTGTTCAACACGCATAGCCAAGTGTCGCATATCAATCGTGCCAAGGCCAAAGTTATGACACGCCCAATCGCTATCGGACTCTTGGCAGCCTACAACTTTTTCAGAACCTCGTCCGTAAGGAAACGACCTCTTATACCATGCAAGTACATGCTCGCTACCACATATTCCTATCGTCTGAATCAATTGATCAATCGACATGCCACTCGCTTAATCATACCCCCACAATAATAGCGTCGTAACCCCAGATGATATGGGGCGTCCGCCCTTCCATCACAATATCGACCAATACGAACCATGTTTTTTAGACCGATAACCAACATTTTCGTTCATCAAAAAGAGTAGTGGAGACAGACACCTTTGGGATGTATAATCGTCAGGTGCAAAGCGTCATCGCTGGGGAAAGCGAGAGAAGGGGAACACCGCCAAGAGACTGTCGGCGGAAGGGAGCCATCCAACTATGATAAGCAGGCTATACAGACCGTTCGTGGCATATACATGCTGCGCTATCCTAGCTATTTGTTTCGTTGATTTACACAGCGTCCAAAACCAGGCGATGGCAAAAAGCTATGACGTCGTAACCGGCGTTCATCAGGAAGGCATGATGACACTCACCTTCCACGCAGGCATTTTAGAAGAACTCGGCTGGGATGTTCCGTCCGGCGTCGAGCAAGCCTTAGCCAATGAGCCTTCGCAGACAGCTTTCTCAATCGTTCCCGGTTCAGACCTCAGCCTTACAAGCGAATCATTATTATCCGATAGCCCGCAAGGCTTGATTGAAACACGCGGGGCTTTTCTCGTTAGCACTTCTAATAAGTTTTATCAAATAAGCGGTATTGCAATCGAAGCCAGAAACGACGGCTTCTGGTATGTGACAGCGACCATTCCGGGCAAAGGCTTGCACCGCGTCGAATTTGATTTCCTGCTTGACACAATCAGTGAGGACGCTGCGACTCAACAAGCTACGATCATTGGCGAACTATGCTTAGCCCAAAGCTCAGCCTCAGCGCTGGGCGCTTCTCGATATCAAGGAACATGTATAGCTAGCATTGTGGCGGATTTGGAATACATCGATAACGGGGAATCAGTACGGTATTTAGAAAAAAGTAATAGTCACACTAAAAACATTTATGCCAAGGCCTCCGGCTTATGCACAATAGATTCAGAATGCCCCGCCGGCCAAGTATGCGATATTAGCGATGGTTCATGCAAAAATGGACCGGATTTAATCGTCGCTGAAATTCAATCTACTGCTAGATTCGGAAGGGATGCCGCACAAGGTATTACCGCGTTCTCCATCGGGACAACGAGTTGTAACATCGGAGATATGCCAGCTAACTGGTTCAGTCAATTGGACGGCCCAGTAGACGAACAAAAGCATCCAGTCATCGCGCAAAACTTCCACCGTTTTAACGAGGAATTACGCGATGGAAACGGCGTTATCCAACGCCCCAGCAGTCTGGAACAGATTGGCATGAGTTGGGTGAAACATGCATTCCAAGCTGGCACGGAAAACGATTGCAATCCTCCTGGCGTTTTTTGTGATCTCAGTGCGGGAGATAATTTTCTAGGGCCAAACTGTTCAGATGCTTACAATGCAACCCAGCTTAACGGTTTTCAACGCAACCTGGGTCCGCGCTACGAAGTTAATCCAACTACAGGGATATTCACCTGTTGGGACCAGTTCGACGCTATAACTGGTGAATGTACACCCGCGCCGGATTTGTGTTTCCCATGCAGTAGCCTCGTAGATACGCTTGACATAATAAAGCGACGTATACAACTCCACGACGATGACCTCAGTCCGGCTCAAAACCCCAACAGCCACTACATAGCTGAAGCGCATTATGTAGCTGCCGATGACGCGAACGCACAGAATGATAATAACAATAACGCTTATCGGGAATTTTTTCTGAGCGAATCAATCCCGTTACTATTCACTTTCTCGTCGATTGGAGCGCCGGCCACACAACGAATGAAATCCGCGATCGACGCCTGGAAAGATTATGACCCGACAGTAATTATTCAAACCGTTGACGTAATCAACGATGGCCGATTCTTAGTCGCAGCGAAGGCAACCGACATGGGTGACGGGACGTGGCACTACGAATACGCTATACAAAACCTGAACTCCGATCGATGCGGACAATCATTTTCAATCCCTGTCCCGATGGACGCCACCATATTAAGCACCGGCTTACATGACATTGATTCTCACTCTAATTCACCTTACAGCAGTGTAGATTGGACACCTCTTGAAGCAGGCGGCGCAATAACCTGGTCTACAGACACCCAGGCTGTTGACCCTTTCGCTAATGCCCTGCGTTGGGGAACAATTTATAACTTCCGATTCGTAACGGATGTTTGTCCAACCACAGGCGATGCCACGCTAGGCCTATTCAAACCATTAAGCCCAGACCCGGACAGCATAATAGTCACAACGATTGTCCCCGGCGATTGCGCAACATGCGAAGCAGCTATCACGTTGGACACGTCAGAGCCCGTATCCGGTTTTGTTGATGTCTTGCAGCCATCAGAACCCAACGGCTCTAGCGCGACGGGCATTCGGGCCATTGATTACACCTTTAATGCCTTCCCGAATTGTACGACGCCCATCGCCGGAGATTATCAAGTTTCACAGCTAGGCGGAACGGGCATCGCCCCATCAATTGACTCGGCTCAGACACAAGCTGGCGGAGAAATTCGAGTTACGCTATCTGCCCCAGTCAACCCAGGCGCTCGCACAACGATCACCCACATGTTAAGCGGTATCGGAGCCGAAGTGGGCTTCCTTCCTGGCGATGTAAACCGAGACGGCACAACAAATCGCCTTGATCTAACCGCGATAGCCATGTCAATGGACAGCCTATCACTACCATTATCAGACAGTGACATGGATCGTAACGGCAGCACCAATACGTCTGATATATTGCGTCTGATAGACCTCCTTCAAGGCGCAGGCATGTATGACATATGGGACGGCAGCAGCCTACCGTAATCGCATACAAAATGAATTTTATCAGTCGAAGCCCAGACGATAGCACACCACAAGATCGCATCCATTTTCACCGATGAAACTGCGTACATGCGTTTTTTCTCAGGAGAGATATGCCGTGGCTAAACCTATTCGCGTACTTGTCGTAGATGACTCAGTCTTTATGCGCACCGTACTAAAAAGCGCGCTGGGAAGGGCGACCGACATAGAAGTCATCGGCTCTGCCCAAAATGGCCAGGAAGCGCTCAAGAAGATTGAAGAACTCAAGCCTGATGTCGTCACACTGGACATAGAGATGCCCGGACTAACCGGGCTCGACGTGCTTGATCGGATCATGCCGACAAAGCCGCTCCCCGTCGTTGTCGTCTCTACTAAGACCCAAGCCGGCGCGAAAATGACCTTTGAAGCATTGGACAAAGGCGCAGTCGATTATGTAGCTAAGCCTCTCGCAGATAAAAATGCTTCGTTGAAAGGTTTTCAAGACAAAGTCATCGCAGCCGTGCGGGCAGCCTTTGCGTCTAACCGATCCAAATTGGGTAAAGGCGCTGAATCAAAAATCATTCGCCCCCGCACATGCGAAGTTCGCACCGAAGGGATTGTCGTAGCTATTGGCATTAGCGCAGGCGGACCAGCGACATTGCACAAAATGATCCCCCTGATACCGGCAAACTTTCCGCCGATCGTTTTAACGCAGCACATGCCAGCCGATTTCACTGGCCCATTCGCTAAACGCCTGGACGCTTCTTCTCAAATTACGGTGAAAGAAGCCGAGCAAGGCGACGAACTAATTCCAGGACGCATGCTACTCGCACACGGCGGAAAACATCTTCGTGTGATAAAAAAACTAGGCCGTCTCGTAGCAGATTTAGGCGACGGACCAAAAGTATCCGGGTTCAAACCTAGCGTCGATGTATTATTTGAAAGCGTTACGAAGGCTTGCGGTGCAAACGTCATCGGCTTGGTCATGACAGGGATGGGGACTGACGGCGCAAACGGCATTAAAATACTCAAAGAAGCCGGCGCAACAACACTCTCACAAGATCAAGAATCTTCCATAGTTTACGGTATGCCCAAAGCCGCGTTCGAGACTGGCTGCATCGACAAAGTACTCAGCCTAGCCCAAATCCCTGACACGCTCGTCCGCTTATTAAGCCAGGCAACGGCAAAAGTCTAAGTATCGCATAAACCGAGCGGCGAGCGCAAGCGACCCGTGTCTTTTTTGTCGATTCTATTCAGCTTAATGCGATGTCGCGCATACGACACCTACATAGTTGCCAACATCTCTTCCATCGCAGGCCCCAAATCTTTGCCCATACAATCGCCAACGGTTTTCGCTTTTTCGCAACCAGCGATTAGCACCTGCTTCGCTTCCTCACCCCGCCCCAGCTTTACCAGCACCTGCCCCAGCATATGGTAAGTCGCTAAATGCTCGGCATCGGTTTTGTTCGTAAACAGAAGATGCTCCACCGCTTCGACCAGCGCCTCGTCTCCCCCTTCTCGAAACAAAGCCTGCCCGAGCGCGAAACGACTCAAGGGGTCATTCTCATCAATCGCGACGAGCTTCCGTAATTTCGTAATATCTAAACCCATGCTTTCTCCTGAATGTAAAAAATACTTATCGATGAAGGCTGAATGCGTTTATGAATCCGCTCGCTCCTGCCAGGCTTGGTCGATTACCGTCAACTCCGCTTCGAGCGCAGCTAGTTCTTCCTGAATCTCAGCTAACAGATCAGGATTTTTATGAACCTCCGCATCGCCAAAACGCTCATTAAGCTGTGCAATAGCCACCTCTTTTTCCATCACCATCTTTTCCAACTGCTCCACCGAAAGGTGATCGTACTGCGCACTAAGCCTAACCTCGGGCACTGGTTTCGCAGTCGACTTTCGATCTTTCTTAGATGAAGCTTTCCCTTTTCCCGATGACGCCGCCTTCGCCTGCGCTGCGATTTTCGCCTTCTTCGCATCTATTTGAGCCACGCAATCCGAATAATTGCCCACCAGATTTTCGTACCCATCTACCCGGAAAATAAGCATGCGCGAGGCTATCTGATCGAGAAAATACCGATCGTGACTAACCACGATAATGGTCCCCGGAAAATCCTGTAGCGTTTGCTCAAGCGCTTCACGCGAGGCAATATCAAGATGATTGGTAGGCTCATCCAAAATTAACAGGTCAGGCTGCTCCAGAATCAGCGAGGCTAACCTCACCCGTGACTGCTCCCCACCGGACAGCAGCCCCATCGGTTTGAAAACGTCCTCACCCGTAAACAAAAACTGCCCCATATAAGAACGGGCAGCCTCCTCGCCAAGACCTGGTTTCACGCCACGAATCTCATCCAACATGCACTTGTCAGGGTCAAGATGAAACGACTCCTGACTAAAATAGCCAATGGAAACTCTCTGTTCGAAACTCATCGAACCTTCGGTCGGCGTAAGCTGCGACGTCAAAATTCTTAGCAACGTTGTCTTACCGCAGCCATTCGCCCCGGTAATCCCCAGACGCTCGCTGCCATATAGCTGAAACGTAATACCCGAAAACAGTGTCTCAGCCTTGTCATAGGCAAAAGCCAAATCGTCACATCGCAATACAACACCATCATCGTGCGTGCTGCTATTACGAAAGGCTATTCGCGCCGTGCGATTACTTTTATCTTTCTCCGTAACAAACTCGCCCCCACCAAGCCGGCGATTTAGCCTGGTGCGTCTACCCTGAGCCTCTTTCGTTCGCTGCCCAGACAAATGCTTATTGATGAAAGCTTGTTCTTTTTCTATAAATTTTTTGTCTTTTTCAAACTGCCGTGCCTGCGTAAGTAAGCGAAGTTCTTTGGTGCTCGCGTAGGTTGAGTAGTTCCCCGTATAGCTATTGGCCTTGCCCCGATCGATTTCAACAATGCGCGTACAAACCCGGTCTAGCAAATAGCGGTCATGAGACACAACAATCGCCCCGCCAGGATGCTTTCCCAGGTAATTCTCCAGCCATCGTACCGCGTCAATATCCAGATGATTCGTAGGCTCATCCAGCAGTAAAAAGGAGCTATCAGTCAGCAATAGCCTCGCCAGCGCCGCCCGACACCGCTGCCCACCGGAGAATTCGCCCATCGGACGATTATACTCTGCCAGGCAAAATCCCAGCCCGCCTAGAATTTCGTGGAGTTTTGCCTCAAATGTTTCGCCACCACTGGCGATAAACTTATGATGCACTTTATCATAAGACTT
The DNA here is from genome assembly GCA_024280855.1 of Planctomycetota bacterium. Classification (GTDB taxonomy): domain Bacteria; phylum Planctomycetota; class Phycisphaerae; order UBA1845; family UBA1845; genus JAJRPG01. The sequence goes on along the minus strand of JAJRPG010000079.1, from coordinate 22,734 downwards.
CATCAACGCAGCCATCCGCGCCTCGTCCGGGTCATTCGACATGTCATCGGATATGGCATGAAGCTGCTGCTCCAAGGCAAGAATCGCTTCAAAAGCCACAGCTACTTCATCATGAAGCGTGCGTTTCAAGTCAATCACCGGCTCTTGAGCGAGCAGCCCCACCCGCAGCCCCTTGGCCTGAATAATCTCGCCGGTGTCAGGTTTGTCCAACCCGGCCAACATGCGCAGCAGGGTCGTCTTACCAGACCCGTTCGCCCCAATCAGACCAACAATATCCCCGGTTTCAATTTCAAAAGATGCGCCGTCAAGGACCACTTGAGTCCCAAATTGCCGCGTCACATGGTTAATCGCAATAATAGCCATGACTGCATGATAGGCAAAATTTACGTCTATGGAAAAGGGCATCAGCCAACAATTACACTTACTCAGGATTGTCACGTCAGCCGTTGCGAGATAGCCACGAGTCAGTTAGAATCCCCGACCACTAAGCCCGGGTGGCGGAATTGGCAGACGCGCAAGCTTGAGGTGCTTGTGTCTAATTACGGACGTGCTGGTTCGAATCCAGTTCCGGGCAATTGTGGCCCCCTTTCTACAGGTTTCGATGAGCCAAAGATTGTCGAGGTGACATCATGAGCATCGCACCTTCGCCAAAACCCCAAGGGCTTAGCCTCGTCCCCTTTGACAACTTATACGCGCCGACCATCGCAGGCTGGGTTCGCAACGACCGCCAGCTCGCCTGGCTCGCCCCCAGCACGAAGCCCCCTCTTACGGCGGCAAAAGTCGTCGGCTGGGTTCGACCGCAAGGCCACCGGTTATTAGGGGCCATCAAAGCGACCCCCATACCTATTGCGTATGGTGAACTTAACCCCATGAAACAGGAACCAGGCCATCTCTGGATTGGTCATGTGGTAGTCGATCCCAATTATAGGCAACGTGGATTAGGTCGAGATTTCGTCGAGGCCATATGCCAGGCAGGCTGGGACGACATGGGCGCAGACCGAATCTCACTCATTGTCTTCCCGGATAATTTGCCAGCCATTAAGTGCTATAAAAAGGTAGGCTTCCACGAAGTCGGAGAAGAGCATCACGCCTTCGGCCATCGTGGCCCACGCCAACGCCTCCTACGCCTGGAAATAATAAACCCGCTAAGATAATTAGCCACGCCGATAATAATTTATAAATAAAATTTGTCAGGTTTCGATTCCCCCAACGACTAATGAACATGAAAGCACGGCGATGTGTCGTGCGATGACTGTTCACGATTATTTTATGGGGATACTGACATGAGAAAGTTTTTCACAGCCGCGTTATCTGTGGCATCTGTATTGAGTTTTTGCGCAGGCGCGAAAGCCGATAATAACATCACTTACAAAATCACCTTAACCAACGTCACGCACGGCATCATCTTAACACCGCCAATTTTTTCACTTAGCAAGCATAAAACCAACATATTCAAGTTAGGTGAACCAGCCAGCTTAGGCCTTGAAATGGCTGCTGAAGGTGGAGCCACGGACGAGCTTCGCGCAGAGCTAGAAGACAAAGGCGTGCAAGACGTCGTACAAACCGACAGCCCCGTACCTCCAGGCGTAACCATCACCGTCATGCTTTCTGGAAACCGAGCCTCAAAACTAAACCTAGCTTCGATGCTACTTCCAACCAACGACGGATTCATCGCGATGAACGGCAAGCGAGTATTCAACAAAGCCCGAAAGAGGACATTTTACCTGAGAGCATTCGACGCTGGCACTGAAGAGAATGACGAAATTTGTGCCAACATCCCCGGCCCACAGTGTGGTGGCGAAGGCTTCAACGACGCAGGTGGCGAAGGTTTCGTCGTAGCCCATGCCGGTATTCATGGCGAATCCGAACTATCGGGACAAGCCTACAACTGGGGCAACCCGGTAGCGATAGTCACGGTCCAAATCGTGCGAGATGGCGACCGTGAAGACAATGAAGAAGATGACGACTAGTATACCTCTGCGACATATAAAGTCGAAGAAAGTGCTAGAGTGCGATCTATTGAAACGGGCAGATTATGACATTGAAGCGGTCGGCGTCGATCAAGAAAATGACGCCGACCGTCCATGCGTTAATGAAAAAATTCTCGACCCTGCCCGATGGGTCGAGGACAACGGGGATGCTCTATACAGATTCGCATTTGTACGCTTGGGAAACCCACACGACGCAGAAGAAGCGGTGCAGGAATGTCTATTAGCCGCGTTGCACGGCGGGGAGTCGTTTGCAAGCCGTTCACTTGAGCGGACGTGGCTTCTAGGCATTCTGAAACATAAAATTATCGACAGCATCCGACGCGCAGCCCGCCAGCGCAGCCCCAAAGGCATTCAACCAGATGCAAGGTTCAACAGCTTCAGTGACAAGGGTTTTTGGCAGCAGGCCCCCCAGCGATGGCACGAAGACCCTAGCGTAGCTATCCAACGAAAAGAGTTTGGACCAGTATTGCTGGATTGCCTAAGCAAGCTCCCCAAAAGCATGGCCGATGCTATAATACTACGGGAGCTGAATCAGCTACCCAGCGACGAAGTTTGCCAGACCCTTGGCATCTCGTCCCAGACGCTATGGCAGCGTTTGCATCGCGCGAGGCTTGGCCTGCGGCGATGCTTAGAGTTAAACTGGTTCGATCGTGGCTCGAAAGAAGGTTAGGTCAGTTGATGAAACGTTTTTTTCAATTTCTGTTCATGCCCTGCGAGGGTTACACGGAGCTAATCTCCGCCTCGATGGATACGGACCTGACGCGACTCGACCGATGCGCCGTTCGTATACATGCCACATTTTGCAAAGGTTGTCGTCAATACCGAAAACAAATCATGCAGCTACGAATCATGCTAAGAAGTGTTGACGAAAAGATGCCCTGCATCGAATCCATGCAACTAGACGACCAAGCCCGCAGCCGATTGCTTAACGCCTTAAACCAGGAAATGTCAAACGATAATCGCCCTGTTGATGATGCAGACTAACCGCACATTTAAACATGAATTAGTAACGGCCAACGCTAATTCGTATTCGTATTCGGCGTTTCTACGGAAATAGCCGCGAAGAAGCCATCGACGAATCCATTGATAACATCCGTCACACCGCTTTCCACCAACGGCAGTGCCGCCTCGCGGAAATCTCGACCAGACGCACAACCCACCCCAGCGTACACATTGAACATCGTCAGGCTTGCCATCACAGCCGACCAGCGTCGTAAGCGATTGTTATTCATAGCTAATCAACCAAATGCCAAAGACAAAATCACCGGCGCACCACATGTCGCCGCCCCGCACCTACCCCACATATCGGCGCGCACACGTCATAGAGGTGAATCGACGATATCGGCGTCAGGATATATCGCGCCACGCCTGAACGATCATACGACTACCAGCTACAACCAAAAGCACCAAAAACGCAGCTTTAATCCATTTTTTCGGAAGGCGATGGGTCAATCGGCTGCCCACCATGCTCCCCAATATAGCTCCAGGAATAAGCATCAGAGCCAATTTCGCTGGTTCAGACCAATCACCGTGAAACTGTTGAAATGAATAATTCTTATACGCCGCCCCAATCATACTTGTCGTGACAATCAGCGCAGCCGAGTTAGCAATCGCCGAACGAATCCCGATGCCCAGCAACCGCCGTTGCAGCGGCACAGCTAACACCCCGCCGCCAACGCCAAGAATCCCAGCCATAAGTCCCATCGGAACCGCTACCACCACCGCCCGCATCCAGCTAACAACTACAGGTTTAGATTCGTCGCCCAGAAAATAGTTATCGTTAATTCGTTTATCTCGGCGAACCGTCCGCCAAACTTCTAACCCCGCGTTAGCTATGAGAAAAAGCCCGAACAGCATACGAAGATTCGGCTCACCTTGCCCGGAGAAAATGCCCTGCTCACTTAGGGCCACCCCCACCAACACCGCCACTGCTGCTATAGGCGCACAGCGTTTCACCACAGCCCAATGCACCGCCCGCACCTTCTGATGATGCAGCACAGCCGGGACTACCACGCAAAAGTTCATATACATAGCCGCCGCCTGGTATAGATGTTGCTCAGGGCCAAGGACTTCGGTCATCGCGGGTATCATCACAATACTCCCGCCAGTCCCAAGCAGCCCGCCACAAATACCAGCAACCACACCAATAACAATTGCGACCAAAGTCAAAACGTTCCAATCTCCATAACTACGCAAGCATCATCAAGCAATCTCTAATCAGAGCCGGTAGCGCCAGCGCCCGGTGTCTTCAACTGTTCACACGCAGCCCCATATCAAACGCGATGGCAACACCCATAGCATCCCGAATGAACGGGTCGCTCGGATTACCGTAAAATACCCGCTACAAAATCAACATCGCATCCCCATAACTAAAAAACCGATACCCCTTTTCGACAGCATGAGCATAGGCTTTTCTCGTCAGCGCCTCACCAGCCATCGCCATCACCAACGCCAGCAACGTACTTCGGGGCAGATGAAAATTAGTCAACAAAAAATCAACCGCTCGAAATTCATAAGGCGGATAAATAAACGCCCGCGTCTCACCGCTGCCAGCCTCAAGCCATGAATCCGCACACGCTAGCGCCGCCGCAGTTTCAAGCACGCGCACCGACGTCGTACCAACCGCGCCAATGCGCCCACCAGCCTCACGTCGCGCCACAATCGCCTCAACAGCCTCAGCAGAAATATCGTACCGCTCTGCGTGCATCACATGCCCCGCGAGGTCATCCACTGCAATCGGCTTAAATGTCCCAAGCCCCACATGCAGCGTAACGAACGCCGTAGAAATATCTTTATCCTTACATTGCGAAAGTAATTCCTGCGTCAAATGAAGCCCCGCTGTCGGCGCAGCTATCGCCCCAGGATTTTTCGCAAACACAGTCTGATACCGGCCAAGGTCAACCCCGTCTCGTTCATCCTCGGCCGCGCGACGAATGTATGGCGGCAAAGGTGGCCGACCTATTTGTTCCAATACTTCTTCAACCGACCTACTCGGCGAAACAGACACTAGCCAATGCCCCTGCCCCTGCGATTCTTCCAACAACATGCGAACGACCTGTTGATTGGAAACGTCGTGAGATTCAAACATCAACGTCTCACCGGTGCGCAGCTTTCTTGACCCTTGCAGCAAAACAACCCATTGGCCAATATCCCGCTCTTCAATAAATAGCCCCGGAATAGCCCCGCCGGTTTGTCGCCTGGCCAAAAACTTAGCAGGCAGCACCTTCGTATCATTGAGGACCAGCATATCGCCAGAGGCCAACCAACTCGGCAGCTCGGAAATCGTGGAATCGGTCAGCTTCCCGGAGGCTCGCTCGACCACCAAAAGCCTGGCATCACTACGATTGGGGGGAGGAGATTGGGCAATCAAGCCGTCGGGCAACGCATAATCGAGCGTACCAATCATGAAAGATGGTCGATTTTCGGCCTCGCCTGACAAAATTATTTTCCTTTGTTAATGGGCAAATACGCCCCATTTTTCGCTTATTGATCTCTCAAAATTCTGGCTGGAGAGATCACCGGTCACGTTCTTCTTATAGAAGCATCGACGCGAACATGCTACGATCGTCGCAATGAAAAGCAAAACAGGCGTCAAAGCATGGCTGGTATACGCACTTGTGCGGGTCGCATTCTGCGTGGTGCAGATGTTCCCGATCGAGTGGAACCTGCGCAGTGCCCGTTTGATCGCCCGTATTTGGATTCGCGTCCTGCCAAGGCATCGAGACCGGGCCATCGCCGGCCTGAGACACGCTTATGGAAAGGAGCTTTCAGATGAAAAAATCAAGGAGCTTGCAGAAAAATCGCTGGAAAACGTCGCCATGTTTGCGATCGAAGCCGTGTGTATGCCAAGAATGATTACAACTTCCACTTGGCCACGATATATAAAACTTCATCAGGTAGACGATTTGATGCGGATGCTACTATCCAGTCGAGGTGCGATTTTGCTCACAGGCCATTACGGAAGTTTTGAAATCATGGGGCATTTACTAGCCGCAGTAGGCTATCCCCTTGTTTCGATCATGCGTCCAGTGGACAATGAATACCTCAATAATTTCCTCGTGCGAAGTCGGCAAATCCGAGGCATGAAGCTGTTAAACAAAAAAGGTGCATCCACAGAAGTAGCCTCGCTGTTGGAAGAAGGCTCGCTGGTGGGTTTCGTAGCCGACCAGGACGCCGGTCGAAAAGGAGTTTTCGTAGATTTTTTCGGCCAACCGGCATCCACCTATAAATCTATCGCTTTGTTAGCCATGTCCACCAATCGCCCCATCGCAGTTGGCTACGGTCGCCGACTGGGGAATCATGCGAAGTACGAAGTTGGCATCGCCCGGATCATTTTACCGGAGCAGTGGCGTGACAAAGAAGACCCGATGCGCTGGATTACCCAGGCATATACGTCTGCCTTGGAGGAAGTTATACGGGAAGAACCTAGCCAATACTGGTGGCTACACCGCAGATGGAAATCCAAGCCTAGAACCCGAAAAACCAAAACCTCACAGGAGACAACGCAAAACCAAACATAACAAGGCATCCTCCGCCAGAGCGCCTGGCGCAAGCCTGGTGGCAATGTTCCTCCGCCTGAGCACCTGGCGCGAGCCTGGTGGCAAAGTTCCTATGTCAGAGCACCTAGCGCGAGCTTGGTGGCAATGTTCGTGACTTTGGGATTCCATAAGACATGTCCGCAGGCTTGCGCCGTACGGCTCTGACGGTTGTCGTTTGACCTTCGATACTGGCGTCTTTACAATCAACGTGAACGGAATCTCGAAAATTATTAGTGCATAAAGGAGGCGTAATGGCCGGAGACAACACCCTACAATTTACCGACGAAAATTTTGAGCAAGAAGTTGAAAAGGCTGAGCAGCCCGTACTGGTAGACTTTTGGGCAGAGTGGTGCGGCCCTTGTAAGGCATTAGGCCCTGTCATCGACGAGCTGGCTAACCATTACGAGGGAAAGGCGAAAATTGGTAAAATCGACACCGATGCCAATCGAGAAGTTTCTCTAAAATTTCAAATTAGCGCCATCCCAACCGTTATTTTATTCCATAAGGGAGAAATCGCCGAAAAGTTTGTTGGATTGCGAAGTCAAAAAGATTTTCAAACGGCTATCGACAAACTAATCGCTTAATTCTTTTGTACCTTAGAGGCCGAATAGGCATCATATATGGTTGAAAAAACGATCAATCTGGAGCAGTTCGGTGAAGACACCGAGTCGAACAAGAGCAAGCTCCACGGCGGGTGCGGCTCTTGCGGCAGCGGCGCAAATGGTGAAGGCGGAAGCTGTGGCAACGGGTTGGAAAAAATTTACCCCACCACGGCTGTTCGTTTTGGCTATATGCGCTACATCGGGGAATACTCGCACGCCCCTGATATGAAGTTTAGCTGCGGCGCAAAAGTTGTCATTCACACTCGACGCGGCATTGAAATTGGCGAACAGGTGTCACAAACGTGTCATGGCTGCTCTAAATCTGTCACCCGCGAGCAAATGAAAGAATGGGTGTCGCGCTGCGGCGAAGACTCCTTTATATTTGATGCGGGACGAATTTTAAGAGAAGCCACAGCTGCCGACTTGGCTGAATATGCCCACATCCAACAAGACTCGATGCAGCAGCGTAAATTTTGCCAGGAGCTAGCCAATAAGCACAAGCTCCCGCTGCATGTGATTGACTGTGAGGCCATGTTTGGCGGCGAGCGAATTATATTTTTCTTCTCCGCAGCAGAGCGGGTCGATTTTCGCTCTATGGTCAAAGACCTGGCTCAGGAATATCGCACCCGTATCGAGATGCGTCAGATAGGCGCTCGGGACGAAGCCCGTCTTTTAGCTGATTATGAAACTTGTGGCCGAGAAGTTTGCTGCAAGGTTTTCTTGAAAACGCTACGCCCCGTCAGCATGCGGATGGCTAAGCAGCAAAAAGCTACGCTGGACCCCTCTCAAGTATCGGGTCGATGCGGCAGACTCAAATGCTGCCTGCGATACGAGCATGTTGGCTACGAAGAAATGGACAAGACGTTACCCAGAAACGGCGTTCGTATTCGTACCGCCCACGGAGAAGGTGTCATCGTCAACCGCCAGATTTTGACACAACTGGTTCAAATCAGGACCGATGAGAATAAATACATCACGGTAGTAGCTGAGGACATTGAGGAAACTAACGTCAAGCCACCTCCGCCGAGAGAGCCTAGGCCGGAGCGACCTCAGGGCAGGCAGCAAAGTTCTCGTCCCAGCCGATCTACTGACAAGCGAGATACGAAACGGCCACCGCGCCCAGAACCTCGAAAAGCTGGCGATCGTCCGGAACCGCGCGAAGGCAGTCAGCCCGAGGAAGATCAGGCCAGGAAAGACGGTGAATCAACACCTTCAACGGAAACACCAGATGCAACCACGCCAACCGGCGAGGCCAATCAGGATGGTAACGCTCAAAAGCGACGCTCTAGACGTAGAAGGCGGCGCAAACCCAAAGGCCCTTCAGATGGTGATGGTGGCGGTTCGGGATCGAGTAATCCTGAGGCGTCTAACTAAAAAAAGGTAACATGGCTTGAGTGTCTCATGGTAGGCGACAACACTAAAACACTTGAAGACCTGGTCGAACATGTCGACCGATATCCAGGAGAAGCCTTTCTATTCGTGCGAGACGCGCTGGGCTTTGCCTCTGAGCGAATTCACGGTAAGGAAACGGACGCTCATCGAAAACTTCAGCATTATTTGATGATGAAGCAAATCGATTGGAACGATCTGATTGCGATGTATCACGCGGATGAATTGCCTGAAAACATTCTTGAAGTCATCGACGAAGCTGGCGGATGCGAGAATCTGAACCGTCATGTGGACGGTAAACAGCTTTGCTGGGGCCTGCGAGATTTTGCCATCGTGCGATGGGGCATGTTAGCCCAGACGGTATTAGCCACCTGGAACATTACCAAGACACATGATTTCGGTCGCATTGTATTTGGCTTCATCGAGCTGGATATGATGCAGAAACAGTCCGATGATACACTGGCAGATTTCGTAAATGTTTATTCGTTCGACGAATCTTTTCGCAAGCCATTCCAAAACGGCTTGGACAACGTCGAAAACCATTTACGCAACAATTAATTCCTCTCTCTAAATTGTTCTTAGCGTAACTCAAAGTTTTATCATAGAACGACTGTTACGGGGCAGGTACATGCAGTGACACAGCATGGCATGTGACAGATTAGATACGACATTCTACTAGTATAACCATTAGTCAATCCATAGCATGAAACGTGGGCAAACTGTCATCTTTAGGAGAGACCATGATTAAACATTGGATTTTCTTGGTATCGTTTTGTTTAACTATCGCAACTAATTCGGCCATATCATTAGCTGACGATTGGCCTCAATGGCTTGGAGGACCGAGTCGCCTCAACCGCATTGAATCGCCTAATTCGCCTGACTCGACCATCGACTATGAGCTTGTTTGGAAGACGAATCTGGGGCTTGGTTATTCGAGCATACTAATCACCGAGCAACGCCTAATCGCAGCCTATGTAAATAATAATTTTGAAAAAGTTGCGCTGCTCGACGCGCGTACCGGAAAAAAATTATGGTCACGCCCCATTGGCCCTGCCTCTTCGAATGGACCTTGTGCTACCCCGGCCGTTGGTGATGGTCGCATCTTCGCAGTAGGTGGGGAAGGGGAATTGCATGCCCTAAGTCTTGCTGACGGTTCACCTATTTGGCATCGAGATTTGACAAAAGATTTTGGAACGAAAAAGGGAGTCGTTGCAGCCTCGCCTCTTCTTGTCCGGGATCGCCTCATAGTTCTTGCCGGCGGAGTTAATGGTAAATCCGTAGTAGCATTAAACATTAAAGACGGAAAAGTATTGTGGACTTCGCAATCTGATTTGTTTGATAGTAGCTCTCCTGCGCTCGCCGTTCTTGATGGTGTAGAGCAAGTTATAGCTATCGCCCAGAATCGCGTTTTCTCAGTTCGATTATCCGATGGGAAATTGTTGTGGTCTCTGCCAAGCAAAGTTGACCCGTGGGCCACTGCCCTACCGCTGGAAAACAATAGAGTATTCCTACCCATGCGCAACGAACACATGGTCATTGAATGCAAGCGCGAAGGCGAATCATGGAAGGTTCGTAAGGTTTGGGTAAACCAAGACCTGATTGGCAGCGGCTCTTCATTTGCGGGTCATCAAGGATTGCTTTTTGGATCAACAAAATCCGGAGTAGTGTGCTTGGACGAATCGAATGGCGATCTGAAATGGAAACAGGAGGTTGAAGAGGGTTCCCTTACGTTGATAGGCGATCGCATAGCATTCGTCGGCCGAGATAGCGGTAAAGTGAGCTTTTTTTCGGCTTCAGCGACAGAAACCAAATATTGGCCGCCTCTCAAGCCCAAAGTTGGTGGCCAAGGTTGGACTCCGGTAACGGCTTCAGGAACCGATCTTTATATTCGTAGCGATAGCGTATTCGCTAGATACCGCCAATCAAAAGGCCGCACCGCTAAGGGCAATCCGCCCCCTGCCGACGGCGCGAAAAGTCATGGCAAAAGCATACGCGGCTATGCCGGGCTGATGAAACCCGGATTGCTGACAATTTTTGGCGAATTACACGGAACTACGGAAGCCCCAGCATTTGTTGGCAAGATGGTCGAGCGTGCCGTTGAATCTAACAAGAAAGTCCGACTTGGCCTTGAAATACCAATTAACCTTCAGCCAAATGCTGATGCATTCCTGTCATCTTCGGGCGATGAGAAAGCAGTGCAACAATTGATACAGGGAGAATTTTGGTCTTATGGCGATGGCCGAAGCAGCCAAGCGATGGTGGCTCTTTTCGATAAAATTCGCAGGCTTAAGCAATCAAACCATGATGTTGACATATTTTTATATGACATGGCGAAAGGTAATATACATAATAGAGACAAGATCATGGCGGATAATATTTTGTCAGCCGTTCAGCGATCTCCCGAATCTGTATATTTTGTGCTAACCGGCAACCTACATGCCCGAATTAATTCTCAACGCTATATGGGCTGGCATATCATGAAAAGTCACAGGCAAACTATCTCGCTCGACATTTCCCACAGTGATGGATCGGCATGGCTTAGCACAAACGAGGGTCGCGGCCCTATGCAATTAAGGGGCGTAGACCGAGGAGAGAAACCGTTTATTGAACGACGAGCCGATTGGGATGGTGAAGCTTACCATGGCTTTTATTATGTGGGTAAAATCAGCGCATCCACGCCAGCTATGGATAGGTTAAATAGTGGAAATTAGAGGAAAGCGACAATAGCGGATTAGGCCGAATGCTGATTGTTGGACTGGTCGTCGATTTTCGACGGCGGCGGCGTAGCCTCAAGACGGGCGCTCTCGTCCATATCGGATTTTACGTCCTTGATGCCCTTTTTGAATTCGACGATGCTTCTTCCCAAATTTCTGGCGACATCTGGCAAGCGCCGACCAAAGACGAGCAAAGCCACGATACAAATGACGATCCATTCGATACCGCCCGGCATCCATGCGAGAAATAGAGTTTGATTGGCCAGCATTACTAGCTCCTTAAAGCGATCGGACCGCCATCGCGGGGCCACCCTGCCTCGCGTAATTATAGCCTCACACGTCCGATACCGTCAAAGACAATGTGCGTATCGACTAATTCCGCGCTATTCTGCTCGTTTTTCTTGTCAAGGCAACCCGTTCGTTTACAATCCCGCCTCGTTGAGATCGCGTTTTCGCATCTCGCCAAAGTGTATTTCCTGTGTTGTTAGCATTGATAGCCTTATGTCAAAACGTAGATTTCTCATCACCGCTGCCCTGCCATATTCTAATGGACGACTTCATGTAGGCCATATCGCGGGGGCTTATTTGCCTGCTGACACTTATTCGCGATACCTTCGGGCTAGCGGAAATGAGGTTCGATTCATTTGTGGAAGCGACGATAATGGCGTGGCTGCACTTCGAACGGCCCGTCAGCAAGGCCGAGATGTTGAGGAGCTGACGGCGCATTTTAACCAATCTCAGCAGACTGATTTTTTGGGGCTGGGCATTAAATTCGATATTTACGGCGGGACGCATCAGCCTGACTTCGTAGTTAATCACGAAAAATTTAGCCAGGAGTTTTTCCTGAAAATTCACGACAAGGGCATGTTTACCAAGAAATCTGGTAAGCAGCTTTTCGATGTCCAAGCCGAGCAGTTTTTACCTGACCGTTTTGTGCGTGGGACTTGTCCGCATTGCGGCAGCGATAAGGCTTTCGGCGACCAATGCGAAGGTTGTGGCCGAGCGCTGGATCAGATTTCGCTTATCAATCCTATCAGTGTGCTGACGGAATCAACGCCGGAATTACGCGAGACGATTCATTGGTTTCTGCGACTCGATCAATTACAACCCAAACTTACTGCCTGGTTGGCGGAGAAAAAGGATGGCCAAACGGACGGGGCAACGTGGCGGGCGATTGTGATAAACCAATCGCTCGGGCGAATCGAGGCCGACGGATTGCCTGAGCGGGCTATGACGCGCGACCTGACCTGGGGTGTGCCGGTTCCGCTTGATGACCCCGACGCCGAGGGAAAATCGCTTTATGTTTGGTTCGATGCACCTATTGGATATGTTTCTTTCACAGCAGCGATGTGCGAAAAAGCTGGTGAGAGCGAGAGCGATTACGAACGATGGTGGAAAGACCCGGATTGCAAAATCGTTCACTTTATCGGAGAGGACAATATCGTTTTTCACGCCATCACCTGGCCTGCGATGATATTGGCTACGCATGATAGTGACAGTATTCAGGGCGAGCGCGGCGAATATCAGATGCCGCACAATGTCGTGTCTAACTCGTTTATGAATATCAAGTTCCCCGGCAAGGAAGAAGAAAAAATTAGTAAGAGCCGGGGTAATGCTGTTTGGATTGAGGATTTTCTGAAACGATTTGATCCTGACCCGCTGCGATATTACCTGACAGCTGTCGCGCCTGAATCTTCGCGTACGGCTTTTGATATTGATGATTTTGTCACGCGCAATAATGGCGAATTGGTGAACGCACTGGGCAATTTCTATAATCGAACGATGACGTTCACACATAAATATTTTGAGGGCAAGGTTCCGGCGGTTGGCGATCGGGATGATGTGGATAATGCTCAAATCGCGTTGTGCCAAAGCTCAATGGAGTCGGTTGGTAAGCTGCTCGATGCCTGCCAATTCAAGGCGGCGATGAGCGAGGTGATGGCGTTGGCGAGGGCCGGTAATGTTTACTTTGACCAGACCAAGCCGTTCCTATCTCGAAAGACCGATATGGTGGCCTGCGGGCGAGCGATAAATGTATGCCTTCAGACGTGTAGGGCGTTGACGACGCTCATCGCACCTTTCTTGCCTTCCACGGCTGAAAAATGTGCTGAAATGCTCCATTTGGACGATACATATAGTGAGTGGTCATTTGCTAATTGTCAGATGTCGGATGGCCAGGCTTTGGGCGAAGCGGTCATTCTGTTCAAAAAACTGGACGCGGCGGAGCTTTTCAGCGAGTAATGCCGTGTCGCGGTGTCGGAACTGGATTCCCGCCTGCGCGGGAATGACAGATAGCGGCGGTGGCCCTTGTGCTATACGTTTAATAATGGAAATGTGAGTGTATGTTTACGGTTAATAAAAATCCGACTCCTCAAGACCTTAAAAAGTTTGGCACTGCGATGATCATTGGCTTTGGCACGCTGGCGATTATTTTGTGGGTGCTACCCTGGATTAAGTCTGGTGATTCCAGCGTTTTGAATTGGTCAGCATCACGCAACCAATTGATGGCTATTGCGTTTGTTGGGTTGGGCCTATTTCTTGCGATTTTAGGACATGGGATGCCGGGCGTAGCTAAGCCGGTGTATGTCACCTGGATGAGCATCGCGACGCCTGTCGGTCTTTTCATGAGCAAGGTGGCGCTAAGCGTGCTATACTTTTTGCTGCTCCCAGTTTTTGCGATTATCGTTCGTCGGTCCGACCCGCTTCGGACTAAGAACGAAGGCAAAGACACTTATTGGGAAGATTATAAACCTTACGAACCTACGATAGAGCGCATGCGTCGCACGTTCTGAGTATCGCCTTAACTTTGCAACAAGAGGAATTCGATTGTGATCGTTTTAGGTATATCCTGTTACTACCATGACTCTGGCGCGGCACTCGTTGTTGACGGTCAGTTGATAGCTGCTGCGGAAGAAGAGCGATTCAATCGCAAGAAGCATTACAGCGATTTCCCATCCTTGGCTATCGAGTATTGCCTCAAGGAAGCGGGCATCACCATCGACCAAGTTGATCATATTGGTTTTTACGAAAAGCCGATGGTGAAATTCAACCGTATTTTAGAGTGCATTCTCGCCACCTGGCCCAAGAGCTATAAGGCTTGGCTGAAGGCGATTCCTTTGTGGTTTTCGCACCGATTGCATATTGGCAAAGAGATTCAGAAAAAGCTGGGGATTGATAAAGAGATTCTCTTCTGTCAGCATCACCTTTCGCACGCGGCCAGTGCGTTTCTTGTTTCTCCGTTTGAGGAAGCCGCGATTATTACGGCGGATGGCGTGGGCGAGTGGACGACGACGGGCTGGGGTATTGGGCGAGGGAATCAGATTGAGGAGCGGCAAGAAATGCGGTTCCCTCATTCAATCGGGCTGCTGTTTTCCGCGATTACCGCGTATCTTGGCTTTCGGGTGAATGATGCGGAGTGGAAAGTCATGGGGCTTGCGCCTTATGGCAAGCCTACTTATGTCGATAAATTTCACGAAATTGTGGACATCAAAGATGACGGCAGTATGCGGCTGAATCTTGATTATTTTGCGCACACTTATTCGACGACTGATACGATCAACGGCGACAAGTGGGCGGAACTTTTTGGCCGTCCTCAACGCCCTACTGAAACGGAATTGGACGATTTCCATCGCGACATAGCTCACTCTGGTCAGAAGGTTGTCGAGGAGATCATGGTCAAGTTAGCCAACCATGTGCAGCGCGAGACGGGCATGAAAAAGCTTTGCCTGGCGGGCGGCGTTGGTTTGAATTGCGTAGCTAATTGGCGGATTTTGCAGGAAACTGACTTCGACGAGATTTTCATTCAGCCTGCGGCTGGTGATTCCGGCGGGGCTTTGGGGACGGCTTTTTATATTTACAATACGGTGCTGAAAAATCCGCGCACCTTTACGATGACTCACGCTCTTTGGGGGCCTGAGTTTAGTAATGATGAGATCAAGAAGGCACTAGACCGGGCTGGTGCTCAATACGAATTATGTAGTGACTCGGACGAACTGATTGAGAAGACGGCTAAGATGCTGGTGGACGGCAAAGTCATTGGCTGGTTTCAGGATCGATTGGAGTTTGGGCCTCGCGCGCTGGGGGCGAGATCGATCATAGCCGATGCGCGTAGCGAAAAGATGAAGGATGTCATTAACGCGAAGGTGAAATTCCGAGAAGCGTTTCGGCCTTTTGCCCCGGCTATTTTGAAAGAGCGTGCCCACGAATACTTTGAAATGCCTGAAGGGATGGACGCGCCGTACATGTTGTTGGTTCCTAAAGTGCGTGAGGAAAAGCGGAAAATCATTCCGGCGGTGACGCATAAGGATGGAACGGGGCGTGTGCAAACGGTCACGGCTGAGGATAATGGGCGGTATTATCATCTGATTAAAAAGTTTGGTGAGCTAACCGGCGTGCCAGTGGTTATCAATACGTCGTTTAATGTTCGCGGTGAGCCTATCGTGTGTACGCCGGAAGATGCGTATCATACGTTTGTGAATACGGGCATTGATGCGTTGATCGCGGGCGATTATATCGTGACAGAAAAGCCCAGCCCGGTAGATTACGAAGCTGGGATGAAGCGTAGTATTGAGCTTGAAGCGCCGTCGCTGTTGGCACAGCAGGCTGGTGGTCGATAGTAAGTTTGTTGGCTCGATGAATATCACGGGTAAGCTGGTGCTTACCCGTGCCACGCGATGAGTTATGTTCAATTACGGTTTGCCTCGTGCGGCCTTTATTAAGAGATCAGGATCATGGCTAAGCAATCACTTGTAAAAGAATTTCTACTGTTTATTAAGCAGGAAAAGAAGTGGTGGCTGATCCCACTGATTATGGTGCTGTTGGTTGTGGGGGCGCTGCTGGTCTTTGCTAGTTCGTCGCCGCTGGCTCCGTTTTTATATCCGCTGTTTTAGTCTCAAGGCGGACGCATACCGCGGTTTTTTACATTTTTCATGGCTATTAGCTTCTTAATTCCGCGCGGGCTGAAGCCCTTGGCTCGATTGGGAAAAAGCGAAACAGCTCTTATTGCCCGATAATCCACCCTATCCCATATAATTCGCTTGGTCCATTTGGCGTCTTGAAATTTCCAGCTAGAATACTTGTGGAGATGTGCATGGGGATCATGCGCACGCATAAGCGATAGAGAAGGTCGGGACTTTGTTTAAGTTACTATTCTCAGTCATCATATTGCTCGTGGGGGTCGTGGGTGTAGCGATGTATACGCTGAGGCCTATGTTTGAGCGACAAGGCACGACGTTGGCGGATGATTCATCGAAGCCCTGGCGACCACTAGGGGCAGCTATTGGCGGCTTGATCGCTGTCATGTTCGTGCTGGGGATTTATGTGGTCGATATACCGGACCATCCGCGCACTTACGCAGCGTATTGGGCCGTGATGCTGCTGCTTCAGTTTTGGCTATGCCTGCTGGCTTTGAAAGATGTTCGGTATACGCGACGCCAATTAGCCATCGAAGCACGGGTTGGCGGATTACGGGAAGAACGATAGCTTCTACAAAGAAGCGGGAGCAATTGAGATGATTTCACGACGAACACAAAGGTTAGCCATATCTATGATGACTTTTCTCATGATGGGATGCGCTCCGACAGAGCCAAACGAACTTGATAAGCTGGGCACGGTGAGCATGTCTATAGGCGATCAAGCTTTTCAGTTGTGGGTGGCTAATGATTCGCAGGAACGTAATACAGGCTTGATGTTTATCACGACCGAACAGATGGCTCCGTTATCGGATGGTACTGAGCGAGGTATGATTTTTGTGTTCGATCACTCTGTACGAAATAGCTTTTGGATGAAAAACACCATCATTCCGTTGGACATCGCTTACGTCGATAGCGAGGGCGTGGTTGTGACTACATATACCATGACTCCTCTGGATGACCGCATCAATCAGTACCCGCCTGATGCCCCCTACCGCTTTGCTATTGAGTTTAATGGCGGACGATTGTCTGCATTGAACGTCCGAAAAGGAACGACGCTGAAGCTTCCCGCGTCGGTCTTAAAGCGCAAGCCATAACCTACCGACGGATCACTGTCCGGCTCGTAATTGGTCCTTTCAAAAGCCTTTATTATGTTGGCTTGTGGATGAGTTTCGCAGGCTGGTTAGTCCGTGATGTCCTCTTATTCGGATCATGTTATGCGCGCGATTGTCGTCCAGGAAGCATCTCGAAAAATGCCCACGTCTGTGGCTGGCGCATTGGCTCATGCCCATTGGGAGATTTCTACGGCTTCGGGATTTGCGGAGGCTTTGGATCAGACGCGCATTGGCGACGTAGACGCGATATTCCTGACAGGCTCGCAAAATACGAGTCAGGATAGCTCTGGAAGGCTGGCTCGAAGTCAGTTGCTACGACTGGCTGATAGCAAGCAAATTTCGACACTCATACTCGTTGACCCCGCAGAAACATCGCAGCCTCCATCGGTGGGCGATTTTGTAGAATTTATTGCCTCTGATATTTCCGCAGACGAGCTTCAGGGCCGGTTTGCGATGATCCAGCGATATAACAAACACCTTCGCCAATTAGAGCAGGAAATTCGCTCGATGGAGCGGATGAGCAAGCGGATCGACGATCATTTCCGTGAGCTGGATCAGGAGATGAGGCTGGCATCACGATTGCAACGGGATTTTCTGCCGAAATCTCAGCACACCATTGGCAATTTGCGCTTTGCTTCCTTGTACCGCCCTGCTTCCTGGGTGTCCGGTGATATTTTTGATATTTTCCGGGTCGATGAAGAACACACTGCTTTTTATGTGGCTGACGCTGTTGGACATGGTGTCGCTGCTAGCCTGCTGACGATGTTTGTGAAGCGGTCGATTGTCACCAAGGAAGTGAGCGGGGCTGATTATCAAGTGCTTGATCCTGGGCAAACGATGTCGATTCTGAATGATGCACTAGCTGACCAGTCTCTTCCGAATTGCCAATTCGTCACGGCTTGCTGCGGCATGATAAATCATCGCACCATGACACTGCAGATTGCGCGCGGTGGGCATCCTTATCCGCTGCTTATTTCGCCTGCTGGGCTGATTACGGAAATAAAATCTACTGGCGGGCTGCTTGGTATCATGAACGATCAGGAATTTCCGATGGTCGAAACACAACTTCATGCTGGAGACAAGCTGCTCATTTATACGGATGGCATGGAGCTGGCGTTTCAAAGTGACGGGGATGACGCACTAGACGTTATGGCTTTTCACCGGGTGTTTGAATCGTCGGCGCATAGGCACATCGACGATTTGATCGTACATGTTGAATCACTTCTTGATGCGGATAAAGGGTCACTTAATCCCAGCGACGATGTGACAATAGTTGGCCTGGAAGTGCTGAGCGATCAGTGAAATCTCAGCTAGGGCTCATCCTGGCGGCGCATCTGCCAACTGCCATTCCCGTCGTGCCATTTTGGCATTTTTGAGATATCCCGCATTCCGGCTTTATCTGTAAACCCTTTAGAATCCATGCCTTAGCGACCAATAGAGCTACTCGGTGCGACTGGCATACCGTTTGCACTCCCTCTTTGTATTAGGCCAAAGCGATGGTCTTTGACTGTCAAAACCGTGGCACTGTTATGCGTGCCGGGTTTTGTGGATTATTGTACAAACTAAAAGATAGAGGAGAAAAGACATGATGATTAGACTAAAAGGTGCCATACCTACGACACGTATTTGCAATGAATTCGATCGACTGTTTGGTGATCTGGTTACTGGTTGTGGCAGCATCCTGGAAGACAAAGTTGCCACTCCTGCTCTGAATGTATGGCAGGATGAAACCTCGGTGTTTGTCGAGGCGGAACTTCCTGGCGTGTCGATGGACAATTTGGAGGTATTGGTTCTCGATAACGAATTGACGATCAAGGGGCAACGCCCCGATGTTGCTGAAGACATCTCATTTCTCAAGCAGGAATGTCCCACTGGTGAATTTGTTCGCGTGATTCAACTCCCCATCGAGATTGATACGGAGTCGGTGAAAGCTACCCTCAACAATGGCGTGTTGAAGATTGTTCTCCCCAAGGCTAAGCAGGTCTTGCCGCGTAGCATTAATGTTCAGTCGTAACGACCAGCCGGAATCATGCCGGGCTGATGACACCTCATGCCATCAGCCCGGCATATTTTCTCTTTTCTCCTGGCTATTCCGTCAAAATAAGCTTCTGATTTAAGGTGATTATTCGATTATCAAGCCTGGTGAAACAGCCCTACCAGCACCGTAAACATCGAATCTGAGCTTTTTTGCCCATTTTCGCAAATTGAATTCCTGATGCAATTTGTGTTGTCAGATTAAGTCAAACATAGCTAACGACCGATAGCTTTGGTGCTTACGCATAGGGTGTAGGCGTACGTTTGAAAATTGAACTGATTTTTTCAACTCCGGAAAGGACAGAAGAGCATGAATTTTCTATGCTGCGTTCGACGACAATTTGTCGTGTTCGCCCTGTTATGCGTCGTGGCCTACGCCTCACTCGCGCAGGCAGATGAGACCAGTGCGTTGTCGCTTGATTTGGCTACGCTGAATAATGTTACACAAGATCAAGGTACAGGCTCGATGTATACGGGTAGGACTCACCCGAAATGGGTCACAGACATCGAAGCGAAAATGTGGCCTGGCTTTTTAACTGGTATGAAAGATCATCAGGATTTTGTATCCCCTGTGGGCATGCCTCTACAGTTTGAAGACCCGTTCATTCAGACTGAGTTGCGTCCTATATACATTTATCACGACGTACCTAACAAGTCCGTCCTGAGAGGTGGCCAAATCCAAGTCGCTGCCGTTGAGATTCGCGTCGCGCTCACAGAACGGCTGGCGTTTATTGCAACCAAGGATGGCTATAGCTGGGTCGATACGGGTATCACATCAGCCGGGGATGGCTGGAATGATATTAACGTCGGCTTGAAATATCTTGTTCATAGCGACCCTGAGAATCAGTCTCTCGTCGCTGTTGGTATGAGATGGGAATGGAACAATGGATCCAGCGACGTGTTTCAAGGTGGTGAAAGTCAGGAACTAAGCCCTTTCATCAGTTTTGGTAAGGGGTGGGACAAGT
This sequence comes from Planctomycetota bacterium, assembly GCA_024280855.1. Taxonomy (GTDB): domain Bacteria; phylum Planctomycetota; class Phycisphaerae; order UBA1845; family UBA1845; genus JAJRPG01. Next base: position 2,476 of record JAJRPG010000079.1, on the reverse strand, counting down.
GGCATTTCCTTGGCGCGGTTACCGGGCGATTGCCTTTGGACCGTCATGATGCCAACTATAGTTTGGTTTGGAATATGCACCTCGACTATGAGTTGACAGACACATTTCGACCACTCATCGAGGTTCACGGAATCCACTGGCTATCCAATGCAGATAATCTTCCGCTTAGTACAGACTATTTAGACGTGGGCAGTCTTGGAGCAGCGAACGCCAAAGGGAAAGACTTCTTCTCGGCGGGTGTTGGTTTTCGATGGCAGGCAATGGAGAATATCTCCGTGGGTCTAACGTATGAATTTCCACTCGAAAGTCAGGACGAGAATCTGATGAGCCAGCGGATTACGCTGAATACCGTTATACGATTCTAATACAGAAATTTGATTGTCCGAGTAATCGATAGAATTTAATAAAAAATTATAGCTACATCAACGAGAGGTATCGAATGAAACGAGCTTATAAATATGCTGTTGTGCTTTGCACGGCTACACTATTGGGGATTCTGCCGAGCTGTGCAGAAACTTATCTACTAAATATCGCAACGCCATTTCTGCTTAATCAGTAAATGGTCGATGGGTGTGGCGACTTGTTGTCGCCTTATGCCCTGCGTTGGTGTCGCATAATTTGAAATGCGTGCGCATCATTGAATCGTCAATTAGTTTATCAAAGTAGGAGATTGCTATGTCACGCAATGTCAGAATAATCATTTGCATCGCCAGCGGTGCTACGCTATTACAATTTGGTGGATGTCTTGCAGGCCAGCTTGCAGATGTCTTCTTCGCCATTGGCCCTACTTACTGTAGGCTTCATGGCTGCGCGCGGCGAAGGATCGACGCGTGGCCTCTTTGTGTGCAAGTGTCTTCTGAATTAGTTTTTGGATGACGCCGCTTGAATTGCTTTGTCAGCTATGTCGCGTCTATAGTAAGCGCCGTTAAAGTGTACTTTTTCGACGGCTTCGTAGGCGCGACGTTTGGCTTCGCCAATGTCGTGTCCCATGGCTGTCACGCCTAGGACTCGCCCCCCGCTGGACACAATGAACTGCTCAATCTGTCTGGTTCCAGCTTGAAAAACTTGCACATCTTCAATCGCATCGACTGATTCCAATCCTTCGATGGTCTGACCTTTTTCGTAGTCACCAGGATATCCTTTGGCGGTCATCACCACACAGACCGCAGGCTTTTCGTTCCAGCGTATATCCAATGTAGAAATATCCCCGTCAGCAAGTGCCTCAAAAATATCCAGGACGTCGCTTTCCAATCTCATGAGAACGGCCTGGGCTTCGGGGTCTCCGAATCGACAGTTGAATTCCAAAACTTTCGGTCCACCTGGCGTGAGCATAAGGCCAGCGTATAGGATACCTCGATACGGAGAGCCGTCGTTGTTCATCGCGTCGATGAGCGGCACCAGAATATCTCGCTCGACAATAGTCATGATTGACGGCGTGGCTATTGGCGCGGGGCTATAAGCACCCATGCCACCGGTATTGGGGCCAACGTCGCCATCGCCAATGGCTTTATGATCTTGAGCGGTGGCTAGCATGTATATATTCCGCCCTTCGACTAACGCGAAAACGGAAAGCTCTTGCCCTTTCAGCAGTTCTTCTACAATAATTTTATCGCCAGCTTTGCCAAACGCACGGTCGCCCATGATCTGCTCGACGGCTAGTAGGCCTTGCTCGCAATCCTGACATACGAAAACGCCCTTCCCGGCGGCGAGACCTGATGCTTTGACGACAAAGCCATGCTCGCGAGCTTCGACGTATAGCTTGGCGTCTTCAATACGTTCAAAAACGCGAGCCTCAGCCGTGGGGACATGCGCGGCTTTCATTATTTTTTTTGCGTAGGCTTTATCGCCCTCAATCCTCGCAGCGGCTGCGGATGGGCCTACGATGCGTAATCCGGCTTTGTGGAAATCATCAACAATTCCAGCGCATAGGGGGACTTCCGGACCTACTACTGTGAGGTCAATGTTATGTTTTTCGACTAAATCGATGAGGGCTGAGTGGTCAGAAACGTCTGCGTCCAAGTTGGTAGCGATGCCTAACGTACCCGCGTTACCCGGTACGCAAAAAATTTCTCGCACTCGAGGTGATTTGGTCAAACACCAAGCTATCGCATGTTCACGCCCGCCGCCTCCAATTACCATGACGTTCATATGTGTATCCTCATGCAAAACAGCCAAAAACCACAAGGTTCACGCGATTTCGTAACGCGCCTAAAAAGCTATACCGCTACTGTAAGCTTTTCTACGAACTAGCCAAGTGGTTTGTAAATTTCGCCCCTATTGTCGCGATTTTTCGTTACGCCAAGTTTTCCAAATGGCAATTTCGACGAATCCGTAATCGTTAATTTAGATGACATCTTTGCCGATCGTGCCTTGACGGGAGAGGCGGTATTCCGTACTCTCCCCTTCCCTGATGCGGGGTAGAGCAGTTGGCAGCTCGTCGGGCTCATAACCCGGAGGTCACAGGTTCGAGTCCTGT
>JAJRPG010000078.1 GCA_024280855.1 Planctomycetota bacterium | reverse complement strand
TTTCGACAAAGTGGTGGACCAGGTTCGAGATCGCAGTGGCTGCGATAAGATTAATATCCTGGGCTATTGCATGGGCGGGTCTATGAGTGCCATGTACACGGCACTGCACCCGGAAAAAATTAAGAACCTTATGATGCTAGCTGCCCCGGTGGATTGGTCTCAGCGGGACCACTTGCTGGCGAAATGGCTGGATAAAAAATATTTTGACGTAGACAAGCTCATTGATGTGCATGGCAACGCGCCGGCAGATATGCTTCAGAGTTCGTTTGAGTTATTAAAGCCCATCTCGAATTATGTTGAAAAATACGTCAATTTTTATGAAAAAATGGAAGACGAAAAATTCCTCGAAGATTTCTTTGCGATGGAAGCTTGGCTAAACGACAACATTCCGGTGGCTGGTGAAATGTTTCGGGAGTTCGTCAAGTATTGCATGCAGGAAAATCGGTTGATTAAGGGCGAGTTGAAAATTGGCGATCGCTTGGTTGACTTGAAGCAGATTACATGCCCGGTTCTAAATATCACCGCCGAGATGGATCATCTGGTACCTTGCGGATTAAGTAAGCCATTGAATGATGTCATTGGCTCGACAGATCATAAATGGATAAATTTGAAAGCTGGCCACATTGGGTTGGCTGTGGGTTCTCGTGCCCATCGAGAATTATGGCCTGAGGCGACTTCGTGGCTGGCAGAGAGGTCTGATACACTTTAGCAACGGCAAAGTCGCGTGTGGGTAATTGATCTTACGAGGGACATTAACACTTTCGCGTCCGCGCAGGCTGAAGCCCGCGGCTCGGTGGGATAATTATTTTGGAGACTTGTTATGGACCTGAATGATAAAGTCGCGGTGATTACGGGTGGTGTCAGCGGCATTGGTCGGTCGGTATGTCAGCAACTTGCTCACGAGCAGGTCAAAGCCGTGGCTGTGGTTGACATGAATGACGACACGGCTTCGATTTGTAAAGAAATTAACAAAGAAGCTGGTCGTGATTTATTGTTTCCTTTTCGTGGCGATGTGACTGATACCTCATTTCGTGAAAGCGTTTTCGAGGATATGGAAGGCCGGTTTGGCGTGGTGAGTTTGTGCGTGCCGGCTGCGGGTATCGTGAAAGACCGTCTGAGTGTTAAAATCGATAAGAGTGATGGCTCACCAAAAATTTCTATGTATGCTGAAGAAAACTTTCGACGGGTGATGGAAGTTGATCTTATCGCGCCTATCTACTGGGCGATGAGAACGGTAGCTTCTGTGGCATTGGACCGTGCGAAACGCGGTGTTAAGCAATGGCAGCCTGAGGAATTGGTCCAAGGTGCGATTGTATTGATTGGCTCAGTCTCCTCGGCTGGGAATCGCGGACAAATTTCTTATGCGTCGGCTAAAGCAGGGCTGGAAGGTGCGCAGTCAACGCTGGCTATGGAAGCGATTTACCACGGCGTTCGGTGCGCGATCATTCATCCGGGCTATACGGATACGCCGATGGTGCGTGCGCTTGGCGAAGATTTGGTTCGAGATCACATATTGCCACAAACACAGCTGCGTCGTTTAATACGTCCCGATGAGATTGCTGGGGCTATTGTTTTCATGCTGAAAAATTCTTCTGTAAGTGGATCGCTTTGGGCGGACGCTGGATGGCATCCTAAAGCATAATTTTTTTCTCGTACATTTTTTCAAAGTCTACGTTTTTAGTTGTTCGTCTCTGTTCAACACATCGTGAGAGTAATCATGGAATTAAAGGGTACTGTAAGTTTAGTGTCGGGCGCATCTCTAGGTATCGGACGTGCCATCGCGTTTTCGCTGGCGGATGCCGGTAGTGACATCATTGTCAACTATGTAAAAAATCAAGAGGCTGCCCAAAAGGTTGTGGAGCAGATTCAAGCGAAAGGGCGACGGGCTATCGCTTTGCAAGCTGATGTTTCCAAATGCGAGCAGACTGATGCTATGATCGAAAAAGCCCAGGAGGAACTTGGGACGATTCAAATTCTGGTCAACAACGCCGGCATCACGCGCGACCGTTCGTTCATGAAGTTAAGTCGAGAAAACTGGCATGAAGTGCTGATGGTTAATCTGGATGGTGCGTTTAATCTGGTTGGTAAGCTGCTCCCGAATATGGTTGAATCGAAATGGGGGCGGGTAATTAACATCTCTTCCATCGTCGCGCAAATGGGAAACTTTGGCCAATCCAACTACGCGGTTGCCAAGGGTGGTTTGATAGCATTTACAAAAAGCTTGTCGCGTGAAGTGGCTAGAAAAGGTGTGACCATCAACGCTGTAGCGCCTGGTTTTATCAAAACTGATATGACCGCAGCTGTGCCTGAGGAATCTTTGGATATGGTGAAAAAAATGACGCCTATGAACCGGCTAGGCTCACCAGAAGAAGTCGCTGTTGCGGTAAGCTTTCTAGCGTCTAAGGGCGCGTCGTTCATTACGGGGCAAGTGATTAACGTCAACGGCGGCATGTATATGTAAGGTTTGTAGCTAAAAGTTTGCGGGTGGGGGCGCATAAAAGAAGCCCCATCCGTTTAAGCAAACGACCCGGAATCGCTGCCGGTCATGGAGCTTCTGCTCGTATGGGTGTTGAACTAATTTTGCCCAACACTAGGCCAAGGGCCTCGCGTTAACTATGCGCTATTGCGAATCCAATTGCAAGAAAAAAATAATTTCGCCGACGAATTGTTCGTATTCGCGCGCCATTTATGAATAATCTACTCACACCGGGATTTTGTACGAGGAATTGATTTCACATTTTCCTTGACAAAGCTGATATTGTCTGAACCGCGCGTTACCGGGCGATTCATTAAGGATTTGTAATTGGTTTGGAAATGGGCGTAGTTTTGATTGCAGGCACGGCTTGGGGCTTATCTGTTTTTTTCGCTGGAGCGACGAGCGTTTTTAGCCAATGACGCATTTTCTTGGGCGCTTTAGCCATGCGCCATTTTCCCTGCTCGCGGACAATCATAGAAATCGCATCGCGCTCTGGTTTTTGCTGTGTCGCAATGAGGTCGGCATTTAACTTCACATTGGCATATAGCGCATAGACAAGTTCAGGCGTCTGAGATATTTGATTTTTGTCCGGGGCTAACCTCACTTTTTCCAGGGCGAGAACTCTAATTTCCTCGATGGCTTTCCAGCCTTTATCGAATTCGCCACGGGCCATGGGTTCTTCGCGGGCGCTCCAGATTAGGCGAAACGCATCGTACTCACCCGTGACGCAGGTCTGCATGGCTTCAATAACGAATTGATTTAATGACTCATCTTCAACGTGCATCTCTACAGGAAAAATAAGTACTTCGCGTGGCGGTGGCAGAGCGGGAGTAACGTTTGTCGTTATAGAATCTTTTTTCTCGGAAGTGTCATCCGGATTGCAGGCAGGCAAATATGCACATAGACCAGCCAATAATGCTAATGCTAGCTTTGAAAAACGTCGTTTCTTGTGGAACGACGCACCCAATTTGTATGCTCTGCACTTCATAGCCTATGATGTTATGGTCGGGTGAGTAGACGGGCAAGTTTGAAGCGTTTTTAAGAAGATGTGCGAACGGAATATGGACGCGACGAAGAGCATCAAAGGTGGATATCGAGCTGGTGATAATACCCGGCGGTTAATCTATTCCATGGTGCTCATCCCTATCGTGCCAGCATTAGCCGGCATCGGTGTCGAGCTTACGGCAGAACTACTGGCCCCCTTCTATTTGGATGACGTGAGAACTTTTAATCTGCTCTCAGCTCTCTTCTGGGTCACAACCGTTATCGCAATTTGGCGCAAGGTTATCATATGGACGCTTGGCCAAAGATTGTTAACGGCTATGGTAAGTCTTATTCCATTCGTTCAAGTTGTTTACGGGCAAGCATTGTGGGATAGCGGCTGTATGAAGCAAGAACTTCGTGCGAGTCAATTCCAGGTTGGCGTAGGTGTATGGATTTGGGTTTCTGTATGGGTATGGTGGACATGGGAAAGGCGTAGCATGAATAAAGTTTCCGACAGCGTGGATGTCAAATCTCGCCGACTATCTGAAAATGTTGCCCGCATCATGGCTTCGCTTGGATTACTACCAGCGATGTTTGGAGTTTTTTTTATCTTAGCTTTTGCTTCCGATGAAATATTTGGCATTCCAGAACTACCAGCTATTATTGGCACATATACATTGTGTGCCATGTTAATGATTGCAATTTGGTTATGGATTTGGTGGCGGGCTGTGGTCTGGTCTTCCAGCGTTCTATTAAAATCAATTCTAAGTGGCATGATACTGATGATGGCACCGAGCTTATCTATCTTGCTCGTCAGTCGATCGAACAATATATTTGAAACCTTAGCGTATTTCACTCCCATTATTGGCTGGGGCCTTTGGATGGCAGGTACGGTGCGATATTGGCCTATGAAAGTTGCGCCGGGTGTCAATGGCTTGACGCCAAAGTGTTTGCAGTGTGGCTATCTACTAACAGGCTTGCGCGGAACTCGCTGTCCGGAATGTGGTGATGAGCCGACGCTGGACGAACTTTGGGCGGCGACGGCGGGGGATGGACTGTAGGCACAGTAGGCATCCCTTAGATGCAATTTCTAATGAGATAGTTTAGCGCAAAGACGCCAGCCCGCGCTAGCTAGGCCGAACGATTTCTTCTACGACATCCCAACCCATCGTGCTTGCATAGGTTATGACCGCGATAGCTAGTGAAGGCATATCGAGCTTGGTCGTGTCCTCGGTGAACCCGGCCATTGGCATTGATAGGGCTTTTAGCAAATGCCCGCCAACATCTTCTGGTTCGTATACTGGCTTGTCGTAGTGCCGCATAGCTGACTCTAATTGTGCAGCCTGAATGGAACCCGGCGTGGTTAGCCATTCGAATGCTACGTCGTTTGGTGATTTATTGTATTCTGATGGCACGGCTGTCTCCCCCTCTTGTGACAAAGTTTCCCTTACCATCGTATGCACGTGTTTGTGTGTTTTCTGCTGTTTTTTCCATATCTTTGCAAAACAAGATTACAGGACTAAGTACAGCCGGTAATCATGTTGATGCAAAGTCGCTGGCTATGATTGGTATTATATCTTGACTATAGCCCATAAAATAATGGTGCGAATTAAGTTGGGCATGGCCATGGCCCACCGTTCGTGAAAGCTAATTATCCTTTCGGCGGCAATCAATACATGTGGCATTGCGCTATTCATGAACTGTCGGGACTACGACACTGTCGGATTGACGACGTATTGCGATCAATGGCAGGCAAATAGCCTGCCCTACGTTTCGATTGCCAATTTAGAATTGTGTTGTTAGACTGGCACTTGTTATGTGGGGGCGTAGCAAGAGATACTGGTGAGACGAATCGCATATTGATATGGGGGCTTATCGCATGTGTATCGCATCTGTTCGTAAAAATACAATTTTGTTTGTAGTCTCGGCGCTTCTGATTGGTGTCGCCGAAAGTAGCCACGTCGCTTTTGCCATCGAAAAAGAGGCAGTCCAATCGTCTCTGAGAATTGCTTGGTCGCAGGACGGGCTAGACTTTGTTGATGGGGGAAAAGAACTGCTCGGTGACGCTGGTCAGCCAAGTATGGTTCGGCGTGGCAATGGAGAGATCATTCTTCTCTGCCAGCGTTTGGACAAAGATGGCGAAGTCGGGCGGATAGTTTCCATGCGTTCGCGCAACGATGGGCGACGATGGACTCGACCTAAGCTGGTGCAAATTCGGGATAAGATTGGCCGACGCGTTCATGGCACTTTAGGCACGATCGTACTCATGCCGGATGAACGTGTGCAACTATTTTTCTTCCGAGATATTGTAACGAAAGCATCTAAAGAAAATCCAATAGTTCCCATTCTCGCGTCGGCTATCTCACGCGACGGCGTTCATTTTCGGGTAGATGATTATTTTCGGGTTGAAGGTCTAGCTGATGGTTTGCACCGCATCTCCACCGCGTGGATTCGTGATCGGTTGCATTTATACCTTACGAGCCGTTCACCAGATCATGCGCAGAAAAATGCTGACAAAGTTTCGCACGCGGTGTCGGCTGATGGACGTCGTTTCGTCGTGTTTCGGCGCGAGAAAATGAAGGTGAACTTTGAAGGTAGCATTGTTCAATCCGGCAAAGGCTATCGCGCGTACGCTTGGAACAAATCTGGTATCAAATCTCTACAATCAAAAAACGGTCGTTCGTGGAAGCTTGAAGAAGGCATGCGTCTTGATGATGGCAGTCATCCAGCCGTCGTAGCTTTAGATAAGCAGGCCTTGGTTATGGTTTACGAGTATGTAGACGAGAAGGCCGATGAGCCTGAGATGGCGATTTCAAATTACGACGTGGAAATATTCGAAGACGATGCTGGTACAGAAGAAAACAAAGGCGAGCTTGTCGTTGACGCCCTTGATAGTCATGATGGCGAGATAGCTGTTACATTACCCGAAAACGAAAATTATCCTAATATAGAAGCACCAGAGACCTACTCGGATGGCACGCCAATCTCAGACGAGCTAGGCTTTGCGCCCATGCCAAATTTTCGAGATAAGGTTGATTATGTAAAATGGTGGAAGTCCGTCATTAGCGAACTCGAATCAGGGCGTACTTATGATCTTCAGGAAGCGTTTAGCCAGGCTGTCGGCGAAGGCGAATGGCCTGATCAAAGCAATATGTATGCTGATCTAGAATTTAGCGGTCTGCATAGGCCGTGGGATCCTGCCGAAAAACCCAAATGGGAAACTTCTCGATTGGCGTTCACTGCATTGCGAGCACGCTTTAAGGAGGCCGTAGATTATGATGGGTATCGAAATAACGGATACCTATCAAGTATTGAGGGGGAGGGCAAAGAAGACTACGAAAAATTGTTAATGAATTTTCTATTGCCGAATTTGTCATACCATAGAATGGTTGTTAAATCTGTTCTATCCGATGCCTGGCGATTAACTGAGGGGAAAGTGTCTTCGACGCGTATGCTCGACGCGTGGCGAACCACGTTAGTCAATGCGCACCATTCAGGTTGGGGGGCTACTCTGATTGAGGAACTCGTAGCCATTGCAGAAACTTCGCTCCTCCACAGGACCGCTCGATCGTCACTAAAGTACGGTGTATTTCCTGATGATAAGATTAATGATGCGTTTGAAGTACTCAAACAATACGATCAAACGGTTCGCGACCCGATGCTTTGGATACGAGGCGAGCATGCTATGATGATGGATACGACGCAGTATTTATTCGGGCCTGCGTCATCTGATTCAAATAAAATAATCAATAAGCGACGCATTGAATCATTTATTTCGCAATCTTGGGTTGATGAGGATAAGGTTGAAGAAACGATTGAAAAATTCAATGTCCTGACGTTTGAAGATGGCACCAAATCGCTTGTCGCGCTCGACAGTTATTATCGACAACTTGGTGAAATGATGCGCGTGGGATATCCAGATATAAGAATGGCTGATATAGACATATTAGAACAAACATTCGTTCATGAAAATCCGATTACGGAAGAGCTGTTGCCTGGTCTAAGTCGCTATTACACACTACGCACACGGGCAGAGGCTTCCCGCCGTGCGACGCAGTTGATCTACGCGGTTCATGTATTCAAAGCTCAAGAAAATCGCTGGCCTAAATCGTTGGACGAACTGCCCGAAAGTCTGTCTGGTGATTTCCGTATTGATCCTTATAGCGGAGAGGATTTCGTTTATCGCTTGAGTTCGCAAGGCCCGCGCATCTATAGCGTCTCCGAAAACGGTGTTGATGACGGCGGTGTTCATGCGCGTCGCTGGGAAGATACGCCAGACGAAAAAACCGGCTCGGATGATTACGTTTTTTGGCCTCCGCAACCATGACGCATACACCTTCACTGTCAACTTTTTATGACGGTGTGTAGAACGCTTTCATGTCAATGGTGTTTGTGACTCCGCGCGGGCTGAAGCCCGCGGCTCGGGAGAAAAACAACATTAACCATTACCGAAATCTACCTTTGGCGCGACCTTCGCCGTGTCGGACACCTCGAAGTACTCAGCCTTTTCTACACTGGCTAGGCTTGCATAGAGTCGGCCTAGCAGCTTGCGGGTGAACGTATTTAACTGTTTCACCGCGTCGTTATAACGTTTTCGCTCAACACTCAACCGATTTTCTGTCCCTTCGATTGAGTCTTGAAGCTTCAGAAAATTTTCGTTGGCTTTGAGCTGTGGGTAGGATTCCTTTAATACCAGCAATCTTGAAAGCGCGGAACCCAGCATCCCGGCGGATTTAGCTTTAGCAGCCGTGGACTTTGCCTGAAAGTATGACTCTCTCGCTTTGGCAATACCGAGGAAGACATCTTTCTCATGACCAGCTACGCCTTTGACCGTTTGCACGAGATTGGGAATGAGTTCGAACCGCCGCTGCAGTTGATTTTCAACTTGTGCCCAAGAGCTACTCACGTTTTCATCCAAGGCTACTGCTTTATTGAAGCCGCTGTATACGCATCCGCCCAGGACAACACAGCCAAGGAAGAACGAACCAGCTATGATAACTAGAATTTTTCCGATTTTCATACCACTGCCTCCGACTTTTTCTATTCGAGCGCCGCACGACGGGCAAAAGCTCGCCCCGCGCGACAGGATTGTTTCACAAGAACCGCACTTATTACCAGCTTGCACCACCGCCACCTCCACCAAAACCGCCACCGCCGCCGAACGAGCCGCCGCCAAAACCACCACCGCCGAATCCACCGCCACCTCCCCAGGATGACCTACCGCCGCCTAGTGTTCTGCTCAGCAAGCTACCAACAACCATCGCCTGAAAAAAGCCGCCGCCGCCCCAGCGACCGCGATGTCGCCCCCGACGATTCGACGATGACATAATGATTATCATGATGATAAACGGTAGCATCCCACCGCACGCCACGCCGCCTCTACGCCGGCTCTTATGCCTATAGTTCGGGATGCCGGTCAGCTTTACATTCGAGGCATCTGCAATTTTATTTGCCACGCTTACGGTCATGACCAACATGCCGTCGCTTATCTGGCCAGCTTTTAAGTATTTATCGCGTGTTTTTCTAGCCAGCGTGCCGCACCAGGAGTCGGGCAATACAGGCTCAATGCCGTATCCGGTATGAACGAACACTTCGCCTTTTTGGCCCGGCTTTTTAGGGATAAGCACAATAAGCGCGCCGTTGTCCTTGCCTTTTTTTCCCAGCTTCCAAAGTTCAGCATGTCGCTGGCCAAACCCACGATAGTCCTCGCCATCAGTCGTAGACGCAGTAAGCACCTTAACCTGAGCGGTGGTCTTGCGCTCTAACTCGCGTAACCATGTATCAAGCTGTCGCTCGACCTGCGCAGAGATAAGTCCGGCTTGGTCAACGACGTATGCGCCGGTATCTTGAACGGTGACTTCCGCGAAGGCCACACTGCTGAGCATCGCGCAGGAGAGTGCCGCGAATAGGATGCCTTTTCGTTGACTACAGATCATTGGCTAACTTTCCTAATGACTCGGCGTCAGCGTATAGCTGCTTGAATTCTTTCCACCCGTGCGTACCCAAAGGATTCAGCGCCGACCGCAATCCGATAAGCTTCGCATCGACTACCGTTTCAGTTTTCGCCACTAGAGCATCAACATTCATCGCTTCACGATGCCCTTTCAACCAGAGCAGGCCACGCATGGACCGTAACAATCCTTCGCCAATATCCATTTCAAGCGCGCCAAGCAATTTCTCTTGGCCTGTTGAAGCCAATAACCCTTGACGCATGCCTATGAGTAACGTTTTCATCTCGCGCTCTGTCTGTAATCGCACATGAGCATCCTCGAATTTCAGATCAGCAAAATGGTTGTCGCCGAAAAGCGTAATCCCGGTTGAAGATATTTCTAGAAGCTCAAGCGGGAAAGTATCGAGCGATTCCTTAATATAGTCCGGGGTCATTATAACCGGAGCTGCAAACTTTAGCTTGCCCAAGGCCATGCCTTGCTTAGCCAGCTCTCGTAAAACCGCTAGGTCGATCTTTTGGAGCAACAGGACGCTACGAGCGGTATGTCGCCGTTCGTCAAAGTCCGATGACGTCGCTCGCCCATAAAGCGTCAGCGAGACAGCATCCTGGCCCACGACCTCTCTGATTACCTGTTCATACTGTTTCGCAGCCTCTCTCATGGAGGTGGCTATTTGCGTTGATACTGAGGCCGTTGGCATATTCGGGTTCCTAACCTTTTATCAAAATTTCAAGAGAAGCACAGTCGCTTGCTCTTTATATAGATTGATAACACCTAATCCGGTAAATGTCGATTATAGGGCGTAACGGATTTTGTAATGAGTCCTCCTCTCGGCCATAGGGGCAACACCACAAGTACCATGCTCTAAATAACGACCGAAAAAAGGCGATTAAATCATGATAGCTATTCAGGAAAACACCAGTGTACGAGGGGGCCATGTGGATGACTTGTAATTAGAGGACTTACCATGCTCCAGGGCTGGCATATCACAACCAACCATAGCCTGCAAATACACAGTTTCATCACAGAATCGACGATGTAATAGTGACCATCTCAATCTATCTGCCGTGTTGTCGGAACAGCACAAGGTCAACGGACATTCTGGGTATAGAGGCAAAGTCGAAAATATGATGACTCAACTGGCCCCTACATCCATGCGCATTCTTGTCGTTGACGACGCCCCCTCGCAAACAATGCTGGTCAAAGATTTTCTTGAGCGGGGCGGGTACGCGGTGACCGTAGCCGGCAGTGGTGAAGAGGCGCTTCACGTCCTGGGCCAGGTAAACCATCCGGTCATCATTACTGATTGGAAGATGCCAGGCATGGATGGCATAGAGTTGTGCCGTAGGATTCGCTCCCACGACGGCATTCGTAACAGCTACATCGTCTTAATGACAGCTATTACATCTGGTACTGACAGGGTGATTGAAGCGTTCGAGGCTGGCGCGGATGATTTTCTTCCTAAGCCCATCAACCCTAAAGAATTGATAGCCAGGCTACGCTCAGCCAAAAGAATAATCTCCCTGCAAAATGATGTAGAACGCCATACTTTGGAAAATCATCGAGTCAACGCAGAATTAGCTGTTTCTAACGATCAACTTTTGCACGTCAATGATAAACTTAAAGCATTAGCCAGCACCGATGTACTTACGGGATTGATGAATCGTCGGGCAGCTATAGAAAAACTCCACGAATGTTGGCTTCAATCAGAGAAAGATAATACGCCGCTATCCTGCATTGTACTCGACATTGATCATTTCAAAAGATTTAACGACACCTATGGCCACGATGGGGGAGACCGTGTTTTAAAGATACTCGCCCAGCGATTACAAAACACAGATGGCGGAGTCGTGTCCCGTGTTGGCGGAGAAGAGTTTCTTATCATTCTCCAGAATATGAAAGAATCTGCTGCGGCTGCCTGGGCAGAGAAATTACGAAGAAGCATAGACAGCCACACGATTCAAATCCAGCAGTTGCACATTCGCATGTCCGTCAGTATGGGCGTATCCGGTAAATCGTCTTGGATGACCACGCCTGACGAATTAATGATCTCAGCAGACATGGCCTTATATACGGCAAAGGAAACCGGGCGCAATCGAGTATGCCAGGCAAGCAGAGAGCGAACAAATCGACAGTCCAATCAGATCGTGTCACCTGTTGATTCAGATCGAGTAGACTCCGCTCTTGCCGTGCGTCCTCGGATCATGGTAGTTGATGATGACCAATCTATAAGAGCTTTATGTAGAAAAATACTCGAAAATGAAGGATTTGAAACTGACGAGGCTTGCGATGGCCTGGAGGCAATTGATCGAATCAAGCGGTTTATGCCTGACGCGATTGTACTCGACAACGAAATGCCCAATCTCAACGGTCTTGAATGTACACGACGGCTAAAACAGAACGAAGACACGCGGGATATACCGATCATGATGGCCAGTGCCGATTCTGGTCTGGAGCCAATCGAAGCAGGATTGTTGGCTGGCGTTTATGCATACGTTGCTAAACCTTACAAACGGTGCGAATTTGTTACGCAGGTCCGTAATATGGTTGCAGTGCATCGCAGTAAAAAGGAATTAACCTACAGCAACAGAATTCGAGGGGAACAAGCCCGCGCACTTTCCATTCTACTAGAATTTTGCCAGGGCCTAGCTTCATCATCAAATTTGGACGCCGTAGCTAAAACGACAGCATCCATCACCGCAGAACTGACCGGTTGTCGTCGAATTGCCATTGCGCTCGCACCGATTGGTGGTGGGGACTTCACCGTTATATGCTCTCTCGGCTTAGATGTTGATGATGAAAGTGATTTGCCGCTTATCAGCAATGGGTCCAACATCGCCGATACACTGGCTCGTCATTCCACAGTAGTATTACAGTCTAAGCAGGAACTGGAAGAATTCGGAGGCCGCGACCTCATAGGCTTATTCACAAGCGGTCCTGCGATATGCAAACCTTTAATTACTTCAGCGTCACATGTTGGCGTGCTCATCGCTTCTGGAAGGCCGGGTGGTGGAACATTTTCACCTTCAGAGCTTGAATACTTAGACCTCGTCGCCAGCATTTCTGCAGAAGCCATTGAAGAGAGGCTGACCAGAAAATCACGCGACGAAGCCCGCGACTCGATCGTTTTTGCGATGGCGAAACTCGCAGAGTATCGAGATTCTGACACCGGAAAGCATCTTGACCGCGTCATGCAGTTTTGCCAACTATTAGCTAAAGATCTCCGTTCGTTGCCGCAATTCAAGACCATCATTAGCGATCAATTTCTTCGTGATTTACAGCGGGCGGTGCCACTACATGACATCGGAAAAGTTGCCGTGCCCGATCATATTCTTAATAAGCCAGGAAGACTTACGGACGAAGAAATGGCTATCATGCGCACCCACGCAGAGATCGGCGCGGCTACCATCCAGTCAGTGATCGAACGCGCACCGGACGTCTCGTTTTTGAAAATGGCTCAGCAAGTTGCCCGCGCGCATCACGAATGGTGGAATGGAAATGGCTACCCCGAAAATCTTGTGGGGGAATGTATCCCACTTTCGGCAAGAATTGCCGCCCTGGCTGACGTCTATGACGCACTAACTACGAAACGTGTCTATAAAAAATCCATGCCTCACGAAAAGGCCAAATCCATCATATTAGAAATGCGCGAAACGCAGTTTGACCCGGCCATTGTCGACTCTTTCGTGCGCTGTCAGGACAAATTCGAGCAGTTAGCCGACGAGCTTGGCGACGACTTGTGCATCAAATCCGGCGCGGATCGCCCCTCAAACGTTGACCGGGACGAAGAAATGCAGCGCGAGTAAGCCAATACCTCGAAAACCTCTTCAAACACCCACGCCATCCCCCCCCCCCCCATAATTCACCTTGCACTGCTGCCAGTTATTGTCCTGATGGGCGAGTACTTGTCATCAATACAACCTCTTTATACACTCCATCACGATGTTGGCTTTCTCGTTAGCTTGGCTAGCCGATATCGTGTGAGATTGTCCCTTATGTGCAGAAATCTACATGCGAGGTAATTGAATATGTCGAACAGAGGACATGTAAACCATCATAGGCCAGCGTTGCTCATCGGGCTGATGCTGCTTTTATCTTGCTCAAGCTGTGCGACCATCCACAACTCCAACAGTAACGGTTGGGCAACTGACTATGACACCGCCGAAAGGCGCATCGCCATTAGCCCAAAACCTCTTTTCATCTATTACGGCAACTCACTTCCCACCGCGCATAATCCCTCTATCGACTGGGAGAAGGACGCTGACCTCAAGCCGCTGTTAGAAAAGTTTGTATGCTGCCGCCTTTATCGCCAGTCTTCATTCGATAGAAGATACATTGCTCAATTCGGCGTCACTCGCGCTCCTTCTGTTGTCGTGGTGCGATTAGATGGCTCGCACCACGCCCAGGAAGGTGTTCGTACCACAGACCAATTGAAAACGTTCCTGGAAAAATCGGATTACCCCGGACAAGCCACGACCTTAGACCCACACATCGTTCGTCGCGCGCATTATGAATGGGTTGATAATCTTGCCACTGCCAAACGTCTGGCACAGGAATCTGGCAAGCCCTTGCTCGTGGCTTATGTCCGCCGGTTTTCCAATGACTGGAGCCGTATTAATAAATTATTGAAGCACCATATGGTGTACCGACAATTGCGGGATGTGGTCATGTGCCGGATAGATGTCAGTGGATGGTCCGCCGAAGTTCACATCTCAGAATTCGGCGTACTAACATTACCATCAATCGCTTTTCAAAGTCCCGACGGCAGGCACGACATTTTGCAGCGTCCCACCGACCACGAAGCCATCGCAGCTTGTGCCGCTAAAATGCACATAGCCGCCCGGCAGGTGAACAGCAGCAACGACGTAACTGGGAATATCCAAACCCAGCCATAACCCTGGGCCGCTGCCTATTTATGGTTTGTCAACTGAACCTATAGGTCGGATAGTTAAGCCCGCGCGTTGTAAAAAACTCCGATTTACGCTATGATTACGCCTTTGTGGCCATGGCACGATTGGCTAATATCTGAAGTGATAGCCGTGCATAATCCTGTTGGCCAGTAGGAAATTTAATCATGAGTGACGCAAACCCGTGCAGCCCTATTGAGAAGGCTTTTGAAGACCTAAACGCCGGAAAATTTATCATTCTGGTCGATGATGAAGACCGTGAAAACGAAGGCGACCTTGTCATGGCCGCTGAAAAAATCACGCCCGATGCCGTCAACTTCATGCTCAAAGTTGGTCGTGGTGTACTGTGCCTCCCCATGACTAGTGCCCGCTGCGAAAAACTTAATTTGCACATGCAAACGCCTCAGAACACGTCGCGATTTGCCACGGCATTTACCGTGACCATAGATGCCCACCCGCGCTTCGGTGTGACGACGGGCGTATCATCTTCTGACCGTTCAAAAACTATTGAGATAGCCGCTGCCGCTGATGCAGTACCAGGTGATTTAGTTCGGCCAGGTCACATCAACCCCCTCATGGCTAAGGACGGCGGCGTGCTTGTTCGGGCTGGTCAGACTGAAGGCTCAGTTGATTTATGTAAACTCGCAAGCCTTGACCCGATGGCTGTCATTATTGAAATCATGAACGATGACGGGTCAATGTCACGCATGCCAGACCTTCAACTATTAGCCAAGCAGCACGACATACGCATTTACTCCGTGGCGGACATTATTGAATATCGCATGCAAAGAGAAACATTTGTCGAACGCGGCGTGTCCATCAAATTGCCAACTGAATTCGGCGAGTTTAATTTGATTGAATATCATTCGCCTGTAGACCCGGAGCCGCATCTCGCATTGTGTTGTGGCGGCATAGGCGAGCTGGACGCCAAGGGCAAGCCAGTCATACACGAAGACGCCGTGCTGGTTCGCGTCGAATCAGAGTGCATTACGGGCCATGTGTTTCATTCCAGGCGTTGCGACTGTGGCGAACAACTAGACGCAGCTATGAAACTTGTCCAGGAAGCTGGCAAAGGTGTCGTGCTTTATCTACGCCAGGAAGGGCGGGGCATCGGCCTGCACAACAAGCTTCGCGCTTATGAATTGCAAGACCAAGGCTACGATACCGTCGAAGCCAATGTGAAGCTTGGTTTTCCCGCCGACCGTCGAGACTACGGCGTTGGGGCACACATCTTACGTGACCTGGGCCTGCGTAAACTTCGCATACTCACCAATAACCCCAAAAAGGTAAATCGTCTTGAGGTGTATGGCATTACAATCGACAAACAGGAACCATTGGAAATCGCCCCAAACGAATTCAACAAGCCCTACTTAAAAACGAAAAAGGACAAAATGGGGCACAACTTGAAGCGTGTGTGATGTCCTCCGTTTTTTCTCTGAATAAGGAATCAAACCATGACATTAGCTAAATGGGCAACCAGTTTTCTTGTTATGCTGACTTTGTCTGCGCCAATAGTCCTCGCTGATGAAATCCTTCCTAAGACACCTGAAGACTGGAAATATGAACGCATAGAATTTCCTCTCACCTTTGCCCCTGACATTTCCCACAAGGGCTTTGAAGAATTACGGTTCGCGCCGGGCATGTTCAACGCCAAATCCGAAACGTATTTCACCTACATTTTCGCCTTGCAACTGGAAGGCCAGCACAAAGTAGATGCGGAATTTTTGAAAGACTTGTTGACTAAATACTATCGAGGCTTGTGTAGTACCGTTTGGGGAGATGATGATAACAAGCCGGACTTTTCTACAATCACCGTTGAAGTCACTGCTGACGATTCTAACATGAGGGCTAGGCGGTTTAAGGCTAAGATCAATATGATCGATGCTTTTGTAACCCGCAAACCACTGATCTTACATGTCGATATTCAATTCATTATCGATTCTGCCAACAAACGCACACGCCTTTTTGCCCAAGCATCACCCAAGCCAACAGACCACAAAATCTGGAAATTGCTCCGTACGTTCGCGCAGCCAGCACTTCACTGAGCCGCATGCTTCAGCTTGCGCGGTTTTGGAACCCAGTGGGGCATACGAACAAAATCGCTTCGTCAACGAGATTGGTTTGCACTCATGTTTTCCTACGATCAAACAGACCGGGTCAGCCCGCCATCCACCCGAATATTTTGCCCCGTGATATAGCCCGCTTCCGACGAAAGCAAAAACGCCACCGTCTTAGCGATTTCCTCCACCTGCCCATACCGTCCCATAGGTATACTGGCCCGTATGGCTTCATCAGTTGGAAAGCTATCCATAAATCCAGGCAAAACGCAATTCATTCGAATGCCATCGCTAGCGAATTGATCGGCGAAAAGTTTCGTATACCCAGCCAGCGCCGCCCGCAAGGTCGCTGACACCGGAAAAGATTCGCTAGGCTCAAACGCCGCGAACGTAGAGATGTTGACAATCGCGCCGCCACTTTCCTGCTTTTGCATAATCGGCGTTACCAATCGGCTCATGCGCACCACATTGAGCATGACAAGGTCCAATCCTTGATGCCAGTCTTCGTCGCTTATTTCCAGCAGCGCCCCTTTGGGCGGGTGTCCGGTGTTATTAACCACCGCGTCAATGCGACCAAATTTGCTCATCGCTAAATCAACAAGTCCGTGTAAATCATCAACGCATGTCACGTCCCCAACCAAGCCAACTCCGCCAATCTCAACGGCCAACTCAATGCAAGCCTGAGACCGGGACATGATAGCCACCTCGTAACCTTTATGTGCCAACTCTTTGGCACAAGCCGCCCCCACGCCTTGGCTAGCCGCTGTAACAATCGCCACCATTTTCTTTCCCATATAGCACCTTCAGTCATCGTATAAATTTTGTCGTGTGCCCCATTCTGCGGGTGCTCCCGAAGGGTGGGGGGAGGACAGTCGTAAACAAGCCGTCCTGCATATTCGCATCTTCCCACGTTTCATAACACAAAAAAAGCCCGCGACCAATATTGATCGCGGGCCATAGTAATTCTGATATTCCTCAGCCAGACATAAGACTAGAGCGTCTTAACGCAGGCGTGATTCAGCATACTTTGGCTTATTGCCCGCACCATTCGGCTTAGATGAGGTACTGACCGTTTTGACCACGTTATGCTCAGCCGCTGGCTTGGCATCAATACCCACCGTGCAATGACCAACTAAAACCGCGCCTTCTGCGACTTCCAAGCGAGCCGTTTCTAGGTCGCCTTCTAGCCGAGCTGAAGCGCCAAGTTGAATCTTGGAGGCCGCTTTGACGTTACCATTTACATGTCCATCAATATGGATAGATTGCGCCCGAGCGTCCCCGTGCAGTGTGCCACCCTCACCGATGAACAATTCGCCATCAGCTTCGAGTTCGCCCTCAATTTTTCCTAGAATCTGAGCACCATCGGTCAAATGCAAATTGCCCTTGAGCACGGCATCCGGTCCGATGACAGTTGCAAAGGTGTTCTTTTCACCAGCCATGATATTACTCCTTTTAGGTTCCGGCTCGCCCGGTAATTCAGATTTTTTAATTCGTTTAGCCATAAGGCTTGCCAGTATATCGGAGTCGGTTAAATTCACAACCATTAAGGATTCGTCACGCGTCATAGCGCGCTCATAAATGACACGCCCAATCAGCAATCGTTCAGTGTGTCTTACCCTGTGAAATGCGCGCAACTTCTTACCAGTGAATAGCCTGCGAGTGATGAGCACTGAACGACCAAAAAGTATCCGCTTAGCAAGAGTGAAAAATTATAATTCAAACTTTTTAGAAAAAATTTCGATCGACCTGCGCTAATGCCTGATTGGCCAATCGTTACATCTGCGAAGAAGAATTGAACCAGACACCGCAGTCAGCAAAAACATGACGATCATTGCCCAGTTTGACATAGTAGGAACCAAAGCACTTGTCGCGCATCCTTCCGGTGGCGGGGAAGTACGCTCTAAAATGACATCAACAGAAACAGGCTCGTTGCCAATATTGACAGCTACATCCTTTGTGACAAACCCCGGCTCAGAGATCCGTAGCGTGTAGCTCATGTTTGCTTCCGTCATAAAGGTCCATCGACCATACGGCAAAAAAGTTCGTCTTGGCGACTCTCCGGTGTCAAAAGCAAAGTCAGCCAACGTCACTTCAGCCTCCATAGGCTCACCGCTGCAACCGTCCGTAACATGCACATCCATCCGTGCCTGCCCCAGCCTGTCGTACATATATTGCCATCCGCCACGGTTGCGCGCCACAATTCCAGACACTTGGCTAAACATAGGCTCAAACCCGTCACTGTTCGAACCAACTTCAACAATAAACGAATACGTCCCCAAGCCAGCGTAGTACCAACTCGTATCATCCCCGTTCACTCCGCCAAGCGGGACCGGCGAAAACACCGAATACTGAACCCCATCGACGGAAAAAATCCCGCCAGCGACCCCGCGCATCATTTCATCGATCACACCATGTTCCGGCATAAGCGTCGCGGGCGAGCCATCAGCACATGCATATGGATAATCAATAAATCGGCCAAAAGCATGATAAGAAGTCGCCATGACGAAATGATACTGCTGCGCAAGGGCGATCATGCTCTGCGTTTCCAATTCCGAATTCGCAGAAGGCCCACGATATAAATCATTGCAAGACCCGCTCGACCCGCAGCCCGGCCCCCACAGGTATGGATAATTTCGATTGAGGTCCACGCCCGTACATCCGGGATGCACCATCCGATTCCGCCGCCACAAACCGTTCACGTCAAACACATACTGCACACCGTCCGGATTCACCATTGGCACGCAAATCGTCTTGTAATTATCCACCCAGGAAGTGATCTGCGCATCCGAGCCATAACCGTTCGTCAGCGCCTCAACCACATCCATTACTACATGCGAAGTAGCTACCTCGCGCGCATGATGCTGCGCATTAAACTGAATCGCAGGCTCGTCCTCATCCACGCCGGGATTATTGGAAATTTCCAATCCGTAAATGCCCCGCCCCTCGCTTGTCGTGCCAACAAGAAACCGTCGCGCAATAGCTGGGAAGTCAATTTCGACTTGCGCAAGTAAAGCCTCAATCTCACTAGGATCATAATATTGTGAGGCTGTTCGAAGTGATGTCTGAAGCGGAGTCTCCTCAAGATGCTGCAAAAAGCCAAAGCCAGCATCTTCGAGCATGGCTCGCTGCTCTGGCGTCATCCGATCAAGCACGAGCGTGCCCTGACTCAAATCACTGCCACATCGAGATACCGGAATTGACTGCTGACCTAGCCAGTCCCGCCATAGCCTTGCGGTTTGAATATCAACCGCCGATGCCCCATCCGAGCCGGGTAGGGCGACAATATCGCTACCAGCATCCTGCCCAATCGCGCGACTGCAAAAGCAGCTAGCCAGGATGGCTATCGTGACAAATTGAAAACATGTCCTGGCGTACAATGTGCTAAATCCCCTCAACCTTATTCCGAAACCGCTATATAACATCATGGCTAGTCGATACATCACAGCGGGAAGCAGGCCATGTTTGTGGTCTATCCCGTATGAATTAGTATAGACGCCATTGATGACTTGTCAGACATTGTGGAGCGAAAAAAGTATGAATTTCAACCGACCATCACCAGCCAAACGCCTCAGCTTAGCTCTAACCGTTATCGGTCTCATGTTTACGACCTACGCCCGGGGCGACGATTGGCCAAAATGGCGTGGACCGACGGGCGACGGCGTCTGGCGGGAAAAGGGGATTATCGACAAGTTTGAAAAGCCTCAGATGGATTATGTTTGGCGCACACCTATCGGCAGCGGCTACAGCGGCCCGACCGTAGCCAAAGGCCGTGTATACATAACTGACCGCGTGCGAAAGCCAAAACAGGTCGAGCGTGTACATTGCCTGGAGGAAAAAACCGGCAAGAGAATTTGGACACACGTCTACGATTGCGACTATCGCGACGTTGGCTACGACGCAGGCCCTCGCGCCTCGGTACTCATCAACAATGGTCGAGCCTATTCACTCGGCACGATGGGCGACCTGTTTTGCTTTGATGCGATTGGCGGAAATGTCATGTGGCACAAAAACCTGGCTAAAGAATATAACATCAGAATGCCAATCTGGGGCATCGCCGCATCCCCAGTCATCGCCGGAAATTTGATTATCGTCCAAATCGGAGGAGAGCCAGACGCTTGCCTCGTAGCTTTCGATAAAATTACTGGCGAAGAACGCTGGCGAGCGCTATCAGACAATGCCTCGTATGTGGCACCTAAACTCATCTACCAAGCCGGGAAATCCGTGCTTGTCGTAAAAACCGGCGAACGCATCGTTGGCTTAAACCCACAAACCGGAGAGGTCCACTGGAAATTACCGCACCCACCCAAGCAGATGATTATTGGCATCGCAGACCCAGTCATCCAAGGCGACAAGATGTTCTTCACAACATTTTTTGATGGATCGCTAATGATTCAAATCGATCAAAAAGAAACGGCAGCCTACAAAGTCTGGCAACGCGCCGGGCCAAGCGAGAAGGATACCCTCGCCTTACATTCGATCATCTCCACGCCGTACTTCAAGGGCGAATACATCTATGGCTGCGGCAGTTACGGCGAACTGCGTTGCCTAAACGCTGCCACCGGCGAGCGCGTGTGGGAATCCCAGGAAGTTGTCCCCAAAGCACGCTGGGCTACGTTCCATTTTATCGAACACGAAGACGACGTTTGGCTGTTCAACGAAAAGGGCGAGCTAATCATCAGCAAGCTTTCACCGGAGGGCTACACCGAGATTAGTCGAACCAAGTTAATCGAACCCACGCTAGACCAACTAAACAGAAGAGGCGGCGTCACTTGGTCACACCCAGCCTTCGCCAACAAGCATGTGTTCGCAAGAAACGACAAAGAAATAGTATGCGCCAGCCTAGCCAAGTAGGGCGTCCCGATGTACATCGGGATTGCCCGCCGAAGTCCGGGTGCCCCATTCTTTGCCTACCGGCAAAGGGTGGGGGAAGGATAGCAATGAATAATGTGACAACCGCCTGTCAATAGTGTGTAGTGTGCAGTGTGGCATGCCCAAGCTGGAAGCGCGGGCATGGAGCCGAACTGTAATTGATACGGCGTTAGTCGCTCGGTCATCGACTCCCCCAGGTCCAAAAAGAAGGACCCGGGCCACCCGGCCTACGAAACCAACTCATAGATCAAGCCATATTCGATTTTACGACTTGAAGACTGTTGTGCCCGCAGTGACTATAAGCAGTAGCATCACTATTAAACCCCATTCGGAAACGGCAGGAACGGCGGGGAAAGTGGTTCGCTCGATGAGTCCATGCCATAAGAGGGTAGTATCTCCTACTCTATCATTCCAGCCAGCACCCGGTCCCCAGTGAAGTTCCGCATAATTTTCAGATACTGACGGATTGCCATCATTGGGCTCGGAAGACCTCCAACTCGTATAGCAAACCGTTGGATTGCCAGTATTCCAACCACAAAGGTTTGGCTCCCCAACCCATTTCCACCCTGCACTCGGTTCTGAAAAATTAGAATCGGTAGTATCCTGAAAAAAGCCGATCCAATGGTTGATTGGCGGAGCGACACTGTCATCATAAGGGAATTTATCAAATAGCCATGTATTCTCAGCCGCATCGTTTATCGTAACTAAATGACCACCAGCGATAATAGCGTCAGCCTCAGCCTCAGCCCACAATTTAGGCTGACCTGTGGATCGATACCAATGATCGTTGCCTCCTTCAGCAATGGTCCATTGACACCATTCACCCTGGGGACAAGGAACGCCGTAAGCTATTCCAGCAAACAATAGCCACGAGGTACAACTAATTAGTCGAATCATAATGCTCCCTCCTAAATTATTGATCGTCACTTTCTGAACTTGGAACGCGGTTCAATTATAGCTAGTTAGCAGCCTGTTGAAGAACTCTTTGGCAATTGTGTTATAATGTTAGAGTCGCGTGATTGAGGAGTAGGATTGAACTCAAGGATGAGGTAATTCATGGCGTTGG